>NC_015656.1:4599093-5323186 GCF_000177615.2 Candidatus Protofrankia datiscae | reverse complement strand
TCTTCGGGGGCTGGGACGGATCGTGGTGTCCGCCGGGTGGCCCCGCCGGGCACCGGGGGATTAAAGGGCGTTACGGCGGCGCGGCTGCGGGCGCCCACACCCACAACCTGGCACCCGGCGCCTCCAGACCACGCCGGAGCAGCCAGCACACCGGCCGGGCAGCCCCGTAACCAGAAGAACGAGTACGGAAGTGGCTGCTCCAGCAATCACTTGTTCCCTCGCTTTCATGATTCGGTTGTGCGACGGCGAGCAGGGCGGGTGGGTGTTCGCCTGGGTGGAGGTGGGGCCAGGTCCCGGGTGGTTTTGTTCGGAGTGCGTGTCGTCGGGCGGTGACGGTGCAGGTGGTGGCGGTGCGGGCAGCGGCGGTGCGGGCGGTGATGGATGTGGACGGTGCTGGGCATGGTCCCGGAAGCCGTGAGCGACGCGGTGCCTGATCAGATGGCCCGCGTCGGGGTGGGCTGTGTTCCCCGTTCGGTCGTTGCCAGGGGATCCCGAGTGGTCGGTGTTGGTGTGCCGCTCGGTGTCAACGCTGTTCATCGTTACCAGCCTCGATACGGTCTCTCGCCATGACCGGTGGCCCGGATGCGGGATGCACACGGACGCGTGTGATCGAAGCCCTGACGGACCTGCTGGTGACCACCCGGCCGGACCAGGTGCTCCGGGTGGCCGTCGACGGGCCGGACGCCGCGGGCAAGACCACGCTGGCCGACGAGCTCGCGCGGAGCGTCACGCGCCTGGGCAGGCCGGTGGTGCGCGTGAGCATCGACGGTTTCCACCACCCGGAAGCCGTGCGCCGTCGCAGAGGCGCGCTGTCGCCGGTGGGCTATTTCTTCGATTCGTTCGATTATGCGGCTCTTCGACGTCTCGTCATCGACCCGCTCGGGCCGGGTGGCGACCGGCGTTTTCGCAGTGCCATTTTCGATCATGGGTACGATGCCGCCCGCAGCGTGCCGGAGCGGACCGCCGCACAGAACGCGGTGTTGCTGCTGGACGGCGTTTTCCTGCTGCGTGAGGAACTGCGCGCCTGCTGGGAGGTCAGCGTCTTCGTGCGGGTCAGCCCGGCGGAGTCGCTGCGCCGCGGGCTGGGCCGGGACGTCGCCTTGTTCGGGTCGACGGACGCGGTTCGCGAGCGCTACGAACGGCGCTACCTGCCAGGGCAGGAGCTCTACCGGACGCTGGCCGCGCCCATGGACGTCGCTGACGTGCTGCTGGACAACGAGCGGCCGGACCTCCCGGTCATCCTGCGATGGCCGGGGCAGGAGGCCTGATCTGCGACCCAGGACCAGGGCCCGGGGCAGCTCACGGGTACCGGGGGTGGCGGGCATCGGAGGTGTCCTGGCCGTCGGCGCGGTGGCCGGGCCGCCTGATCCCTGTCGGTCGTGAATCCGCGAGATCGCGAATGCCGTCCGGCGTCCCGCTGGCCCGTGCTCTTTCGGGCGCTCGTCCAGACCGACTCCGGGACAGGCTGCCGGGTCTGCCGGGTCTGCCGGGTCTGCCGGGTCCGCCCGGAGCGGATCCCCAGGCCGCTTCTCGGGCCTGCCGGGCCGGCGCAGTCGATCCGGTGGGAATTCCGGAGCGTGCCGAAGGCTGGTTGCGCCGTTTGTGTCCCGCTGTCGAGCATGCTGGTCGGATGGTGCCTGTGTACAATCCTCCGTCCGTCGCTCCCGAGGTCTTCGGAGCCGGTTTCGAGCTCGCCCGCGTCTATGCGGACCTCCTTGCCACCGCTGGTGTCGAACGCGGCCTGATCGGCCCTCGAGAGGCCGACCGGCTCTGGGAGCGTCATCTGCTCAACAGCGCGGTCGTGGCGGAGGCGATCGATCAGGCGGCAGCCGTCGTGGACGTGGGCAGCGGAGCCGGCCTGCCCGGGATACCGCTCGCCCTCGCTCGTCCCGATCTGCGGGTGACCCTTCTCGAGCCGATGCAGCGCCGATGTCTGTTCCTTCAGGAGGCGGTGGGCCGGCTCGGTCTTGAGGGGCGGGTCACCGTGCTTCGCGGACGCGCGCCCGACGCTGCCGCTACCGTGGAGACCCACGCGTTCGACGTTTGCCTTGCACGGGCCCTCGCGCCCCTGGAACGGCTGGGCGCGATGCTCCTGCCAATGGTGAAACCGGGCGGTGTCATGCTTGCGCTGCGCGGGGCAGGCGTTGTCGAGGAGCTGTCGATCGCGCGAGGTGAGCTGGAGGCCCAGGGCTGGCGTGATGTGGCCGTCGTGAAGTGCGGGGTCGGAAGGGTGACTGATCCGACCACCGTATTGCGCGCCGTCCATGCCGCACCACAGCCTGGGCGCCGGCAGGGAAGTGGGAAAACGCGTGAAACGCGGCGAGGACGGGAGGCGCAACGTGCAGGTGGGCGCGCACGTTCCACGTGAAACAGCGCCAGGAGGAAGCAGCAGATCCATGCGCGCGGTGCGGAACGGGGTTCAGCCCGCCGACACGTCACTGGATACGAACGATCAATCCACCCCTATCGGAGCGGCGGCAGCAGCGGCAGTGGAAGCCTTGACAATGGAACGACGGCGGCCGTTTCCGCGGCCGACGCGACAGCGCATCGCCACCGTGGCGAACCAGAAGGGCGGGGTGGGGAAGACCACCACCACGGTCAATCTCGCCACGGCCCTCGCCATGCACGGATGCCGGGTCCTCTGCATCGACCTGGACCCACAGGGCAACGCATCGACGGCTCTCGGGGTCGACCACCGTTCCGGTGTCCCGTCCATCTACGAGGTGCTGCTCGGGGACCGGCCGCTCGAGGAGGTCGTCGTCAGGTCGTCCGAGGCCGAGGGGCTGTACTGCGCCCCGGCCACGATCGACCTCGCCGGCGCGGAGATCGAGCTGGTGTCGGTGGTGGCCCGGGAGACCCGGCTGCGCCGGGCGATCGCCGGGCTGCGGCAGGAGGTCGACTACATCCTGGTGGACTGCCCGCCGAGCCTCGGGCTGCTCACCGTCAACGCCCTGGTGGCCGCCAAGGAGCTGCTGATCCCCATCCAGTGCGAGTACTACGCGCTTGAGGGGCTCGGACAGCTCCTGCGTAACGTCGAACTTGTGCAGGCACATCTCAACCCGGAACTCCGACTGTCCACCATCATCCTGACCATGTACGACTCGCGGACGCGGCTGGCGGACCAGGTCGTGCACGAGGTCAAGGAGCACTTCGGCGACCGCGTCCTGGGCACGACCATCCCGCGTAACGTGCGGATCGCCGAGGCGCCGAGCTACGGCCGCTCGGTGCTGACCTACGACCCCGCCTCCCGCGGGTCACTGTCCTATCTGGCCGCCGCGCGTGAACTCGCCGAACGGGGCTTCGAGCCGAACGGAGTGGGAGTGTGACCGCGCGCCGGGGTGGGCTGGGACGCGGCCTGGGAGCACTGATCCCGACCGGGACGGAGGGCACCGGCGGGATCAGCACGGGCATCGATGACGGTTTCGGGCTGCAGGTCGGGCCGACGCCCGTCCACGGCGCCACCTTCCGGGAGGTCCCGGTCGACTCGGTGACGCCGAACCCCCGCCAGCCGCGGACGCACTTCGACGAGGACGCCCTGGAGGAGCTGGCCGCGAGCCTGCGTGAGGTCGGCCTGCTCCAGCCCATCGTCGTCCGCGAGATCATGCCCGGACGCTACGAGCTGGTCATGGGCGAACGGCGCTGGCGGGCGTCCAAGCTCGCGGGCTTCAGCCAGATCCCCGCCATCGTACGAGACACCGCCGACGACGCCATGCTGCGCGACGCCCTGCTGGAGAACCTGCACCGCCAACAGCTCAACCCGCTGGAGGAAGCGGCCGCCTACGAGCAGCTCCTGCGCGACTTCGGCGCCACCCACGAGGAACTCGCCGGGAAGCTCGGGCGCTCCCGCTCCCACGTCACCAACATGATCCGACTGCTGGGGCTGCCGCCGGCCGTGCAGCGACGGGTGGCAGCCGGCGTGCTCTCGGCCGGCCACGCCCGGGCGCTGCTGTCGCTGGAGGATCCCGATGCGCAGGACCGGCTCGCCACCCGCATCGTCGCCGAGGGGCTGTCCGTGCGGGCCGTCGAGGAGATCGTCGCGCTGGGCGAGGAGGGGCCGCGGCGGACGCCGCCCCGCCGGCCGCGGGTCACCTCGCCAGCCCTGCACAAGCTCGCATCCCGTCTCTCCGACCAGTTCGACACACGGGTGAAGGTCGACATGGGTCGGAACAAGGGGAAGATCACCGTCGAGTTCGCGAGCGTCGAGGACCTGGAGCGGATCGTCGCGGTGATGACGGCGTCGGGAGCCGCTTCCTCGTCTTCCTCGTCCGGGTGAGGGCTCCCGGCCCGGACAAGGAAGACGAGGAAGCGCCGCTGTTTCACGTGGAACCTCGTGCCCACGTGAAACAGCACGGCCGCACACGGGGCCTTCACCCGCCCCGGAGGGCTGACCGAACACCGTCGCGGGGACGCTCGAAGCGCGGGCCCCGGATGTTCCAGGCGCCTGATCGCTGAGCGCGGGGCGGGTGCGCGTCGATGAGCATGTTCGTAGGCGCGAGCCCTCGGATGCCTGAGGCCCCTCAGGGCCGGGGCGCCCGCGGTCATGGATCGCCCCCCGGCCCCCGGCCCGCTCCCGCGCCCGGGCGCTCGGGATATGGCCCAGATGCGGAAAAGCCCGGAAAAACACGGCCGTGCTGGTGAGCGTTGACTGACGCGGCACCAGGGCGTGCCTGATGGCTGTATCGATCGCGCGGGCGGTGTCCAGACAGCCCCCGCCGTGTCGCCGCCGCCCATAACTCCGCTGTGCGCTCCTCCTCCGCCTTGCGGGAGTCCGCCTGGATCGCCGCCCACATCGACCAACAGCCATCGGACACGCCCTGACCGAGCCCGACACGGCTGGGCGGATCCGGGGCAGGCCGATGAGGATCCGGGCAGCCGGGCTAGTCTGGCCCTGTGCGAGATGTCAGCGTTGCCGTCGCCACCAGGACCCGGGCCGGGTGGATCGTCGAGCTATGAGCCGCCGCATCGCCAACATCACTCTCGACAACATCGACGATTTGCCGGTGCGATGTCGCCGATGCGTCTTCTGGGAGCTCGACCCCGTCGCCCGTAGCCGTGCCGAGGAGGCCGGAGACACCGCGCTGGAGAAGGAGGCGTGGGTGTCCTCCACCCTCCTCGAGTGGGGAAGCTGCGGAAAGATCGTATATGTGGACGGCGTCCCGGCCGGTTTCGCGATGTACGCGCCGGCCGCGTACGTGCCCCGGGCGGTCGCCTTCCCGACCAGCCCGGTCAGCCCGGACGCCGTCCTGCTCATGACCGTGAAAATCATGGAGGACTTCGCCGGGCAGGGCTTCGGGCGCATCCTCGTCCAGACGATTGCCAAGGACGTGTTCCGGCGTGGTTTCCGCGCCATTGAGGCGTTCGGTGACCTCAAGGGCGAAGGCACCCGGTGCGTGGTGCCCGCCGACTACCTGCTCGCCGTCGGCTTCAAGACCGTGCGGCCCCACCATCGGTGGCCACGGCTGCGGCTCGAGGTCAAGAACACCGTGAGCTGGCGGGAGGACGTCGAGGTGGCCCTGGAACGGCTGCTCGGGTCGATGGCGCCCGAAGGGATGCTGCGTCAGGTCGGAAGCGTCGCCGGGACCGTCCCTGCGAGCTGACCTCGGCCGTCCGGCCGTCTTCCGATGGCCTCGGCCGCTCCTGTTCTTCCGATTCCCGTGGTTGCGCCGTCCGTCCCGCCGACGCATCCCCCGGCGCGAGCGGGCCGTTCCGTCGTCCGCCGGCCTGTCCTAACAGCGCGGGACGGCGCGGGACGGTCCTAACGACGCCGGGCCGTCCGGACGGCACCGGATGGGGCGGACCGGCGAGGGGAAAGGCCTCCATGCCCTCCAGAACGTCCGGGGACCGGGGAGGCCCCTGGCGGCAGGCTCCCGGTCAGCGGGGGCGGCGAGAGGCGAGGGTCGGGACCCGCAGCTGGCCGGTCGGTGGGTCGAGATCCGGCGGCAGGAACAGCCGCTGCACCGCGGCGAGGATGGCCTCGGCGACCGTGTCCCGGAACTCCGGCGACCCCAGCGCGGCGGCGTCGTGCGGGTTCGTCAGATATCCCAGATCCGTCCGGATCGCCGGCATCCTCGTCCACCGGAGCAGCTCCCACGTCTTGGCGTGGGTCCGGCAGTTGACCAGGTCCGTGCGGGACACCAGCTCCTTCTGGACGAGCGTGGCAAGACGTTCGCCCACGGCGGACGAGCCCCGGGCGTTGCCGAAGTAGTAGGACGACACCCCCTGGGCCTGGGGTGACTTCCCCGCGTCCAGGTGCAGCGACACCAGCAGGTCCGCGCCGATCTCGTTCGCGCGGTGCGCCCGTTCGACGTCGTCCGGGGACTCGTGCGGGCCGTGCAGGAGGTAGGCCTCCAGACCGGAGGCCAGCAGCCGGGCCTCCAGCCGGGCGGCGAGATCGGCGATGAGATCGCGCTCGCACAGGTCGCCGACGGTGACTCCAGGGTCGTTCCCGCCGTGGCCGGGGTCGACCGCGACCACGACACCGAGCAGAGACGGGCCCCGCTGGAGCAGCCGCACCGACTCCCGCAGCACGTCCGGGCGGCCACCGACGACGGTGCGCTCGAGCTTCTTCAGCTCCCGCAGCGTCAGCGGCCCGCACCGGCCGTCGGGCTCCAGCGCGCGGTTGTACTGGAAGTCCCTGAGCGCCGCCTCGGTCCGCGGGCCGAAGATGCCGTCCGTCCGTCCCACGTCGAACCCCATGTTCGACAGCCGTTCCTGCAGCGACGCCACGTCATCCCCGATGAAGGGGTGGTTGACGCTGTAGAAGAGCAACCGGTCGCCCAGTTTGCGACGGGCCTCCTCCAGGGCGCGGAAGGTGTCCGGGCCGACGATGCCGTCCGCGGACAGTCCCCGGCTCTGCTGGAACGCCCGGACGGCCCGGTCCAGGGCGGCGTCGAACTCCAGGGCGGCATCGAGTTCGCGGGCGGCGTCGAAGCGGGCTGCCGCCGGCATCGGCGTGTCGGGTGCCCCCGCCCGTGTGCCGCTTCGTGGTCCGCCGTCCGGCAGCCCGGTGCCTGGCGGGGCGGCCGGGTGCGGCAGATCCGTCCCGCTCGGCCGCGGCCGGCCGGCCGCGGGGGCTTCCTGCTGGTGCGGCGCGGCCGGCAGGAACGACAGGGAGATCAGCGCGGCGCGTATCTCGGCGACCGAGGGGTCGCGGTCGCCGAGACGCAGGAGTTTGATCCTGCGGTTACCACTCGAACCTGCTCGCGGACGGGTCACGGAGACACAGGCTAGCGGCTCGTCCTGCCGCCACCGCCGTGGTCGTGGGGCAGCCGGGTGGCGGCGGTGGATTTTCTCGTGCTGTCGGCTGTTCGGCCTGTGCGGCTCCTGACGGGCAGGGGCGGCGCGGTCGTGTTTCTTTCACACCTGTGGCCTGTCTGGATCAGCGGACCGATCCAGACAGGCCACAGGTGTGGTGGGACGCGGAGGCCACGGGCGCGCCCCTTTCGAGTGGGCGTCGTCCGCGGGCGCCTCAGATGTACGCGGAGAGATCCCGCAGCAGGGCGGCCTTCGGCTTCGCGCCGACGATGCTCTTGTCCACCTCGCCGTTGACGAACACGGCCAGGGTGGGGATGGACAGTATCTGGTACTGCCGAGCGGTCTGCGGGTTCTCGTCGATGTTGAGCTTGACGACCCGCAGCTTGTCACCGTGCTCGGCGGCGATCTCCTCGAGGACCGGGGCGACCAGCCTGCAGGGCCCGCACCACTCCGCCCAGAAGTCGACCAGGACAGGCACCTTGCTCTTCAGTACCTCCTCGGTGAAGCTGTTGTCGGTGACGGGCTGGGTGGCTCCTGCCATAGTGATCTCCTCCTGGTTGTTGTCGATGCTTCCGGTTGCCGCCGCTGGGCCGATCGTCATCGATGGACGCCGCGTGGACGGTTGTGCTGGCCTGGGACGCTGCGACCGGAGCCGCACCCGGTCAGCACAGGCATGATCGATTTGTTGGCGGGGCGGTCAGGACGCGGCCGCCCCGGCGACAGCCTCGGCGGGCGCCCGGGGCGGCCGGCCGGCTTCGCCCTCACGGGCAGCCAGATGGCGTTCGGCGTCCAGCGCCGCGGCGCACCCGGTGCCGGCCGCCGTGATGGCCTGCCGGTAGATGTGGTCCACGACGTCGCCGCAGGCGAACACACCGGGCAGGTTGGTGCGGGTGGACGGATGCTCGACCGCGACGTAACCAGCGGCGTCCAGGTCGAGCTGGCCGCGGACGAGCTCGGTGCGTGGCTCGTGGCCGATGGCGACGAACAGCCCGCTGGCGGCTATCTCGCTGGTCTCGCCGGTCACGGTGTCGCGGACCTGGACGCCGGTGACCCGCTCCTCGCCGAGGATCGCCACGACCTCGGCGTTCCAGCGGAACCGAATCTTGTCGTTGGCGAACGCGCGCTGCTGCATGATCGCGCTTGCCCGCAGCCGGTCCCGCCGGTGGATGACGGTGACGGACCGGCCGAAGCGGGTCAGGAACGTCGCCTCCTCCAGCGCGGAGTCACCGCCGCCGACGACGAGGATGTCCTGGTCCCGGAAGAAGAAGCCGTCACAGGTCGCGCACGCGGACACCCCGCGTCCCAGCAGCCGCTCCTCGTCCGGCAGGCCCAGCCGGCGGTACGCCGAGCCGGTGGCGATGATCACAGTGTGGGCGCGGTAGGTCTGGTCCTCGACAGTTACGATCTTCGGGTCGGCCCGCAGGTCGACCGCGGTGACGTCCTCGGCGAGCAGTTCCGCGCCGAAGCGCTCGGCCTGCCGGCGGATGCCGTCCATGAGGTCGGGGCCCTGGACACCCTCGGGGAAACCGGGGAAGTTCTCCACCTCGGTCGTGGTCATCAGCGCGCCGCCGGCCGATACCGCACCCTCGAAGACCAGCGGGCGCAGGTTCGCGCGCGCCGTGTATATCGCCGCGGTGTAGCCGGCCGGACCGGATCCGATGATGATGACATCTCGGACATCGGGATCCCGGGCGTCCGGGATGCGCGATTCGTTCCCGCTGCTGTGCGCGGTCACATTTCCACCTGTCCCTTCAGATCGCCGGCTGTCGCCGGTGAGGCCGTGCGCCTCCCACAACTGTCCCATTGCGCACCCGATTCCCTCGGCTGTGCTCCCGTACCGCCGCCGGGCCCGCCCGCCTGCGCTCCCGCGGCGCCACCAAGTGGGCCCGACCGGCGCTCCGGCGCCACCGTCGGGGGCTGCCCGGCGGTGGCGCCGGAGTTGTCGAGGCAACGCCAGAGCTACTCCGAGGCGGGCCGGGGATCGTTACTGGCACACCGATGACCAGCGGTTGGGCATGATCTGGGCCGTGTCCGACGGATGTCCGGCCGCGCGGGCGGCGCCCACGTCGACCAACATCCGGCAGCCGCGGCCCAGGTGACTACCGCCGGGATGTGGTGGTGCTGTACCACATCGCGGCTGCGATGTTGGTCACTCCGCACCGCTCGTCAAGAACGATCACTTGCAGCTTGTCGGGATCGGTCGGGACGGACAGCACGACCAGCACCGCCGGCCGCCCGCCGAAGGCAACGAGATCCAAAGCGATGATGTTGCCGCCGGTCTGGGTCGCCAGGCTGAGATAGCAGGTGCGCAGATCCGGCTGAGTCAGCTCGGTGATGAGGGCCGCCGCCGCGGCGGGTGGCACCGCGGGGGCGGCGCCGTAGTTGCGCAGCGGCGCCTGGAACGTCCCCTTGATCCGCCCGGACAGCAGGTCGAGGGTGTGCCGAGGGATGTCGGAGATGCTGAGCAGATGCCCGGTGTGCGCGAATATCGCCGCCGTGGCGGTGGTGGTCTCCCCGCCGCCAGCCGCCGTTGCCGCGGGGGCGGCGGCTGGCGGGGCCGCCGCGCTGCCGCTTGAGTCGGCCCCCGCCGCGCGGCGCGTCCCCTCGGACGATCCGGTGATGTCGGCCGACAGCGGTGCCACGGCCTGGCTGACGGCCTCGCCGACGCTGCTTCGCCCGGTGTTGCGGCCCAGTGCCCCCACAAGGCCGACCACCGCGACGATTACTGTCAGGCAGGCAGCTGCCGCGCTCAGCCACGGTGGGACCTGCCCCACCCGCAGCGGCCGCCCGGCCGGCCGGCCCCGGCCACGCGTCCATCCCGGCGCCCCGGGATACGACCGGGTGCGTGCGCGGGATGGCCGCAGTGGCCGCAGCCAGCGCACCGGCCGGCGTGGCACCGACCGCGGCGGCATCAGCCCGCGCCCGTCCGCCTCAGCCGGGCCGGGGTGGGCGCCGCCGTCCAGGCCGGCCGGCCGGTACCGCTCCTGCTCGCTGACCAGGGCGGCATACAGCCTGGTCGCGACGTCCTCCGGCATGGTCACCGAGGCCAGCGCGGCGAGGTCGTGGCGCACCCGACGCAGCGCCGCCACGGTTTCGCCGCACTGCGGGCAGCCGTGGACGTGGAGTTCCACGGCGGACGCCGAAAGGTCCCCACCGGCGTAGGCATCGAGGTGCTCCACATCCGGATGCCGATCAGTGGTCATCGCCGACACCTCCTCCGACCGCTCCAGGCGTATTGACGTGCCTGCTCTGACTGACGGAATCGAGCGGCGCAGGGTTCCCGGGACGCAGGTAGTCGAGCATTACAGCCAGCTTCGAGCGCCCCCGCGCGCAGCGGCTTTTCACCGTGCCCACCGGGACCGCGAGCAGCCTGGACGCGTCCGCGACCGACCAGCCCTGGATGTCGACGAGTATCACCGCCAGCCGCAGCGGTTCCGGAAGCCGGCGGAGCGCGGATTCGACGGCCAGCCGCGTCTCACCTTCGACGATGGCGTCACGCGGCTCGGCCGGCTCGTCGCCGCCACGACCGCCACCGTGGCCATGACCGCCGTCACCATCGCCACCGGTGAGCAGCGGGACCTGTGGGCGGGCCGCGCGCCGGCGCAGCCGGTCCAGACAGGCGTTGACGACGATGCGGTGCAGCCAGGTGGACACCGATGCCTCGCCGCGGAAGGCCGCGGCACCGCGGTAGGCCGACAGCATCGCCTCCTGAACGGCGTCAGCGGCGTCCTCCCGGTCCCGCAGCATGCCCAGGGCCACCGTCCACGCGCGGCCGCTGTGGGCCCCCGTACCAGCTCGGTGAAGGCGTCCGGGTCCCCGTCGACATGTCGGCGGAGCAGTTCCCGGTCGCGCTCCGCCGGCGTCACCGGGGCGGTCGCCGCGCTTACCGCATTCGCTGGGTTCACCGCGTTGGCTGGGTTCACCGCGTTGGCTGGCCCAGCTGGGGTAAGCGCGGCCGGAGCCGGGGTGATGGTGCCGGCGCCGGCCGCGGTCTCGTCGGTCGCGCCGTCCGGCGCGCCGTTGCCAGGGGCGGGCGGCTGGGCGGGGGTCACGGGGCTGCGAGGCCAGGCCGGAGCGTTCTTCCCGCTGGTCAGGAGCGGAAGGAGACGTCCGCGACAGCGCCTTTGAACCGGCCGTCATCCACCGTCGGCAACCTGGTCAGCCAGACAACCCAGTACCGGTGAGCGGTCGTCGCCGGGACGGACACGGTCGTGCTGGTGGCGACGGTTTCGGGGAGGACCACGCTGTAGGCGTTGGCGTCGTTCACGGCGGCGTCACCGGCACGCAGCTCGAACGCGGTAGGACCAAAACCAAAAGTAATCGTTATTTGGCGGACGGTGACGGGCTGGCCAAAGTCCAGCCGGAGACCCACCCCCGACTTCAGCCCGCCGAACTGCCGGCCGTCGGTGTTGTTGTACCCCTCCGTCGTCCAGACGGTGGACGGGTTGCCGTCGATGGCCTTCGGCGCCTCCGCGTCGTTCTCGCCGTTCTGCCCGGGCGGTGGGTCGAAGGCCAGCACGTTCGGGGTCGGCAGCGGCTTACCGGTACTGGCCGGGGCGGTCGCGGACGGGGCCGCGGACGGGGCGGCCGGAGCCTTCTTGCCGGTACCGCGGGCCAGCACGACCGAGGTCACCGCCACCGCGACCACCGCGATGGTGGCGATGAGCCCGGCCACGAGCAGCAGTCTGCGGCGCGGCCGCGGGCCACCCGATCGCCGGGCACCCCGCTCGTCCGGGTGGTCGCTGAGGAAGCCGGGCGCCCCGGGGGCGGGAGCGGAACGGCCGCGGCGGGGGCGATCCGTCGGGAAGCGGCCGTCGTCCTGGCGGCCCCGGTCGTCCCGGTAACCGCCGCGATAGCCGCCGCCGGTGCCGGTGCCGCCAGGCGGGTACGCCGTGCTCCCCGGCGGGCCGTAGGAGCCTGCCGGGTCGTAGGGGTCCGCGTCGAACCCGTCCACGGTGTAACCGGTGGTCGAGGGTCCCGCGGTCATGGTCCGGGTCAGCGACGGCTCGTCGTCGAACCGGACCCGGCCGAGATCCAGGGTGCCGTCCGCGGGGGCGAGATCCTCGAGCGCCTCGGCGAACTCGGCCGCGGACGTGATCGTCGGCCGGCGGGCGCGGTCGTCCCCGAGCGCGGCCAGGGTGAGCGCGTCGAGGTCCGGTGGGACGTCCGCGCGGACCTGTCGTGGCGAGTATACCCGGCCGTCGTCGGTCCTGGCCGCCGGGGGGAGCACGGTGTCGCCGCAGGCCAACGGCCAGTGCCCGGTCAGCGCGGCGTAGAGCAGGCCGCCCATGGCCCGGACATCCTCGGCGTCACGGCCGGGGCCGTCGGCGCCGGCCCAGGGCTCGGCCTGACTGTGCGCGCCCTTCTCCAGCGCCGCCACGACCGAGCCGGTACCGAGATCGACGACCTTGACCATGCCGTGGCCGGAGACAATGACGTCGCTGGCGCGTAGGTCACCGTGGTGGATGCCGCGTTCGTGGGCGGCGGCGAGCACCCGGGCGACGGCGAGCATGACGGTCGCGGCCTGGTCCGGGCGCAGGGGCCGCTGCGCGGACAGCGCCTGCAGGGAGCGGCCCTCCACCCATTCGCTCACCACGTAGGAGACACGGCCGACATCGGTGGTGGTCGACGTGGCGTCGTACGTCGATGCCGCGCCAGGGTGCACCAGCCGACCGGAACCGATGGCAGCCGACAGCAGCATTTCGGCGGCACGGTCGAGGGCCGCGAAGTCGCGCGCGCCGGTGCCGGCGTGTTGCACCACGCGGACGGCGACGGGCCGGGCGAGGATGCGGTCGTCACCGCGCCACAGGGTGACCGGCCCACGCGCGTGCATGACCGACAGAAGCTGATATCTGCCGTCCAGCACGGTGCTGACCGGCAGGGTGGGGGGCCCGGGGGGATCCATCGGGCCGGTGGCGTCGGGGGACGCCGGTGCCGCCACGGTGCCGACCTTCCAGGTCGCGCTGCTCGTCACGTCATTATCGACGTCGACCTGCGGCGGTCGGTTGTGCCCGTCGACCACAGTGCCTCCGTCATCACCGACGCGTCCGGCTGTCGTAGCCGGATGCAGCCTGTTCAGTGTACGAGCCCGCGAGGGAGCGTCCGGGCACAGTGTCGGTTGTGGCCGGGATCAGTGTGTCGATCGTGAGCCAAATCGGCCTCGGACGGTTGTGGCGAGCGCGGCCATTTCGGGCAGCCGCATCCGGACGATGGCCACCAGGTAGACGGGCAGCCCCACCGCGCAGGCGAGGACGACGCTCACGCCCGAACCGAGCCAGCCCTGGCCGAGAGCCTCCCGCACCAGGGCGCAGACCCCCGCGGCCACGACCGCGCCCAGCCCGCCGGCGATGGTCACCTGGGTGAGCATGCGGGCGATCCGGCCGGCGTCGATACCGCCCAGGCGGCCCCGCAGCAGGACCGAGGAGACCACGACCCCGACCAGGTAGGACACGGCGAAGGCCAGCGCCAGCGCCACCGACCGCAGCCGGTCGGGCAGCAGCGCGCTCAGCGCGGCCGCGCCGGCGATGTTGGTGGCGACGATTCCCATGTTGACCAGCGCGGGGGTCCGGCTGTCCTGCTGGGCGTAGAACACCCGCAACTGCACCTGGAACAGCGAGAACGGCACCAGGGCGACGGCGAACGCGGCCAGGGTGTCACCGATGCGCAGGGCCTCGGTGTAGCTGACCGCGCCGTGGTTGAACAGCGCGACCGCGATCGGGCGGCCCAGCGCCAGCAGCGCGAGCGCCGCCGGCACGATCACCACCGCCGCCAGCCGCGTCCCGGTGGACAGGTCCTGGCGGACCAGGTCGCGACGGTTGTCCGCGGCATGCGCGCTCATCCGCGGCAACAGCGCGGTGATCACCGACACCGCGACGATGGCGTAGGGGAGCTGGAAGATCTGGTATCCGTACGTGTACACGGTGTACGCCGTCGTGGAGCTGGCGAGACGCACGATGACCAGGTAGCCGACCTGGCTGATCGCCACGTAGAGCAGCGTCCAGCCGGCCAGCCGCATCGCCTGACGCAGCCCGGGATGGGTGAGGTCCAGCCGCGGCCGGTAGCGGAAGCCGACCGCCCGCAGCGACGGCAGCAGCGCGAACGTCATGACCACGACGCCGAGGGTGGTGCCGGCGGCCAGCACGGTGATCTGGGTGTCGCTGATCCCACCGACCGTGGGCGGGCGCGGCCCGGGCACGAAGATGAACGCCACGCAGGTCGCGATCACGATCAGGTTGTTGAGCACCGGCGTGAACATCGGCGCGGCGAACGACTGGCGGACGTTGAGGATCGCCCCGATCGTGGCGCCCAGCCCGTAGAAGACCACCTGCGGAAGGAACCACCGCAGGAACGTCACGGCGAGATCCTGCTCGGCGCCGCCGGCGGCCAGGTAGACGCCCACGATGGCCGGGGCGGCCATCGTCGCGACCACCACGATGACACCGAGCCCCAACACCACCAGGGTGAGCAGCGAGGACGCGAACGCCTCGCCCTCGTCCTCGTCCTCCCTGACCGCCCGGACCAGCACCGGCACGATCACGCTGGACAGCACCCCGCCGAGCAGCAGGTCGTAGAGGATGTTCGGGGTGGTGTTGGCGACGTTGTAGGCGTCCCCGACCGCGCCGGTGCCGATCGCCGCGGCGATCGCCACCGTCCGCAGGAACCCCGACGCCCGGGAGGCGACCGTACCGATCGCCATGGTGCCACTGGCCCGGCCGAGGGTCATCGCCCTGCCCCCGGGAGCCTTCCCGGCCCGGCCACCCGCGGGCCGTCCCCGATCCGCCGGTGGCCGTGGCTCCGCCGGCCGCCCCCGCCTTTCTTCCGGCCAGTGGGGCGGCTCCTGCGGCCGGTGGGGCGGTGGGTGGCCTCGGCCGCCGCCGGGTGGCGGGGCCGGCCGCCGCACGGCATCCGGGGTGGGGGCGGGTGACGGTACGCCGACCGGCCCCACCATCGGCTTTGTCGGCCCGGCCGGGTCGAAGCCGGAGCGACGGCGGTGGCGGGCTGGCGGCTTGTGGCTCCCGCCGTTCCTGGTCCCGTCGCCAGCGCCGGCCGTCACCGTTGTCTTCCCCGGCCACCGGAGGCGTGACCGGCGCGCAGCAACCACGCCAGGCCGTCGTCCTCCGAGGGGACGTCGGTGCGCCGGCCGTCAGCGGAGGCGGCATTGGGCACGCCTTCGCGTTCATGGGGACCCGGACCGTCCGGAACAGCGGACACGGGCGGCCCGGACGGTCCGGACCCCCCGGACAGCCCGAACACTCCGGCTGCCCCGGGCAGCCTCTGCGGCCCGGCCGCCTCCGGTGGCTCGGCCAGGGTGGACCCACCGCCCGGCGGGGCCGGTTCGGCTCGCGCGGACGCTCCGGTGGATGTCCGGCCGCGCAACGTCCGCAACCGGCGGACCAGCCGGACCAGCACCGCGAACACCAGAACCGCCAGGGCCCCTCCCGTTATCGCCACCGCTATCACGCCGAAGACCGTGGACTTCACCAGGATCCGCACTGGCGGCGCGGCTGACAGCGGCTTGCCGGCCGGGGTGATGATGGTGACATCGACGGGGAACGTACCGGCACCTTCGGCATCGACCTCGATCTCCACCTGCACCTTCTGCAAAGGTGGCACCGTGAGTTTAACCTGGGTCGCCGATCGTAGCCGGGCTCGGTCGCTCGAGGACAGCGAGAGCACCACGTTGATGACGGCCTCGGTGTTGTTCTCGAGTGTGACCGGGACCGTCCCGTGTTTGCCGGTCAGTGACACACTGCGGGAGGCGACCACCCGGATGCCGTCCCGCAGCGCCCGCACCGCGCCGGCAACACCCGTACCCAGCTCGTCGGTGCCGTCCGTGCCGGCGGCGCCCGTTCGCCAGGCCACCGATTCGGACGACGTGAGCGTGTTCTCCATCGCGTCGATGCCCGCGGCGGCGCAGTTGCGCACGCCGGCGGCGCCCGAGTCCGGCGGGCACAGGACGGACCGCAGCGCGTGGATCTGGCTGCGCAGGTCCTCGGCGGCGATCACCCGGGAGATCGGCAGCTCGGCCGCGCGAGCCCAGGCGGGGTAGGTCAGCCGGCCACGCTCGTCGGCCGGGACGGCCTGCGCCGCGGAGCCGCTTCCCGCCGAGCCCGTTTCCGCGGAGGCAGCCTGTGCCGCCGGCGTCGACGGCAGCGCGACCGGTCGGGAGAACGGCGTGGACAGGCCGCCCACGACCGTCTGCGCCCAGCCGGCCGGCGGGTCCCAGTAACGCGGCAGCGCGATCGTCTGGGGGCGGGCCAGCCCCGGCCGCTCAGCGGTGATCATCGCTGTCTCGGCCAGGAGGTTCTGGAACGACTCCGCCTGGGTCGGCAGATCGGTCTCGCTGACGGGACCGGCGGGACCGGCCGCCAGCTCTCCGAGCTGCTGGTCGGCGGCCAGCACCCGTGCGACGCCGCCGGATGTCGGGATCCCGGTGGCGCTCGCGGGGGTGTAGGTCTTCTCCGGGTCCTTCGGTGGCAGCAGGCGGGAGTCCGCGATCACGGTCGTGATGCCCATGCGGCGCAGCAGGTCGAGGGTGGGGGCGTCGATGAGCCCGTCACCGGGGTAGGCGATCGTCGCGTCCGGGTCGCGGCCGATCACGTTCGCGACGACGGTCCGGCCGGTCAGCAGCGCCACCAGGATGCTGTGGAACTCCTGGGCGCGGGTCAGCGCCACCACGTCGACGTCGCCGTAGGGCAGGGCGAAGATCGTGCCGCCGGCGTCCGCGAACGCCTTCAGCTTTGCCAGGAAGGCCTCGGCGTCCCGGTCCGCCCGTCGGGGGCTGGGACCGGACGGCGTGGCCACCTCGTACGGACCGCTGGAGATGATCTGAAGCGTCTGGACGAGGAGCGGGTCGACCGCGAGGGCGACGGGTGGCGCCGGCCGGCCGTTGACCGGCGCGACAGCGCTCAGCAGCCGGTTCAGCCGGCCGCCGGGAGCCACCAGTTCGGTCAGGTCGTCGTCGGTGAGCCGGCCGTCGGCACGCAGCCGCGGCACCTCCGCCAGCGGCAGCACGACCGAGACCGGGGTGGGGGCGGTCACCGTGGCCGGAGCCCAGATCAGGAAGGAGTAGGTCGTCCCGACGACCTGGCGCTGGCCGTTGACGACGCCGGAGGCGGTGAAACGCAACGGGTAGATCCGCAGCGCGGTCGGCAGGCCCAGCCCCGTCAGCCGCGCGCCCACGGTGAACGTGGCCGGGAGCCCTCCTGGCACGAGCCTGCTCGCCACCGGTTCGGACAGCACCGTGGTCGGATAGTTCAGCCCGGCCGGGGCGGCCGGGTTCTCACGCAGGTCCGCCAGCTCCTTGCGGCTGGATACCGGGCGAGCCAGCTCGGCCCGTATCTCCACGCCGGAGATCTGCTCGGCGCCGGTGAGCTCCAGATGACCGGTTACGGTCAGCGGCAGCTGTGGCCCGGCGACGGTGGGCAGCCTGTCGAGCGCCACCCGGACCGGCCGGGCGGCACCGGTGGTCACGGCCGTGGCGGACCGGACCGCCGTGATGGACTGGTCGGTGGACTGGACCGTCCCGGCGGACTGGGCGGACCGGACCACCTCGGTGGGCCGCGGCCACGGTTGTGGAGCAGCGCGGCCCGTGGCGGTCGCCGGGCCCACGCGCCTGGCCGAGCTCGTGGGCCCGGCCAGATCCACAGGTCCAGCGGGGTCTGTGGACGAACCTGTGGATACATCTGTGGAACCTGTGGATGACGGGTCGGCCCGGGCGCGGGCCGTCGTCGTGCTCAGCAGCAAAAATGTCACTGACAGCATGATTACGGCGACCACAGCGGTGCGCCGCGCCGCCGAACGCGCCTGGCCGGCTGTCACACGCTGTCCGTGAGAATGGCCGGCACCCGGCGCAGAAGGCTGCGTTCGTCCGCATAGGCGAGCCGGCGCGGAACCTCGGCCAGCGGCACCCAGGCAACCTCGGTGACCTCGACATCGACGTCCGAGAGCTCCCCGGTCGTGCGGAGCAGGAGATAGTGGTGGACGGTCTTGTGCACGCGCGTCCGTCCGGCGACGAACCAGAAGTCGATCATCCCGAGCTGACCGAGTACCCGTCCGGTCACACCAGTCTCCTCCGCCACCTCCCGGACCGCCGTCTGTTCCGCTGTCTCCCCGTTCTCGACGTGGCCCTTCGGTAACGACCACAGCAGACGGCCATGTCGGTCACGACGTGCTATCAGTGCCGCATTGGCCATTTTCGAATGGTCGTCCAATACCAGCCCACCCGCCGAAGTCTCCTCCACCTGGCGCAACCGCCGCCGAGGGGATGCCGGGAACGGGGCCATGGGCTGATCGTACGAGCCTTGCGCGCCACTTCTCCCAGCATGCGCCCGTACCCCGCCCGCTGGCGGCGGCCCCGATACCGAACGGTGCACGCCGCGGCCCCGCCATGCCCGGACCGCTTATGACCCGGACGCTCGTACCCCTCGGCGCCCACCGCACCATGACCGCGCTGACCCCGCGTCGGGCGAGGCCGGCGCGGCCATGAGCGGGGTTCACACCCGGGTCGCCCGTACCCGGGAGCTCGGCTCGACAACCTCGGCCATCCGTACTCAGATGCTCAGCACAGGTGCTCAGTAACCGTGGGCGTTCGCGCCCTGGCCGCCTATACCCTGGGGCGGTGTCGGTGATCTGCTTGGACAATCCACGTGACTCCGCGGAGCGGGCGGTAAGCGCCCTGCTCAAGGTTCCGCCCGCGGCAGACGCTCTTGGACGGGTCTTCGCTGACGCCGGCTACAGCCTGTATCTGGTCGGCGGGTCCGTCCGGGACGCCCTGCTCGGCCGTTCCGGCCCGTCCGACGCCGACCTCGACTTCGCCACGGACGCCCGCCCCGAACAGATTCTGGACATCGCCCGCGCCTGGGCGGACGGGGTATGGGAGGCGGGAATCGCGTTCGGCACCGTCGGGCTGGTCCGCTCCGGGGTGCGTTTCGAGGTCACCACCTACCGGACCGAGGCGTACGACCGCACCTCACGCAACCCGACGGTTGCCTATGGTGACACCCTCGAGGGTGATCTCGTCCGCCGTGACTTCACCGTCAACGCCATGGCGGTGTCCGTGCCCGGCCACGAGTTCATCGACCTCTTCGGCGGCCTGGGCGATCTCGCCCGCAAGGTGCTGCGCACACCCGGCTCCCCGGAGGCGTCCTTCGACGACGACCCGCTGCGCATCCTGCGCGCCGCCCGCTTCGAAGCCCAGCTCGGCCTGGTCCCGGTGCCCGAACTGGTCGCGGCGATGCGTTCGCGGACACCCCGGCTGAAGATCGTCTCTGTTGAACGCATCCGGGACGAACTGCGCAAACTCATGGTCGCGGCCGACCCCGTCGCCGGGCTGACCCGACTGGTGGACGTCGGCGTCGCCGACATCGTCCTGCCCGAACTGCCCGCGCTGCGGATGGAGATCGACGAGCACCACCAGCACAAGGACGTCTACGCCCACACCCTGACCGTGCTGCGCCAGGCCATCGCCCTGGAGGACCCGCCGCCCAGCGGCGGCCCGGACGCCCTGAAGGACCCGCCGCCCAGCGGCGGCCCGGACGAGGTGCTGCGCTGGGCCGCCCTGCTGCACGACATCGGCAAACCGCGGACCCGCCGGCACGCCCCCGGCGGCGGTGTCTCCTTCCACCATCACGAGGTGGTCGGGCGCGACATGACCCGTAAGCGCCTGGCCGCGCTGCGCTTCCCCAAGGACGTCGCGGACGCGATCACCCTGCTGGTGTTCCTGCACCTGCGCTTCCACGGCTACGGGCGCGGGGAGTGGACGGACGCGGCGGTGCGCCGGTACGTCCACGACGCCGGGCCGCAGCTGTCCAGGCTGCACAAGCTCGTCCGCTCGGACTGCACGACGCGCAACCGGCGCAAGGCCGAGATGCTGGCCGCCACGTACGACGCGCTGGAGGAGCGGATCGCCCGGCTGGCCGAGCAGGAGGAGATCGCCGCGATCCGTCCGGAGCTGTCCGGAGACGACATCATGGCGCTGCTGGGCCTGACCCCCGGCCGGCTGGTGGGGCAGGCCCGGGCGCACATGCTCGACTTCCGCTTCGAGGCGGGCCTGGTCGGGCGTGCGGCGGCCGAGGCGGAGCTGTTCCGCTGGGCCCGCGCGAACAACGTCCCCATCCCCGGCGAGTCCCCGGCCCCCGTCTCCGTCTCCGCCTCTGCCTCCGCTTCCGAAGCTGGCCCCGCAGTCGAGGCCGGCCCCAACCCTGGCGCCCAGCCCGGCCCGGCGCCCGGCCCTGCTCGGCCGTAGGCAGAAACCGCTGTCATCGCAGCGGAAACCACCTACAGCGGCGGAAGCCGTAGGTGGCTGCCGCTGCGGGAACAACGGTTTTCACCTACGGCTCGGAGCGGCTACAGGGCCGCGGGGGCGGGCACGGGTAGGAGCCGCCACCATCCATGGCAGGGGGCGCGTGTGTCTCGCGCGGCTGCGCCGGGGCGGGCGGGGCCACGGGCCTGGTGAGTCCCGGGCGTGGCATCGAGGGCATCGAGGGCGTGACATCGGGTGAGCCCCGCGCCCTGGCGGGGCGTGGGTCCGTAGGCTCAGGGGTGTGGCGCGGGCCGGAGATCTGCGACAGCTCCTCGGGCTGACGGGATTCCGGCGGCTCTATGCCGCCCGCCTGACCTCGCAGGCCGCCGACGGCGTGTTCCAGGCGAGCCTGGTCAGCTACGTGCTGTTCTCCCCGGAACGGGCGACGTCGGCCACGGCGCTCGCGGCATCGCTGGCGATCGTGGTGCTGCCGTTCAGTGTCATCGGCCCGTTCGCCGGGATCGTGCTCGACCGGATCTCCCGGCAGCGGGTGCTGGTGCTGTGCGCGCTGGCCCGGGCGGTGCTGCTTGTCCTGCTCGTCCTGCTCATCGCGGCCGGCCACAACGGCGTCGACTTCTACACGAGCGCGCTCGCGGTGTTCAGCGTGAACCGTCTCGTGCTCGCGGCGCTGTCCGCGGGACTGCCCGTTGTCGTCCCGACCGGGCGGCTGGTCACGGCGAACGCCCTGTCGGTGACGTCCGGGACGGTCATGACGCTGGTCGGCGCCGGGATCGGCAGCGGAATACGGGGGCTGATCGGCGGCGACGACGCGGGCGTCGCCCTGGTCGCCGCGCTCGCCGCGGTGGTCTACCTGGCCGCTGCGGGCACCGCCGGCCGCGCCGGCCGGTACGAGTTCGGGCCACTGCACTCCCCACCCGGGCAGGGACTGCTGCGGGAGGCCCGGCAGGTGGTCGTGGAGCTGGCGGCCGGCGCCGGCCACCTGTGGCGGCGGCGCCCGGCCCGGTATGCGCTCGCCACGCTGACCGGCTCGAGGGCGGCGTACGGCCTGACGACGGTGATGGCCATCCTGCTCTACCGCAACTACTTCACCGGCGCGGATGGCGGCCTCGGCGGCCTCGCGCTGCTGGTGACGGCCAGCGGGGCGGGCACGGTCGCGGCCGCGCTCGTCACCCCGCGGGTGACCCGGCTGGTCAGCAAGCAGGTCTGGATCAGCCTGGTGCTGCTCGCCGCCGGGATCATCGAAATCGCCCTGTGCCTGCCGTTCTCGTCACCGCTGCTGATCGCCGGGTCGGTCCCGATCGGGTTCGCCACCCAGGCGAGCAAGATCTGTGTGGACACGATCGTCCAGGAACAGACCGAGGACGCCTACCGGGGCCGCGCCTTCTCCCTCTACGATCTGTTGTTCAACGTGGCCTATGTGGCTGCCGCGGCACTGGCGGCGATCACGCTGCCGCCCACCGGGCGGTCGCCTGTCATGGTGCTGGCCGCCGGTGGCGGCTTCATCGTGTGCGCGCTGCTGTACCTGCGGGCCCGCGGCCCGCAGACGCCGGCTCCCGATCCGACGGTGACCGCAGCCCGTCGCCTGCCCGCGGCCACCGCGACGGCGGATCCCACCACGGCGGGCCAGCCCCACCGGTGCGCCGACGCCCCCGCCTGACCAGGTCCCGCCACAGACAGCCGGCCCTGACCGGGCTCTGCCACAGATGCCCGGGCGGGCCCAGGCTCTGCCACATCGCCCGACTAGTAGACTGTCGCTGCTTAGTTCTGGTGTGTCTTGTGTCTGGGTGAGAGGGTTGGGTCTGGCAGGTCTCCCCGTCCCTCTGCCGGTCAGGACTGTGTCGTGGGTTCGCAGAAGAAGTGGCCGGTCACCTTGACCGAGGCTGATCGTGACGAGTTGGTTCGGGTGACCTCGACGGGGGTTCATCCGGCGTCGATGATCCGGCGGGCGCGGGTCCTGCTCGCGTTGGACACCTCGGTCGGCCCGGTTGCCTCCCAAGAAGAACTCGTGGTCCGGGTCGGGGTCTCGGGTGAGACGCTGCGGCTGGTCGCGAAGCGGTTCACCGAGACCGGTGGGGATGTGGGGGCCACGATCGGTCGGAAGGCACGGGAGCTTCCCCCGGTGCCTTCCCCGGTGACCGGCGAGGTTGAGGCCAGACTGATCGCGCTGGCATGCTCGCAGCCACCGGCTGGTTATGCACGCTGGTCGCTGCGGCTGTTGGAAAAGCACGTCGCGCTGGTCGCCGACATCCCGGACCTGGACCATTCCACCATCGGCCGGGTCTTAAAAAAACGAGGTTGCGTCCTCATCTGAGGAAGTGCTGGACCATCCCACCGAGGGCGAACGCGCAGTTCGCCGCGCGGATGGAAGACGTTCTGGCGGTCTACGCCCGGCCCCACAACCCGGGCGTGCCCGTGGTGTGCATGGACGAGAAGCCCTACCAGCTGTTGGCCCACGCCCGCGACCCGATCCCCGCCACGCCAGGGCGTGACCGGCGCGAGGACTCCGAGTACGTGCGCCACGGAACCTGCTCGATCTTCTGCTGGGTCGAGCCACTCGCCGGCTGGCGCCGCGTCCAGGCCACCCCACGGCGCACCAGGATCGACTGGGCACACCACGTCAGGCGCCTGCTCACCCTCGACTACCCCGACGCCGAACGGGTCGTGCTGGTCATGGACAACCTCAACACCCACGACATCTCCTCGCTCTACGAGGCCTTCGACCCGGCCGTCGCGTTCGCACTCGCGCAACGACTCGAGATCCACCACACCCCCAAACACGGCTCCTGGCTCAACATCGCCGAAATCGAACTCGCCGCCCTGACCCGCCAATGCCTCGACCGCCGCATCGACACCCTCGACGTCCTGAACACCGAACTCGACGCCTGGCAGACAGCCGTCAACGCCAACCAGCGCCAAGTCAACTGGCACTTCACCACCGATGACGCCCGCACCAAACTCCGCCACCTATACCCCACACATTAGCGGCGACAGTCTACTAGGTCCGGGCACAACGGTGCCCGGCCACCCCCTCCAGGTGACCGGGCACCGTTCACCGGTGGCCTCCACGGCCGTTGGTCGCCGCGAAGGGCCGTTATTCGCCCCGGATGGACTATTCGCCCAGGATGAACGCCTCCACCTTGTCCCGGGCGATGTTGTCCCGGTACTGCTCCGGCGGCGACTTCATGAAGTAGGAGGACGCCGCGAGCAGCGGCCCGCCGACACCCCGGTCAAGGGCGATCTTGGCGCAGCGGACCGCGTCGATGACGACGCCAGCGCTGTTCGGGGAGTCCCAGACCTCGAGCTTGTACTCCAGGTTCAGCGGCACGTCGCCGAACGCGCGGCCCTCCAGCCGAACGTAGGCCCACTTGCGGTCGTCCAGCCAGGCGACGTAGTCGGACGGGCCGATGTGGACGTT
The DNA here is from genome assembly GCF_000177615.2 of Candidatus Protofrankia datiscae. Lineage (GTDB taxonomy): Bacteria > Actinomycetota > Actinomycetes > Frankiales > Frankiaceae > Protofrankia > Protofrankia coriariae. The sequence goes on along the minus strand of NC_015656.1, from coordinate 5,299,253 downwards.
GTCCTTGCCGATCTCGTGGGAGACCTGGGAGGTCACCGCCTGCGTCTTGGAGATCTTCTTGGACTCCAGCCTGTCCCGCTCGAGCATGTTCTTGAAGTCCATGTTGCCGCCGACGTTGAGCTGCATCGTGCGGTCCAGGACGACGCCTCTGTCCTCGAACAGCTTGGCGAGCACCCGGTGGGTGATGGTGGCGCCGACCTGTGACTTGATGTCGTCGCCGACGATCGGGACGCCCGCGGCGCGGAACTTCTCCGCCCATTCGGGGCGGCCCGCGATGAACACCGGCAGGCAGTTGACGAAGCCGACGCCGGCGTCGATCGCGGCCTGGGCGTAGAACTTCGCCGCCTCCTCGGAGCCGACGGGCAGATAGCAGACGAGGACGTCGGCCCGGGCCTCGCGCAGGGCGGCGACGACGTCCACCGGGGTGTCGTCGGACTCGGCGATCGTCTCCCGGTAGTAGCGGCCGAGGCCGTCGAGGGTGTGTCCGCGGGCGACGGTGACCCCGAGCGGAGGCACCTCCGCGATCTTGATCGTGTTGTTCTCGCTGGCGCCGATGGCCTCGGACAGGTCCCGCCCGACCTTCTTCGCGTCCACGTCGAACGCGGCGACGAACTCCAGGTCCCCGACGTGGTATTCCCCGAGCTGGGTGTGCATCAGGCCCGGGACCTGCGCGGACGGATCAGCGTCGCGGTAGTACTCGACCCCCTGGACGAGAGAGGCGGCGCAGTTGCCTACACCGACGATGGCGACACGTACCGAACCCATGACGGTCTGCTCCTTCTGGGTTGTGGGAGGCGGGTGGGTGGGATCCGGGGCGAGGTGGGCGCACCGGCGCGGGCACTAGCGCGCGGGCGGGGCCTCGTTGCCGTTTCCCCCCGGATCCGACGGCGTCGGCGGCGCCGGATCGGTGGACAACTCTGTGGATGTTTCCGCGGGTGGTTCGCCCGGCGGCCCGACGGTCGTCGCCGGGCGCGCGCGTCCGCTGGCCGGTGCCTGCGCGCGTTCCGTCTCGATCAGCTCGGTCAGCCAGCGAACCTCGCGTTCGACGGACTCAAGGCCGTGGCGCTGCAGCTCGAGGGTGTAGGAGTCGAAACGCTCACGGGTCCTGGCCAGCGCGGAGCGGACCTTCTCGCGCCGTTCCTCCAGCCGGCCGCGGCGGCCTTCGAGGATGCGCAGCCGCACGTCCGCGTCGGTCTTGCCGAAGAACGCGAACCGGACGCCGAACATCTCGTCCTCCCAGGAGGACGGGCCGCCCTCGCCGAGCAGGGCGGCCAGGCGCTCCTTGCCCTCGGCGGTGAGGGTGTAGACGACGCGGCTGCGGCCGCCGAGACGGTTCGCGGCGCTGGAGTCGTCGGCCGTGACGTAGTGCTCGGCCTGCAGCTTGCGCAGGCAGGGGTACAGCGAGCCGTAGCTGAAGCGATGGAAGGTGCCCAGCACGGTGTTGAGGCGTTTGCGCAGCTCGTAGCCGTGCATGGGGCTCTCGGAGAGCAGCGCGAGGACGGCCAGCTCCAACATCCTCGCTCCTTTCCTCGGAAGTCATCGGAGGTCAGCCGTGACGCTGACGTGACCGGTGTGTCCAGGACGGCTCGCCGCCGCGATCCGTCGGTTCGATCTGTTCGTCTGTGCTGATCCGGCGATGGGACGTACTGATCCGGCGGTGAGCCGTGCCGTCACGGGGCCGTGCCACCGCAAGGCCGTGTCACCGCGAAGCTGTGTCTGTGCGTGAGCTGTGTCTGTGTGCGAGCTGTATCTGTATGAACTGTGTCCGTACGAACTGTGTCCGTACGAGTTGTGCGGGGCCGTACCCGCCTGGCGCCGTACCCGCCAGGTGTCGCACCCGGCTGGGAACCGCGGCGGCTGGGAACCGCGGCTGGCCAGGACATCTCTGACCAGGATCTTTCTAGTCGGGACGTCTCTGTAAGACATATCGTTTCGATACATCGAGCATGCCACTTCGGGATAACGAAGGCAACCGGAGGTGTCCGGTACAGAAAGGCGGGATGGCTGGATCGTTGCCACCGGCCCGGAGTCCGTCCTGTCGGTATTTGTATGGACAACCATTACGTGTCGTGTCCGGCGCCCGGAGTCCTTTCGGCGTCGCATGGGCTTGTGTCCGGAGCGTCTGCCAGCGCGACGCATCCGGCGTACCGTCTTATGCCATGCGTCCACGGTCGGTTGTCGACTACGCGCTCGCCCGGCGGGCGACACTCGCTGACCTGCATGCCGGCAGAGTGTCGACCACGGATGTGTGTGACGCGCACCCGTACCTGCTGCGGGCGGCCAGATATCACGGGGAGGCGAGCGGCAGACGCTGCCCGGTCTGCCGGGGCCGCGAGCCGTTGATCAACGTCACATATACCTATGGTGACGAGCTTGGCGTCAGTTCCGGCCGGGTACGGGCGACCAGGGACCTGCCGGCCCTCGCGCGGCAGTTCAGCGAGCTACGGGTCTACGTCGTGGAGGTCTGCACGTCCTGCTCCTGGAACCACCTGATCATGTCATTCGTGATCGGAACCGGTCGGCCCCGGGTCAAACGGACGGCCCGCCGCAGGACGGCCGAGGAGTAGTCGGGGCCCGGGCCCACCATCGCAGGGTTTCCCGCACGTTGGCGGGAACCCGGTGGACGGGCGGTTGCGGGGGGCGGCGTACCGTCTGACAACAGCCACCGACGACGCGGGGTTCACTCCCGCAGCCACGGACGGGACTGTCAGTGAGGCCAACATCTACGATCGGGACGTGTACCCGCGCGATGACGACGGCCGTACCCACGTTCGCCGCACTCCGGCCGACCGCACTCCGGCCGACCGTGCGCCGGCCGAGGGTGATCATCCGGATGCCGGCCCTGTGAACGGCCATCTCGACAGCCGCCCGAACGGCGCGGCCCGGCCCGGCGGTGGCGTGTCCGGCCAGGCGGGCGCCACCCCCGGCAGCAACACATACGGCGAGAACACATACGGCGAGACGGACCGGACCGCGGTGCGGGACGAGCGACGCGGGCAGCCTGCCGACAGCAAGCCCGTCAACAACATGTACGACACGACCGACCGGGCCACCATGGAGCGCATCGGCGTCCGGGAACGCACCGCCGACTCCACCACCTACGTCCGCCGTCCCCGCCCGGACGACGTCCCCGCCGCGGCCCCGGCCAACGGCGTCCGCAAACGCGCGGGCGCGGGTCCGGCGGATCCCCCGGGCGCGTCGTCGACCCGCGTCGACGGTCGTCGCGGCCTCGCGGACGAGGCGGAGCAGCCGCCGGTCCGGCCTGGCCAGGGAAGACGAGGGCCGATGTTCTGGCGGAACCGTCCGCTGTGGCTGCGGCGGCTGGTCATGTTCGGGCTGCTGGCCGGCGTGCTGATGTTCGCCGCGCTGGTCGCCGTCCTCTACTCCCTGACGAAGGTGCCGCTGCCGGCGGCCGTCAACGCCGCCGAGCAGACGTCCATCATCACCTACGCGGACCGCACCACCGAGATCGCCAAGATCGGGACGGTCAACCGGACGGACGTCCCGCTCTCCGAGGTCTCGGTCGACGTCCAGCACGCCGTGCTCGCGGCGGAGAACAAGAACTTCTACAGCGAGCCCGGTATCTCCCCGCGGGGTATCGCCCGGGCGCTGTGGGTGAACGTCCGCGGTGGGGAGATCTCCCAGGGCGGATCGACGATCACTCAGCAGTACGCCAAGAACGCCTATCTGACGCAGGAGCGCACCTTCTCCCGCAAGATGAAGGAGATCGTCCTCGCGGTCAAGCTCGCCCAGAAGTACTCCAAGGACGAGATCCTGGAGTCCTACCTCAACACGATCTACTTCGGTCGTGGAGCGTACGGCATCGAGGCCGCGTCCAAGACGTACTTCGGCAAACCGGCCAAGAGCCTGACCGCGGAGGAGGGTGCGGTCATCGCCGGGCTGATCCGCTCCCCGAACGGGCTTGACCCGCGGGTGACCCCGGCCGCCGCCGAGCGCCGGTGGCACGAGGTGCTGGACACGATGGTCGAGAAGGGCTGGCTGGACGCGTCCCGCGCGACCTCGGACAAGAAGCCGCCGGTGACCCTGGAGCGGGACAGGTCCAACGGCATGGCGGTCTCCTCACCGCAGGCCGCCTACATCCGGGACCAGGTCAAGGACGAGCTGATCGCGGCCGGGATCAGCGAGCAGCAGATCAACCTGGAGGGCCTGCGCATCCAGACCAGCATCGACCAGGGCCGGCAGACCGCCGCCTACCTGGCCGTGACGAACGTGCTGGCCAAGCCCTACGCCGCCGTTCCCGACCTGAAGACCGGCCTGGTCGCGGTCGAGCCGGGTACCGGCCGGGTGCTGGCCTGGTACGGGGGCTCGATCTACGGCAAGGGCGACAACGGTCAGACCTCCTACGTCGACAACGTCTCCGGAGCACGGGTGCCGCCGGGGTCGACCTTCAAACCGATCACGCTGGCGGCCGCGCTGCAGAAGGGAATCAGCCTCAAGTCGGTCTACGAGGCTCCGGACGTGCTGGAGATTCCCGGCAAGGCCGCCGATGGCAGCGGGACGTACATGGTCCGCAACGACGAGGAGCACGGCAACTTCGGGTACCTGAACCTGATCGACGCGACCGCCGAGTCGGTCAACACCGTCTACGTCCCGCTGGGCATCGAGGCCGGCATCGGCAACGTCATCTCCACCGCGCGCGCACTGGGGGTGGGCAAGGACGTCCCGCTGACCGACGACGGCGGGGTGACCCTCGGCCGTGACGGCATCGCCGCCAAGGACATGGTCGCGGTCTACGGCACCTTCGCCAACAACGGCAAGGCCGTCGCCCCGCACCTGGTCGACCGGGTGATCGACGGCAAGGGCAAGGTCATCTACGAGGGGCCGACCAACGCGAAGAACGCCATCCCCGCGACCGTGGCGGCCGATGTGACGTACGCGCTGCAGTCGGTCCTGAAGAACGGCACGGGCAAGTCGGCGCAGCTTGCCGACGGCCGGCCGGCGGCCGGCAAGACCGGCACCACGGACAACTTCCGGACCGCGTGGTTCTGTGGTTACGTTCCGCAGGTCGCGGCCTGCGTGAACATGTTCCGCGGTGACGGCGGGGTGAGCAAGGCGACCGCGCTGACCGGCATCCCCGGGGCCGCCGGCGGTGTCTACGGCGGCGGCTACCCGGCGAAGATCTGGAAGGCATTCATGGACGGCGCCCTCACCGGCGTCGCGCCCCAGAGCTTCCCCCCGGCGAAGTACGGCGGCACCGTCACCAACGCGTCGCCGTCACCGACCCCGGAGCCGACCTTCTCACCGGAGCCCACGGTCTCGCCCGAGGTGACGGAGCCGGCGGACGAGCCCGACCGCGACCGGCACGGTCGCCCGACAGCGCTGCTCTCACCGTCGGCGGATTCGACCCTGTCCGCCAACGGGCAGGACGGACAGTCACCGACCCCGAACCCGCGGCGTTCAAGGAACAATGACGACGGGTTACCGCAGTTCGGCCAGGACACGACCGGGTGAGCCGGCAGGGCTGGAGCGGCCGGCCGAAACTCCCGCGGACTCCTCTGCCCAGACCGGCCGGATCTCCCTCCCATCGAACGGGAAGGCGTGTTGCACGGGTGGCGATGGCGTATGGCTAGGTTCTCCGGGATCTTCCGGATCGCCGCCGGCGTCCACCGAGCCGAGACGGTAGGACACCGGATGCCCCGGCAGGCTGCCGGGCGGTGTCGACAGGCCCGCGGATGACCGTGCGGCCGCTGGCGGCCGGGGCGGATGGCGAGCGCTCGTCGCAGGCGGCACCCGTCACCCCGGTCTGCCCGTCCCGGGAGGACCCGGTGGTCGCCGGTGCCAGCATGCTCGTCGGCGGCCCGCCAGGCGATCATGCGCGTATCGGCGCCAGCCGGAGCTGGTGGACGCCGCTGCGGGTGCTCATGGCGTTCACCGTCCTCGCGTGTGTCCTCGCGTACGCGCAGAAGCTGCCCTGCCGGGACACCCGCAACTGGTCGGACGAGTACCAGTACACGCGGATGTGCTACTCCGACGTGGTCGCCCTCTACGGCCAGGAAGGCCTGGCCACGGGCAAACGTCCCTTCCTCGACTATCCGACCGAGTATCCGCCGCTGATCGGCGCGGTCATGCAGTTCGCCTCGTCGGTCTCCGGCGTCGCCTCGCCGTCGCAGCCGGTGTACCGGGACGAGGACGGCAGGCAGGTGCTGGTCGGTTACACCATCGACCAGCGCACCGCCGTCTTCTACGACGTCACGGCCCTGCTGTTCCTGGTCATGACCTGTGTCGCGGTCTTCTGTACGGCGCTGACGGCGGGCCGGGCCCGGGTGTGGGACGCGGCTCTGTTCGCCCTCGCCCCCGCCCTGGTGTTGCATCTGCTGACCAACTGGGACATCGTCGCGGTCGCGTTCGCCGCCGCCGGGCTGCTGGCCTGGTCACGCCGTGCGCCGGTGGTCGCCGGTATCCTGTTCGGGCTTGGGGCGGCGACCAAGTTCTACCCGCTGCTGTTCCTGCTGCCGCTGGCCGTGCTGGCCCTGCGCGCGGGCCGGGGCTGGGCCTTCGTCCGGACCATGGTGGCGACGATCGTGACCGCCGCGGCCGTGTGGGTGCCGCTGTGGCTGATCGCCGGCTATTTCACCGAAGATCAACGCATCGGCGACAGCATCTGGACGACGTTCTGGGCCGGTGGTGACTGGCTCACCCTGCTCGACGGGCATGCCCCGGGCGGGGCCACGAACGCGATGCTGCGCTTCGTCGACCTGAACTCGCAGCGGGGCCCGGACTGGGACTCCCTGGCCTTCGCCACGACCTGGCTGGCCAGCTCCTTCTCACCGCGGGCGTTCGGCCCCGTGCATCTGATCGCCATCCTGCTGGCCGGCCTCCTGCTGGTGGCGGCGGGTTTCGCGGCCGCTGTGCGCTGGCCGGCGCGGCGGGTACCGATCGCGCTGGCCGGGCTGGCGGGCTGGCTGGTGGTGGTGGTCGCGGTCCCGAAGGTGCTCGGCAGCGTCCGGGACGACGGGATCCCCACCGATACCCTCAACATCGCCTCGATGCTTGCTCTCGGGACGCTGCTGGTGGGCATTGCGGCGCTCGGCTGGTTCGCGCCGCGGCGGCCGCGGCTGCCGGCGCTGCTGTTCCTCACCGTCGTCGCCTTCCTGGTGACCAACAAGGTCTTCTCCCCGCAGTACACGCTGTGGCTGATACCGCTGGTGGCGCTGGCCAGGCCGCGCTGGCCGGCATTCCTCGCCTGGCAGGCCAGCGAGGCGTATGTGCTGCTCACCCGGTTCCTGCACTTCGTCTACAACGACACCAACGGAGCGCACGGGATCGGCCGCGGCTGGTTCGTGGGCGCCGTCGTCATCCGTGATCTCGTGCTGTGCGTGCTGGCGGGGCTGGTCGTCCGCGAGATCCTGCGGCCGGAGCTGGACGTGGTCCGCGCGACCGGGGCGGACGACCCGGCCGGCGGCGTTCTCGACGGTGTCCCGGACCGTCGCGGCCGGCGCGCGGCGGGCGTTCCGGCGACGCCCGCCGCCGAGGCCACCGCGGATGCCGGCCGGAAGGCGCGTTGGGACACCTACCGGATGCCCCCCCACCGCTCGCTGGTCGGTGGTGATCAGCAGGGCGGATCGGCCACGGCGGGTGCCGGCCCGTGACACCGGCACTGGACGGTCCGCCGGCGGACCCCGCCGGACCGGGCCGTACCGGAGCGGAGCTGACCGGACCGGGGGAGATCCGGGCCCCGCATCCGGATCCGGGGCGTCCGAGTCCGAGTCCGGGGTTTCCGCGTCCGCAGCCGGGTAGCGCCGGCGTGGTGGACGCCGCTCGGTCGTGGTGGGGGCGGCTGCCGTCGGCCGTCCAGGCCACCCTGCCGGTGTGGGTCGCCAGCCGGATCGCGGTGATCGTGCTCTCGCTGGCCGCGTCCCGGGCGCTCTCCGGCCGCCCGCTCGCCGAGCTGCCAGGGCTGCGCACGTTGTGGGACCGCTGGGACGTCGGGCTGTTCACCAAGGTCGCGCGGTTCGGCTACGCGTCGCCGGAATACACCGACCGTACCGAGGTGGACTTCCCCGGATTCCCGCTCGCGATGCGCCTCGCGCACCTTTTCGTCCCGGACTGGACCTTCGCCGGGATGGCCGTCTCGTTCGTGGCGGGGGCCGCGGCCATGGCGGCCATCTGGCAGATGCAGATGGACGACCAGACGTGGGTGGACGACGCGACGGCGGACCGGACAGCACCGACGACCAGGCACCGGACAGCTGTCAGGGACCAAACGGATATCAGGGACCGGACAGCCGTGGCGGGCCGCGGCAGCCTGCCGGACACCCGGGACACCACGCCGGCCCTGGCAGGCGCACCGGGCGGGTGGGCGGCATCGGACGGGTGGGGCGCGCCTGACCGGCGCGGCGCGGACTTCGCGGTCATCGCCGTCGTGCTGTTCCCGTACGCGGTGTTCCTGTGCGCCGCGTACTCCGAGGCGATCTTTCTCGGTTTCGCCACCACGTCCTGGCTCGCGGCGCGTCGGCAGCGCTGGTGGCTGGCGGGCCTGCTCGGCGCGGGCGCCGCGTCCACCCGGGTCACCGGGATCCCCTTCTGCCTGGCGCTGGCCGTCCAGTACGTGGTCAGCCGGCGGCGTGCGGGGCTGCCGGTGTTCGCGCCGGCGGGGCTCGCGCTTGCCCTGCCACCGCTGCCCGTCCTCGCTTTCGTCTCCTACCTGCGGGTGCGCACCGGCCACTGGGACGCCTACACGCAGGCCATGCGGGACGGCTGGCAGCGATGGGTCGACTGGCCGTGGGAGGGCTGGCGGACGAGCTGGCGCTCGGCCTTCGACGCGTCCCAGTCGTCGGCGTTCACCTGGTTCTGGCGCGGCGAGGTGGCCGCGGTCGTCGTCGGGGTCGTGGTGACCGTGGCGCTCCTGCGTTCGGCCCGCTTCGGCGAGGCCACCTTCGTCGGCGGCGCCACGCTGTTGATGAGCTGCTCGAACTACTACGCCTCGGGCATCCGGACGATGCTGGTGGCATTCCCGACATACCTGCTGCTCGGACGCGTCGTGACTCGCCGGCCATGGGTGCGCTCGGTGTACATCTGGCTGTCAGCCCCTGTGATGGTGGCCTTCGTCATCGCCTTCACCCAGGGTCAGTGGGTCGACTAGTAGACTGTCGCCGCTAATGTGTGGGGTATAGGTGGCGGAGTTTGGTGCGGGCGTCATCGGTGGTGAAGTGCCAGTTGACTTGGCGCTGGTTGGCGTTGACGGCTGTCTGCCAGGCGTCGAGTTCGGTGTTCAGGACGTCGAGGGTGTCGATGCGGCGGTCGAGGCATTGGCGGGTCAGGGCGGCGAGTTCGATTTCGGCGATGTTGAGCCAGGAGCCGTGTTTGGGGGTGTGGTGGATCTCGAGTCGTTGCGCGAGTGCGAACGCGACGGCCGGGTCGAAGGCCTCGTAGAGCGAGGAGATGTCGTGGGTGTTGAGGTTGTCCATGACCAGCACGACCCGTTCGGCGTCGGGGTAGTCGAGGGTGAGCAGGCGCCTGACGTGGTGTGCCCAGTCGATCCTGGTGCGCCGTGGGGTGGCCTGGACGCGGCGCCAGCCGGCGAGTGGCTCGACCCAGCAGAAGATCGAGCAGGTTCCGTGGCGCACGTACTCGGAGTCCTCGCGCCGGTCACGCCCTGGCGTGGCGGGGATCGGGTCGCGGGCGTGGGCCAACAGCTGGTAGGGCTTCTCGTCCATGCACACCACGGGCACGCCCGGGTTGTGGGGCCGGGCGTAGACCGCCAGAACGTCTTCCATCCGCGCGGCGAACTGCGCGTTCGCCCTCGGTGGGATGGTCCAGCACTTCCTCAGATGAGGACGCAACCTCGTTTTTTTAAGACCCGGCCGATGGTGGAATGGTCCAGGTCCGGGATGTCGGCGACCAGCGCGACGTGCTTTTCCAACAGCCGCAGCGACCAGCGTGCATAACCAGCCGGTGGCTGCGAGCATGCCAGCGCGATCAGTCTGGCCTCAACCTCGCCGGTCACCGGGGAAGGCACCGGGGGAAGCTCCCGTGCCTTCCGACCGATCGTGGCCCCCACATCCCCACCGGTCTCGGTGAACCGCTTCGCGACCAGCCGCAGCGTCTCACCCGAGACCCCGACCCGGACCACGAGTTCTTCTTGGGAGGCAACCGGGCCGACCGAGGTGTCCAACGCGAGCAGGACCCGCGCCCGCCGGATCATCGACGCCGGATGAACCCCCGTCGAGGTCACCCGAACCAACTCGTCACGATCAGCCTCGGTCAAGGTGACCGGCCACTTCTTCTGCGAACCCACGACACAGTCCTGACCGGCAGAGGGACGGGGAGACCTGCCAGACCCAACCCTCTCACCCAGACACAAGACACACCAGAACTAAGCAGCGACAGTCTACTAGGGCGTGCCTGACAGATGTTCGATCACGCCCGGCACGTGGCTGGACGGCAGCCGGCCGTGGGCATGATCAGCGGTTTGTGCCGCCGGAGGCCGCGTTTCAGCGGTGACCGGGCGCGGATCCCGGGTGATCGGGCGGGTTCTTCGTGGGAACGGTGTGGCCGCGCGCAACGGCCCGGCGCAGGGTCACCCGGTCGAACTCGGTGCCGTGCTCGTCCACACCCCGGAGGGTCAGGGTGGAGTATCCGCCCGGCTGGCCCGGATCAGAGTCGGCGACCACGATCGCGTAGTTGTCGAACCGGGTCCGCGACCAGTTGATGGACTCGGTCAGCTTCGTCCCGTCCGACTGCCAGACGTAGCTGTTCGGCACGGCGTTGGAACCCGGAACGATCTTTCCGCGGTAGGACTCCGGCTCCCCGCCCTGGAACTGGTAGCGGGGCCGTCCACCGCTGCCGGCGACGATGTAGGTGGTGCCGTCCTTCGCCGGCTCGATGACCGAACCGTCGGGGGCCTGCCTGGTCGGGGTGTTCTCGCGGATCGGGTCGGTCCGCTCGTAGAGGTGGTTGTGGCCCTGCAGCACCAGGTCGACCTGGTATCTGTCGAACAGCCCTGCCCACGCGCCGCGGACCCCGCCGTCGCTGGCGTGCTGCGCGGTCGTCGAGTAGGCGCAGTGGTGGAAGAAACAGACGATGAAGTCGATGTCCGGGTCGGCGCGGTGGGCCTTCAGCGTCCGCTCCACCCACGAGGTCTGCGCCCCGCCGGAGTAGCCGGTGTTCGTCCTGATCTCGAAGCTGACGTCGTTCGCGTCCAGCGAGAGCACGGCCACGTTGCCGTGGACGAACGAGTACACGCTGGGGCAGCCCTTCGGCCCGCCGTCGGGCAGGTCCAGCCGGGCGTGGTGGCCGCCGTAGCCGTGCGGGGAGTACAGCGCCTCCATGTCGTGGTTGCCGGTGGCGAACATCCACGGGGTGCGGGCGGCGCTGGCCTCGATGCCGGCCAGGTAGACGTCCCAGACGGTCGGGTCGTAGTTGTCGAAACCGGCCGGCGGTGAGCCGGCGAGGTTCCGCCTGGGCGGCAGCCCCGCACCCGACGGATCCGCGTAGCAGATGTCTCCGGCGAGCAGATGGAACACCGGGTCCTGCCGGGCGATGGTCGCGGTGATGGCCGAGGCGTGCACGACGGTCGGGTCGTTGTCCGCCTGGTAGTAGTTGTCGTCGAACCGGCCCGGCGGGAGACCCGGCGGGGTGGTGTTCGACCCCTGGTCACCCATCATCGTGAACCGGAAGGAACCGCCCTCGCGCCCCTTCCGGTGGCCGGTGCGGATCGCCTGGACGGGGGTGGCGCTCCCGCCCGGGATTCGAAAACGGTAGTAGTACTCGTGTCCTGGTGCCAGGTTGTCGAACGCCGCGTGCACGTAGTACTGCTCGACCGTGTAGATCGAGCCGTCGACCTGCGGGACCTGGGACAGCAGCGGACGGATCTCCGCCTCGGCCGTGTGGCCGAGCCCGCGGCCCGGCCCGATGTCGACCAGCACCCTGCCTCGGCCGGGGTTACGCGACAGCTGCGCCGCGAGCCGCAGCTGTCGGGACGGGTCGGCGCCGAACGCGGCGTGCCGGCCGCCGACCAGCAGGGGGCTGTCGGTGGTCGCACCGGCGTAGGCGGCCCGGCCGAACGGCGTGCCGAGCAGGCTCGCCGCGCCGGCCCCGGCCAGCCCACCGAGCAGGATGCTCCGTCTGCTGACCGGCCGGCGGCGGAGAAAAGTCCGCAGCCATTCGTGCTGCTCGGCGATCGTCATGTCCTCGGCCATGTCGGCCGGAACCCCCGATCCCACCACTTCACCACGAGGACTCACAGGCATGGCGCCGAAATTAGCTCCGTTCCCGTCGGAGAGCGGAACCACAAGGTGACCGGAGGCAAAAATATCAGTAAATACCGTGGTCGCCTCGGGCCTCGCCATGTCGCGGCCGGCCAGAAAACGTGTGGAAGGAAATAACGTCAGCCGCGGTCGGTCCGCTGGCCGCGAACCGATCGGATCGTGTGGCCGGACGAGCCCCGCCGGCCATGGAAATGGAAGTGGAGGAACGACACCTTTTTGCCGTCCGTGAGCTGCGGGATCTGGCACGTATTGTGGATCCTTCGTCCCTGGAAGAACCCGATGGCCGTGGTGGGATCGGGGAAGGATGGCACGGGCAGGATATGGAGCTGTGAGGGGTGTCGGTGTCACAGGCCGCGGGTTCGCGCCGTTCGTCGCGTCCGTCGGCCTGGCCGCCGCCGTGGCCGTGGTCGCCGCGATCTGGCCGTCACCCGGCCGGCACGTGCACGGCCTGCTGGTGGTGATCTCGCTGACGCTCGTCGTGGGGGTGGCCAGTGCCGGTCTGCGGGTGGTCGCCGCCGCACGCGGGCGCGGGACCCGCGAGGTGACGCTCCCGGAGCCGGCGCCAGGCACCGAGTCCACCGGCGTGACCCGCGAGACGCGCGAGGTGACGGATGACGGCGGTGGATGACGGTGGTGAATGACGACAGCGGATGACGACGGGGAGTGGACGACGACGGGGAAGGGCAGCGGGTGGGTCCGGCCGATCGGCCTGTGGCCGGGTGGTATCGGGCCGGGCGGTATCGAGTAGTGTTTGCGACGTTGCCGCTGGTCGGTCCGTGCGGGTCCGCTCCGCGTCCGGCCGTGTGCGGCACTGTCCCTCCTGCCACGGAACCCTCCGTGGCCGCCCGAGTCCACAGGAGGTGGGTTCACCCTTGCCACGTCATTATGAACTGATGGTGATCCTCGAGCCGGATCTCGAGGAGCGCACGGTGGCGCCGTCTCTCGACCAGTACCTGACCGTCGTCCGCTCCGGCGGCGGCGTGGTGGAGAAGGTCGACGTCTGGGGTCGCCGCCGGCTTGCCTACGAGATCCGCAAGAGTTTCGAGGGCATCTACGCCATTATCGACCTGCACGCCGAGCCGGACGTCGTCGCCGAACTCGACCGTCAACTCGTCCTCAACGAATCGGTGATCCGTACCAAGGTGATCCGGCTGCCCGAGAAGAAGCCGCGGCGGCGGGCCGCGGCCTGAAGGGAGCGGCCCCATGGCCGGTGAGACAGTTATCACGGTGGTCGGGAACCTGACGAACGATCCCGAGCTTCGTTTCACGCCCAACGGCGCGGCCGTCGCCAGCTTCACCGTCGCCTCGACACCACGCACCCTCGACCGGGCCACCAACGAGTGGAAGGACGGGGACGCGCTGTTCCTGCGCTGCTCCATCTGGCGGCAGGCCGCCGAGCACGTCGCGGAGTCGTTGCAGAAGGGCGCTCGGGTCATCGTCCAGGGCCGGCTCAAGCAGCGGTCGTTCGAGACCCGTGAGGGCGAGAAGCGGACCGTGGTCGAGCTGGACGTCGACGAGATCGGCCCGTCGCTGCGGTACGCCACCGCCAAGGTCGTCAAGGCCGGTCGTGGCGGTGCCGCCGGCGGCGGTTACAACGGCGGCGGGCCTTCCGGTGGCTACGGTGGGCCGCCGGCGTCCGGGGGGCCGTCTGCGGGCGGTGGCTACGGCGGGCCGTCCGGTGGCGGCTCGGGATACGGCGGCGGGCCTGCCGACGACCCGTGGTCGGCGTCGCCCGGCGGCTACTCCGAGGAGCCCCCGTTCTGATCCAGCCGATCCCCGGCAGCGCCTGACCGGGGCCGGGCCCACCGGCGTCGGGCCGAAGCCGTGACGTCGGGTCGAAGCCATGACATAGGAGTGCACGATGGCCAAGGCGGCCGTGCGCAAGCCGAAGAAGAAGGTTTGCGTGTTCTGCAAGGACAAGACCGACTACATCGACTACAAGGACACCTCGCTGCTGCGGAAGTTCATCTCCGACCGCGGCAAGATCCGCGCTCGGCGGGTGACCGGCAACTGCAGCCAGCACCAGCGTGACATCGCGATCGCGGTGAAGAACAGCCGGGAGATGGCCCTGCTGCCCTACACCTCGACGGCCCGCTGAGGAGGATGACGTGAAGCTCATCCTCACCCAGGAGATACCCGGCCTCGGCAGCCCGGGCGACACGGTCCAGGTCGCTGCGGGGTACGGGCGCAACTACCTCATTCCCCGCCGGTACGCGATCGTGGCCACCCGGGGCGCCGAGAAGCAGATCGAACAGATCCGTCGGGCCCGGTCGGCCCGGGAGATACGCGATCTCGGGCAGGCGAAGGAGATCGCCGGCCAGCTCGCGACCCTGCCGATCCGACTGGTGACCCGGGCGGGCAAGGAGGGTCGGCTGTTCGGCTCGGTGACGGCGACGGACGTGGTGGCGGCCGTGTCCGCAGCCGGTGGCCCGGACCTGGACCGTCGGCGGGTCGAGCTGCCCTCGCCGATCAAGTCGCTCGGGTCCCACACCGTGTCGGTGCACCTGCACCCGGAGGTCGTGGCGACCGTCAAGCTGGAGGTCGTCTCCGCCTGACGACCAGCCGAACGCGGCCGGCCCACAACGGCCGCCCGCGGGACAGCACACTGATCGGGTGACCGCGATGTCAGTCACCCGGGCAGAGGCCGTGCGATGATTTTGTCGCGCGGCCGGCGCCCTGAGATCGAGTACAGGCAGAGGCCGTGCGATGATTTTGTCGCGCGGCCTTCGCCTTGGACGGGCATGCTCCTGCTGGGCCGGCCGATGCCGACATCGCGGTCACCTGTTGTGCTTTCTGGACAGCCAGCTGTCAGGCCGCCGACCGCTCGGAGACCGCGCGGGGGTCTCCGTACGATTCGTCGTCGAATTTCTTCCATCCACAGGGGATGGACGGCGATGACCCCCTTCCTGCGCTGATAGCAGCACAGCCGACGTCAGCGCCGGCTGGTTGTCCACAGCCCCGACGGGCTTGTCCCAGCGATTTCCCCAGCCTTTCCGGAGTTGTGCACAGAGTTGTCCACAGGGTCTGTGGACAACTTTTTGGATGCTGGGCGGGTGCGCCCATACAGTCGACGCCGCCCGGTGAAGTGTTCGAGGAGACGCCTCCCCAGGGATTGACGGGGTCGCCACTGTAACCGAACATATGTTCGAAGATGGTGTGGTGTGGGGAAAGGGGCAGGCATGACGGGGCTACAGGTATGACGAGGCCACAGCCGTGACGCTGACCGATGTCGACCGCACCCGGGCCGCTTCCAGCGGGCCGGTCGAGTTCGACCGCACGCCGCCGCATGATCTGGCTGCCGAGCAGAGCGCGCTGGGCGGCATGATGCTGTCGAAGGACGCGATCGCCGACGTCGTCGAGGTGCTCTCCGCGAGCGACTTCTACCGTCCTGCGCACAGCACGATCTACGGTGTCATCGGCGATCTCTACGGTCGTGGCGAGCCGGCTGACGTGATCAGCGTCGCCGCCGAACTCGCCCGGCGGGAGCTGCTCGAGCGCGTCGGCGGGCCGGGCTACCTGCACACCCTCATCTCCAGCGTCCCGACCGCGGCGAACGCCGGCTACTACGCCCGGATCGTCGCGGAGAAGGCTGTTCTGCGCCGTCTCGCCGAGGCGGGCACCCGCATCGTCCAGCTCGCCTACGGCCCCGCCCAGGACGTGGACGAGGTGGTCGATCGCGCGCAGGCCGCCGTCTACGAGGTCACCGAACGCCGCTCGAGTGAGGACTACGCGCCACTCGGCGACCTGCTCAACCCCGCGCTGGAGGAGATCGAGGCGATCGCGGGGCACGACGGCGCGCTGACCGGCGTCCCCACCGGCTTCAACGATCTCGACGAGCTGACCAACGGTCTCCACGGCGGCCAGCTGTGGATCATCGCGGCCAGGCCTGCCGTCGGCAAGAGCACGCTCGGGCTGGACCTTGCCCGGTCCGCGTCGATTCGCAACGGCATGGCGTCTGTGATCTTCTCGCTGGAGATGAGCCGAATGGAGATCACCATGCGGCTGCTGTCGGCGGAGGCGCGGGTGTCCCTGCAGAACATCCGCACCGGCCGGCTCACCGACGATGACTGGGCCCGGCTGGCCCGCCGGATGGGCGAGGTCGCCGACGCGCCCCTGTTCATCGACGACAGCCCGCACCTGACCATGATGGAGATCCGGGCGAAGGCCCGCCGCCTGAAGCAGCGCAACGGCCTACGGATGATCGTCCTCGACTACCTTCAGCTGATGTCCTCACCGAAGCGCACCGAGAGCCGCCAGCAGGAGGTCAGCGAGATATCGCGTTCGCTCAAACTGCTCGCCAAGGAGCTGGACATCCCGGTGGTGGCGATCTCCCAGCTCAACCGGGCGTCCGAGCAGCGCGCGGACAAACGCCCGCAGATCTCCGACCTGCGCGAGTCGGGCTCCCTCGAGCAGGACGCGGACGCCGTGATCCTGCTCTACCGGGAGGACGCCGTGGAGAAGGAATCGGCCCGCGCCGGCGAGGCCGACCTGATCGTCGCAAAGCACCGCAACGGCCCGACCGGCACCGTCACCGTGGCCTTCCAGGGCCACTACTCCCGCTTCGTCGACATGGCCGGCTGACCTGAACGGCAGGCTGACCCGAACAGCGCGACGCTCCACACCGCCGATCAGCTCAAGGTCTCCATGCGCCGCCCCAGCTTCCCGTATCGGCCCGAACCTCGCAGGTGATCGGCATCGAAACACGCAGGTGATCGGCATCGAAGGATGCAGGTGATCGGCGCTGAAGCATGCAGGTGATCGGCATTCAAGGCTGTGGGAAATCGGTATCCTGAGATCATGGATGGTGCCGGCTACGTCCCGCGGATGGTGGACTCCCTGCTCTCGGAGCTGGTGACGCAGCTACCGGCGTTGCTGATGGTGGGCCCCCGCGCGACCGGCAAGACAACCACCGCGCGCCGGCTGGCCCGCTCCACCGTCCGTCTCGACCGCCCAGTCGAGGCCGCCGCCTTCCGTGCCGATCCGGACACAGCGCTGCGTGCGCTGCCCGAGCCGGTCCTGCTCGACGAATGGCAGGAGGTCCCTGATGTCCTCGGCGCGGTGAAGAGAGCGGTCGACGACGACCCCCGGCCGGGCCGCTTCCTGCTGACCGGCAGCGTCATGGCTGACCTGGAGACCCGGACCTGGCCGGGTACCGGGCGTGTGGTCCGGCTGCCCCTCTACGGGCTCACGGTAAGGGAGGCCGACCGGCGCTCGCCCGGGACACTGTTCATCGATCGTCTGGCCACCGCCGAACTCGACGCGCTCACCGTGCCCGCGGACCCGCCAGATCTTCTTGGCTACATCGAGCTCGCCCTACGCGGCGGTTTTCCGGACACCGTCCTTCGCCTGAGCGGTCTGGCCAGGCGCGCCTGGCTGGCCGGCTACCTCGACCAGTTGGTCACCCGCGATGCCCAGCACGTCGAGTCCCGGCGCGACCCCGACCGGCTCCGCCGCTACGTCGAGGCCCTCGCGCTCACCACCGCCGCTGTCACGACCGACGAGACCATCGTGCGCGCCGCGAACCTGGACCGGCGGACCGTCGTCGCCTACGAGCGGCTCATGACCAATCTCTTCGTTCTCGACCAGATACCGGCATGGTCCACCCAGCGGCTACAGCGCCTGGTCAAGAGGCCCAAGCGCTACCTCGTGGACTCGTCGCTGCTCGGCGCCGCGCTGCGGGCCACACCACGCGCGGTCCTGCGCGACGGCCACCTGCTCGGACGTGTCATCGACACGTTCGTCGTCGCGCAGATCCGTCCCGAACTGGCCCTCAGCCCGCTGGAGCCCAGGCTCTATCACCTGCGCCAGGAGGACGGCCGTCGCGAGATCGACCTACTGATCGAACTCGGCGGCGACCAGGTCGTCGCACTGGAGATCAAGGCCACCGCGGCGCCGACCACGTCGGACGCCCGTCACCTCGTCTGGCTACGCGACCAGCTCGAAGAGCGCTTCGTCGCCGGAGCCGTCCTACATACCGGCCCCCGCGCGTTCCGCATCGACGACCGCGTCTTCGCCCTGCCGATCAGCACCCTCTGGGGCTGACAGCCACCTCACGAAGAGAACCGGTGCCCGCAGTGGCGCTGTCCGCATCCGCCGGTCGGCTTCCTCCAGTTCGTTGTCCGCGGCGGCGGCGATGCTGGCGGCGGTCGCGGACAGGCCAGCTTGACGGTGCCCCCGGTTTTTCAAGCGCCTTCTCGTGTTTCTGGCCCTCGTCGCCGTGGTTCCGGTCGAGGTGGGCTGTATACCGCCCAATGATCGACTCCGCGGGCTGTCCGAGCGCCTGACGGAATTCCTGGGAAACTCCCAGCCGACCGTTTGCTTGTTACTTCCGTTGGTGGGCCGCCTGGGGACTTCCTCGAGTCCTCCTCTGCCACTATAGTGATGATTCTGCTGTCGCTCGCCCGCGAGGCCCCGAGGGGAAGAATGACATGGAGAGATGAGACCGCGAGAAAGATCGATACCGAGCAAGTCGAGAAGGATAGGCAGGCGTGGGGGCGAGAGCAGGAGCGGCTTCGCCGGGAGGCGCTCCATCCGTTCGGGGTCGAGTGTTCGACCGAACTCATCGATTTGATACGGGGTGAGTTCGTTCCGACGATGTGCGGCGAAAGAGCATCCCCGTCGTCGATTCTCCTGAAGCCGCGCGGAAGCAGGCAGGGGAGGTGGTGGACTCCGCGGCCGACGAACCTAATCGGTTGGAAGCTGTTCGCACCAATTAAGAATGGTAACCTCAACCCGCTTCTCGCCGTTTGTGACGATGGTCAGATCGTTATTATCGATACAAGGCCCGTTGTCACATCGCGGGTCGCCATCGACCGCACCTTGTCAATAGACAATGCGGTCAGCGGTTACGAAATAGTAGAACTTTACCGAGGCTACACCTCATCGCATTCGACCGCCTACTCGATTGTCGATGTTCTGCGCGCAAATGCCGAGCTTCATGTCCGCAGGGTGTGGGGCATGCATTAAACCTCGGTGACTCCGACCCATATTTTCATCGGGTCGTTTTCATCGGACCGCGGCGAGCTTGTCAGGGTTGGCGACCACGTACACGCCGACGATCTTATGGTCGTCCGCTTCGACGAGGAGCGCGTGTACGGACTTCGAAGTCTCTATGACCATGGCGGGAGCGCCGTTGAGGTCGATGTGCACGACCTTGAATGTCCCTCTCCGCCGGTAGATGCGGGCGAAGAAGTACGCAACCCTGGCCCGCCCGGCGATCGGTCTGCGCGCGGCGCGGGCCCGGCCGCCGCCGTCGGTCCACGCGATGACGTCGGCGCGCAGCATGCTCTCCAGCCTTGGCAGGTCGCCGTCGCGGGCAGCGGCCACGAAGTCGCTGAGCAGACGCCGATGCTCGTCCCGGTTGGGGACGAACCTCGGCCGGCGCGTATCCAATGCCTGTGCGGCCCGCCGGTGCAGCTGCCGGCAGTCCTCCGACGTGCGATCGAGGATCGCGGCGATCTCGTCATACGGCAGCTCGAACGCCGTCCGCAGTACGTACACCGCGCGCTGCGGCGGCGTGAGCCGCTCCATGAGATGCAGCACGGCCAGCGACAGGTCGGAGGTGTCGATCACTCCGAATGGCGACGGATCAGTTGCCACCGGTTCCGGCAGCCACTCGCCGACGTAGCCCTCGCGAAGCGCGCGTCGCCTACGCAGGTGGTCGACAGCCAATCGCGCCACCACTGTGGTCAGGTACCGGCGCGGCTCGCTCACGCTCGCCCGGTCAACGCCGGACCAGCGCACATACGCCTCCTGCATGACATCTTCAGCGTCGTGCCAACTGCCCAACAGCCGGTAGGCCAGGCCGTGCAGCATCGGCCGATGGGCGACGAACTGGTCAGCGGCTTCCGCGGCGAACGGTGTCATCCCGCTGGTGGCCGCATTCCCGTCGACACGGCGATCCGATTCCACACGTTGATCGTCGCAATGGCGAGAATCAGGTTCGCGACATCCTCGTCCGACCAGTGCTTCACCGCGCTGTCCCACACCTCGTCGGGTACCCCCTGCTCGCCCAGGCGGGTCACGGCGTCGGTCAGCGCCAGCGCGGCACGTTCCCGATTGTTGAAGAACGGCGACTCACGCCAGGCCGCCACCGCGAACAGCCGGCGGCTGTCCTCTCCGGCCGCGAGGGCGTGGCGGCTGTGCATGTCAATGCAGTACGCGCAACTGTTGAGGACCGATGCCCGCAGCTTGACCAGTTCCAGGAGGGTTGGATCGACGGTCGACGTGACGTAGCGCTGCAACGCGGCAACCGCCTGGTATCCGGCCGGCGCCACCTTCGAAATCAAGATACGTTCACTCACACCTTCACGACGGAGCGGGTCGTGCCTGGCGTGACAATCCCAACTGTGATCAACGGCACATCATTTACTCGCATGACGATCCGACCCGGTCGAGGCGGGGCCATGAGTGCCGCCGACACGACCGGCTGTCTGCAGGTCCCTCAGCAGCCATGGTGGCGGATCGCCGCAGAACCGGCCGGACGAGCAAAGCCGGCATGCAGTGCCCGGTTGTATCCCGGTTGGTAAGTGTTCGGTGAACCTGTCGATCACCGCGACCCTCACCCGGCCCACCGGCAAGAACACCGCCGCGTTTCCCGCCACCCTCGCGATGGCCCTCGTCCGCGCGGGCACGTTCCTGACCTGGCGTCGCATCCCGACCATGCTCGATCTTCCCGCGCGGGCGGCCTCGACCGCCCGCGCGGTCTGGGCCCGCATCGACTATGTCGGTCAGACCACGAACACGCTGCTCGCGCTCGACCAGCTTCTCGACACCCTGCTCACCACGCCCCCACCCATCGATTACGGGCGCCGTCGCCGGATCTTCCGCGACATCGACCTCCTGGACGAGCAACGGCTCGACTCCGCCTGCAGGCACGCGGCCATCCGGCCGAATACCGCGCGGCGCAGGCACGCGACCATGCGCATCTGGGAAGTGCTCACCGGCGGCGACATCCGTCTCCACCCCGCATACCTCGCCCCACACGACCACCGACAACGCGCCGCCTACACCGGATTCGTCGCAGGTGCAGGCTCTGCACTTGCCGATCACCTTCACCGCGAAATCGAAGGCTGCGGGAAACCAGTATCCTGAGATCAAGCTCAGGCTCTATCACCTGCGCCAGGATGACGGCCGCCGCGAGATCGACCTGCTGATCAGCACCCTCTGGGGCTGACAGCCGCGTCACGGAGAGAGCCGATGCTCGTAGTGGCGCTATCCGCATCCGCCGGTTGGCTTCCTCCAGTTCGTTGTCCGCGGCTGCGATGCCAGCGGCGGTCGCGGACAGGCCGGCTTGCCGGTGTGGTCCCGGTGTTTCAAGCGCCTTCTCGTGTTTCTGGCCCTCGTCGCCGTGGTTCCGGTCGAGGTGGGCTGTCTTCTCCGACAGCGACGATCCGCAGAGATCATTTACAGAGACAGCACATTGACAGGAACGCCACCGTACCGGTCGGAATCGACGGTAAGGACCGGTAAACCAGTCGCGAGGGCGAGCATCGCGGCGTGGCTGGCGGGCCAGTCCAGGTGAGGGTTGTGCGAACGGAGAGTGCCGAGGTAGCCGGTACGGGTCAGCCCGCAAATATCGATTGCGCCAGCCGGAGCGACCGCGATGATGTCGGCGAGGTGCCCGGCGATGGCGGGACGGGCGGCGGTGGCCTCGGCCAAGCACAGCGCTGGCACGTCCAGGGCCGGACCACCGTCGATCGCACCGCGCAGCAGTCGGGACAACTCCCTGCGATGATGTTCGCTGCCGGTACCGGCCAGGCCCGCGCTCAGCGCGAGGTCGTCGAGGACGTAGCCGCTCACGCGGCAGCGCTTGCTCGGTGCGCGGCAAGCGCATCGACAGCCGCTTGGCCGAGCACGGCTACCGGGTCACGGTCGTCGATCCCGGTGCGCAGACGCCCGGCGACGCTGTTCAGTTCCGCGACGATGCCGGGGGACGCCGGGTAGAGGCCGGTGGTGTCACGTATCCATGCAAGTGCCGCAGCATGAGCGTGCAGTACCGCGACGGACCTGTCGGCAGCCTGGTCGGGCTGGCCCAACAGGTCATCGACCAGTGCATGTGCGCGGGTCCGGTCGTCGGCCGTGCTCATAGGCGTAGATCTTACCCTCTGGGCCTGACAACGGACTCTCCCGGAACGGGTTCGCCAGCACCGCCTGGGGCCGTGCTCGCGCCGAGCGGTCAGCGCTGTTCGGAGAGGATCTGTTCGATGTAGGCGCGGCGGTGGCGGTCGAGGATCGGGTCGATGTCGGTGGTCGCCTTGCTCTCGAACTCGGCGAAGATCCGAAGCAGGATCTGGACGGTCTCGGGGTTCTTGTGCGACACCACGGACAGTATTGTTTCGGTCAGCGCGCGGTTCTCGTCCAGTATTTCTATGCTGCTGGACGGCGGCACCACGAGCTCGGTCCCGTTGGGGACCAGGGCGATGGTGATGTTCGGCCGGCTGGTCGCCAGCTCCCGGATGCGGTCGATCTGGGCGATCATGGCCGCGGGTGCCGCCACCGGATAGGCGAGCACCGACTCCAGCAGCACGAAGTAGAAGGTCCGCCGTTCGTCGTACAGAATTCGCTGCCGTTCCATCCGCAGGGCCACCGCCCGGGCGCCGTCGGCGAGGTAGTCGATGTCGAACAGCTCGCAGAAACGCAGGATGATCGCCTGTGCGTATTCGCTCGTCTGCAACAGGCCGGGTACGAGGGTCGGCTGAAAGAAGCGGACGACCTGGGCGGCGGACTCGTGCTCGAGGTACTGGGGCTGGAAGCGGCCGATGTAGGGGCTGGGGTCGATGACCGGGTCCGCGCCGGACACGAGGCGTTCGGCTGCCTGCCGGAACTGCGACACCACTGTCTCCGGCTCGTCGAGCGCACGCACGATCGCTTCGACGTCGTCAGGGCTGGGTGTGACCGTACCGGTCTCTATTCGGGATATTTTCGACTGACTCATTCCGGTTCGGCTGGCGAGCTCCTGGCCGCTGAGCTCCTGGCCGCTGAGCCGGTGCCGGTGCCGCAGGACCGCGAGTTCGGCTCCCAGCTGCGCTCCGGCCGTTCGGGCCGACGCGTCATCGTCCGGGAGGTTTCTCATGCCATACCCTTCCGAGTCGGTCCGGAGATCCGAGCGGCCCAGCTCCCTGGCTGGCCAGAATGACAGCGGCGCGGTGGCGGATGACGTTCATGTCGCCGCGCCGCGGGTTCGCCGTTACAGATTCCTTCAGGCCGTGTGGGTGGCTGGTCGGGGGGCCGGTCAGGCCTGTAGCGCCTGGGCGGCCTGACGCAGGAGCGCGACCGGGATGCGGACCATGGATTCGCCGTCCGGTACGTCGTGACCGGAGTCGACCACGTATCCCTGCACCAGGACGGTATCGGGGCCCTCCTGGTAGACGGTTGGACAACTTCCCGAATAGTCGCAGGAAGTAGCAATGACTATACCTGGCGTGTTGGTGCTCACGGTGGCTCCTGGTCGCGATGAACGGGCATGGTGGGACGACCCGGCGTCCAGCGGGCCAGGGTCGACGCGATCGTGGTTTTCGCGTCGTGGCTCCGGGAACGGAGTTCACAAGGCCCGCGGAGCCGGGCTCCCGGCTCCGCGGGGCGCGGAGGCCCAGCTCATCATCCTCCGGGCGCCGGCGGGTCGTCTATGCTCGTCGAGCCGTCGGCTATGCGGGTGAGCTGGCCGGTCGGAGTATCGACGGATGACTTGCCCCTTGTGGAGGCTGACCCGCATCTTAACCAGCTCACCGAGCCTGCCGCAGGACCGGGTTGGTCTGGGGCGGTTGTGCCGGAAGCGGCGAGCCGTCAAGATCGTCTATATGATCATCCGCCACAGGTGGACGGATTATGAATTATTTGATCTTCATGAATAGTTCTTGCATTACCACAGTTTGGTCTGCATAGTGTAGGCATCGCCCGCAGCGAGGCGGCCCCTCCTTCTCAAAGGATGTGGCGCTATGAGGCAGAGTCCGCAAACCGCGAGATCGATGCCCTGGCCTGATCAGGCGTCGGTTCGCGGGTTCGTCCGAGGGCCGCCGAGCGCTGGGCCACTCCTGTCGTGCGTATGGCGCGGGGACGCTCCGGCGCGTCCCGGTGGGCGGATTCACCTGATCGCAAGGGGTGGGCCGCTCTTCGTCATCTCTGGGCTCTCCGGGCCTTCGGACAGGCGAGGTGAACCATACTTGCGCGCCCCTTCGGTCAGGGTCCGCACGGACCGGGGCGACGGTTGGGCGATCCCGGGCCCCACGGCCGCGGAAGACGATTCCCGAAAGACATGGAAGAGACGCGGAAAGGCAGCGATGACCATCTATTCGGAAATAACGACCATGTCGGGCGACTCACCCGGCGCGGTCGGCGGGAGGGTGTTGGCGCACCCACCCGCCGAACCGGACCAGCTTGACCCGCACCCCGGTTGGCCCCGGTGGGAGAACGGACCGTTCTTGACAATAGTCCTTCTCCCGCGTCCGCTGTTCCAGACAGGTAACCGCTTGGTATCCAGCTCCCGGATCCACGTTGCGGCTCGGCACCGGCGGGAGGCACGATGACCGCCCAGGTGTTCGCCGCGGTAGCGGCGCTTGCGGAAGGCGACCAGACGATCACGTTGCCGTCCACGAACACGTTGATCATGCTCGGCGTGGTGCTCAGCGGGATCGCGCTCGTCAGCGGCCGGCTGCTGGTCGCGGCCGTCCTCGCGGTCGTGACGGTCGGCGTCGCGGGTCTCGCCTCCATCGCCGCCACGGTGTCCGGGCCGGACGATGTCACGCGGAGCGTGACAGCCAGCGTCGCCATGCTGGCCGGCCTGCGGCTGCGACGGGGCACCGCGGCGCTGATTCCGCCGGGTGAAAAGCACCGGCCCGGCTGGCGCCGGTTCCGCCGGCAACGACCGGATTCGGTGCCGGCTGGGCAACCTGCCCATCCTGCCGAGGAGAACTCCGGTCGCCCGCGGGAGAACTCCGGCCACCCCGAGGAGGAACAGCAGGTCGTGAGAAAGGATGCCTGAACACAGAAGCGGCTCTCCTGCCGCCCCGGGGCCGGGTAGCGCCGGCCCCGGGGCGGCAGGGCGCACGGGGGATGCCGCGGCTGGATCGTGCATGTCCGATTCGTGCCAGACTTGGGCCATGACCGCTGCCGAGGACGGCGCCCAGGGCTCGCCGGTGCTGGAAGTCGCCCGTTTCGACGTCGTGCCCGGCCAGGAGGAGGCGTTCGCCGACGCCTACCGTCGTGTCGTCACCGAGATCACCACCTGCCCCGGCTGCCGGTCGGCGCGGCTGGCCCGCGGGGTGGAGACGCCGTCCCGGTTCGTCCTGTTCGTCGAGTGGGAGAACCTGGACGCGCACCTGGTGACCTTCCGCGCCTCCGACCGGTTCACCCGTTGGCGTGCGACGCTGGGTCCCTTCTTCGCGCAGCCGCCGAGCGTGGAGCATGTAACCGAGCTGTCGTGAGCACCTTCGCCAGCTATTTCTTCTTCGCGCCGGTGTTCGCGGTCGTCTTCGGCTTTCTGGGCTGGATGGTCCCGGCGCTGCTCTTCCGCGGCGCGGTCGCGCGCCGCCGGGTCGGCGTCCAGACCCTCTTCCGGACGGGATATGCGATCATCGCCGTCGTCAGCCTGTTCCTGCTCGTGATCGGGACGCGGACGAGCCAGCGGGTCCAGCACCCCGACGGGACCGTCAAGTAC
This sequence comes from Candidatus Protofrankia datiscae, assembly GCF_000177615.2. Taxonomy (GTDB): domain Bacteria; phylum Actinomycetota; class Actinomycetes; order Frankiales; family Frankiaceae; genus Protofrankia; species Protofrankia coriariae. The sequence continues at coordinate 5,273,369 of NC_015656.1, read as the reverse complement.
GTGGCCGGCCCTCGTGACCACGATGTGGCCCCGCTGCTGGGCACGGCCGCGTCCTTTGTGGTCGTGTGGCTGGTCCAGCGCCAGTGGCGGCGGTGGCAGCTGCGCCGCGGCGGCGGCCCCGGTGGCCCCGCTGGCTTCGGCGGGCTGGGCGATCGGTGGCGGCCGCGCCGCGGTGGCTCGCGCGGCCTCGAATACGACGAGGGTTAGGCTTGAAGCGGACGGGTGGGGCCTGGCGGGCGGGTCCGGGCGGCTTTGATGCCTGTACGGGTATGAATGCCTGGTATGGGTGTGCCCGTGGCCCCGGCGTGACCCACGTCCACGCCGATCGATCGCCATGAGGACTGCCCGATGCCTGTTCTGCGTTCCCGCACCACCACTCACGGCCGCAACATGGCCGGTGCCCGCGCGCTGTGGCGCGCCACCGGCATGACCGACAACGACTTCGGCAAGCCGATCGTGGCGATCGCGAACAGCTTCACCGAGTTCGTGCCCGGTCATGTGCACCTGCGCGACCTCGGCCGGATCGTGTCGGACGCGGTCGCCGAGGCCGGCGGCGTGGGCCGGGAGTTCCACACGATCGCGGTCGACGACGGCATTGCCATGGGCCACGGCGGCATGCTCTACTCGCTGCCGTCCCGCGAGATCATCGCCGACAGCGTCGAGTACATGGTGAACGCGCACTGCGCGGACGCGCTCGTCTGCATCTCGAACTGCGACAAGATCACTCCTGGGATGCTGCTGGCGGCCCTGCGGCTGAACGTCCCGACCGTGTTCGTCTCCGGCGGGGCGATGGAGTCCGGCCGGGCGGTCGTCAGCGACGGTGTGGTCCGCTCGGGGCTGGACCTCATCTCCGCGATCGCCGCCTCCGTCGACACCGCGGTCGGGGACGCCGAGCTGGACGCGGTGGAACGCTCCGCCTGCCCCACCTGCGGGTCCTGCTCCGGGATGTTCACCGCGAACTCGATGAACTGCCTGACCGAGGCGCTCGGGCTCGCGCTGCCCGGCAACGGCTCCACGCTCGCCACCTCCGCGGCCCGCCGCGACCTGTTCGTCCGGGCCGGGCGCACGGTGGTGGATCTCGCGAAGCGCTGGTACGACAAGGACGACGACACGGTGCTGCCGCGCTCGATCGCGACCCGTTCGGCCTTCCTCAACGCCTTTGCCGTGGACGTGGCCATGGGCGGTTCGACCAACACCGTGCTGCACCTGCTGGCCGCCGCGGTCGAGGCCGGGGTGGCGGTCACCCTCGACGACATCGACGCGATCTCCCGGACGGTGCCGTGCCTGTGTAAGGTGGCGCCGAGCTCGGACTACCACATGGAGGACGTCCACCGCGCCGGTGGCATCCCGGCCATCCTCGGCGAGCTCGACCGGGCCGGCCTGCTGCGCCACGACGTCCACTCGGTGCACGCCGCGAGCCTGGCGGAGTTCCTCACCCACTGGGACGTCCGCCGGCCGGACCCGGCGCCGGAGGCGGTGGAGCTCTTCCAGGCAGCCCCGGGCGGCGTGCGCACGATCGAGCCGTTCTCGTCCACCGCCCGCTGGGAGTCGCTGGACACCGACGCCGCCACCGGCTGTATCCGTGACGTCGCGCACGCCTATTCCGCCGACGGCGGTCTGGCGGTGCTGCGCGGGTCCCTCGCGCCGGACGGTGCCGTGCTCAAGACCGCCGGGGTGGAGGCCGGCCGGCTGACCTTCCGCGGCCCCGCCCTGGTGCTGGAGAGCCAGGAGGAGGCGGTGGAGGCGATCCTGTCGAAGCGGGTCACCCCCGGTGACGTGCTGGTCATCCGCTACGAGGGCCCGCGCGGCGGCCCCGGCATGCAGGAGATGTTGTACCCGACGACCTTCCTCAAGGCCCGCGGGCTCGGCCCGCGGTGCGCGCTGGTCACCGACGGCCGGTTCTCCGGCGGCTCGGCGGGCCTGTCCATCGGCCACGTCTCGCCCGAGGCCGCGCACGGCGGCGCGATCGCGCTCGTCCGCGACGGTGACATCATCGAGATCGACATCCCGGCCCGCCGGCTGGACCTGCTGGTGGACGCCGAGGAACTCGCCGTGCGGCGGGCCGAGCTGACCGCCGCCGGCGGCTACCGGCCGAAGGAGCGCCAGCGCCCGGTGTCGGCGGCGTTGCGGGCCTATGCGGCGATGGCGACCTCGGCGTCCACCGGTGGCGCCCGCGACGTCTCCCTGGCCGGCGGCTGACCGGGCCCGTCACCTGATCAGCCGGCCCGGTTCGTCGGCCGGGTCCTGCCGGCCGGCCGGCCTTGTTCGGCCGGCCGGAGTCGTCAGGCAGGGACGGCGAGAGCGAGCCCGAAGTCGCCCGCGGAGTCGGTCCACCAGTGGACCATGGCCAGGCCCGCGGCGGCGAACTCGGCGGCCAGGCTGTCCCGGGTGAACTTGGCGCTGATCTCGGTGCGCATCTGCTCGTTCTCGGCGAAGGACACCGACAGGTCCAGCGCGCCGACGTGAACCCGCTGGTCGCGGACGGAGCGCAGGCGCATCTCGATCCAGGAGTTCTCCGCGTCCCATCGGGCCACGTGGGCGAACCCACGCGGGTCGAAGTCGGCGTCGAGTTCGTGATTGATGACCGACAGGACGTTGCGGTTGAATGCGGCCGTGACGCCGGCGCTGTCGTTGTAGGCGGCCACCAGCCGGTCTGGATCCTTGACCAGGTCGCAGCCCAGCAGCAGCATGTCGTCACCTTTCAGGTGGGCGCGCATGCTGGTGAGGAATGCGTGCCGGCCCGCGGGCGCGAGATTGCCGATCGTTCCGCCGAGAAACGCGACCAGGCGGCGGTTGGCGTCGGGCAGCAGGTGGAGGTGACGCTCGAAATCGCCGACGATCGCGTGCACCCGCACCGCCGGATATTCCTGCCGGATCGCGGCCGCGGCGTGGGAGAGCACGGACTCGTCCACATCGAACGGGACGAACCCGCGCAGGTGGCCGCTGCGCTGGAGGGCGTCGAGCAGCAGGCGGGTCTTGGCGGAGGTTCCGGAGCCGAGTTCGACGAGGGTGTCCGCTCGCGACATCACGGCGATCTCGTGGACGTGGCCGGCCAGAATCGCCCGTTCGGCCCGGGTGGGGTAGTACTCGGGCAACCGGGTGATGGCGTCGAAGAGCATGCTCCCGTTGGCGTCGTAGAACCACTTGGGTGGTAGTTCCTTCGGATTCGACGTGAGTCCGGCGCCTACGTCCCTGGTCAGTGCCGTGATCCGGTCGGACGCGGTGAGATGCCGATCGAAGACGATTTTCGGGTCGAGATCATCCCTGGTGGAACCGACGTTGGTGAGACCGGTGCTGGACGCTGTCATGAGCTGTAACCTCCGGGAGCGTTAATGCAACCGAGAGTAGCTGAATCTTAGGTCAAATTACTAACGATGACATTGCGCGTGTCAGCTACGAGCAATTGGTGATCATCAAGATCGATCCATCCGTCTCCGTCATCGCTGGGTTCGCTGGCCACCTCGACTCCGGCGCCGATCTCTGTGCCGACTTCCATATCGGCCCCGATACCGACTCCGGTGTTCTCGCCGCCGGACACGCGGTACGACAGGGTTTCACCCCAGGTTGTCGCCACTATTTGCGATCCGTCGGTTACCAAAAGATTGAGACGGGCCGCGCCGTCCCTGCCGCCCGCCGCGACGACGACCTCCGCGACGGCGTCGGCGAGGTGCGCGCCCGCGGCCAGCCGCTGCCACACCACGGCCGCCAGCAGCGCGGAGTCACAGCGAGAGTCGGGCACCGGCGCTCCCCGCGAGCCCCGCAGCAGGCCCAGCGGCACCGTGAGATCCACCCGTCCGTTGTGGCTGAGCAGGTGCCGTCCGTCGGTGTACGGCGCGGTCGCCGTCTCCTCGACGGGCATGCCGACGGTGGCGTTGCGGACCGCGGCCAGCACACAGCCCGAACTGATCACGCCGGCGAGGGACGCGAACGAGGCGTCGGCCCAGATCGGGACGGCGCGACGGTAGCGGGCCGGCTCCGTGCGGATCTCAGGGGCGTACCACCCGGCACCGAAGCCGTCGGCGTTGATCCGGCCGTGCAGCATCCGCCGCGGCTCCCACGCCTGGCGCAGCAGGCCGTGCGGCGGGTCATGCAGGAGCGAGGCCAGCGTCTGCGACGTCCCCAGCCACGCCGTGTGACGACACAACCGGAATCATCCTTCTTTCCTCGGTGGTCGGGCTCTGTTGCTCTTCCTCTTCGGCGACCGGGTTTGCCTCGGTGGCCAGCTCTGACGGCCAGCTCTGACGGCCAGGTCGGATGGTCAGGGCGCGCGGGAGGCGCGGCCACACCGCCCGCGGCCTGCCGGCTTCTGTGGTGGCATGGTCTGTCAGGCGTCGCGCGCGAGCCGGAAGCCGGCGAAGATCTGCCGGCGGATCGGGTGGTCCCAGTTACGGAAGGTAGCTCTGACGGTGCTGTGATGCGTCGCCCAGGAGCCACCGCGCAGCACCTTGAACCCGGCGTACTCGGCAACATCGGCCGCCCCGGCCACCCCGTTCGCCGCGGCGGCACCGACCGCCCCGGCGGGCGGCCCCTTGCCGGCGCCGGGCGCGGGTGGGAAGAACACCTCGCTGTACTCGCGGTAGGGGAACGACCGGAAACCCGGATAGCCCACGAAATCCCCAGCCGTCCACTCCCACACGTCACCGATCATCTGCTCGACGCCGTAAGCGCTCGCGCCGGCCGGATACGCCCCCAGCGGCGCGGGGCGGGTGGCCGCCTGCCCCAGGTTGGCCCGCTCCGGCGTCGGCTCGCTGTCCCCCCAGGGAAAACGTCGCGAACGCCCGGTGACGGGATCGTGCGCGCACGCCTTCTCCCACTCGGCCTCGGTGGGCAGCCGCCGGCCCGCCCAGCGCGCGTGCGCCTGCGCCTCGTACCAGCAGACATGCTGCACCGGCTCGTCCATCGGGACCGGCTCGTCCCGGCCGAAGCGCCGGCGTATCCAGGTGCCGCCCTCGCGGCGCCAGAACTGCGGGGCGGTCAGGCCGGCCCGGCACCGCCACGCCCAGCCGGCGGCCGACCACAGGCGTTCGTCGTGATAGCCGCCGTCCTCGATGAACGCCGCGTGCGCGGCGTTGGAGACCGGCAGCGTGCCGATGAAGAACGCCGGTACGTACACCCGGTAGGCGGGACGTTCGTTGTCGTACGCCCATGCCGTGCCGGCGGTGTCGCCGTCGGTACCCATCGTGAACTCGCCGGCCGGTATCAGGATCTCCGCCGCGGGCACCGGCCGGCCGGGTGGCGGCGCGGCGCGGTCGCCGATGATCGGGGCACCCGTACGGAGCTGGTGGGTGGCGAGCATCGTCTCGTCGTGCTGGTGCTCGTGCTGGACCACCAGCCCGTAGACGAACCCGCCGGTCAGCAGCGCCGCGCGCGAGCCCGGCGAGGGCGCGCCGACCATGTCGGCCATCCGCGGGGACGGCCCGCTGTCGCTGACCGCCCAGGTGGTCGACGACAGCAGCGTGTCCGGGTCGAGCCGCGCCAGGACGTCCAGGACGGCGCCGCGCACCTCGTCGAGGTAGGACCTCGCCTGCGCCGGGCCGAGCAGCGGCAGGGCCGGCCGGTCCGCCCGGGGGTGGCGGAACGCGTCGTAGATGTCGTCGATGCCCGGCCGCAGCGGCCGGCTGCCCGCGACCGCCCGCAGCAGCCACGACTCCTCGTAGTTGCCGATGTGGGCAAGGTCCCAGACCAGCGGTGACATCAGCGGTGAGTGCTGGCGCCGCAGGTCGTCGTCGTCGAGATCGGTGTAGGCGAGGCTGCGGGCCCGGCTGTCCGCGAGCGCCCGGACGATCTCGTCGACGGTCAGCCGGGTGATCAACTGGGTGGTCGGCCGGGTGGTCATCATGCCGTCGCCCATGGCCGGGCGGTCGCGCGCTCGTGGCCGGCGACGATACTGGCTCCGGCAGCGCTACCGGTGCCGCCGTTGGCGCTGGTACCGGCTCCGTCAGCGGCAGCGTTCCCGCTGACGGCAGTGCTCCCGCTGACGGCAGCGGTGCCGATCCCAGCGTTGATCTCGTCCCGGAGCAGGCCCAGCGGCCCGTCGGCCGGCAGCCGGTCGATGAGATCATCGGCGGGGCAGCGGCCCGGCTCGACGTAGGTCTCGAGATAGGTGTCGACGGCGGCGAGCAGGGCATCGTCGACACCCAGGTGTCCCAGCGCGTCCCGGGCGGCGCCCGCGCACCGCCGCGCCGCCCGGTGCAGCATGTCGTCGCGTAGCCCCAGCGCGGCCGCGGTCAGCCAGCGGCCGGCCACGGGTTCGCACGCGTCGGCGGCCGTGTCCGCGGCGCGGGGGTCGTCGAGCAGGGCGGTGGTTACCGCGACCGCCACCGGCCAGTTGCCGGCCGGTGCCGCGTCGAGGTAGCGCAGCTCCAGCCAGCCGCGCGGACGTACCGGCGGGAACACCGTGGTCGCGTGGTAACGCAGGTCCGCGACTGTCGGCGGCCGTGCCACCGGGCCGGCACCGGCCACCCAGTCGGCGAACGTCGACCCGTCCCGGGCGAGCTGGAAGTCACCATCGGGCAGGCGCACCAGCATGACCCTGGCCGCCAGCAGGTAGTCCGCCCAGGCCGTCGCCGGATCCGGCTGGTGGGGGGCTGCCACCGGGGAGGTCCGGCTCGGGTCGATGTCCGCCCACAGCGACTGCCGGGTGGAACGCCACCCGGTCGCCGTCCCGGCCAGCACCGGGGACGCGGCGAACATGGCCACCAGCACCGGGCCGAGGGCATGCGCCAGCTCGAAGCGCCGGGCCCACCGCGCCGTGGCGCCCGCGTCCAGGTTGACCTGGACGGACGCGGTCGAGCACATCATCGCCTCACCCGCCCGGCCACCGTCCGTCCGCCGGAAGTACTGCTGCATGGCCACGTAGCGGGGGGCGTGCAGCTGGCGGCGCGGCGGCCGCAGCGGATCGGTGCCCATCGCGGCCAGGGCGAGCCCGGCGTCGGCGAGCATGGCGCGCACCGCGGTGAGATCGGTGGCGGTCCGCGCCAGCGCGTCCGGCAGCGGCAGAGGCGGGGCGGACAGCTCGAGCTGGCCGCCGGGTTCGAAGGTGAGCCGGGTCCCCCCGGGCAGGAACAGTTCGTCCACCGGTTCCGGGGAGGTCTGCGGGGAGGTCTCCCCGTCCCGTGACGGCCGCGGTGGCGGGCTACCGGTGAGCGCCGTCAGCGTGCGGCCGGGGGGCACCGGGCGTGCCGGGGAGGCGATGTCGACGACGAACCATTCGGTCTCGATGCCGACGTTCCCGGCGGGCTGATCGGTCAGGCAGGTCAGGTGCGCGTAACGGTGGACGTCCTCCGGTGAACGGATCTTGTCGTCGGCGCGGAGCCCACCGTCGGACCGGATCCTGTCGTCGGTGCGGATCCTGTTGTTGGTACAACAGGGGCCGGTGCAACAGGGGCCGGTGCAACAGGGGCCGGTGCAACAGGGATCGGTACAACAGGCATCGGGATCGGATGCTGGCATGCCTGCCGGTGTCCGTTTCATGAACCCTCCAGGTCCGGACCGGCCAGGGTCGCTGGCCGTGGGTCGCGGTACGGGCCGATGGCGGTCGGCGCGGGTCAGGTGGTCCCGGTCCGCCACGTTGTGGGCTTTCCGGCCCTTTGACCAGACCTTTACAGCAGGGTGTTGCCCGGTAGTTACCGATGTGCGAACGACGTGGCGCACATCGAAGGGCCGTTGTCGGATTGTGCCCATCACCCGACCCCCTTCACACCGGAAAGTTCGGTCATCGTCCGGAGTCTGATGGGAGGTGTGTGCAGCGTCCAGACTGTGCGGTGCCCGGCCTGGGCGCCGCTGGGACAGGGTGCCTGGGCACTGTTGGGGCAGGGTGCCTGGGCGCCGTTGGGACAGAGTGTAAGTATGTGTCATGTTGGATGACTGTTGCGATTTTTATGGAATGGTGGCCGTCGCATAGTTGGTTTGCTGTGGCGTTCGGTGACCGCATCGCGGCACACTCGGTGATGGCCAGTGTGCGACGCGCATGGGGCAGGTGGAACCGCGTGCGGTCGCACGGAGCCGGACCGGGGACGGAGCGCATTCCGCGCCGGCCCACGCGTCAACGGCGGAGGTGACGGGGCCCGCGGCAGCGGGTCCCGCGCCATGCCAGCTCCCGCGTCACGCGGGCCAGGCCGGTGCGGCGGAGCGGTCGGAAACGGGGCGACCGGAAGGTGGTGACGACCGGGATGCCGGAAGGGCAGTGGCCTGGACGGTCGGCCATGGCGGAGTACCTGCGCCGCAGGGAGCTCTACGTAGCCGAACGTAAGGACCGCCTGGCACGAGCGGTCGTCACCGCGGCAGTGGTCGCCGCGCTGACCGTGGCCGCCGTCAGCGTGTTCGGTGCCGTGGTGGGCCTGTCCGCGCTGGTCGTGCTGCAGATGGTCCTCGGGGCCGTCCTGGTCGTCCTCGCCGTCGCCGCGGCGCGCTTCCTGCGTTCCCCGTCGGAGATCGAGTCATGGCGACACGACGCCGAGGCCGAGCGCCGCACGGCCCGCGCCCTCGACCGCCTCGTCCGGGCCGGCTACACGGTTCTACACGACCGCGCGCTCGCGGACTCCGCCGGCAACGTCGACCATCTGGTGATCGGCCCGTCCGGGGTGTGGGTCGTCGAGACGGACGCCCACCGTGGGCCGCTGCGCCAGAACCGGGCCGGGCTGTGGGCTGGCAAGATGCCGTTGCGCGCCATGCTCGGCCTGGTCGCCTGGATGGGCGAGGAGGTCACCAGCCACCTGGTGGCCGATCTTCCGGAGGGCTGGCAGCTGCAGGCCCAGCCGGTGGTCGCGTTCTCCCGCGCCGAGCTGCCACACGGGCTCGCCCTGCTCGACGGTGTGGTGCTGCTGCCAGCGGCCGGGGTCGCCGACTACATCCTTACGGCTGGTGTCGTGTTGAAACCTCTGGACGTCGCCATTCTGGTGGACGTCGCCGAACGGGCCCTCCCGCCGTATCCGGTGGACGGGCCGGCGCCGACCTGGCCCGCGATGTCCAGGCTGCGGGGGATACTGGGCCGCTGACGGCTGGTCCTTTGGTCCTCCTTCGGTTTTCCGGTGGTCCTCCGGCCGGCCCTTCGGCATCGCGGGCCCCGCCGATGTCGGGCACAGTGAGTGGATGGACGGGGTACCGGCTGCCAGCCGGGGGCTGCCCGCCGGGCGGGCCGGCGATCGTTCCTGGTCCGCGCCGCCGGCGCGCCAGGCATGCCGGGGCGCTCGCCGCGAGGGTTTTGTCCCGAAGTGTCGGCTCGCCGGTAAACGGGCGGTGTCCTGATATGGTCGGCGATCAGACAGGCCCTGCGCCGGCCGGTCGTGGGCGGCTTCGCCGCCGTACCGGTCCAGCGGGACGGGCACGCAACACTCCGCGCGGGCATATGTCGCCGGTCGGCCGGCATATGATCAGGGGGCTCTGTTCGGGCCGGGCCGGACTACCGGTGGCCGCCTTCCCGGGCCGGCGGGTATACCGGGCCAGCTTGTTGCGTCCGGGACGGAATACCGTGTGCCAACTCCGGCCGCCGTGGTGTTCGCCGGCCGTTGTACGTCCCGGGCCGGCGAAGGCGCGTCGAATCAGTCCGGCGGCAGTTGGCCGGGCCGGTGCCGACGGAATTGGTGTCCGGTATTACCCGCATTCCGCTCCGGGGATAACGGAAAACTCGGTATAGGCGAATCTCGCAGGCTTGTCGTAAGCTGCTCCCAGGCCAGTCACCCGGTACTGTTCGGACCACCGGCGAAGGGTGTTGAAATGGGTAAGAGAATACTTGTCCTGGACGCCGACGGAGAGCTTCTCGGCAAGTTCGCGGACACCTACACAGCACACCTGTGGAGCCATTTCAGGATTCTCGCGCCAGGTTTCGACGGGCACGTCGAGGTGTTCGACCCGCATACCCGTACCTCCCTTGTGGTGGGCGCCGACGAATGCCGGAGCATCATCTGGGGAAGGGTCCAGAACACCGCGGTGGCCTGCGAGGAACGGGCTGAGCCGGACGAGCCGTCGCTGCCGGAGCTGTCGGTGCGACAGCTGTCACGCCGATCCATGACGCACGCCTGGCTCACCGCCGGGACCTGACCGCCAGAACCTGACCGCCGCGGTATCCGGATCCGGCTCGACCGGTGGACGGGCAGCCCGGACGGCCCGGACGGCCCGGACGATGTTCCTGAACGACGACTTTTCTGAACGACGACGCTCCCGAACGACGACGCTCCCGAACGACGACGTTCCCGAGCACTGTGCAGAGCCATGTTCCCAACTCCCCGGCCGCCGGCTGACGGTGTCCTGGCCGCCGGGTGAACCGACACCGATGGTGCCCGTTCCCCCTGAATGCCTCAGGGCGGAGGGCTCCGCAGGCGCGACGGCGAAACAAGCGCGCTGCCGGGAGCCCTGAAGGGCCTTCCGGTGTCGGGCCGAGACGGGAGCGGCGGCGTGGGTAGCGGTGGTACACGGCCACCGCCCATCCCTTGCCCGCGCCGCCGCTCCCGTCCTTCCTACCCAGCGGTCCGCCACCTCCCGCCGCGTGGGCCGGCGTGCGCTCCCCGGCCGGCCGTTTCCATTGTCCGGTTCCCGACGGCTGCCGCTCACGGTTCATGTTGTCCGTGATCAGGTCGTTCCACGTCGCCCGTCGCAGGCCAGGCCGTCCACCGTCGGCCGGGCACTCCGGTCAGATGCTCTGGCCGATCTGGTGACGTACCACGAGAGAGCCGGCGAGCAGGAAGAACAGCATCAGGACGAACGTGTTGGACGTGCCGCCGGTCGAACTGGACAGCACCATGTTCACCTCGGACCGCAGGACCGGCCCACAGGTCGCGATGATCGAACGGTTTCCGACCCGGTAGGTGGCGAACTGCACAGCCGTGGAGAACTCCCCGCTCGTGTCCGCGACCGTCCGGCCGATCGTCCGGCCGTCCTCGGAGACGATGACGACATCGGCGGCCGGAGTGCAGCCGGCACCGGTGGCGAACAGGGTGTCCCCGGCGGAGACGACAGGTTTGTCCAGCGCCAGCTGCCCGGGTAGTGGGCTGGGGAGCGCCGGTGCGGGCGAGGGCACAGAGGTGGGCTGCTGGACGGCCGTGGGCCCCGGCCTGACCGGCACGCACCGGTCGGACGCGTCCCGTATGGATCCGGACGGGCAGGGTGACGGTGGCTGCGGGCACTGCTGCCCGGCGGGCACCAACAGGCCGCCAGGGCAGGAGACCGATGGCCGTGGGCAGACGCCGTCGCGGTCCGGCAGCGCCCCGCCAGGACAGGTCTGCCCCGGCCGCGGCGGCGGACACGGTTGCCCGGCCGCCACCGTCACCCCGCCGGCGCAGGTCTCGCGCTGCGGTGGGCACTGCTGCCCGGCGGCGGCCGTGCTGCCGTCCCAGCAGGTTGTCGGTGGTGGCGGGCACTGCTGCCGGCTGCGGGCGGTGGAGCCGTCCGGGCAGGTCACGGAGATCGGCCGGCAGATCCCGTCCACGCCGCGTTGCTGGCCTGCCGGGCATGGTGGGTAGCGGCAGGTGCCGTTCGCGTCACGTTCCTGGCCGGCCGGGCACGGCGGATAGCCGCAGACGCCGTTCGCGTTTCGCTGTTGCCCGGCCGGGCACGGCGGATAGTCGCAGGTCCCGTTGTCGCCGCGTTGCTGGCCGGTGGGGCATGGTGGGTAGCCGCAGGTGTTGTCCTCACCGCGTTGCTGCCCTTCGGGGCACGGCGGGTAGGCGCAGACGCCGTCCGAACTGCGTTCCTGGCCTGCCGGGCATGGCGGGTAGTCGCAGATCCCCTTCGCGTTGCGTTGCTGCCCTTCGGGGCACGGCGGGTAGTCACAGACGCCGTCCGCGTTGCGCTGCTGGCCGGTGGGGCACGGCTGCGGGGCGCATTCCCGCCCGCCGGGCACCACGGAACCGTCCGGGCACAGGCAGCCGTCCGGGGTCCCCTCGGGGCAGGCGGTGGGGCTTGGCGCGGGCGCGCTACTACTTGGAGTAGCTACGGCAGCCAAAGCCATGTGGATCGATTTCGTGCCCGCGGCGGGGGCGGCGGCTGTCGTGGGCCCGGCCGTGGACGCCGCGCCGAGTATGCCGAGCAGAATCACCGAGGGCAGAACGGCCGTCAGAACGGTTCTGATGCTTGCCCGACGTAAAACCGCACAGGAAAAACGCACGACGCCCCCCGACCGCGAACGGAGCGGCGGCGTGTCGTGTACCGGACAGCATGTCCAGCCGCAGCCCTGCTCCCGCGATGACAGTAACATCGACGTCACAACAGAAAGCGGATTCTCGGGGGGCGTCGTGGCTGTTGTCGTGGAGCCGACGCGGCGAGCCGCGAGGCCGCTCACCGTTTTGGTGATCATTGTGCTGGCTGTCCTGGTCCTGTTACCCGGCCCCGCCACAGCCGCGGCCGGCGACGGGCCGAGCGGTCCCGCCAGCGGCATCGTCGCCGCGGGCAGCGGGGGGCTTCAGCTCGACGCAGTGGTCAACGAGGTCTCCGTCACCGGGCGGCGGATCGTGCTCGATCCGGAGCAGCCCACCCGCGTTCTTGTCACGGTTCGTAACAATCGGAACGAGCCGGCCCAGATACGGTCGATTCGCGTCAGCGGATCCGCGCTGGGCCTGACCTTCTTCGTCTTTGACACCGCCGTGCGGATGGACGTGCCGCCCGGCGCCTCGCTGGCCTGGAGCGTCGACATCGACATGGCGGAGCTGCGCGGACAGGCGACCGGGCTGCTACCCATGTCTGTCACTCTCCGCGACGCGAAGCGTGGCGTCCTCGCCTCGGCCGACGGTATCGCCGACATCCGCGGCACGCTGGTCTGCACATACGGCATGTTCGGGCTGGGCCTACTGGTCGTCACGGCCATGTTGTGGGCTGCCGCGTTGTTCGCGCTCGCGCGCCATCGTCTTCCCCGCAACCGGTGGCGGCGGGCCGTCCGGTTCGCGCCCGCCGGGTGTGGGGCCGGCTTCGTCGCGATCGTCAGCCTGTCGGCGCTGCGGGTGACGGCACCGTCGACGTCGTCCAACCTGACCTTCATCGCGGCCGCCGCGGGGATCGGTTTCCTGCTGGGCTACCTCACCCCCACGCCAGTCTCCCCCTCGGCTCCGGTGCCGGCACCCGTGCCGGCCCCCGCACCTGTGCCGGCCGGCACCCCGGCCACAGGCCCATCCGCGGTGACCACGGCCGCGGCCAGGAAGACGCCGTCCACAGACGATGTTCCCGTGGGCGATCCCCCGGGCGGCGGCGAGCGCCGGGCCCCGGGCCCGGCAGGCGCCGGGCTGCCGGCCGGTGGGGCCCGTCCAACGACAGCCCCGTCGCGGCCTGCCGTCGTCCGCCCGCAGCCGCCCGGTGCGGAGGCGGAGGAGCGTGGGTACGAAAGGCCGTCGCCGCAGCCTGTCGTCCGGCCGCAGCAACCCGCTGCAGATGCGAACAGGCACGGATACGAAAAGCCACGGCAGCCGCCCGCACGGTTCTTCGACGAGGAGACCGACCCCTCCATCACCCGTCGCACTGACTGGCGCCCGCGTCAGGACGATCCTTCGTGACAGTCAACTCGTCCGTATCCGGTCCAGCCGTGGCCCCACGGGCGCTGGTGGCCGCCCTGCCGCGGTACAGGCTGGGCGGCGAACTCGGCCGCGGCGGGTTCGGCGTCGTCTACGCGGCCCGGGATCCACGGCTCGACCGGGCGGTCGCCGTCAAACACCTGCCGAACCGGATCGCCGCCGACCCGCAGATGCGGCTGCGGTTCAACGAAGAAGGACGGGCCCTGGCCCGGCTGAGCCACCTGCACATCGTCACGGTGTACGAATACGCGGACGAAGAGGTGACCGTCGACGCCACGGGCCCGCCGGAACGGGTCTGCGCGCTGGTACTCGAACACCTCCCCGGCGGGACGCTCGCGGAGCGATTCCGCCGCGTCGGGCTGACCATGGAACAGTCCTGCGCGGCCGTGCTCGCCGTTCTCTCCGCGGCGCAGGCCGCCCACGACCAGGGGCTGCTGCACCGCGACATCAAACCCGGCAACGTGATGTTCGACAGCCGTGGCACGGTCAAGGTGACCGATTTCGGGCTGGCCCGGGTCATCGGCGGGGAGACCACCCTCGCCTCCCGGGACGGCCGGTTCGTGATCGCCGGCACGCCCGGGTACATGTCCCCGGAGCAGTCCCGCGGCGACTACCTGGACGTCCGCACCGACGTCTACTCGGCGACGGCGATGCTGTACTACCTGCTCGCCGGACGCCTGCCCTACCCGACCGAAGGCGGGTTCCACCGGTTCCGGGCACATCAGGACGCCGCTGAGCCGCCGTTGCCCGGCGACGAGGTGCCATCCGGGCTCGCCTGGCTTCTCATGCGCGGGCTGGCCCGGGATCCCGAGCGCAGGCCGGCGAGCGCCGAACAGTTCGCGGAGTCCGTCGCGGCCGCCGCGTCCGAGGCGTTCGGGCCCGGCTGGCTGGAGCGGTCAGAGCTGGCCGTACGGGACCTCTCCCCGGCGGTGCGCACGGCCCTGGAATCGTCGGTCCGGCGCGGCCCATCCGGCCGTGGCGAAGAGTCCGTGCTGGTGACCGACCTGGTGCCGGCGCTGTCCGGCACGCCCGTGGGCCGGCCGTCGCCGGGCATTGTCGACCTCGACCAGGCCTCCCTCGTCCCGCTGCCGGAGCTGTCGGCCACCGGCCAGCAACAGGGGCGGGCGCACCGCCGTCGCCCGCCGTCGGTGCCGGTGCCGCTGCGGCAACTGGCCGGGACCGCGCTGGCCGCGGTCGTGCTGATGGTGCTGGTCGCCGTGCTGTGGCCGTCCCCACAACCGGCCGTCCCCACCGGCCCCACCGCCGCCGAGGGCATCCAGGTGGCCGGGGCCACCCCGCCCGCTGTCGCGCGGGTCGACCTGGCCGAGCCGGTGGAGATCAGCGGCACGGCCGCGGCCTCGGGAACGGTGACGGTGCTCCTGCGGCTGTCCGTGGCGGGCATCCCGCTGGGCACCGCGACCGGCGACCCGGTGACAGTGAACGCGGGCGAGCCCTGGCGGACAGACGTCACCGCCCCGCCGCTGACCCGGTGGATCGCCGGCGGAGCCGTCCACGGGCAGGTACGGCTGGATCGGGCGGGCACGAGCAGCGTCCAGGAGGTGACGATCGAGCCGAGGCAGACACCGCCGGCCAGCGTCATGGGCGCCGGCGGTGTGCTGGCCGCCCTGTTCGCGCTCGCCTACCTGGAGTCGACCCGCCGGCTGCTGCGCGACGGCTCCCGTCAGGGATCCGCGGTGTTCGCCGCGGGGGCTCTCGGAGCCGTCCTCGGGTTCGGCGTGTGGCTGTCCGCGGCCACGTTGAGCCGACAGGTCCCGGTTGCCGCCGCCGGCATCTGCTGTGTCCTGCTCGGTGCGGCGGCCGCCACAGCCGCGGCAGCCGCAAGCCGTTCACGAGCCAGGGCGGGAGGCTGATCCGAGGCCGCCTGCCCCTGCCTGGCCGGACCCGAATCCGTCAGCGGGCAGGGCGCCCAGCGGGTCGGCCGCCGGTTGAGGCTTCCCACGGTGGCCGGGAGACGCGGCGGCCAGGCGCGGGTCCGTATCAGCTGTACGGCAGCATCACAGATGGTGCTCGATGGTAGGTTGGCCTACCATGTCGACTTTGGTATCACAAAGCCGATGTGAACGTTGCGATCGCGGTCGTCAGAAGGTGGAGCTGTAATCCATGAAGCCAGATGTCCGGTTCTGAGCACCCCGGCTCTGAACTCGCCCGACGGTTGTTCGTCCCGGCCGAGCGGTGGGGCTGGGAGTATGTCGATCCCGGTGTCAATCCACATCCCCAGCGCGACCACCCACCAGTATGGAACGAACCACCTCCACCAGACACCAAAAAACATGAAGACGACCTCGCGCAGCGCATGCGACATCTTCCTAGGAATTTGATTTCCCCCGTCATACTGCTGATATTTAGCATGAAATATGAGATTTTTGATGAAAACAAGGCACTTTTTTGGTTTCCGATTGCACTATTTCTGGTAATAATTATTCTTTATCGAGTAGTGGGCCTTAAAAGAAAAATTGATCAAACGAAGGTCGTATGGCAGAGGAATCGCGATGCCGAGTGGGAGAGGTATCAGGCCGCTATCGACGGCTGGCGGGCTGCGGTGGAAAGCCACGAGGCCGCTGATCGTGTTCGGCGGGAGACGGTGCCGCTGTTCCATCCGCTGGCACCTCGGCCGACGGCGGGCCGGGTCGATGTTTTCGGTGGCACCCGTGACGGCTGGGCGAGCCTGCTGGCGACCGTCGGCTCCTCGGCGCTGGCTTCCGGTGGTGGCATTCTCCTGCTCGACTTCAGCGAGCGTGGGGTCGGTGGCGGTCTTGCCCAGCTCGCGGTCGATGCGGGGTGCCCGGTCACGGTAGACGATCTCCCCGCTGATATCGGCGGGCTGGGGCTGCTGCATGGAGTGGATCCCGATGATGTCGCGGAGCTTCTTGCGGATGCCGTCGACGTGGGACGTGGCGGAGGCGCTGATCCGACGCTTCGGGTGCTCGATGCCGAGATACTCGCGGTTGTCGCCACCCGGCTGGATCCACCGCTGACCTTCAGCCGGCTTGCCGCCGGCCTGCGCGTGCTGGAGGGGAATGAGCAGAATGATGGCTCCGATCCTCTGTCGCCCGCGGAGCGGAACGCTGTCGCCGACCGGGCGGGCACGTGGGGTGAAAGCGAAGGAACTCGGCAGGAAATCCGTTACCTGCGGGCGTCCCTGGAACGGCTGGCCGGCCGGGAGGAAACGGCGACGACCGCCGCGCCACAGCCGTGGTGGCCGGTGCACGGGCTGCGCATCATAGCAACGTCGAGCCATGACACGTCGACCGCCCGTAAGGAATTCGTCGACAGGGTGTTGTTCCACATTGTCCTGCACCAGCTCCGCCGCCGCCGTGGCGACGCTTCCCACGATGACATTCTGGTGGTTGCCGGCGGAGACCGGATGGGACCGCCTGCGCTGGAGGGCATGGCCCGGTACGCGGCCAACGCCGGCATACGTCTGGTGAATCTTTTCGAGCACCTCGGGGAGGGCACCGAACGCCTGATCGGCGCGGGTGACAGTGCCACCCTCGTCATGCGGCTGGGGAATGCCAAGGAGGCCGAGACCGCGGCCGAGTTCGTCGGTCGTGGACACAAGTTCGTCTTCTCCCAGATCACCCGGCAGGTCGGCAGCAGCCTCACCACGGGAACGTCCAGCAGCGCGGGGGGGAGCGTCTCTCTCTCCGAGACCGAGAGCCGTGGCGGTTCGCGCGGGAAGGGTGGAAAATCAAGCGGCTGGAGCCGGTCGGTGACGGTGTCCCAGTCGGCGTTCTGGGAGAACACCGAAAGCCTGTCAGCCACTGATTCCCAGCAGGACGGCGCGGTTCTGCAGCGGGTCTACGAGTTCAGTGTCGAGCCGACGCAGATCCAGCAGCTTCCGCCGACCGCTTTCGTTCTGATCGACTCGTCGCTGGGGGATCGTCGGGCGGCGCTCGGCGACTGCAATCCCGGTATCGTCCTCCTGCCCAGGGTGGCCTCCACAGCCCGCCCGGCCGTGCCACCGGTGGCACGGCCGGGGCTGCCGGCCGGGCAGGGGACATCCCTCCCGATCGACGGGCCGGATGTTCCGCCGGTTTCCCCGACCGCTGATCCCGGGGGACAGCTCGAGGCGACTGATCCGTTCCGGCCGTGGAGCCCGGGGAACGGATAGCGTGATCGAGTGGCCCGCGGTCGGCTAGATCTCCCGGGACAGCGGGCCGTAGGGGAAGGTGTCCATCATCTCTTCGGCGGAGAACTCGTCCTGACCGGCAGACGGGTCGTCAACGGCGAATCCGTCCGCCCCGTACCGGGCCGGGATGTCGAAGCCGTCGTCTTCGGGCCCGTCAGCGAACCGGACGCCGTGTTCGGCGCCGTGGTCGGCGTTGGGACCGTAGCCGCCGGCGTACTCGTTGTTATCGGTGGTGTGGTACCCGGTCCGGTTGCGATAGTCGTAGCCGTCCAGCAGGACGGGGTCGAGATCATCCGGGACGAGGTTGATGTTGTCGACCTCGCCGTGCATCTTCGATCCGTTGAGAACGACCGGGATCTCCAGGTCGCCGACGACGTGCTCGACGTAGAACGCGCGGTTCCCGATGAGCCACAATGCGAAACCGGGGTCCAGCCGGGGCAGCATGTCCGAGGCGACGTCGGTGAGGTCCAGCGCCCGCTGCGTGTCCGGGATCTGGTCGGACGCCTGCTTGTACAGAATGCGGATCGCGGTCTCGGCGAGCAGGCCCTTGGCCACCTCGACGGAGTCCGAGGAGGCTGAGAGCAGGTCGGAGATCCGGTGTGCGACGATCGCGTTCGCGCATCCCCACTGGCGGGCGAGTTTCTGCTGGGCGGACAGCCGCCGGACCAGGCCCGCGAAGCGCATCAGCCGCCAGCACTCGTCGTAGACGACGTAGCGCTGAACACCGTCCTGGCGCATCAGCGCGGCTTCCATCCACGCCTGCGCACACGTCATGATCAGCGCGATCATCTCGTCGGAGCCCTGGACCCGCTCGAGGTTGAGCACGGCGATCGGACGGTCGAAGTCCAGCGGGGAGGTGGTCGGGCCGTCGAAGAGCCCGCCGAGCGCGCCGTGGGTGAGCCGGCGCAGGGTCAGCGTCGCGTCCCGGGAGGAGTCGCGCAGTTCGGTCGCGGTCACCGGCAGTGCCGCGCAGTCGGCCTCCGACGGGTTCGTCATCGCCTCCAGGACGTGGGGCAGCAGCGGGGTCGCCTGCCGGTCGGTGGAGGCGCCGGTGATCTGCCGGGTCACGACGTCGAGGGCGAGGTCGACAGCGGTGTGCTCGGACGGGGTGAGTGGCACGCCCTTCGCGGTCTCGATCAACGAGGACAGCAGCGCCGACCGGGCCCGTTTGACCTCCCGGGACCAGTCCGCGTCCGCCATGCCCGGCGGCCGTGGCGGGGCGTCCAGCGGGTTGAGCCGGGTGGACAGGCCCGGGCCGATGTAGGTCGGTTCGCAGCCCAGCCGGCGGGCCAGCCTGGTGTACTCGCCTTTCGGGTCGCAGGGCACGGCAGCCTGGTAGCCGAACGCGGCCCCCCGCGAGATCAGCGTCTTGAGCAGGGACGACTTGCGTGAGCCGACCGAGCCGAAGACCGCGAAGTTGGGGTTCTCGATGACCTGCTGGCGGTAGAGCTCGAACACGTCGAAGACGAAGGAGTCACCGGACCAGACGTGGCGGCCGATGTACATGCCGGGGGTGTCCAGCCCGGCGTCCACGACGAACGGGTAGATGCCGGCGATCTGCGCGGTCGTCTCCATGTGGGCCGGCAGACGGAGCTTGTGGAAGATCCGGCCGGCGTGCGGGCCGACGAGGTGTGGTGGCTGCTCGCCGCGGCGCAACGCCATCCGGGCCCGCCGGATGGCCGCCCGTTCGGCCTGGGCGGCGGCCCGTTCGCCGCGCTGCGCCTCACGTTCGGCCCGGCGCAGGTCCTTCAGCTCACGACGGGTCTCCCGGTCGGTGCCGGCCCCAGCCGAACGGTGCAGTGTCATGAGACCCCCACGGCCAGCGGCAGAGCGGCAACGCTGAACCCCTGATCCTGTTCGCCGACAAGACGGACCATCTCCAGCCGGCTGCGGGACGCCAACGTCTCCGCCTCACCGCACGCGTCGGCCAGGCTGTCGATGTCGTCCGCGGAGACCGTCACGAACCCGTGGAAGCGGAAGGCACCGAAGCCGGCGATGAGCTCCTGCTCACGGCGTTCCACCTCGGACGCTTCGGCCATGTCGCGCTGGGTGGTGACCTTGCCGACCTTGTCGCGCATCTGCTGTTCACCCAGATGCGCCATCCGGCGGCGGTTGACCGCCTTCTCGGCCTTGCGGCCGGGCATCGGCTCGACGATCAGGGAGACCGTCCGCCGGCAGGTGGTCTCCATCAGCAGCGGGGCGAGGAACGCGGCCGGGGACGGCACCCGCGGCCAGCCGTTGATCCAGTAGGTGGTGTGGAAGCCGGAGTCGGTGCGGTAGTGGTCCCAGCCGGCCACCGCACGCACCGGGCCGGCGATCGCCGGGTCGACACCTGACGGCAGCCCCGCGAGCCCACCGGCCCGGTCGGAGGCCGCGCCACCACGTGCGTCGATCATCTCGATCGAGTACGGGTCATAGGTCGTCCGGATCACTGCGGCCAGGGCGCGTGGCGGCAGCCAGCCGACCGTGTTGATCGAGGCTCTGGCCAGCGCGGCCTCCATGGTGCGCAGCTCGCCGAGCAGAACCGTGCAGGCCGCGTGGTCACCACCGCCGGCGCGTTGGATCGCCCGCCGTACGTCGCGCGCGCGGAGCTGGAACGACAGGAAGGTCTCGTGCCGCTGGGCGACCGGGCCGGCGGCGTCGATGACCTCCTGGTACGCCTCGGCCGCCCACGAACCGTCGTGCTGCCCGCGCACCCGCCAGTGCCGTTGCAGCTGGTCCCCGGAGTCCGGCAGCGTGCGTTCCAGCCACTGGAGACGGGACAGTCGCCCGCCGCCGACGGTCAGCCCGGCGAGCAGCTCACCCCAGGCGTCCACCCTGGCCTGCTGGTCGCCGGACTCCAGCAGCGCGAACTGGCTGCCCTGCACCTGTAGGACAGCCGTGAACGTCCCTCGCCTGGTGTCCTTGACCACCGCCACGTAACGGCCGTTGCCCACCGGCACCGACAACATCACCAGGGACGACAGCGGACCGGGCAGCGCGGTCTTGGACAGATGGTCGGAGCTGTTGCCGACCCTGAACACCGCTCCGCGGAACACCGTCTCGCCCATCACCTTCTGCATCGTGAAACCGAAGAGGATCGGTACCCACTGATCGAGGTTACGGTCGTCGACGCGGACGAACGCGACGAACCCCAGCGCACCGGCCAGCGCGATCCATCCCGGGGCGAATATGATCGGCGACCGCAGTGCCCCGAGGACGCACAGCATCACGCCGACCATCAGGCCCAGCTGGGGCCAGCGCATGCCGAGCAGGATGCCGCCGCGTTCCAGCGGCCCGAAGCGGTAGCTGCGTTCGGCGACCACGCTCTACTCAGCCTCCCCCGGTACGCGTGGGGTGGATGGGCGGTCTCGGCGAGGTTACCTTGGGTGATGATCCGGCGGGTGGCAGGGCTCGGGGAACGGCCTGGGAGGCGCGTGCGGAGGTGCCGGCCGGCGCCGCGACCCGGTTGCCCGTGCCGGTTGCCGACCTGGTCCGTGGCGCCGGCGAGCCAACGTCCGCGTGTTCCGCGGCGCGGGCCGCGGTCCGCGCCGGTTGCCCGCTGCCGGCCCGGCCGGCCCGGGCGACAGGCGCACCGACCCGTGTCATCGGGCCCACCCCGGTGCCGCGACGGCTGCCGGCCCTGGCCGCGGCACCGGTGCCGACCGGAGCGAGGTCACCGGTGAAGGGCCGGCCCGCGTCCACACCCGATCCGCTGCGCTGCCGGCTCTGCAGCCGCCCGCCGATACCCCGGAAGGTCTCCCGTGACGACGAGCCGAGCAGAGCGCCGGCGCCGTGGCCGAAACTTGCCGCGCCGCGCCTGCCTGCCGCGCCGACAACCTGCATGAGCTGGACGTCGGCCATCCCGATCACACGTAGCAGGGCGAACGGCGAGAACACCGCGGCAGCCATGATCACGATACCGCTGAGAATGGTCAGCGTCTGGTCCATACCTGACCCGGTCGAGTCACCCGCGATACTCGCACCCAGAGTGAAGATCGCGTAAATGACCGGTTTGGCGAGGATGAGCGCCGCGAGGATCTCCATGGCCCGCTTCATCCAGTCGCGGGTCGACATCGCCGGCTGCCCGGCCAGGTACAGCGGGATGAACACCGCAACCGCGATGATTGCTATTTTGCGGATGTAGAGGACCAGGAAGAGCGCGAACGAGAACAGCGCGACCAGCAGTGACAGAACCATGTCGAGGGCGAAGTTCCCCTGCTGGGGGAGGGCTCTGAGCTGAGCGACCAGACTTGCGCCCAGCGGCGCGCCGTCACCGAACGCCTCGGACATTCCGTCCGCGGCGGAAAGCACCATCTGCAACAGGGTCAGCATGACGAAGGAGCCGAAAATCGCCGTCCCGGTGGACGCGAGCGAGCGGCCCAGCAGATGCGCGTCCCCCCGGATCGCCCCCGCGATGCACGCACACATGAACAGGCCCGTCACGACCAGGATGGCCACACCGAAGACAATATTGTAATTGTTGACGATGTAGTCTTTATTTAGATCGATCGCGGTCTGCTGTGCGGCAAAATTGAAGATGGATGCAGACAAGTCCGCTGCCATGTTCGCAAACGCGGAACCCACCGATTCCAGAAAGCCGTCGGTTCCATCGGAAACGGCATTCCTGATTCCGGTAAGAGGGTCGATGCTGATGGCTAGTACTTCTCTGCTGGCCAACGTCTGGGCGCTCACTCTGCTGGCCTTCCTATGTAGATGAACCTTCCGATTCCCTCGGCCGCGCGTTCAGTGAGGGATGGTCCATTCGGTCCATCTCCTGCATTGGATAGCTTCCAGTCTCCGTCTTGCCAGGTGACTGTGCAGATATCGGTACCCCAGCTTTGCTGTGGTGTAGTATTTTCTTTATTACTGTAAGAGCCAACGGCGGCAGTTGACCACACGGATATTGTTATTCGATTAGAGTCGAATGATTTTACCGAATATCCAAGAGGTCGTATATTGAATAACATGTCGGGAGAGTTGATGGAGGTAAGTCCAAGATTTTTTGCCGTCGTTGAATCTGCCGAATTTATTTGATCTGTTAGTTTGTCGACTGCTTCAGGGGTAGAAATTGAGCCAAATATTTTTTTGAGCTGAGAAGCATCCCGATTGCGTCGATCAACATATGCGGCGACGTAGTTTCCACAGGCGCTTATGGCGCCGGCTTCTGTGTGGGGGTAGCCGACGGGGATGCCGAACTCGTTGATGCGGGTTGGCATGCCTGGTATCTGTCCGGTCGGGTGCGCCGCGGGAGGAGCGGTGGTACCGCTTCCGGTCGGAGAGGTACCGGGTACCACGGTGGGAGACGTGGTGTTCGACGCGGCCGATGTCGGACGGCTGTCGATACGTGGCGGGGGCTGCCCCTGGATGCTGACCGAGTGGGAGGACGGGATCGCGTAGCGTCCGATGAGGATGCCGGCCGTCACAGTCACCGCTCCGGTTGCCACCAGGAGGCCGACGAGACGGCGCATGGGCCAGTCAGCCTGGTTGACCAACATCCCCTCCCTTGGTGTGACAACCTCGGACGCGACTACTCGCGAGACGACAGCGGATCCATCATCCCAATATCAGCCGTCAGGTTTCACGAGAACCGGTCAGAAGGGCTGTGGCGGAGGGTCTGGGTCGGTTCCCCAGGGTTGATCGTCTCGACGATGGCTGGCCTGTCCAGCCCCCGCGGCTGATCGACGGCGCCTGACGACGCGGAGGCTCCGGTAGCGAGAAAGAAGTTGACGACGGCGGCTGTGGCACCGACGAGGAAGGCCAGCCCGAAGCCTGCGAGTACACCGCTCTTGCCGATCGCCGAGGTGCGGTCGAGGCCCATCCGCTCGCCGAGCGCCCAGGCGATTCCGCCGAGCAGTACGGAGGCTACCGCGGCGATCACTGCGTATGCGGCGAGGCCGTTGACGAGGTCCTTGAGCGCGTTGATCCCGGGGGCCTTGGAGTCGTCGGGCTTGACCTCTACCTGTGCCAGGACGATCGTCGCCTGTGCGGTCACAGCATGGACGATCATCGCTGTTCCCTTCTGAACTCGGTTCGGCGCGTAGATCGTCGGATCATACGCCGGGAATCAAGCCGCGATCTTCGGAGGCGGCGGCGGTGGCGATGGTTGTGTTGTCGCTCTCATTCTTCTCGGGTTCCGCACTGTCGGGATCATCGCAGGCGTCGATGACGGTCGCGGCCAGCCGGAGAAATGCCCGCCGGCTGCGCCACCGCACCCGGGAGAAGACGATCGGCGGGCGGCCGCCGGGCAGCGAGCCCGGGCGGTGCCGGGCAGCGCCGCGGGCATGGTCGGGCAGTTCGTCGTCAAGTCGTGTGTCATACGGGATGCGCACCAGCGCATCGACCCGCCGGGCCAGTTTGGCCGCGGCCGAG
This sequence comes from Candidatus Protofrankia datiscae, assembly GCF_000177615.2. Classification (GTDB taxonomy): domain Bacteria; phylum Actinomycetota; class Actinomycetes; order Frankiales; family Frankiaceae; genus Protofrankia; species Protofrankia coriariae. The sequence goes on along the minus strand of NC_015656.1, from coordinate 5,249,375 downwards.
CGGGTCTGCGGTGACCACCGTCCGCGGCGGACCGACACCGCGGCTACGATCACCGCTGGTCGCGGGCCTGTGCCGTGGGCGCGCAGGGCGGCCGCCCCATGGATGGCGGCGGACGTTTCGGCCAGATCGCTGGGAAGCGCCGGCACGACCAGCAGGATCACATCCGCGTCACCGAATGTGATCGATGCGAACTTGCTGTCCCAGTCCAGCGGGGTGTCGACGAGCACCAGCGGGTACGTCTGTTCCAGGGTGCGCAGGCCAGCCGCGAGCACCTGCGGGCTGGGCGGGCCCGGTATGCCGGCCGCCACCAGCGGAGCCGGCTGCGTTCCGGTGTCGCTGGCGGGAGCCGCAACGGCGCCGCCGGGGGCGGGGGCCGCCGTCTCGCCCGGTGTGGCTCGCCCGGCGGGCTGGGGGGCGTCGGTGGGGCGGTAGGCGGGCAGGACGTCGAAGCCCGCGGTGGCCTGGGCCGGCGTGGCTGCCCCGACGGCGTCGCCGCCGATCAGCCAGCGGATCTCCCGGGGCGGTCGTGGGGTGCCGCCACGGCGGGCCCGGTAGGAGATCGCATCCGCGACCAGATCACTGAGCGTCACAGATGGGCGCACGCCGACGCGTTCCGCGAGTGAGGCGCCGAACTCGACCTCCGCGTCGGAGTCGCCGGTGGCCGTGACGCGTTCCAGGTCACCGGAGATGTCGAGGGCGACCACGGGCTCGGCGCGGATGCCGGCCAGGGTCATCCCGAGCATCGCCGTGACGGTGGTGCGTCCCGAACCGCCGATCAGCGAGGTGACCGCGATCCGCCAGGAGCCTTCCAGCGGCGCGGCGACCCGGTCGGCGAGGGACTCCCGGATGGGGATCTCCTCCCAGGGCGCCAGCTCGGTGGCATCGTCCCAGGGCTCCTGCCAGGGCCACAGCTCACGTCCGCCGCGGGGGCCGCGGATCGCCGGAAGCAGTGCCGACCGCCGGCCGTGTCCCGCCGGGGTGGGGCCAGCGGGGTCGTTCGCCGCCGGCGGGAGGGCTGGTGCCGAAGAGCCGACAGACGGCGACTGTTCGGAGGACGGCTGTGACGACGAGTTCGGTGTTCCAGCCGGTGTGACGGCCGAGGTGGTCGCTGACCGCACCGGTGACTGGACGTCCGGCTGGGCGGCTGCCGGTGCCGGCGTCGGTACCGCTGGGACGGCCGCCATCCGGGGAGCGTGCGCGGACGGTCGCCCCGACGGGCGGGCCGTGGCGGCGGGACGACCGCCGGATCCGGTGCCGAACGGCTGTACGGACGGCGTGTGGTCGTCGCCCGGCGTGGGTTCCTCGGCGGCTGTCTCCCGGGCGGCCGGAGTGGATGTCTCGGCACCGTCCGTGGCCGGCGTGGCCCGCCCGGCAGGGGCGCCGGAGTGGTGGACGGCTTGCGGCCGGCCGTCACCGGCGCGGGTACCGGCTGGTCCGGCGGTGGGCGTACCGGTTGGCTCCGCCGCGGCGGGGACCGCTGGCGGGTGACCATCCGCGGCCGCCTCCACGGCGCCCGGCCGGCCGGCGCCGGCCCGCCGCTCCTCGGCTCCAGTCCCAGCCCCAGCCGCTCCAGCGCTCGCGGCGTCGCCCGCGGCCGCCGCGGGTTCCCCCGCCGGCCGGGGCGGGGGAACCTCGGCGGGACCGTCGGCCCCCGACGCCGCGGATGACGGGTCGACGGCCTCGGGAGCGTCCGACGCGTCGACCGTGACCGGGGCCGTGACGGCGGGGCTGGCAGCCGCGGGATCGGTGGCAGCCGGGACAGCCGGCCCCTCGGAGTCACCGGGGGTGACCGCTGGCGGTGTGGTGGTGCTCCCGGCGTCCTGCAGCAGGAACGCTTCGGCCTGACGCGGGTCGTCCGCGTCGGCGGAGGCGCGCCCGCCCGGATTATCGCGCGACCGGCGGCGCAGACGTCTGGTGATCCGTCCGGCCCGGGTGTCCGTACCCGGCTCGACAGCAGAAGAAGATCTTGGTGGCGGCGGGCTGCCGCTGGTTGTGGTTCCGGCGGCGGGTACGTCATCACGGGTCGTCGAATCCGGCCGTGGACCCGCCCCGGGGAGGCGTGTACCGATCAGCGAGACGGGACGCGCGTCACCGTCATCGCCGTAGGGCTCCCGCGACACATCGGTCACGCGCTGTCGACCTCCGTGGTATTCTCCGGCTGGTTAGTGCCTGTTACTGCTGCTTACGGTTGCTTGGCTTGAACTTCGGACGGATCGATGTAACACGAGCAGTTCAAGTATGACAAGGCTCCTTTGGGGGTCGTCAGGGTGGCTTGGGTGGGTGTAACTTCCTGCGCCGGCGGTATGTGCTCGGAGAGGGAGGCCGTCACGTGGCACAGGAGGGCGTCTCGGTGGCGGCGTTCGCGGCGGGCAGGGATCCCGCGGACGATGACGTGCTGACGGTCGACGAGCTGGTCGCGTGGCTGCGGCTGTCGGAGAGCACGGTGCTCAGGCTGCTGTCCGAACGGGAGATCCCGGCTCGCAAGGTCGGCCACCAGTGGCGAATCCGCCGTGGTCGGGTCAGGGACTGGCTGGACGGCAGGGAGTGATCTTTTCCGGCATGTCGGTCGGGCGGGCGCCTTCGCGGATGCTCGTGCGGGGCGCGTCCAGGCTGTGCGTGCTGGTGGCGGCGGCGCCGGTGCTGCTGTGCGGTGTGTCGGCCTGTTCGGCCGTGCGTGACGTCGTGGCCCGGGCGAGCAGCGCCCCGACCGCGACCGGGCCACCGCCGGCCGCGAGCCAGCCACCTGGTCCGCCACTTGCCACCGCCTCACCGCTGGCCTCCGCCCCGCTCGACCCCCATGATCCCGGAAGCGTCGCGGTGGACTGCTTCACCCGCTGGCAGTCCTACGACACCCGGGCCGACAGCGGACCGGACGCCGGTCTGCTGCGCGTCCGCACCTGCATGACCCCGGACTTCTTCGCCCAGCTCGGCGGGGAACGGGCCGCCACCGCCACCGAGGAGCCGGCGCGGGGCTGGCTGGAACTGCGGGAGCTGGGCAGCCGGTCCACCGTCGAGGTGCTCGCCACCTCGCCGCTCGGCGGTGTCGACAGCACCGCCAGCGGCCGGGTCGTGCTGCTGCTCAACGTCCGGCGCACGACCGTGAGCGACCGGGTCGGCGACCGCGTCGAGACGGTGTCGAACCCGGCGCTCACCCTGCTCCGCCAGACCGACGGCACCTGGCTGGTGGCCGGCGCGGACCTGGCGAACTCCTACGGCGACGCACCGGGCCGCTGACGCCGTGGCAGGGGGGAGCGCCCGCGCCCGTCGGCGCCGGCAACGATGGATGCTCTGGGGCGGGCTGGGGCTGGCCGGCAGCATCGCCGCGTTCGTCTTCGGTGTCACGGCCATCGTCGTGATCATTGCCGGCCCCTTCATCGGGAACGACGGTTCCGACGTGCGCCGGACGATCAGGAACGCCGCCGGCATCCCGCCGGAGTATCTGCCGATGATCATCGAGGCCGCGAGCAACGCCGGTTGCGCCGAGGTGTCGCCGGCGGTGCTGGCCGCTCAGCTACACCAGGAGTCCGGTTTCAACCCGTCCGCCCGCTCCGCTGTCGGCGCGATGGGTATCGCCCAGTTCATGCCCGGGACCTGGGCGGTCCACGGCCAGGACGACGTGTGGAACCCGGCGGACGCCATCCCCGCCGCGGCCCGTTACGACTGTGCGGTGGCCGCGGCGACGGCGTCCGTTTCGGCGGATCCACGGGAGAAGATGCTCGCGGCCTACAACGCCGGGCCGGGCGCGGTGCTCGCCTACGCCGGTGTTCCGCCGTACCCGGAGACCCGTAACTACGTCCGGACCATCCTCGCCCAGGCACAGGTCTATGGCGACGTCATCGACGCCATGGTCGCGGGCACGGTGTCGGCGGCCGCGGTGGCCCCGGTGCTGGCGTTCATGGAGAGCCAGATCGGCAAGCCCTACGTGTGGGGCGCGACCGGCCCGGACGCCTGGGACTGCTCCTCGCTGGTGCAGGCGGCGTACCAGCGGATCGGGGTGTCGCTGCCACGGGTCACCGTGGACCAGATGCGGGCGGGCCCGCTGGTGTCCGCCGTGGATCCGCAGCCCGGTGACCTGCTGTTCATCCCCGGGGCCGACGGCACCCCCGCGGCACCGGGCCACGTCGGCATGTACGTGGGGAACGGCCGGGTGATTGCGGCGAAGGGCGCCCGCTGGGGTGTGGTCCAGTCCGCCCTGTCGGACTGGACGTCGATCGTGGCGGTCACTCGCCCGCTGGCCGCCACCTGACCGGCTGCCGCCTGATCAGCTGTCACACGGCTGGCTGCCCCGTGCCTGGTCGCCAGGTAGGCCGCCATGTATGTCACATATACCGCCGCTACATATACCGCCGCTACGTGTGCCGCCGCGGATGAGGCGGGTCCGCCGTGTCCGGGCGTGTCCGCGTGGGCGCCGCCGTTCGCCCGGGTATCCCGTACAACCTCGGCCGCCCCCACGGGCATGGTCGGGGGAGCCCGCCGGCCTCGCGGTGGGAGCGGCGAACATCAATGATCATTGCGTCACGGTTCATGCGCTGTCCCGTCCGATCCCGTTCGGCGTCTCATGCGACCTCTGTGACGAAATGGGACAAGCCTTCCGCGGCGTCCCCGAGCACGCTGACCGCCGAGTGGACCACGTAAGCGGCATCACTGGGCGTGTTCGCCAGATAAAAGATCAGCAGTGCGAGCAGGGACAGGTGCGTCAGTTTCTTCACGGTCATGTCGGACCTCGCGGGAGACGGGGTGGACAGGCGCCGTCCACGCTCTCCGGAGCCTCCCGCCGTCCACGGTCGCCGACATGTCGACCGCTCGTTTGCGTAATCAGATAACTACTCTGGGTGTCATCTGTCCGGGAAGCAGGGCAGGTGGCGCCGTTGACGGCCACGATGCCGAACGTCCCGTCATCGCTCGACGCCGGTAGGAATCGCGCTGTCCACAAGCGGCCCGGTGCGCTCGCACAGCCGGGAGCGGGCGCACCGATATGAGGCGGCAGGGAACGGTGTGGGGCCGGCCGGGACAAGGCCGGCGGGGCAGGCTGCGGTGGCGGCCGGCGCGGTATACGTCGCTGGTGTCCGGTGCTGTCAGGAGGGCTTGAGGATGGTGGATATGAGGCCGTCCGGCCCGACCCGGCGGACGATCCCGCCGTACTGGGCGATGTAGACCGCGCCGGTGCCGTCGACGGCGACCCCGGTCGGCGCGTAGACCCGGGCCTCCCGCGCGTCCCCGCCGTCCCCGGGCTCGGTGGCGGTACGCGACCCGGCGAAGGTACTGATCACGCCGCTGGCCGCGTCCACCAGCCGGATCACGTTGTTCGCGTAGTCGGCGATGTAGAGATCGCCGTTGGGTGCGAGTGCGATCCCGTCGGGATCGCCGAGCGTCACCGCGGTTGCCGGGGAGCCGTCCCCGGCGCTGCCGACCGGCGGCGGTGAGGCAGTCGGCGTGTGCGACGCCGTGCCCGCCGTGCCGGTCGCTGGCGGTGCCGTGCCGGCGAAACGGGAGATGACGCCCTTCAGGCTGATCTTTCGGACCGTTTCCGCCTCTCCGTCGAGGATGTAGATGCTGCCGTCCCTGGCGATGACGACGTCCGTCGGAACGCTCAACAGGGCGTCGGCGGCCGGGCCGTTGTCACCCGACGTTCCGCTGGTCGACGAGCCCGCGACCGCGGCGATCCTCCCGGTGGCGACTGTGACCTTCCGTACCCGACTGCCTTCGGAAAAGAGGATGTCGCCGTTGTCGTCGACCGCGATCCCGTGTGGTTGCGACAGTTCCGCGGCGGTTGCGGCCCCGTTGTTTCCCGTGAATCCGTCCAGTTCGGGGCCGCTGCCGGCGACCACGGAGATGCCGCCGTCCCTGGTGATCCTGAAGATCTGGCCGTCGGAGGTGCTGGTGGCGACGTAGATCGCGCCGGTGGTGTCGACCGCCACGCTGCTCGGTGAGGCCAGGACCCTCCGGCGGGCGTCGGTGTCGGCCGTGGGCTGTGCGCTTGCCCCGGCCGCCGGCCTCGGTGACGGCGGGCGGGAACCAGCCAGCCACTCGACGGTCCCGGTCGGGCTCAGCGTCAGCACACGGCCAGCGCTGCCGTCCGACACGACGATGGTCCCGTCCGTGCCGACGGCGATGCCGTTCACCGACGAGAGAGCACCGGCGATGGCGGGGCCGCTGTACCCGGCCCGGCCCGGCCGCGGGCTGGAACCGCCGCGCGAGACCGTGACCAGGACGACGGCGACCAGGACGAGCACCAGGACACCGGCGCCGATCCGGTTGCGCCGCGGCCCGAACAGGGCAGCCACACGCCGTGCCCCCGAACCGCGTGCCCCGGAACCGTGCGCCTCGGGGTACTCCAGCCCTCGCTCGCCACCGCCAGTTGGCCGGCCGTCCGGTGGCCCGGGAGGTGGGGTCCGGGTGGGAGCCGTGAACGAGTTGGACGACCGGCCGTCCGGTGGTTCGGGGCTCGGGCCTCCCAGAGGCTGTCCGGCCGGCTGCCAGGCAACCCGGGCCGGTACCCGGCCGTCCGGCCACCCGGCCGCCGGATCCGCTGCCGAGACAGGTGGGGAGTCCGGGGTGACCAGCCGAGTCGTGTCGCCGCCCGTACCCGCGTCCGTGTCCGTGTCCGTACCAGTGGCCGCGCCGGACGTCGACCACCACGGCCGGGTCGTCGCCGGGCGCGGCTGCGCCGGTGACCGGGGCGTGGCCGCCGCGTCACCTCGAGCCGCCGCGGTGACGGCGTCCGGCAGGCTGGTGGGTACCCTGCTGGCGGTCAGCCAGCCGGGGCCGTAGGCGCTGGCCGCGGCCCGCGCCAGATCGATGGCGAACTCCTGGGCGGAGGAGTGCCGGGCGGGCGGGCTCTTCTCCAGCGCGCGCCCGATCACGGCGGCAACCGGCTCCGGGGCCTCCGTCAGCTGTGCGGGAGGCACGTTGAGGTGGTGGTGGAGCATCGCCGGGACACTCAGGTGCCGCTCGAACGGAGGTCGGCCGGCCAGCAACTCATAGAGGACGAGCCCGAGGGCGTACAGGTCCGTCGCCGGGCTGAGCCGGTCACCGCTGATCTGCTCCGGCGCCATGTAGCGCGGTGTGCCCACCAGCCCGGTGGTGGTGGTCGCCGTGGTCTCAAGGATCTTGGCGATGCCGAAGTCGGTCACCTTGGGCAGGCCGGCGTCGGTGAACAGCAGGTTGTCCGGCTTGATGTCCCGGTGCAGGACGCCGCGGGCGTGCGCGGCGGCCAGCGCGGTGGCGGCCGACAGCCCGATCGCGCAGGCCGCCGGCTGGTTCGACCCGCCAGGCCCGGAAGGCCCGGTGCCGCGCCGCCACCGGCCGTCCGGGCCGGTGGCGAACCGCTGGCGCAGGCTGCCGCCGGTCAGTTTCTCCATCACCAGCAGGCACAGGCCGCCGCGTTCCACATAGTCGTAGACCCGGACGACATGAGGATGGTCGAACCCGGCGAGCAGCCGCGCCTCCACCAGGAACCGCTCGCGGACCTCCTCGGCCCCGCCGTCCTCCTCGGGCAGCACCTTGACGGCGACATCACGCTGGATCAGTTTGTGCCGGCCGGCGAAGACCACGCCGAAGCCCCCGCGGCCGAGCTCGTCACCGACGTCGTAGTCCGGTAACGCGGCCGCTACCCGTGCGCGGTCGACTGCCATGTCGTGGTCCTACTCGATTCCTCGGGGTCGCCGGCGCGCGGGAAACAGGGAAGCGAACGAAGTACACAAGCGAACGAAGTGCCTGAAGTGTACGAAGTGCATGGAGCGCACATGGTGGCACCACCGCCGGTCGCCAGCTGCCCGGGTGACCGGCGACACGCGGTAAGAAGCATGATCCGACGGTTTCCGGCCGGTCTACCCGGCCTGGGCAACGGTCGTGATGATGCCGGTGGTGCTGACGCGCCGGACGCGGTCGTTCTTGTCGTCGGCGATGTAGAGGTTGCCGGCGCCGTCGACGGTGACGCCGGTCGGGCTGGACAGCTGCGCCCGGATCGCCGCCGCGCCGTCCCCGGCCGAGCCCGCGGTCCCGTTGCCGGCGACAGTGGTGATCACACCGTTGGTGGCCACCCGCCGGATGCGCTCGTTGCTGTAGTCGGCGATGTAGAGGACGCCGTCCGGGCTGAGGGCGACGCTGGGGACGCGCAGCTGGGCCGCGGTGGCCGGGCCGCCATCCCCGCCGTAGCCGGAGGTGCCGTTCCCGGCGACGGTCGTGATGACGCCGTTGGGGCTGACCTTGCGGATCCGCGCGTTGCCGAGCTCGGATATGTAGAGGGTGCCGTCGGCGGCCACCGCCAGGTTGTTGGGATTTTTGATCTGGGCCTGGAGGGCCGGGCCGCCATCGCCGGAGAAGCCGGCCGTGCCGGTGCCGGCGATCGTCGTGATGATTCCCAGCGGGTCAATCTTCCGGATGCGCTGGTTCTCGTAGTCGGAGATGTAGATCGAGTCGTCTGTGGCGACCGCCAGCCCGTAGGGCTCGTTGAGCTGGGCCGCCGTGGCCGGGCCGCCGTCGCCGGAGAAGCCGGCCGTGCCGGTGCCGGCGATCGTCGTGATGATTCCCAGCGGATCGATCTTCCGGATGCGATGGTTGTGCGAGTCGCTGATGTAGACGTTGCCGTCCGAGTCGACGGCCGTCGTGGCCGGGCTGTTCAGCTCCGCCTGGGTGGCCGGGCCGCCGTCGCCGCCGAAGCCCGCGTTGCCGCTGCCGGTGCCGGCGACGGTGACCACGGTCCCGTCCGGCTGGATCTTACGTATCTGGTGGCTGGTCCAGTCGGTGATGTAGAGCGCGCCCGCCCGGTCGATCGTGACGTCGTACGCGTCCAGGTCGGGCAGGGTCAGCGCCGTGCCCGAGTAGGCGGTGCCCGGCACGAACAGCGCGGAGTGGGCCGGAGTGCCCCCGCCTCTGGTCACCACCAGCGTGATACCGACGCTCAGCGCGGCGACCACCGTGAACACGACGCCTGTGATCAACCACATCCGACGGCGGGACGGCCGCCGCTGCCCTGCCGGCCATCCCGGGCCGGGTACCGCGGGTGGCTGCGCGCCCGCGGGCACCCGCCCGTCCTGCGGCCCGGACGGCCCGCCGCCGGGAGCGAACGGGTTGGGCTGCCACCAGTCTGTACCGGGCCGGCCCGGCGGCGGCCCCACCGGCCGGCTGGGCCGGCGGCGGATACCCGGCTGGCGGCACCCAGTAGGGGGCCTGGGGTCCGGGGGCGGCCCGGCCGTCGTACGGAGGCGGATACGCCTGCGCCGCCTGGGGCTGCTGCGGCCCGGACCATCCCGGTTGCGACTGCGGCCATCCCGGCTGTGGTTGTGCCTGTGGCCCGGACCATCCTGGCTGCGGCTGCGGCTGCGGCTGCGGCTGCGGCTGCGGCTGCGGCTGCGGCTGCGCGCCAGCGGGCCACGGCCGCGGCGGCTGCTGGGGCCCGGATCCCGGCGTAGCGGGCTGTCGGGGCTGTGCCTGGGCACCCTGAGCGGACGGATTCGACCCGGACACCTGGCCCAGCGCCGCGTGCCGCACCTCGTCGTCCACCCGCACCTTGATGCCGCTGCGGGTGAGCCAGCTCGGACCGAACGAGCCCGCGGCGGCCTGGGCGAGATCAAGGGCGAATTCGGTGGCGCCGCCGAAGCGGGCGGCGGGTTCCTTGGCCAGCATGCGCATGATGACCGTGTTGATGGCGGCGGGTATGCCCTCGAGCGGGAGCGGGGTGACGTTGAGATGGTGGTTGACGAGCTCGCCCACGGACAGGGAACGGCCGAAAAGAGGCCGTTGAGCGAGTAATTCGTAGAGCACCCCGCCGAGTGCGTAGAGATCGGTGGAGGCGTGCAGCCGCCCTCCGGTGATCTGCTCGGGGGCCATGTAACGCGGCGTCCCGAGAATCCCGCTGGCGGTCGTCTCGGTGCCCTCGAAAATCTTCGCGACGCCGAAGTCGGTGACCTTCAGCAGCCCGTCGGAGGCGAACATCATGTTGTCGGGCTTGATGTCCCGGTGCAGGACGTTGTGGGCGTGCGCGGCCTGCAGCGCCGCCGCGGCCGCCAGGCCCAGCGCGCAGGTGGCCTCCGGGGGGATCGGGCCGGTCGCCAGCCGCTGGCGCAGGGTGCCGCCGGGGAGCAGCTCCATGACGAGCAGACAGCTGCCTCGATGCTCGATGTAGTCATGGATGCGCACGATGTGCGGGTGGTCGAGTTCGGCCAGGACGCGGGCCTCGGCGAGGAAGCGGGCCCGCAGGTCCGCGTCGTTGGCCGTGTCGAGCAGCACCTTGATCGCGACGTTGCGGCCGATCAGCCGATGACGGCCGCCGAGGACCAGCCCGTAGCCACCGCGGCCGAGTTCGCCTTCGACCTGGTAGCCGGGGAGAGCGGTCTCCACCAGCGAGCGATCAATCAACAAAGGTCAGTTCCGTCCGCCACCGTATGGACAGCCATTCCCGCATCCGTGCCGGAGCCGCAAAACAGTCGTGAGTGTACGACCGTCACCGTCCGCCGATCCCGTCGCGGGTCACAGCCGACGCTGACAGATGGGTGACACAGATCATATCCAGTGACAGCCGGTCACGTTCATGATCTATCCGCATTCACAGTGTCACATCGACTGGTGGGCGGCCTGTGCCGGTTCCCGGCGGTACCGCGCCGTCGCGCCGGACCTCCGGGTGACGCGCGCGGTGACCTGCTGGGCATGCGGTGACGTGGACCCGGCGCGGGGGCATGCAGCATCGTGGGCATGTCGCAGCCGCGCCCGCGCCCGCAGCCGTCCAACCGGGAGGTTCCCGAAGATCATGTCGTCCATTGAGCCGTCCCCTGGTGCTGTCCAGCACGATTCCCTGATAACCGGCACGCCGGAATGGGCGGCGCTCGAGAAGCACCACGCTGAGCTTGCCGGTGTCCATCTGCGCGGCCTGTTCGACGACGACCCGCGTCGGGGCGAGACGCTCACCGCGGCGGCCGACGGCCTCCACCTCGACTTCTCCAAGAACAGAATCACCGCCCGGACGGTGGAGCTGCTGGTCGCCCTGGCCGGACGGGCCCGGCTGCGGGAGCAGATCGAAGCCATGTTCACCGGCCAGCGGATCAACACGACCGAGGGCAGGGCGGTGCTCCATGTCGCGCTGCGCGCCCCCGCGGACGCCGTCATCGAGGTGGACGGTGTGAACGTGGTGCCCGCGGTGCACGCCGTGCTCCAGCGGATGTCCGCGTTCGCCGACAAGGTCCGTTCCGGGGTCTGGCGGGGCGCCACCGGAAAGCACATCCGGACGGTCGTGAACATCGGGATCGGCGGCTCGGACCTCGGCCCGGCCATGGCGTACGACGCGCTGCTCGACTACTCCGACCGGTCGATACGGTTCCGCTTCGTCTCCAACGTCGACGGCACCGACATCTGGGAGGCGACCCACGACCTCGACCCGGCCGAGACGCTGTTCGTCGTCTCGTCCAAGACGTTCACCACCCTGGAGACGCTCGCGAACGCCCGCACCGCCCGCGCCTGGGTGACCGACGCGCTCGGGCCGGACGCCGTCCCGTTCCACTTCGTGGCGGTGTCGACGAACACGGTGGAGGTGACCGGGTTCGGTATCGACAGCGCCAACATGTTCGAGTTCTGGGACTGGGTCGGTGGGCGGTACTCGGTGGACTCCGCGATCGGCCTCTCCCTGATGCTGGCGATCGGGCCGGAGCACTTCCGTGACCTGCTCGCCGGGTTCCACGCGATGGACGTCCACTTCCGGACGGCTCCGTTCGACCGGAACCTGCCGGTGCTGCTGGGGCTGCTCGGCCTGTGGTACCGGGACTTCTTCGGCGCGCAGACCCATGCCGTGCTGCCCTACAGCCACTATCTGGGACGGTTCCCGGCATATCTGCAGCAGCTCGACATGGAGAGCAACGGCAAGTCCGTGGACCGCTCCGGCCGGCCGGTGTCCACGCCCACCGGCCCGGTGGTGTGGGGCACGCCCGGGACCAACGGCCAGCACGCCTACTTCCAGCTCATCCACCAGGGCACCGCGCTGGTCCCGGCCGACTTCATCGGCTTCGTCCACCCGAACCACGACGTGCCGACAGGCCGGGACACCGGGACGGACCACCACGTCCTGCTGATGGCGAACTTCTTCGCCCAGACCGAGGCGCTCGCCTTCGGCCGCGGCGCCGAACAGGTCGCCGCCGAAGGGGTCGACCCCGCCCTCGTCCCGCACCGGACGTTCCCGGGGAATCGGCCGACCAACACGATTCTCGCGGACCGGCTGACGCCGTTCACCCTCGGTCAGCTCATCGCCCTGTACGAGCACAGGGTCTTCACCCAGGGCGTGCTCTGGGACATCAACAGTTTCGACCAGTGGGGGGTGGAGCTCGGCAAACTGCTGGCGCAGCGCATCATTCCGGAACTGTCGGCGGATACCACGGACGGTGACAATCTCGCCGAGGCCGCCGATGCCGGACGGCTGGCCCATGACAGTTCCACCAACAGCCTCATTCGCCGCTTTCGCGAGGCCCGACGCGCCCCGCGGTGACCCCGGTGCCGGCCCGCGGTGCTGGCCTGGTGACCGTCAGGACCCGGCCCGTTGGCCGCCCGGCAGCTCCCACCGGGCCCGCGCCCCGTGGGAGTCGGAATCTTTGGTCACGCTCGGTAGTATCGTTGTGTCGAGTGTGTGTATCTCGTGGCTCGGGGAAAGACCACGGCTGTTGACGATTCTCATCCGGTCTCATCCGGAGGTGTGGCAACGGGTGACAGTGGCGGGGAACCGGCGGTATCACCGGGGGGCAAAAGCATGCAGGTGCAGGCCGGTCAGCTGCGGATGTCGGTGACGCAGTCCGAGCGCGAAGTGATCATCATACTCGACGGCGAGCTCGACACCCGTGGCCGGTTGCGATTCCGTCAGCAGATCCACGAGCTGCTCGGCCGTGGCGGCACCGACGTGGTGGTGGACGTCGGCGGTCTGAGCGCCATTGACATCGCGGGGATGGCCGCGCTCCTGCGGGCCGACCTGCTGTTGCGCGGGGTCCACTCGACCGTGCGGATCCGGGGGGCGTCCCCGGCGTTCATGGCGTTGTTGCGTTCCACCGGCCTGACCGGCCGGCTACACGTCGAACCCGGGTCGCGACGGCCGGCCACCGGGACGCCCAGAGCCACCGCCACCAGCTCCGCGCGCTGATCAGCCCGCGGCCGGTCAGCGGCTCCGCGCCACGCTGACCGGCGCCATCTTTTTCCACGCATCCTTCTCACCAGCCCCGGCATGCTGGGGCTGGTGACGTCGGGCTGTCGGTCAGGGGCGGACGGCGTGTCGGGACACGATCAGCCGCAGAAGCCGGGCCGGGGGCGGGCCGGTCTCCTCAACCACCCCGACGCAGGTGTCGTCCAGGTCCGGGACGGCCCGCAGCGCCGGCCGTCGCACCCGTTCGATCATTTGTTCCACCCGCTGCATGGCCAGCATACCGACCATCAGCAGGAGTGGAAATCCCAGTACAACCGCCACCGATCCGGCCACCGTGCCCCCCGGCCTTCGTCGACAACACGGAAAGTTCTGATGTAATCCCTTTCCGTTATCTCGTCATCGGTTTTACCCATGCTCGCAGGGCATTCACTTCCTGCCGCCGACTTCGTACATAGAGGGTGAGTGACGCTGCGGACGCCGGACGGCGGCGGCTGACGGCGGTATCATTACCGGGCCCAGCCGGGCGCCGGCTGTAAAGCGGTGCCTGTCACCATGTCTGTCATGCCGAGGTCCGCCGTGACGCAGTCGGCCGGCTCGGAGGGCCCGCCGCTAAGCGGGCCCCGCAACAGGCCCTGGCCGGTTGGACGGGCCATGCCAAGCGACGCCGAGCTGTGGACGCGGACGCGGATGCGGATGCTGATCGAGCAGATCGAGGTCGCCCAGGCGGAGATCGTCCTGCACCGAGCGGCCTACGAGCGGGCCAGCGAGGAGGAGGCGGCCGACCGCCCGTGGCTGCGCAGCCCGGTGGAACGTCTCACGATCGCCCGGATCGCCCGTGCGCTGGCCGCGGAGTTGGCCGCGGTGGAACGCTTCCGGGCGTGGGCCGAGGAGCTCTACTACCTGCAGGAAGAGGCCTGTGACCGCGGGCACGGGGCCACGCCCGGGAGCCCGGACGACCCGGCAGGCGGTGGCCGGCGGCCGGCGGGGTTCTAGAACCGCCCGCGACCAGATCAGCGGACGGACGGACCGCCAGGGGCCGGCCGGCTGAACGGCCGGGGACCGGGCCCGGACGGACGGGCCGGGCCTCAGGCGGTGGCAGCGGCAGCGGCGGAGGTGGGCAACAGGCCTCAGACCGAAGGGCCCGGCAGGCAGAGGCGCCAGCGGCCGGCAAAGGCAGATGAGGCCCTCCGGACGGGGCCCTCAGACGGAGGCAGTGAGGTTCTCCGACAGTCGGCGGGCCTGCGCCGCCCCGGTGAGGTTGCCCTTCTTCTCGTAGCAGGTGACCGCGGCGTCGACCTTCGGCCGGACCAGGTCGGTCTGCCCGGTCCGGTGGAGCACCTCGGCGTAGGTCAGCCAGGCCTGCGCCTGCCCGTCCCAGTCGTCGGTCCGGCCGGCGAGATCGCAGGCGGCCTCGGCGAACCGCACGGCCTCGACCTCCCGGTCCCGGCCCCGCATCGCGAGCAGTTTGGCGTGCACCCCGCACCAGCCCGCCTGGGCGGGCACCTGGTCGCCGGCGGCGGCGTCGCGGGAGCGCGACACGTAGGTGGTTGCCTCGTCCAGACGCCCGAGCTTGACCAGGACGTCGGCGAGGGCCGCGGCACGGGTGGCCAGGTGCGCGCGCTCGCCCATCCGGGCCAGCCGGCGGCAGCTGCGCCGCAGCTCGTGCTCGGCGGTGTCGAGGTCGTCGGTGAGCAGGGCGATCCGGGCGACGACGAAACCCCCGTACAGCGGGTCCCCGCGGGGGCTGCGCACGTCCCAGTCGATCGCCTCGGCCCGGGCCAGGTGGTCCATGCCGGCGTCGAGCTCCCCGGCCATCGTGTGCAGCAGCGCCAGCTGGGCGAGCAGGGACCGGCGCAGGCCGCGGTCGTCGCCGACACCGGCCAGCGCCCGCTGCGCGCGCTCGATCGACTCGCCGACCGGCCGGGGGGCCAGGCTGAGCAGGTGGACGAGGTCGCGCCTGGTCGTCTGGACGTCGCGCAGCACCCCGGACTCCTCGGCGTGCCGGACGGCGGCCTGCATCGCCCGTTCCGCCAGGGCGTAGCAGCCGGCCGCCATGTAGGCGGCGGCCTGGCTGCGGCAGGCGAGCGCGGCGCCGACCTCGTCCCCGCTCTGCACGAAGATCGGTAACGCTCGGGTCGCCTCGCCGAGGGTTTCGGCGACCAGCCCCTCCGGGCTGGTGGCGAACATCAGCCGCAGGTGGGCGAGACGGGCGTGGGCGCGCAGGCCCGCCTCACCGATCCGGGTGGCCCGGTCGGTCGCCTGGCGCAGCATGCGTTCGGCGTCGCTGAAACGACCGAAGGAGTACAGCGCCCAGCCAAGGTCGATCTCGGCGCGTATTCGCAGCGGGTCTGTCACTGGAAGTAGTTTGACCGCCCGTTTGAGGAGCCCGGCCGCGCCCGTCTCGTCGCCTTGACGGACCCGGTCGGCGGCCTCGATCAGGCAGGTGGCGGCCTGCCGTCCCAGCTCCTCGGTCTCGGCGTCGCGCAGCCCGAGTTCGACCCGGTACCGGTAGGCCTGCTCCAGGTGGTAGCCGACGAGCTCGTCGTGCTCACCGGGCCGCCCGGCCATCCGGGTCTGCAGCCAGCTCGCGTATCCCTGGTGCAGGTCGGCCCGCTGCCGCTTCGACGTCGCCTGGTAGGCGCAGTCGCGCAGCAGGACGTGCAGGAACCGGAACGCCTCCACCCCGGGCAGGTCCGACCGGTCGGGATGGACCAGCTCCTTGCGGACCAGTGACAGGCAGTGCTCGGCGACCGCCGCCCGGTCCGCCGGGGCGGACAGCTCCACCACCGCGTCCAGGTAGAAACGCTGCCCGACCACGGCTGCGCGCTCCAGGACCCGGCGCTCGTGGATGTTGAGCCGGTCCAGGCGGGCGGCGAGCAGCGCGGAGATCGTCGGGGCGACCTGGACCGAGCCCAGGTTGTCGGTGGCGATCCAGTGGTCGCCCTCGCGGCGCAGCAGCCCGTCGTCGACGAGGGCCGCCAGCGTCTGCTCGACGAACAGCGGGTTGCCCGCGGCCGAGTCGGTGATGCGCGCGACCAGCTCCGGGTCGAGGTCGTTCGAGCCCATCAGGGTACGGATCAGGCGCTGGCAGCGCTCCTCGCTCAGTGGCTGCAGCAGCATGGACGTGGTGTTGAGCTTGCCGCCGCCCCACGTCCGGCGTTCCTCGAGCAGCTCCGGCCTGGTCAGGCACAGCAGCAGGATCGGCGCCTCCCGGGACCAGTCGGCGACGTGTTCGATCAGGTCCAGCAGGGTCGGCTCGGCCCAGTGCACATCGTCGAACCAGACGATCAGCGGACGTTTCTCGGCGAGCGCGGCGAGGAAGGTCCGCACCGCCCAGAAGCTCTCCTGCGCGCCGACCTCGGCGCCGCCGAGCCCGACCAGGGGCGCCAGCCCGTCCACCACGGCGGCGGCGTCCCCGGTGACGCTGCCGCCCTCGTCCAGCAGCTCACGCAGGCGGCGGCGGCCCTCGGGCGCGCTCTCGTCGGCGGACATCCCGGTCGCCTGCCGGACCATCTCCATCAGCGGCCAGTAGGTGATGCCCTCGCCGTAGGACAGGCAGCGCCCGGTGAGCACCGTCGCCCGCGGCGCCATCGCCTCGCAGAACTCCCGGACCATTCGGGACTTCCCGATACCGGCCGGGCCGAGCAGGGTGAACAGGTGGCAGGTGCGTTCCTCGATCACCTGCTCGAGGGCGTCGTCGAGGCGGCGGCGCTCCCGCTCCCGGCCGATCACGGGGGCGGCGAAACCCTCGGGCGCGAACCGCGCCCCCGGCCCGATCCCGGGGTGAGCCAGGTCGATCAGACGGTGGGCCCGCAGCGGTGCCTTCTTGCCCTGGACGACCAGCGGCCCGACCGGTTCGGCGCGCACGTGCGGCCGGATCAGCCGCAGGGTGGCGTCCGCGATGAAGATCTCGCCGGGGGCGGCGGCCTCCTCCAGCCGGGACGCGACGTTGACGGCGTCCCCGGTGATGCCGCCGCCCGTCCCCGGCCCGCCGACGGTGACCTCGCCGGTGTTGATGCCGATGCGGATGCGGAAGCGGAACCCCCAGTCACGTTCCAGGTCGGCGTTGAGCACGTCCATGCTGGCGCGGATCCCGCATGCGGCGCGGGCGGCCCGCAGCGCGTCGTCCTCGTGCAGGACGGGGATGCCGAAGACGGCGAACACGGCGTCCCCGATGAACTTCTCGACGCTGCCCCCGTGCGAGGAGATCACCTCGCGGGCGGCGCTGAAGAACCGCCACATGACCTGTTGCAGCGGCTCGGAGTCGATCTGCTCGCCGATGGCCGTGTAGCCGGTGACGTCGCAGAACAGGATCGTGACGGTCTTGCGGGCGCCGATCCCGAACGTGGGCTGGGGAGTACCACAGGAGAAGCAGAAGCGTGCTTCCTCCTGATTGGCCTTTCCGCATGTCGGGCAGGCGACCATGTGCCGGATCGTAGGCCGGAGAACCGCCGTACGGGACGGGATGGCGATGTCAGTCGTTTCCGGTGATCGTGATCTGTCCCACAGTGGCGAGGAATGCGTCCCGATCCGGTCACGCCTGGTTCATGCCAGTCTGGAATCCTGGCCGGCGCCCGCCGGATCGGTCGTGTTTCCCGTCCGCCGCCGTGCCCTGCCGGTCGATGCGCAGGCCATCTCCGGTTCATCCCCGATCCATCTCCGATCGATCGTTGGTCGATCGTCGACCGCGGGCGGCGCCCGGCCGGCCACCCGCATCAACCAACATCCGGCTGACACGGCCTAAGCTGGACGGTGTGGCGACTGGACATGCAGGACACGGGTGTCTATGGGCCAATGCCGCAACCCGTGCCCGGAGCGTGGCAGGTGCCGCCGCGGCGGTCGGGCTGACGGCGCTCCTGCTGGCCGGCTGCGGGTCGTCCGGGAGCGACATCGAGATGTCCGCGCCACGAGCCTCGGCCACGGGCTCCCCGGGCGGGCCGAGTGAACGCTCCGGGCCGCCACCGGCCGCGACCGGCGGGACGGACACCGCCGCCCCGGGCACGCAGGCATCTCCGGGCACGCAGGCCTCCCCGGGAGCGTCCGATCCCGCCGCGCCGGGCGACGTCCCCGACACCCTGCTGGATCCTGACTCGTCGTACTGGCCGCCCGCGGTGTTCGTGGGCCAGCCGTGCGTACCCGCGCGCGACATCGCCCCACGACAGGCCATCAACGGGCTGATCCTGTACTGCCAGCGGACGGACCCGGGTCAGCCGCGCTGGGGGCTGGCCAGCCCGCCGCCGCCCGAACCGGCCGCTCCCGTGCCGAACGCCGAATGCACCGTCACCGACACCGGCCAGGTTGTTCAGGGGGCCAACGGGCGTCCCGTGATCTGCCTGCGCGATCCCGACGGCAACCTGCGCTGGGGGGACGTCTCGTAGGCCGTCTCCGGCGGATCGTCGTCCGCCCCGGGCGTACGTATCCGGGACGGTTTTCCAGGCGGCCGGCCGGGTCTCGGAAGCCGCGGCGAAGGAACCGCGGCGGAATCCGGGCGCGGGAGAAGAACGATCGTTTTCTCCGGTGATGGCGTGGGAGTCTTCCCGTCGCGGAGTCAGGCGCCATAGAGCGCCACAGAGCCGGACGCCTTTCCATCGCGTCCACGCGGAGAGTTTCGCTGCGCCATGTCATTCGCTACGCAATGTCATGGGTCTGGCTCGCTCCGGCTCGTTGTTCCGAGTTCCACGCATCTGTACCAAGGATGGTTACCGGCGGGTAGCATGGGTACGAGTTACTGGCCAGTAGGAGTACGCCGGCCCCATCGGTGAGCACCGAGGCCGGCTCTTCCCCGGGAGACAGCCATGGGGCACTACAAGAGCAACCTCCGCGACATCGAGTTCAACCTGTTCGAGGTGCTGGGTGTCGACAACACGCTCGGGCATGGCCCGTTCGCCGACATGGATCGCGACACGGCCCACGAAGCACTCGCCGAACTCGACAGACTGGCCACCGGCCCGATTGCCGAGTCGTTCGCGGACGCCGACCGCAACCCGCCGGTCTTCGACGCCAGCTCCGGCAGCGTCACCCTGCCGGAGTCGTTCAAGAAGTCCTACGCCCAGCTCATGGAAGGCCAGTGGTGGCGGCTGTTCGTGCCGCCGCACCTCGGGGGGATGGGCGCGCCGCCCTCGGTCGCATGGGCCGCCTCGGAGCTGGTCCTCGGGGCCAATCCGGCGGTGTTCATGTACATGAGCGGGCCCACCTTCGCGGCGATTCTCGACCGGCTCGGCACCGCCGAGCAGAAGGACCTCGCCCGGCTGGCGATCGAACGCCAGTGGGGCGCGACCATGGTCCTCACCGAGCCCGACGCCGGCTCGGACGTGGGCGCCGGGCGCACCAGAGCGGTACCCCAGCCCGACGGCAGCTGGCACATCGAGGGCGTGAAGCGTTTCATCACCAACGGTGACTGGGACGTACCGGAGAACATCTTCCACCTCACCCTGGCCCGGCCGGTCGGCCACGGTCCGGGCACCAAGGGCCTGTCCATGTTCCTGGTGCCGAAGTTCCTGGTGGACCCGAACACCGGCGAGCCCCGCGAGCGCAACGGCGTCCACGTCTCCAACGTCGAGAAGAAGATGGGGCTGAAGGTCTCCGCCACCTGCGAACTGCGCTACGGCGAGAAGCAGCCCGCGGTCGGCTGGCTGGTCGGCGACGTCCACGACGGCATTGCCCAGATGTTCGAGGTCATCGAGTACGCCCGGATGATGGTGGGCACCAAGGCCATCGCGACACTGTCCACCGGCTATCTCAATGCGCTCGAGTTCGCCCGGACCCGGGTCCAGGGCGCCGACCTGACCCGGCTGCTGGACAAGACCGCGCCGCGCGTCACGGTCATCCACCACCCGGACGTCCGGCGGATGCTGATGGTGCAGAAGGCGTACGCGGAAGGCATGCGGGCGCTCGTCCTGTACACCGCCACGATCCAGGACAGGGTCGCCCTGGCGCAGGCGGCGGGTACCCGGGACGAACTCGCCGAACGGCTCAACGACCTGCTGCTGCCCATCGTCAAGGGCGTCGGCTCGGAACGGTCCTACGAACTGCTCGCGACATCCCTGCAGGTCCTCGGCGGCTCCGGCTACCTGCAGGACTATCCGATCGAGCAGTACATCCGGGACGCCAAGATCGACACCCTGTACGAGGGCACCACGTCCATTCAGGGGCAGGACTTCTTCTTCCGCAAGATCGTGCGGGACCGGAGTACGGCGCTGGGTGCGCTGCTCGGCGAGATCCAGGCATTCGCCAAGGGCGACGCCGGCGACGGCTCGTTGCGACGCGAACGGGAGGTCCTCGGCGTCGCGCTGGACAACGTCCAGTCGATGGTCGGCACACTGGTCGGTTTTCTCACCAGCGTGGCGGAGGATCCCCGCAACGTGTACAAGGTCGGCCTCAACACCACCCGGCTGCTGATGAGCGTCGGTGACCTCGTCATCGGCTGGCTGCTGCTGCGCCAGGCCGAGGTCGCGGAGAACGCGTTGGCCGCGCGGGGGGCGGCGGGGACCCTGTCAGCCAGGGAGCGGGCCTTCTACGCGGGCAAGGTGTCCGCGGCCCGCTGGTTCGCCGCGAACGTGCTGCCCGAACTGTCCGCCCGGCTCGGCGTCCTGGCGGCCACCGACCTCGACCTGATGGACCTCCCCGAGGAGGCGTTCTAATAGCCAGCAGACTGGTAGCTGGTAGCTCTGGGTAGCTGCCTGGTAGGCAGGTGGCGCGGGCAGGTGCCCCGTCCGCGCCACCGGACCCGTGCCCGCGCCGCCTGCCCGGATCCGGCGTGCCGGGCCGGGTAGGCCCGGCGGAGTCCCGGGCCGCAGCCCGGACCCGGGACTGGTCCTGGGCCGTCTGACGGTAGATCGTCGACCGGGGACGGCCCCAGTGCGTGCCGGATACGCCCTGGGATGTGCCTAGGACGTGCGCAGCGGCGGGAACGCCTGGTCCAGTTCGTTGCGCATGTCCCGTTTGAGCAGGTCATCGGCCTCGGAGGCGCCCTGCCCCTCCAGGAGGAACCGGGCGACCCGCAGCGTCAGGTCGACCCGTTCGGCAAGATTGAGAGCGCCGTTGAAACGTCCGCTGGAGCCTGCGGAGGTCAGGACCTTGGCGACGAACTCGTCCGCCGCCTGCAGTGCCTCCACGCGCGTCATGCGTTCCACCCCTTTGTGCCGGAAGCCGTACCGGAAGCCCTAAGCAAGGCGCAACCGTACCAGGCAAGCTTCTTCCTCCGTTGTCCACCCCATCCCACGCGCTTTGCTCCGGTTGGGATTTCTACTCGATCTGTTGTGTTTGTGCCGACGGGTACCCTCGAAGGTCCAACTCGCCTGCCTGCTCGTGGCAAATAGTAATTATTTGATGACAAATGATTACCGGCTGCTGTCCTGGTGGGCTGCCCGTGTCCTCGTCGGTGGGTCAGTTCCAGGCGAGGGCCACGGTCGGGTCGGTGAGCATCCGGGCGACGTCCGCAAGCACCCTGGAGCCAAGTTCGCCGTCGACGATCCGGTGGTCGAAGGTGAGGGCGAGCTGCGCCACCGTCCGGACGGCCAGTTCGCCCTCGTGCACCCAGGGCATCGGACGGATCGCCCCCAGCGCGAGGATCGCCGCCTCCGGCGGGTTGAGGATGGGGGTTCCGATGTCGACGCCGAACACCCCGACGTTGGTGATCGTGATCGTCCCGCCGCGTAGCGCCTCCGGTGTGCTCTTTCCGCCGCGGGCGGTGACGGTCAGCTCGTGCAGCGCGTGCGCGAGCTCGACGAGGCTCATCCGGTCCGCGTCCGCGATGTTCGGTACGACGAGCCCGCGCGGCGAGGCCACCGCGATCCCGAGGTTGACGTACCCGTGGACGGCGATCCGCGCGGGTTCGTCGCCGACCGCGTCCTCCCAACGGGAATTGATCATTGGTTGGCGGCCGACGGCCGTCAGCAGCGCCTTGGCGACGAACAGCAGCGGGGTCACCCTGACGTCGGCGAACTCGGGCAGCGCGGCCAGCCGGTCGCGGGCCGCCATCGTCTCGGTGACGTCCACGCTCACGAACTCGGTGGCCTGCGGCGCGTTCGCCACGCTGGACACCATCGCCTGCGCGGTCGCCCGCCGGACGCCCGTCACCGGGATACGGCGGACCCGGTCCTGGTCGGTGTCGTGGCCGTTCGCGAACGTCCGGGCCGCCTCGACGTCGGCGCGGCTGATCGTCCCGTGCGGCCCGGTGCCGACGACCGTGCCCAGGTCGACACCGAGGTCGCGGGCGAGCTTGCGCACCGGTGGTTTCGCGAGCACGGCGACGGCCTGGGCCGACCGCCGCGGCCCGGCGGAACTGTCGACCGGCCGCGGGCTGCCGGGTCGACCAGCGGGCTGCGCCGACCCGCGCGTCGCGGGCCAGCCGGCCACCGCTGTCGAGGCTGCCCCGTCCGTCCTGCCTGCCGGGTCCTGGCGCCTGTCTGCCGGGTCCTGGCGCGCGCTTCGGCGCGAGGCCCGCCGGGACACCCCGGACGCCCCGCGCGGGCCGTACCCGACCAGCACGGGCATCCGCTCGTCGCCCCGCTCGTCCGAACCGGACGCGGCCGGACCAGGCGGGTGGCCGGCTGCGGGATCCGGGCCGGACGCGGCAGGCGCCTGACCGCGCCGCCGGCCCTTCGCGGCACCCGGACCGGCCGTGACGGGGCTGGCGCCGCCTGCCGTGGCGTCCGCGCCAGCCGCCCTGTGAATGCTGTTGGCGCTGGATTCGGCGCTGTCGGTGGCGGCGTCCACAGTTTTGGTTCCGCCGCCGGTTTCGCCGCCGGCGCCGGTGTCGATGGTCACCAGTGGCTGCCCCACCTCGACCGTGTCGCCCGGCTCGGCGTGCCGGACAGCCAGCACGCCCGTGAACGGGGAGGGCACCTCCACCAGCGCCTTGGCGGTCTCCACCTCGGCGATCGGCTGGTTGACAGCGACGTGCTCACCCACCTCCACCAGCCATCGGACGATCTCGGCGTCGGGCAGGCCCTCACCCAGGTCGGGGAGCCGGAACTGCGCACGTGACACGGTGACCTCCAACTGGTGGCCGGGGACAACCGATGACCGGGAACGGCCGATGACCGGCGCCCGGTCCTGCGGCATCACGAAGGCTTTTGAACATCTCGCTGTCGGTGGGCGGCCGGTACGGGTAGATATGGGCCGGTAGGGGTCGATACGGGTCAGCAGATGCCGGTCAGTAGCTGAACGATCGGTCCACGGCGTCGAGCACCCGGTCGACGTCTGGCAGGTAGCGCTCCTCCAGACGAGATGGCGGATACGGGGTGTCGTATCCCGTGACACGTAGCACTGGGGCTTCCAGCGAGTAGAACGCCTTCTCGGTGACCCGCGCGGCGATCTCCGCGGACAGGGACACGTTCGACGGCGCCTCGTGCACCACCACCAGCCGCCCGGTCCGCCGGACGGACGCGAACACGGGCGACAGGTTGAGCGGGGACAGCGTGCGCAGGTCGATCACCTCGAGCTCGCGCCCCTCCTCGGCCATGACGGCGGCCGCGTCCAGGCAGGTCCGCACCATCGGGCCGTAGGCGACCAGCGTCGCGTCGTCCCCGGGGCGCACGACCCGACTGACGTGCAGCGGAGCGGCCGCCGACAGCGGCAGGCCGGTGGTGACCTCGGCCTTGTCCCAGTAGCGGCGCTTGGGCTCGAAAAAGATCACCGGGTCGTCCGTGGCGACAGCCTGGCGGATCATCGTGTGGGCGTCGACCGGGTTGGAGCAGGCCACCACCTTCAGCCCGGCGGTGTGGCAGAAATATGCCTCTGGTGACTCACTGTGGTGTTCGACCGCGCCGATGCCTCCGCCGCAGGGGATCCTGACCGTCACGGGCAGGCGGACACGGCCCCGCGTCCGGTAGTACATCTTGGCCAGCTGGGTGACGATCTGATCGAAGGCGGGGTAGACGAAACCGTCGAACTGGATCTCGCATACCGGCCGGAACCCGCGCATCGCCAGCCCGATCGCCGTCCCGATGATCGCGGATTCCGCGAGCGGGGTGTCGATCACCCGTTCCTCGCCGAAGTCGGCCAGCAGCCCGTCGGTGATGCGGAAGACCCCGCCGAGCCGGCCGACGTCCTCGCCCATCACGACGACTCTCGGATCGTCATCCATGGCCGTGCGCAGCCCCGCGTTGAGGGCCTTGGCCAGGGTCAGCGTCGACGACCTGGCCGCGGCGACCCGCGGGTGCGACGTGGCCACAGCACCCTGCTGGCGTGGGGTGGTCGCGGCACCCTGCTGGCGCGACGCGGTCGCGGTGTCCTGCTGGCGCGGCATGGTCACAGCGCCCTTCCGGTGCCGCGGGCCGTCGCCACGGTGACCGTCGGCACCGGCCGGACCACTGTCGCCCGGCCACCCGCGCCCGCCCGGGCGGCCGCGGGTGGCCCGCCCGGGCGGGCGGCTCGCTGGGCCGTCCCGGCCGGTCGGGACGGCCCGTTCCGGGGTACCGGCTCGCTCCAGTAGGACGCTTCACTCCGGTGGGACGGCTCGCTCTGGTAGGCCGGTTCGGCCTGGTCGGTCTGCTCGGCCTCGGTGAAGCCGGCCTCGGGGAGGTCGGCCTCGGTGAAGTCGGCGAACGTGGCCCGCGCGTCGACCAGTTCCTCGGTGTCGTGCACGTACACGTGGTCGAACAGGCTCAGCGGAGCCGGGTCGGGCAGGTTCAGGCACCGTTGCCGCAGGGTGGCCGCGAGCGCGTCGGCCTCCCGGTCCAGGGCGGCGGCCGCGTCGTCGTCCAGCAGCCCACGGCCACGCAGGTAGGCCGCCATCCGCTGGACAGGGTCGAGGGCGCCCCAGCGCGCGAGCTCCGACGCCTGGCGGTAGCGGGACGGGTCGTCCGCGGTGGTGTGCGCGCCCATCCGGTAGGTGACCGCCTCCACCAGGGCCGGTCGTCCCTGGCGGGCCTGGTGGAGCGCCCAGCGCGTCACGGCCAGGGTCGCCAGCACGTCGTTGCCGTCCACCCGGACGCCGGCGATGCCGAACCCGCGGGCCCTGAAGTAGATCGGGACGCGGGTCTGCCGCCGTGTCGGCTCGGAGATCGCCCACTGGTTGTTCTGGCAGAAGAAAACCACCGGCGCCTCGAACACGCCCGCCCAGTTGAACGCCTCGTTGACGTCACCCTGACTGGACGCTCCGTCGCCGAAGTAGACCAGGGTCGCAGGCAGGTCGTCGCCGTCACCGGCGGTGCCGTCGCTGTCACCAGCGGTGCCGCCGGTGCTGTCGGTGGCGGGCCGGTGGGCCGTCCCGACCGGCCGGCGACCCAGACCCGTCCTGGCCTCCTTGGTGACCCCCATGGCGTAGCCGGTCGCGTGCAGGACCTGGGATCCCACCACGATCGCGTACGTCTGGAAGCCGTGTTCGTCCACGTCCCAGCCACCGTGGGCGACCCCGCGGAACAGGCCGAGAACGTCCAGCGGATCGACGCCCCGGCACCAGGCCACCGCATGCTCACGGTAGGTCGGGAAGACCATGTCGTCGGTGCGCAGCGCCCGCGCCGAGCCGACCTGGGCCGCCTCCTGCCCGCGCAGGCTCGCCCACAGGCCGAGCTCACCCTGGCGTTGCAGGGCGGTCGACTCCTCGTCGAGCCTGCGTGCGATCACCATGTCGCGCAGGAGCCCGACCAGGTCGGCGTCGGTGAGGTCGGCGAGGTACGGATCGTAGTCGGCCAGGGGCAGCCGGCGCCCGTCCGGTGTCAGCAGCCGGACCGGCGCGGTGTCATCGTCGCCGGCGCCGCTGCCGGCGTCCGCCGGGTCGCGTGGGACGGGTGCGGCGACGGTGTCGAGGCGGTCTGTGTCAGGAGCGGACTCTGTCTCAGCGGACTCTGTGTCAGGAGCGGACATGGCGTCCTCCGGTCGTCCTCGGCCGTTCCCGAGATCGTCGGTGACGGCCTGCGCGATGGGTGTACCCGGTGGATCTCCGTTGGTGTCGGCATCCACCGGACGCGTCCGAGGCGGCCGGCCACGCGGGTCGGCGGGACCGCCGCGCAGTAGACGATAGTCGTCCGGACGCGGTGAGCAAGCTCGGACACCCGGCCTGACCTCGACGAATCCGGCCCAGCCCGGCCCCGCCCCGGGGCCGGGCCAGCCGGTCCGGTCCCGGGGCTGCGGCCTGGCACCAACCTGCTCTGGGTCGATTCATCCGGCTCGTTCATCCGGCTTGGCCCGGGTCTGGACGGAGCCTGCTCGGCCGGGTGCCGGCCGGGTGCCGACCGGGTGCCGGCCGCGCGAACGACACTCCCTCGCGGCCAGGTCGCCCGACGGGCGGTCGGTGCCTCGGCCCGGATAGCGTGGTGCGGTGACAGTTGCGCAGACGCCCATCACCGCCGGTGAGCCGGAGCCGGTCGGGACGGAGCCGGTCGGGACAAGGTCGGCTGGGACAAGGTCGGCCGCGCCGGAGGCCGGCGTACCCGCCATCGCGGCCCGCCCCGCCGACCCGTCCGCCTCGGTGACGCTCGGTCAGGTCGGGATCTGGAGCGGCCAGTTCGACTACTCGCCGGCGTCCGTGGTGCGCGACGCCGTCGCCGAACTCGACGAACTGGGCTATCCCGCGGTCTGGACCGGCGAGGTCAGGGGCCGGGAGGTGCTGGTCACCGCGGGGCTGATGCTCGCGGCGGCGCCACGGCTGACCGTCGCCACCGGCATCGCGCAGATCCTCGCCCGGCACCCGCAGACGATGGCGGCCGGGCAACTGACGCTGGCCGAGGCATTCCCCGGCCGGTTCCTGCTCGGCGTCGGCGTGTCGCACGCGTCCCTGATGGAGATCCGCGGGGTGCCGTACACCAAACCGCTCACGCAGATGCGCGCCTACCTCGACGAGATGGACGCCAGCGCCCGGGAGCAGTACCGGGCAATTCCGCCGGCGTCGTCACCGCGGGTGCTCGCCGCGCTCGGGCCGAAGATGCTGGAGCTGGCGCGCGCCCGGGCGGACGGCGCCCACACGTTCTTCGTGCCGCCGGAGCACACCGCGAGCGCCCGGGCGATCCTCGGGCCGGGCAAGCTGCTCGTCCCGGAGCAGGCGTTCGTCCTGGACACCAACCCCGAGACCGCGCGGGAACTGGCCCGGCGGCACACCGGCTCCTACCTGCGGCTGCCGAACTACACGAACAACCTGCGCCGGTTCGGCTTCACCGACAGCGATTTCGCGGACGCGGGTTCGGACCGGCTCGTCGACACGATCGTGCCCTGGGGCGACCCGGACGTCCTGCTCGGCCGGATCAAGGAGCATCTGGACGCCGGCGCCGACCACGTGTGCGTCCAGGTGCTTGACCCGGACCGCCGCGGGCTGCCCCGCCGGCAGTGGCGGGAACTCGCCCCGGCGCTGGTCAGCCCACCCGGCGGGAGCCGTCCGGAGCAGGGCGCCGGCCGCTAGCCAGGCCGAGCCGACAGCCGGCCGAGCCGGCAGCCGCTCAACAACGGGTCGCGGACACCGTCCGCGACCGTCCGCACAGGTAATGATCCAGAAGTGTTTGTCGTTCTGTACGGTTTTCGGCCCGTGAGCGTACACAGCGACAAACTCGCGGTGATCTTTTCTGGCGGTCGGGAGCGCATGTCCGTGCCATCGTTGGCCTCGCCGTCCGCGCGGCTACGTATGGTTACGGTACGGATGTCGTTCAGCTTGGAGGGGCCGCGGCGGCGCAGCCGGCGCAGGTCCCGTAGATCTCCAGGGTGTGGGCGACGTCGGTGAAGCCCGCGGCCGCGGCGACGCGGTCGGTCCACGCCTCGATCTCGGGCCCCTCGACCTCGACGGTCCGGCCGCAGTGGCGGCAGACCAGGTGATGATGATGGTTGTCGGTCGCGCAGCGGCGGTAGAGAGTCTCCCCGTCGTCGCGGCGCAGCACGTCGACCTCGCCCCGGTCGGCGAGGACCTGCAGATGCCGGTAGACGGTGGTCAGGCCGACGGCCTGCCCCATGTCGCGCAGGTGGGCGTGCAGGTCCTGGGCGCTGGTGAACGCGTCGATCTCGGCCAGCGCGGCGCAGACGGCGTCTCCCTGACGGGTGGCCCGGACAGTGGTTCCACGGCCGAGCATGGCCCGGCGGCCACCGCCACCCGGCCCGGCCCGCGATGGTTCCGTGGCGGGCGCGGCCCCCCGGGACGATGCCGTCGGGGCGGGGGTCGCTCGGCTGGATTCGGCACTGGACACAGCCTTCACTCTCTCACCGTACGTCGGCCGGGGCCCCGGCCGACAGGTCTCTGTCAGATCAGGAGACGGAACGTCAGACCAGGAAGACGGAACGGTTTCGACACGGGCCTCTTCGCGACTGGAATCACACACCGTTACTCATGTCCGACATCCCGCGGCGGCAGATCCAACGCTCTCAGCCGTAGGTGAAAACCGCTGCCGACGCGCCGTTTTCCACCTACGGCCTGCGTGGGTGTAGGTGGAAAACGCTGTCATCACAACCTGTTCCACCTACTCCTCCATCGCCCCACCTACGGCTTCCGCGGTGGGACGGCCGCCAGCGGGCGGTCGCAGCCGCGCCGGCGGCCATCGGCGGCCGCCGGCGGGTGCCGGCGATACCGTGGCGGTCCAGCTCCCTCGGTCGGTGCGGTTGCGCGGCGGCCACCATCTCGTCCCGGCGCCGTTCCTGACCGATCCGACTCCTGACCGGACCCGAACCGGTTACGGCCGTCATCGTCAGATCCGTGCCCGATGGCGCCAAGAACCACCAATATCCGGCGAAATGAATACGTCGGGTAAACCCGGCCGGCGATTCCGTCATCCCCGACTGGTCCGAATTCTGCCTGTTCGGACTCTTCTGCACGAAAAAGGTGAATCCGGGTATCCTGCCGCAGGCGGGTCAGCTCGGCACGTGTTGTGGCTCGAAGGTGGGCAGTCCGTCCCGGCGGTGGACCGTTTCCCCCTGGGCGTAGGCGGTGAGGAACCTGCTGATGCGGCTCACCGCGTCGGTGAGGTCGTCCACGTCCGGCAACGTGACGATCCGGAAGTGATCGGGTCGCGGCCAGTTGAAACCCGTGCCCTGCACAACCATGATTTTTTCGGCCAGGAGCAGGTCCAGGACGAGCCGTTCGTCGTCGGTGACCGGGTAGACGTCCGGATCGAGCCGCGGGAACGCGTACAGCGCCCCTTTCGGCTTCACGCACGACACGCCCGGAATGTCGTTGAGCAGCTTCCACACCACGTCCCGCTGCTCGTGCAGGCGGCCACCGGGCAGGACGAGGTCGCCCGCGCCGCTGTCGTCCTCGAGCGCGGCCCGCATGGCGAACTGGCCCGGGACGTTGGCGCACAGCCGCATGTTGGCCAGGATGTTGAGCCCCTCGACATAGCTGGACGCGTGCGTGCGCGGGCCCGAGAGCACCATCCAGCCGGAGCGGAAGCCGGCCAGCCGGTATGCCTTGGACAGCCCGTTGAACGTCACGCACACGACGTCCGGGGCGAGGGCCGCGGTGGAGATGTGCTCGGCGTCGTCGTAGAGGATCCGGTCGTAGATCTCGTCCGAGAAGATCATCAGGTTGTGCTGGCGGGCGAGTTCGACGATGCCCTCGAGGATCTCACGGTCGTAGACCGCGCCGGTGGGATTGTTCGGGTTGATCACTACGATCGCACGGGTGCGCGTGGTGATCCTGCTGGCCAGGGCGTCGAGGTCCGGCATCCAACCGGCCGACTCGTCGCACAGGTAGTGGACGGGCCGCCCGCCACACAGGCTGACCACGGCTGTCCACAGCGGGTAGTCCGGCGCCGGGAGCAGCACTTCGTCGCCGTCGTTGAGCAGCGCCTGCAGCGACATCATGATCAGTTCTGAGACGCCGTTGCCGAGGTAGACCCCGTCGGGATCGATACCGGTGATGCCCTTTCCGTTCGCGTACCGGACCGCGGCCGTGCGGGCTGAGAGCAGGCCCTTGGAGTCGCTGTAGCCCTGTGCCTCGGCGAGGCCGTTCACCACTGCCTCAAGGACCGCCGGTGGCGCGTGGAACCCGAACGGCGCCGGGTTGCCGATGTTCAGTTTGAGGATGCGCTGACCAGCGGCTTCCAGCTTCGTCGCCTGGTCCAGGACGGGGCCCCGGACGTCGTAGCAGACGCCGGTGAGCTTGTCGGACTGGGTGAACTCCATGAGCCAAGGGTAGGTGCACCGTCCACCGGGTTTTCTCGCCCATGACGAGTGGGCCACGCTTTTCGGAACCTCGGGCACGCACAGTGCAGGACCAACGGCCAACGGCGATGCGATCATGTTTGCGACATGCTGCCGGCGGGCGGGCTTTTCGGGCGATGCGGGTTTCCGGCGCATGGTGGGTTGAAGACGGGCGGTCATGCGTTTGCCGGCTCCGGTTTCCGTCGGGTCCGGGTGGTCCGGAAAGCGATCCGGATGGTTCGGATACCGATGGTCCGGAAGGCTTTCGGCCCGGAAGGCCCGCGGGCCCGAAGGTCTGCCGGGTCACTCGGATCCGCCGGGCTACCCGGTACGGATCACCCGCGGCCGTGGGTCCCGCGCCCGGCCACGATGCCCGCTCGCGATGCCCGCTCGTGATGTCCGGTAGTGATGTCCGGCCGTGGCGCCCAGCCGGGGCGTCCAGCGGATCATTCGATACCGGCCGTGTTCCGACAGCTGGATTCGGATGTCTGGGCGGCTATTCGGCGCGGTGCCGCGACGGATGGTGCCGCGGCCGATGATGCGGCAGGTGCTGGGGGCCGCCGCCGTGGTAGGTGGTGCGCAGCTTCTCCGGGGTGAGGGTGGCTGCTGCCGGTCCGGAGCCGAGCTGGCGGCGGTTGAGCAGCCAGACGCTGTCGCAGGTCAGATGGGCCAGCGCGAGATCGTGCGTGGACATCATGACGCTGGTGCCGGCCGAGCGCACGGCCGCCAGCGCGGACAGCAACGCCTGCTGGGAAAGGACGTCCACACCGTCGAACGGCTCGTCGAGCAGCAGCAGGTGCGGCTGCTGGGCGATGGCGCGGGCGAGGAGCACCCGCTGGCGCTGCCCGCCGGGCAGCGTCTCGAACCGGTCCCCGGCGCGGTGGGTGAGCCCGACCGTTTCCAGGGCACGTGCCGCGATGGCCCGGTCCGTGCGGGTGGGCTGCCGTACCCAGCCGAGCGAGCGGTAACGGCCCATGAGGACGGCTTGGGCGACGGTCACCTGCGGGTCGGGCCCGAGAGCGTCGACCTGCGGGACATAGGCGACCCGGCGGCGGGCCTGCATCGGTGGGCAGCCGAGTACCGTCACCGATCCGCTCACCACTGGGGCAAGCCCGAGCAGCGCTTTCATCAGCGTCGACTTTCCGGCGCCGTCCGGGCCGATGACGGCTACGGTACGGCCGCTTTCGACCGTTCCATGGACGTTCTCCAGCACCGGGACCCGGTCGTAGGCGACCGTCGCCCGGTCGAAGACCACGGCCGGGGACGTTCCGGGCTCTCGCGTTTCATCCGATACGGCCGGATCAGATGGTGGATCGGATACGACCCGCGGATCCGACGCGACCGGACCGATGGGGCCGTCCGGTCGGGTTGGCCGCCAGGCGGCCGTGACCGTGTCCTGTTCCGCGAGATCCACCGACCATACGACTGATTTCCTGAATGTGGAGCTCGACAACCACCGCGTTGCCTCGGTCATGCTCTGAGACGGTACGACCACTGGACGCGTCCGGCATTGCGGGCCGCTTCCCCACCGGCCATCTCACCCGCACAGGTTGATGCGGTCCACGCGGGCACGAACGGCCACGGACCCGCCGCCGCGGTTCCGGACCGTGATACCGGCCGTATCCAAAAAGATCATGATGACAGGTATCAGGTACGGCACGACGGGGAGCGCCGCTTTGAGCGATGGGAACGGGTTCGGCATCGATCGTCATGTGTGGTCGATCGTCATGTGTGACGGTCATGATGTGCGGTAGATGATGCTGACCCGTCGGTTCTGGCCGCGGCCCGCGCTGTTGTCCGAGCCGTCCGAGTTGGTGTTCGGCGCGACCGGGTTGGCGGCGCCGTGCCCGGTCGCCGAGACGAGGACGCCGGGCGGGGCCTTCGGACGCAGCAGGTTCGCGACGGCGTTCGCCCGCTGCTGGGACAGGATCACGTTGTACGCGGGCGTACCGGTGCTGTCGGTATACCCGTTGACGGTGATCGTGCCGGTCACCCTGCCGAGCTGTGCCGCGATGCCGTCGAGCTGCTCGCGGGCCGCCTTGGTCAGGTTGGCCGAGTCGAACGCGAAGAGCACGTCCGAGCTGATCGTCACGACCACGCCGGAGCCGTCACGCCTCTCGGTACGCAGCGTGACAACAGACCGCTCGACGTCGATCGGCCGGATCGCCGCCGCTGGATTGATCTCCCGGATCGACTCGATGATCGCCTGATCGGTTACTGTGGGTGCAGTCGTGGGGGCGTCCGTCGCGGCGCGGGCTGTCGGCACGCACAGCCACGACACGACGGCGGTGACCGACGCCAGCACGACCGCGCCGAGCCGGGTCAGCGTGGGCCGGGTCAGCGTGGACCCGGCCCACGCGGGACCGAGCTGTGCGGGGCCGGTCAGCGCGCTCGGCGTCCGCGTCCGCACGGGGCTCACCGGCCGACCGGGACGTCGTCGAACAGCAGCCGGTCGTCGGCGTAGACGTCGATCGTCCGCACGTCCGCGGGCGGCGCGGCAAAGGTGTACGAGGCGCTGACCGGGGTGTTGTTGGAGGTCTTCGTCTGGGGGCCGCTCGCGCCCAGCTCGACGTTGCGGCTGTCCTGGACGACGAGGTAGCGCTTCAGGTTGACGCTGTCGACCAGGGTCACCGCGGGGCTGTGCCCGTCGAACATGTCGAAGACCGAAATCTCCTTCTCCCGCGGGGCGCCGGTGTATCTCGGTGTCCACAGCAGAGTGAGCGTGCTCAGACGCCCGTCCGCCTTCAGACCGACCAGGCCGACCTCGACCGTCCCCGGGGTGCTGCCGGGCGCGCGGAAGCTGGCCGTCCGGCTGGCTGCCGGGACGCCGGCGGAAGCCGCCTGGCCCGTCTGGGCCGTACCGGCAGGCCCGGGGGCCGTCGTACCGCCGGATGCGGGCGTGTCGGACGAGCTGGAGCAGCCCATGGCGAACAGCGTGATGACGCCGATCAGGATGGTGAGGGTGGTGACCGGCGTCAGCCGGGTTCTCATCCGGTGGAGCATCCGGACCTCCCGCATGGATGCGACGACGGTGCGCGATCCCGATTATGCGGACAGGCCGGGGCCCACGGCCCATCGGTGGCCGGCTCTGTGGACAACTGGCCCGTTGGTGGCCGACCCGCGGAATGATCTGTGGATAATCCGCCCGCGGACGACCAGCCTGTGAACGGCCGTCGTCTCAGGCCGTTGGCCATTCCGTGCGGGGCCGCCGGCCGGGCCGGACGAGCCCGCGCCACCGCGGGGCAGGAAACCGTTCCGCGCTGCCGCCGGTCAGAAGGGCCGGACCGTTCCGCAGGGGATGCGGACAGGACTCGGGACAGTCCAGCCGGGTAGGGCAGGCTCGGACGGGTTTTCAGACGAGCCCGAGCAGCCAGCGGATCTCCCTGCCGAGCTCGCGTGGTTCGCGCAGCGGTGCCCGGAACGGAAGATGGATCTCCTCGGCTCCCGAAGGCCCCATCCGCCACATGTCCAGGCCCTGGTGGTCGAGCCGGGTGATCTGCGCGCCGGCGAGCTCCCGCGCGTGTCCCGACCGCACGATCCTCACCAGCCTGGGGCCGGCGGGCTGCCGCGCCCCGCGGCCCTGGTCGGTGTCGACGGCGACCGTGTGTTCGGCGAGGCGGCGGATCTGCTCGGCGTGCACCGTGTTCAGATGCGCCACCAGATCCGGCGCGTAGGCCGCTATCAGGTCCGGCTCGGCCAGGGCGTAGGCGATCAGGTCGATACGGGTCCCACAGCCACCGGCGGCCCGGGCTCGCCCGCGGT
Organism: Candidatus Protofrankia datiscae; assembly: GCF_000177615.2. Taxonomy (GTDB): domain Bacteria; phylum Actinomycetota; class Actinomycetes; order Frankiales; family Frankiaceae; genus Protofrankia; species Protofrankia coriariae. The sequence goes on along the minus strand of NC_015656.1, from coordinate 5,215,444 downwards.
CGCGTTCACCCGCGGCCCGTGGTGCCCGCCGGCTGCTCCCTGTCGTGGCTTTCTCGGGCGCGGTCGGCCGCGGTCTGGGAAGGTCTGCCGATCCGGTCCCGCCGCGATCCGTTCCGCTGTGATCTATTTTGTCATGATCTATTTTGTCATGATCCGATGACGGCTGGGCCGCCGCGCCGCCGGGATCCGTGGGAGTGAGCAGGTAGAGGGCGACTTCGGCGACGATCATCGCGATCGCGACGAGATCATGATCGTGCCCGCACGAGCCGAGGGGTGGCCGCGGTGTCGGGCAGCCAGGCCCGGCCAGCCGCGCGATGACGTCCGTCGCCGGGCCGGGAACGACGCGCAGGGAGCCGGAGAGGACGAGGCGCTCACCCTGCGGCCCGTGAATGTCGACCCGCGCTGTCGGGGAGCTGCCGGCCGCGTGCGCGGGCGGGCTGCCGGCCGTGACGAGCAGGATCGGCTCGCCACCGTCGTCGAGCAGGCCGACCCGGCCGCAGAGGCGTTCGTATGGCAGCGTCAGCAGAGCGTGTCGGGCTCCGGCGATCACGGTGCGGGCCCGGCTGGGCGTCGCTTCCTCGAGCGGTGTCGGTGCCGTCACGATACCCTCCGCTAAAATATGATTACCTTCCCTTAAGTAAGGCTAACCTAATTAGCCGCCGGTCTGCGTGCAATGGAACAGCAGTGGATCGCAAAAGATCACACTAGGTTATGTTGATCACATTGACAAGAATGCTGGTGGTACTGTAAAGGCTGCGAGTGCGCGTGGACGGCGCCCACCGCCCACGGCGTGCGGTCGCCGGCAGATTGAGTATGAAGAGTAGATCTCTTCTACGTTTCTTCTACGTTTCTTTCGCGTTCTACGGTGTCTGCCTACAGCGTCCGCTGGATCCGCTGGAGCCAGCGGTGCGGAAGCCGCTCGGGGCGTCGGGAGGTCAGGACGTCGACAGGGCCGAGGTCGCGAGGTTGCTCCGGGAGCGGTTCCGGTCGGTGTCGCTCGACACGTCGCGGGCGGCCCTCGACGTGTCGAGGACGGCGCCCGGCGCGTCGCGGACGGGACGGCGGCATGGGTGGGGGAGCGGGGGCGCCCCGGGTGATGCCCGACCGGCGCCGTTCGACTCTGACGGTGAACGGTTTTCGGTTGGCTATAATACGTGAAGTGTTGATTTTGGATGACAGTTTGGATGACGTTGTCGATCCAAAACAATATACGAACAACTACCGTAGAGAACGGCTGCGATCCGCTGGGTTGACGGAGGTCTCCGGCATCCTGTGAGGCCTCCGGTCGCATGAGAAGGATTGCGATCATCTGGTCTTTGGTCGGTAGGCTGTTGGAGCCTCCGGACTTCCCAGGTCGGCATCCGGACCTCCTGGATCGGCTTCGCCGCTCCGGCGGGAGCCCCGGATTCGGTGGGAGTCCGAGCGCGAGGAGGAGCATGATCATGCGGCCTTTGGCCAACTGGCCATCAGATGTTCCGCGACGTCGAGGCCTCGGCGAGGAGGTGCTGGGTGATCTTCAAATGGGTGGGTGACGGTCGCCCCTATCCCGATCACGGGCTGAGCCAGCGGGAGTGGGCGGCGATTCCGCCGCGCCAGGTCAGGCTGGACCAGTTGGCCACCACCAAACGAGTGCTCGCGCTGGACGTCCTGCTCGACGAGGACTCGACCTTCTACGGGGATCTGTTCCCCCACGTCGTCGACTGGGACAACACGCTCTACCTGGAGGACGGACTGCACCGGGCCGTCCGTGCCGCGCTGCAGCAGCGCAACTCGATCCATGCTCGGGTGCACGTTCTCCAGCAGCCCCAGCCGGGGGCGGACCCGGCGACCATAGCCGGCTCCCGGCTGAGGGTCAGTCCCCACTGATCAGATAGGTGGTGAAGGTGTCATCACCGACCTTGCCGAAGATGTACGGCGGGCAGTCGCCGGACGGCTTGTAAGCGACAATCGGCTTCCACACGGGCAGGCGGGAGACCTGGACGAGGGAGCCGCCGGCGAGGTCGCGGGCCTCCACCAGCGTACGGTCACGCTCGTTGCTCCGTTCGTACCACGCCCCACACCAGCGGATCTCCTTGGGTCTGCTCGTCCATGCGGGGGTGTGGAAGAACCACAGCAGATATATCTCGCGGAACACCAGGGCCATCACGAGGATGGTCAGCAGCGCCCGGACGAAGTTCCCGGCCCGGCCTGACGCGAGAACGGGGCTCACAGGACCAGAAGCCTAAAGCGTCCCGGATAGATCTTCAGTAGCGCATGCGGGTGTGTCTACTCATCGGGGGTGAACAGGCCATAGCGGTTTTGAAGTCGGTGGCGCGGCGCGGGGGATGTCCGTTGCCGCTGGGTCAGGGCGCGCCGGTCGACTTTCAGATCATTCAGGGCTGTTCCGGGGCGGCTTGATCGTCCACCGTGACCTGGTCCCCGATTCTGATCGTGCCGTCGGAACGGACGGCGGCATACACCCCGCAGTTGATGTGTCCATAGTGGGCCTGTAGTTCCTTCGGAATCCTGATGTCACGCTCGCCCGTCCGCGGGTTGACCGTGGTCGCGGCGCACCGGCCGGTGGGGACGAGCGCCTTGGCACGCACCCCGCCGAGGTCGATCTCGTGTCCGACCCAGTCCAGTTCCGACCAGGCGTCGACATCGTCCACATAAATGTTCGCCCGGAAGCGCAGATGGTGGACGTCCGTTCCCAGCCGGTCCGCGATGTCGCGGACAGAGGCCAGATTGATGATCGAAATGGCTCGCATCATATCGGCGGAGACAATGGAGGCATCGGTGAACCGGTGGCTGTCGGAGCCGGCCACCAGCCGTGGCCGGTCTCCGTGCAGGGTGTCGGCGAGCAGCGTCGCGAAGTAGTCCTCCACCGCTGTCCGGTCCCGAGCGTTACCCAGGTCGGCGGTCAGCTTCCCGACCGGGTGGTCGAGGGTGAGCAGACCGGTGGCGGCGTCGTACCGGCTCGCGACGCGGGCCAGCTCCGCGTTCTTCGCCAGCATCAGAAAGCGGGTCTTCGACAGTCGCTGTGGATGTGCTTCGTCGAAAACGGTCTCGGGCCTTGCCAGTGCGTACACCCGGTCCATGAGGAGGCCCTCGCTCGCTGACAGCGTCATCGAGCCCAGCATCTCAGCCGACAGGCCCTTGATCGGATACCGGTACAGGTGAGCGATCCGAGGCACCCTCCCGACGCTACCGGCAGGGACGGCCGCCGACACAAAGGCGCCGGGGGACGACGGCCGGCGGGGAGCCGCGGCGGGCACCGGCCGAAGGCAGCACGAAGATTTTTCGTGTCGCCTTCGGCTCACCGGTGATCAGGATGTGGTCGTACCGCCGCGTCCGCCGCGCAGGGCGGCCACGCCGGCCCCGATGCCGATCAGGCCAACGACCAGGCCCGCGATGCCCAGCCCGCGGGCCGTGCCGTCGGAGCTGTCGACGCTGTGCGACGCCGTCGTGTCGGCCGTGCCGGTGCCGGCGGGGGACGCGCTGGCTGCCGAGGCGCCGTGCGCGTCCGCGCCGCCAGCGGCCGCCGCGGTGAGGGTCAGGGACGGCGCCGGGTGTTCGGGCTCGTCCTGACCGGGCTGGGCCACGTCGATCCAGCGCACGACCTCGCCGTTGCTGTAGGTCTGCAGGGCCTTGAACGCGACCGTGCCGGCCTGGGCGGGCAGCGGCCCGGCCGAGACGTTGAACACGGCGAACTCACCCGGCTTGATCGCGGTGTCGGCGGAGGACGCGGTCCAGGTGATCTGAGAGATCACTTCGGAGACGGAGCCGTCGTCGGTCTTGATGGGTTCGGCCAGCTTGGTCTTCGCGACCTGGTAGCTCCAGCCCAGGTGCGGCTCGATCGTCACCGAGCTGATCGGGGTGTCGGTCGGGAACTGGATCTCCAGTTTGGTCGTGGAGGCGTCGTCCCGTTCGGTCGGGATCTTGAATGACAGGGTGGTGTAACTGCCGGCAGCCGCTGATTTCGGCTGCACGGTGACGTGCGCGGACGCCGGCAGCGCAAAGGCGATCACGCCGGTGAGGGCGGCGCCGAGCACGGCGATGCCACGGGTGGTGCGGGACATACCGATCCTTTCGGAGAGCCTGCCTCCCGCGGACGGCGTGACAGTGGTTTTTCACGTCGCCGGTGGAGCGGCGGGAGCATGTGCGTACGGGGCGTCAGCCCGGGCCCGCGCACACCTCACCCACACAGACGGTGAATCCGGCCCGGCGCGCCGAGGTCTACCGGCCTGACGCGGGCTGGCCGGTAGATCATGCTGGTCAGGCCAGTGCCGGTCAGCCAGTGCCGGTCGCCCCGCAGACCCGTTCGCCGTCGCCGGATCCGACAGACGCGAATCCGGGCAGCGGGCGTGCATCGGGCCAGCGCTCGCCGAGCCGGCCGGTCCGGCGGCGGACGCCGTCCACAGGCAGAACAGGGCACGCGGGGCAGGGCACGGAGTGAGGTGACGCGTGGCGGATGCGGACGCGTGACGGTCAGGCCGGTTGTGGCCGGACCCTCGGGTGGGACCGGCCGGCGGCTGTACGGCGGGCCGGCGGCCCACGTCGTCTGCCGGCGCGGACGAACAGGCATCCGCCCATGGACGCCGACGGCGCGGACGCGGCGAGCGGACATCCACCGGGCATGCCGGGGGCGCGGGTGGCCGCTGGCCCGATCGTGAGCGGGATGCCGCACCGCGCCGCGAACCGGTGGGTGGACCGCAGCAGCCTGTCGACGCGGCGGGCGAGCATCCCGAACCGGGCGGCCGCCGAACGCAGGACGTTCGTGCTCCACAGCCCCTTCTCGGCATGGCGGAGCATGCCGGCGACGAGCCCGGCCGCCACGGCGTGCACGGCGCTCATGACAGCTCCGTCGTGCAGGACCGCGTCGGACGCCGTGCCGGCGCCGTGCGCTGTGGCCGCGTCGTGCGCTGTGACCGCAAACGTGGCGTGCAGGACGATCTGGGTCAGGCCGACCCCGGCGAGTACGGCGATGGCATGGCGTTCCCGCCCGGCAAGCCCGTACGCGATGCGGGTGATCAACCCGAAGGCCCCCAGGAAGATCGTCATTGACGGTCGGTGACCGTCGGCGGCGGTGTGCGCCGCCACGGCGAGGCAGACCGAGGAGCCGGCGAAGACGGACGCGCGCATGCCCCGCCCGGCAGCCGTCCCGGCGACAGCGGGTGTCGCGGCGGCGGGTGTCCTGGCGACGGCGGGCAGCGCCGTGCGCGCGTTCACGGCGGTCAGCTTGCCATATCCCGCCGGGTAGGGAGCATGTCGGTCGGTTGCCGGCCGTCGTGTGGCAGGCCGGCGTGATCCGGGCCGGCCTGTCCCGGGTCGCTGTGGTGGCGGCTTTTCCGCCCCGTACCGTCCGGCCCGCGTGACGCGCGCTGGCGGGACGCCAGTGCCGTGGCGGCGAGCAGGCCCAAGCCGATACCGATGGTGACCGCGGTCAGCGTCCGGGCGAGGCCGATCGGCCCGGCGATCGGGGCGCTGGACCGGTACAGCACGCCCAGGTCGCCGAAACCGCCGACCATGGCGATGACGAAGCCCGCGGTCCCGGCGAGGTAGCGGCCCGCGCTCGAGCGCCGTAGCAGCAGGACGGCCGCGGCCAGCCCGAGGATCCAGGCGGTCATCTCGACGATGTTGCCGTAGACGAACCCCGAGAGCCGGCCGCTGGCCCGGGAGCAGGCGATGAGCACCGAATGGGTGACGTCCACCCCGACGATCACTGTCACGGCCGTGGCCAGCGCGGCGTCGCGGCGCCGGTGCAGCCCGCTGGCGGCTGCCGCGGCGGCGACAGCCGCGGTGAGGACGAGCCACGGCACCGGCGACGGTCCGGGAACCCAGTCGAGGGTGCCGGCGTCGAGGACCGCCTGGTCGTCCACGGTCAGGGGGATCGTCCAGGTGTAGATCTGGTGGAAGCGGCCCGGGGCGGCCTTCACGGCCGGCGGGTCCTGCGTGCCCATCCAGTGGGCGCGGTGGTCGTGCCAGACGACGGTCCGGCCGTCGGCGATCTTCTCCCAGCGTGGCGTTGCCTTGGCGGCCCGGCTGTCGCCGGCCGGGCCGGAGCCGCTCGACCCGTACCGGTCACGGTTGAGATACGTGGCGGGTGAGGGCGTGTTCTGCCAGACGCCGGTGGAATCCACCCGCAGATAGGGCTCCTCGTCGTATCCCTTGACGACGACCGTGTGGTTGCCGGTGACGGTCAGTCGCACCCGGCTGCCGTTCTCCACGGGTACGAGGCTGACGCCGTCCACCGGCGGCCGCAGACCGGTCACGGTCGTGCGGAAGTTCGTGGCCGAGGCACCGTTGACGGAATGCGCCTGCGCCGGCCCGGCCGTGAAGACGAGCCGGCAGACCACGGCGCCCAGAAGCACGAGCGCACACCGCGACACGCCGACCGGCCGGACCCGGCCGGACAGCCTTCCGACAGCGGCGTTCACGAGATCTTCATGGTCGCGCGGTCTTCATACAGCCGGATTCTAGCCGGCCGATGAGCGGGAGCCGGTGATTCCTTGTCCGACGACGATCGCGGAAAACCGCTCGGCGATCCACGGGAAGTGGATTTATGGATCTTTAAAAGAATGCTCGGAGGGCCCTGGAAGATGTGGCACGCTCGGAAGTTGCCAGCGGGCCGCGGAGGTTCCCGGAAGGGCACAGGGTTTCCGCGGCAGCATGGAGATTCCTGCGGAGCGTGGCCGGCCGGAGCTTCCGCCGGCTCCCGGCTCCCGGCACGCTGGCCTCCGCTGCTCCTGGGAGAGTTGTGGGACGCGGTGGCCGGCCGCGGATGCCGGCGTTGCCGCCGTTCGCGGGCGGCGAGGTGGACACTGGGCCGGTGGTTCGGTTCCGGATTGGCATCGGGCCGGTATTCCGGCCCAGGACTGGCATCGGGTCGCTGACCCGATCTCGCGTTGACACCGCGTCACCATGTTTTGACGCCAGGTGGCGTTGGCGGCGCGCCGCACGTCGCGTTGGCTTCCTGCTCGCGGCCATGCTCGTGGCCGTGGTCGGGACGGCCGTGCCGGCGTCCGCGCATGCCGTGCTCGAGGGCAGCGATCCCGCCGGGGGGTCGAGTCAGCCGGCCGCACCGTCGCGGGTCACGCTGACCTTCAGCGAGTCGGTCACGGTGAACGCCGGCTCGATAACGGTCATCTCCGCGTCCGGCCAGCGGGTGGACGACGGTGCCGCGCGGCACGGGCAGGCTGGCAACGAGGCCGTGGTGGGGATCCGTTCCGGGCTCGACAACGGAACGTACGTGGTCAGTTGGCATGTGGTCTCCGCGGACAGCCATCCGGTCTCCGGCGGTTTCTTCTTCGGGGTCGGGGTGGTACCGGACGCGTCGGCGGCCGCGTCGGTGTCCACCACCCGTGGCTCGGTGGTTGTGGGCGTGCTGGCCGGTGTCGCCCGTTTCGCCGCTTTCGCAGGGCTCGCCGTCCTGGTCGGGGCGGGCCTGTTCCTGCTGGCGCTGTGGCCGGCCGGGCTGGGGCTGCCAGGCCCGCGGCGCCTGCTGTGGGCGGGGTGGGGGGTCACCTTCGGCTCGTCCGTCGCGCTGTTGCTGCTGCAGGGGCCGTACGGCGCCGGTCAGGGCCTGTCCGCCCTGTTCCGCTGGGATGCGCTGTCGGCCACCCTGTACGGCAGATACGGGCATCTGGTACTGCTGCGCACCCTCGCGCTGCTGCTCGCGGTACCGCTGCTGCGTGCGGTCATGGCGGGTCACCGGCGCTCCCTGCTAGAGTTGGCGGGGCTCGCTCTTGTCGCCACGGTGACCCAGAGTGCGGCCAGGCATGCGGGCGTCGGTGACGACGCGTGGCTGGCAACCGCCAACCTGACTCTGCACCTGCTGGGTGTCGCGGCCTGGGGCGGCGGCCTCACGGTACTTGTGATCTTTCTGTGGGCCACCTCCCGGCGCGTTTCGCGGGACGGCCGGCAGCCTCCCGGCGACGACGTCGAGGTGCCGGCTGCCCGGGCCGCCGAACTCGCCGAGGTCCTGCCGAAGTGGTCACGTGTGGCGATGGCGGCTGTCACTGTGATCGTTCTGACCGGTGTCTACCAGACATGGCGGGAGGTCGGCTCGCTCTCGGCGCTGAACACCACCTACGGCCGTCTGCTGCTGGTGAAGCTCTGGTTCGTGGCGATGATGCTCGGATTCGGCTGGTTGGGGCACAACTGGGTCGCGCGCCACCATCGGCCACCCCGTGCCGCGCTGGCCGCGGACCGGGCGGACGCGGACGCCACCGCGGGGCAGGCCGGGAACCACGCCTGGAACGAGGTCGGGGACAGCGCCGTGGAACCGGCCGGGGACGGTCGGGGGAGTACGGCGGTGGGCGTGGCCGTCCAGACCGTGGGCCGCGGGCCCGGGCTTTCCGGATCCGCCGGATCAGCCCCGCCGGCCCGGCGGGAAGCGGAGATTCACGTGAATCGTGGCCGTGCCGTCCTCGGCCTGCTGACAGGCCGGGCAGCCGGGCCGCCGGCAGCGCGGAGAAACAATGATGATATTGCTGTCGGCCCGTCGGGGGACGCGTCCTCGCCGGGCCTGCCGCCGCGTCCCAGGATCAGCGAGGGCGCGTTGGCGCGGCTGCGCCGGGGGATCATCCTCGAGGTGGGAGTCGCCGCCGTGGTGCTCGGGGTGACAGCGGTGCTGGTCAACTCCGTCCCGGCGCGGACGTCGTACGTCCCCCCGTTCTCCGACACGGTCTTCGCCGGGCCGCTGACCGTCCAGGTGGACATCGCACCCACCAGGCGTGGCCCGCAGACCCTGCACGTCTACGTCTTCGACCCCGCGGGGAAGGCGCAGCCGCTCGCCGAGGCGTCGGCCGCGCTGTCACTGCCGGACGCCGGTGTCGGCCCGCTGCCGGTGCCGCTCACCCAGGCGGCACCCGGCCATGTGATCGGCGAAGGCATGCAGGTCCCGCTGCCGGGCACCTGGCAGCTGCGACTGACGCTACGTGTCAACGACTTCGACCAGTACGTGACGACCCTCTTCTACCGGGTCCGTTAGCTCTACCGGGTCCGTCAGCGCGTCGGCCGGGTAGTCGACCGGGTGACGCGAAGCCGTTCCGGAACCGCGGGCCGGCGCGATGGCCGGGCGGTGGCCGTTTCCTGGCGGTTCAGACCGAGGTCAGGGGCGCGCGGCTGGTCGCGGGCCCGCCTTTCTCGTCCGCCGGGCCGCCGGATGCCGACGGGCTCACGGCCGTGGCGGTGATCGACGGATCCGCCGTGGATGTTTCGCCCGGGTTGGTCGGGCTGCCCGCCGGCGGGTCGGTCCCCGCGCTGCTGGACGGAGTGCCGGGACCGGTGGGCTCGGTGGTTGCCGTGGGCTCCGGTTCGGGCGTGGTCGCCGTCGCGGTCGGCTGGGGCGGTTCCGTGATCGTCGTAGGCGGGGCGTTCACCGGCGGCGGGGGGAGCGGGCCGTCGTTGGTGGAGAGCTGGGACGACACCAGTGCGACCCCGGCCGGGGGCCCGAAGTCGGACGTGGTCGGCCCGGTGCGTTGGGCGGACGGCTGCTGGGCGGGCGGCGCACCCACCGCGGGGTCGACCGGGGCCGACGATCCGGACGCGGACGAGGGATTCGAGGAGAAGCCGCCGGGCTCTTCTCCGGACGAACTCGGTGTGATCACCGCGGTGCCGGGGCGGCTGGCGGTGGTGTCGGATGCCGGGGTGGGCCAGTTGACCGCGACGACGACACCGATCGTGGCCATGACCAGCAGCGATGCGGCAGCCGCCGCGACCGGACGACCACGCCGAGGTGATCCGGCCGCCGGGGGCTCCCCACCGAGGTATCCGGGCGCCAGCGGCCCGACCGGGCCCGGCCCGTCCCGGCCCGGCCCGGTCGGGCCGGACAGAGCGCCCTGGCCTGTCATCGGGCCGATGACTAAGGTCCTGTCGCTGTCCGCCGGCTCGGCGTGAACCGGTAGCTGGCCCGGGCCAGCCGCACCGTCGTGAGCCGCGACATCGTGGGCCGCGCTGTCGCGGACGGTACCGGCCCCGTTGCCGTAGCCGGCAGCGACAGCGCCGACTGTGCCGCCGGGGAGGGCGCCGGCCATGGGGACGGGGCCAGCCACGCCGTCGCGGGAGATGACCGCTGTGCCGTCGGGGCCGCGGCCGAGGCTGAGCGCCCGGTAGTGGGCGCGGGCCGCGGTATCGCGGGCGGTGGCCGCGGCGGCGGCCCGATCGAAGGTACGCGCAAGCCCTTCCCGCAGGGATGCCGGCGCCGCCACTAGCTGGGTCGCGGCGAGCATCTCCTCGGGGGTGATCCCGTGGGGTACCGGAGCTGCCTGTACCTGCGGCGAGCCCGACCACGCCAGTGAGCTGCCGCGGGCGAGCTCCAGCAGCCATGCGTGCAGCCGGGTGGGATCGCTGAGCGGGCTGAGGCGGCTACGGGCGACGAGGGCGAACGCCGTGCCCGCCGCGGCGTGCGCGACGGTCGGCTCGCCAAGGATCAACAGGCATACGGAGAAGACGTCGTCGGCGTACCGGTCGTAGAGATCGTCGAATGCCTGCCGCTGACCATGCCGGATCCGCATGACGATGTCGGCGTCGATGTCGGCGTCGGCGCCGACCGCTCAGGTCGCGGCTTCCTGTCGAAGGCGGCGGGACGGGTGACAGGTGGCGCACCCGCGCGGGGGGGGGCGTGCCGAAGGTGGTGTGGTCGATGCCGCCGTCCATCAGTGCACTCTCCCGGATCCCCTATCGGTGATTCCTGTCGCAGCCGCGCCCTGACAAGGACGGAGTGACACCACCATCACTTATTACGGTAGAACGTCTCGGTCATGTCATGCGGAATCTTGGGAAAACTTTGTTGTCACACGACGGACTCGTAACATTCCTGGCCTGCTCGGTCGCCGTCCCCACCACCGCTGGTGGTCCGCTGGCGGCGGTGGTGGGGACGGGTAGTGGCAGACGGCGCGGCAGTGCGGGAGCGGGCGCCCGGGCCGCCGCCCGGTGCCGTGCGGGCCGGCTCCCGGTCGGCCGCTCCCCGTGACCCGGCCGCTCCTGTGACATCGAGTGCTCAGGACGGTTGCTGGGCGAGGGTGACGTCGGTGGTCAGTGTCTGGCCGTTGCGGGTGTAGGTGACCGTCACCTTGTTGCCGATGCCGTGTGAGCGCACGGCGGCGATGAGGCCGTCCACACTGGTGATCCGGCGGTCGCCCAGTTTGGTGATGACATCGCCCGGCTGGAGCCCGGCCTGCTGCGCCGGCCCGTTGTTGACCAGCTCACCGATGGTGGCGCCGGTGCCCTCACCCGTCGGGTCGGACGGGCCCACGCCCGCCGTGGACGCGCTGACCCCGAGGTACGGGTGCCTCGCGGTGCCTCCGGTGATCAGTTCTTCGGCGATGGACTGGGCGTAGTTGGCCGGGATCGCGAACCCGACGCCGATGTTGCCGGACTGCTGCTGCTGACCGCCGAAACCGCGGCCGCCCGATCCCACGGTGGCGATCGCCGAGTTGATGCCGATCAGCTCGCCCCTGCTGTTGACCAGCGGGCCGCCGGAGTTGCCCGGGTTGATCGGGGCGTCGGTCTGGATGGCGTCGAGAACCGCGTTGCTGTCCTGGACGTCGGCGTCGCCGGTCCGCACCGGCCGGTGCACGGCGCTGACGATGCCCGAGGTCACGGTGCCGTTCAGGCCGAGGGGGCTGCCGACCGCGATCACTAGTTCGCCGACCGCGAGCGCGTCGGAGTTGCCGAAGGTCGCCGGCTTCAGACCGGTCTCGTCGATCTTGATAACCGCGAGGTCGGAGCTCGGGTCGGTACCGACGATCCTCGCGTTGTAGTCCTTGCCGTCCTGCGTACTCACGCTCAGCGAACCGCCGCTCGCGGCGTCGGAGACCACGTGGTTGTTGGTGAGGATGTAGCCGTCCTGGCGGATGATCACGCCGGAGCCGGTGCTCCCCTCGTTGTTCCTGGAGGCGACGGAGATCGTGACCACGCTCGGGAGGATGGCCTGCGCGGCGGCCGACACCGTGCCGGCGGCCGCCGGCGACGTGCCACCCGAGCCGCTGTCGGTGCTGCGCAGCAGCCCGCCGGAGGACACCACGGCCTGGCCATTGTCGTTGTTGCCGGCCACCAGCGCCCCCACGCCGCCGCCCACCCCGGCCGAGACCAGCGCGAGCGCGAGCGCGGCGGCGACCAGCCGGCGGCGGTGCGGTGGCCCCGACGGCCCGGTGGTCCGCGTGAGGTTCTGGTACGGGCCGGCCGGTGGTGCGGGCGGCGCATGGAACGGGTTCCCGGCACCGGGCAGCCCGCCGAGGTAGTTTGCCGAGCCGGGCCGGGTCGGGTCGGGCGGGGGGAACGCTCCCTCGCCGCCGCCGCCAGCCGCGGCCGGCCCCCCTGCCTGCGGCGTGTTCCACGGGGTGCCCCACCAGACCCGGCCGGACGGCTGGCCTGGCCCGCCGGCATAGGGGCGGGGCTCGCCACCGGACGACGAGGCCGCCGACGGTGGGGCTGGCGTGCCGACCGGCCGTTGCCACGGTGAGTTTTCGGGGCTGGCGGGAGCCTGCTGCCCGCCAGCGGACGCGTAGGGCGTCGCCGGGCTCGGTCCGCCCTGTCCCGGGCCGCCTGGCGGTGGGTCACCGCCGACGGCCGGCTGGGCCGGCCGCGTGTCGACGACGGGATAGGGGGCGGCATCCGGCGCCGCCCAGTTCGGGCTGTCCGAGCCGGTCGCGACGCCGTCGATGCCGTCGTCGGATACGTGCGCGTTCAAAGGTGATCCGTCCACGAAGGTGACGAAGGGGGGCCGCGTGCTCATGGTACGAACCTTCCCCTCGCAAGCTGAGTGAATACTGAAGTACAGACAACAGTCGGCTGAGACGTGGCACCGGACGGTGTCCACCGCCCGACACGGCCCACCGGCCGACACCCCCACCGGGGGATCACACGCCGACGGGGGCGACGACGGCAGAGTACGCAGCGTACGGCCGTGGGAGGCAGCGCGGTAACACGGCGCCGGGAGGAACCGGCTGCGGGGAACATCGGCCGCGGGGAACACCCGTAGCGGGGAACACAGTGGGAAACAGCGAACCACGGTGGGAAAGCAGGGAGCCCGGCACGGAACGAGGTGTGCTGTCAGGATGCCGGCGCAGGTGGCATCCTGTGCCGACGATCTTGGCCGCCACGTTCCGGGCATCCATCCGTGTCCTTCTGTGTCCTTCCGCTGTTGCGTGTCCGGCCCGCTGTTCCGCCCGCCCGAAGTCCCCCTTCCGGGACTCGCCTCCGTAGCGGGGTTTTCACCATGACGGATGCTTTCACTGCGGCAGGAAGCGCGACGGGACGGGTATTGCGACAGGACGGGTATTGCGGCCGAACCCGCGCACCGCCTTCCGCCCCGGGCCCGTTCTCCGGTTTCCCGCTTCGCGTCCGCGCTCCGCGGCCGCGTCCGTTCTCGCGTGGTGGGGCCAGGGATTCGCCGTGACAGCCACTCAGTAGCTTCTCAGGCACGGTTCAGCCCGTTCTCACCGCGGTCGCCGACGCTGGGAGGTGTGAACCTGCCGAAACCTTTTCGGGACGACCGCCCCGCCGGTCCGGCCGTGCCCGGATCGCCCTGTGCGCTACCCATGCGCGGCGACGGCCTCGAGGTCCCTGCCACGGGCGCGCCGTCCGCCGGCCCGGAGCCCACCGGCTCCGCGTGCGCCAGAGTCACGCCCCCTGTGCCCGCCGGTGGTGTGCCCGCCGGCGCCGCGCCTACCGGCGTCCACCTGGAATCGGGGCCCGACGCCCCCGGGAGCACCGGCGTCCTGGCGGAAGCCCGGCCTGACGGCTCGCGGACGATCCCGTCGCAGGCCTCGTCCGGAGCCGACGGTTGGGGTCCGGCCGCGGCCCGGGGCACGGTGGCGCCACAGCCGTGCGGGACGCCACCGACGCGGTGGCGCCAGCAGCCGTATGGGACGCCACCGGCGCGGTGGCGTCAACAGCCGCTTGTCGAGGTGGTGGTCCCCGTCTACAACGAGCAGGAGGCCCTCGACGGCAGCATCCGCCGGCTGCACGACTACCTGACCCGTCGCTTCCCCTTCGGCTGGCGTATCACGATCGCCGACAACGCCAGCACCGACGCCACTCCGGTCGTCGCCCGGCGGCTGGCCGGCGAACTCGACCGGGTCCGGGTGGCCCGGCTGGAGGCCAAGGGCCGCGGTCGGGCCCTGCGGGCGGCCTGGTCGTCCTCGGACGCCGACGTCGTGGCCTACATGGACGTCGATCTCTCCAGCGGACTGGAGGCGTTCCTGCCCCTGGTCGCGCCCCTGCTGTCGGGTCATTCGGACGTCGCGATCGGCTCCCGGCTCGTCCGCGGGTCCCGGGTCGTCCGGGGGTCGAAGCGGGAGATCATCTCGCGTTGCTACAACTCGATGCTGCGGGTGGCCTTCCACACCTCCTTCCGGGACGCCCAGTGCGGGTTCAAGGCCGTGCGGGCGGACGTGGCCCGCGCGCTGCTGCCCGCCGTCGAGAACGACCACTGGTTCTTCGACACCGAACTGCTGCTGCTGGCCGAACGCAACGGCCTGCGCATCCACGAGGTGCCGGTGGACTGGACCGACGACCCGGACTCGCGGGTCGACGTCGTGGCGACCGCGATGGAGGACATCCGCGGAATGATCCGGGTCGCGCGCCGCATCATCGCCGGCCGGGCCGGGGTGGACCTGCCACCGCAGGTCCGGGCCGCGCGGCTGCCTCGTGACATGGGCCGCCAGCTCGGGACGTTCGCGGCGATCGGGGTGTGTTCGACCCTCGCCTACGTCGTCGCCTATGCGCTGCTGCGCGAGGGCGGGGCGTCGTCCTTCGCGGCCAACTTCATCGCGCTGCTCGGCACGGCGGTGGGCAACACCTGGGCCAACCGGCGCCTGACGTTCGGGCAGGTGGGCAGCGAGGAGGCGCTGCGCCAGTTCGCCGAGTCCGGGGTGGTGTTCGTGCTGGGGCTCGCGGTGTCCTCCGCCGGGCTCGGGCTGCTGCACGCCCTCTGGTCGTCGTCCGGGGTTCTCGTCGAGATCGTCACCGTGCTGCTCAGCGGCGTGCTGGCCACGGTGGTGCGGTTCGTGCTGATGCGGGCCTGGGTCTTTCACCCCGCCCGCTCCCCTCGTCCCCGCGACACCTCCACCGGGCGTCACCTCCACCGGGGGTGACCCGTCCACCGAGGTGGCGCTCTGACCGGATGCCGGTGGGAGGAGCCACGCGGTGGGAGAAACCGCGGCCGTGACCGTGGTCAGGGGAGTCGCGGAGCAGGTTCGTTGAGTGTCGGGATTCGGACATAAGTCGGTTACGAAGCGTTAGTGTATAACCGTGAGGATCCGGGCGAGTTGCGTCGCGGAAACCTGTGGCGGATACGCTTAATATCGCTGTTCCGACGACATCGGCACAACCGCCGCCGTGCGAACCTGACCGGAGGATACTCGCGTGGTCCGAGGAGACCCCGACTCCCGGGGCGGCCGACGAGGTGATCCTCGAGCGGACTCGCGGGGTGAGCTGCGTGAGATCGCGGATAGTAACGACGAGGAGACGTGGCCGCCGAACGAGCCGGCGGGCCCGTCCCGGCCCGGGCCGGGTGGGTCGCGGCGCCCAGTGGCTGAGCCGCCGCCGTCCCGGTCCGTAGTGGCGGGAGCGGCG
The DNA here is from genome assembly GCF_000177615.2 of Candidatus Protofrankia datiscae. GTDB lineage: Bacteria > Actinomycetota > Actinomycetes > Frankiales > Frankiaceae > Protofrankia > Protofrankia coriariae. Next base: position 5,199,883 of record NC_015656.1, on the reverse strand, counting down.
CAGGTGGATCACGGGCATGAGCGGCCCGCCCTCGGCCAGATACGGGCGCTTTCCGCGAGCAGGGGCCTGGTTGCCTTCGCCACCCTGTCGGACCGGGCCGCCAGAAGCGCCCAACCCGTCGGCGGCAACCGGTCCGCGACGCCCGTGGTCGGTAACCACAGACCCGGCGGCCCTGGACCCAGCAGCTCTGGACCCAGCGGCCGTGGGCCGGGCAGCTACAGGTCCACGGCGTCCCCCGTGGGCCGGGCCGGTCCGGGCCGGCAGGGCGGGCAGGGCGGCAATGGACCAGGTGTGGACGCCGGCGCTGCTCCCACACCGGTTGCCAACGGACGTCCGAGAGGGCACGCTCCGTCTCCGTCTCCGTCTCCGTCTCCGTCTCCGTCTCCGTCTCCGTCTCCGTCTCCGCCCGTGCCCGCACGGCACGGGCCTGGGCCGGCCGCCGGCGACGCCCGTCGAGCCGAGGGCTATCCCGACCAGCGGGGAGCCCGCGGGCCCGATGGCCCTGATCCGCTTGACATGACCACCGTCGTGCAGCGACCCGCCGAGCGGGGGCTTCCCGACCAGGGAGCGCACCCGGCCATCCGGAAGCGGGTGTCGGGCGCCGGCCCCGGTGCGGACCAGGGAAGGCCGCCTTACACCGGAGAGCCCACACAGGGATACAACCCGTTTCCGGAACGTGGTCGAGACGGCGCCCGGTCCGCGTCCGCCGCTGCCGCACTCCGTCAGCCAGGGGCGGTGCGCCCTGGTCATGGCGGTGCGGAACCGGTCGGTTCATCCGGACCGCCCTCGCCCCGATCGTCCGCAGTCGCCGGCATGCCGCCGGCCGCGACGCCGCGTCCGCCGGTGCTCCCGCCCGGCTCCGGGCCCGCGGGGTCCCGCCCCGCCCCGCATGGCCGGTCCGATGCCCGGGCGCGACCGGCTTCCGGTCCGGCGGGCGCGGCAGGTGCGGCAGGTGCGCGCGGGCCGGTTGCCGGTGACCGAGCCCGTCCGGAGAGCCAGCGGCAGAATGATCATATTGCTCGCCCGCCCGGGGCCCGGGTACCGGCCGGGGCGGGTCGGGAGACAGCGGGGCGCGGACCATCGACTGGGTGGGGCGGCTCCGCCAAGCCCGTCTCCAGTGCGAACGACATCGAGGCCACCGATCGATTCACCACGCTTCCCGGCGAGGACGGCCGTTCCGCTACCGCCGGTCGTCCCGCTCAGGCGCGCACCGAGCGCGTCCGGGCGGACGTTGCATCCGCCGGTGGGGCCCGTGCCGCTGCCGCTGATGGCGCCGCCGCTCCCGACGATTCCGACGCTGATACCGATTCCGGCTTTGACGCGGCCGCTGACGCCCGGGCCCGGGCGGGTGCCGCGTCCGCCCGGCACCGTCCCCCCCGCGCGCGGGGGATGGTGAGCCTGCTGGGTCTGCTGCTGATGATCGTTGTCATGGTCGTCGGGTTTTCCATCGGGCGAGCCGTCGCGCTGCCGGGCTCGGCGAGCATGCAGTCGCGGGTCAGCGACTGGGCTCGTGATCATAATCTGACGTTCCTTGTCGAGAGCGTCGACAAGGAACGTTGATCGTCGATGTTCTCGGTGCCGCTGGCCGGGGTTCTGATGATCGAAGGTTTTGGCGATCGCCGTTCTCGGTCGGCGACTTGTCCATATATTGATAAATATGTCGGATGGTAGTGTTTTATTGTGTCTCGATTTTCCGTTACCAGGAGAGATATTGGCAAATCGGTGAACAGCTCCCAAATAGCCCGTACACGCTAGTCGCTGTTTCGCGGCTGGTCATTGTGATGGTCGCCGTGCGAGGAATTCGGTTCCCGGCCCTTGCGCTCGGGGCTCCTGCATGTGAATCTGCATAGACGGGTCTGTCGCGCTCTGTCACAGCATGTGCGACTTGGCGTGATGTTGGCCGGGTAACGTCCCGACCTGTCATCCGCGGCAGGAGGCTTCGCGTGCGTCCACATTCCACGCGTCCACACGGCAACGGCCCACGTGTCATCCGCCCGGCGGCCGGTCGTGACGCGGACGCTCCCGCAGCCGAGGATCCCCATGCCAGGGCGTTAGCCCCGGCCGCCATCCGGGCCGGCCGGGATGCCGGCGCCGCTCCTGCCCCGCCCGGTCGGGAGCCGACCGCGGAGGAGGTCGACGCGATCGCCCGGGCGGTCTTCGCCAGCCCGCTGGTCGCAGCCGTCCCCCACGGCCGCCTCCAGGTGGACTCCATCAGGATTTCCACCGGCTCGCCCGACTGGGCGTTCGTCGCGCTTCGACCACATGAATATGATCTTGATCCGGCCGTTGCCGTGCTGCGCTGGAACGTCAGCGGCGGCTGGGTGCTCGACCAGGTCGGTACGGCCCAGGTCGGCGTGGGTCGGGTCCCGGTGTCCGTGAGCGACGAATTCGATCTTGATGATGGACGATAGGGCGTGTCAAGCCTTCCACGCAGCCGGATACCGTTGTGAGGGTGTCCATACCGGCGGACGGCTCCGACGTGCCCACCACCCTGGCCGGGTGGCTGCGCGGCCTGCCGGATGACGCGCTGAACCGGCTGCTCACCCTGCGGCCGGACCTGGCCACCCCGCCCCCGCCCGACTTCGACGTCCTCGCTGCCCGGCTGGAGATCCGAGTGAGCGTTACCCGCGCGCTCGAGCGGCTCGACGTCTTCACCCTCGAGGTCTGCGAGGCGTTGACGCTGCTCCCGCCGACGGTGAGCGCGGCGGAGCTGTCGACCTTCTGCGGGGGCGCGGACGTGACGGCGGCCCTGACGGCGCTGCGCGAACGCGGGCTGGTGTGGGGGGACGACTCGGCCATCGTGCTTGTCGGCATGGTCCGTGACCTGCTGGGTGAGCGGCCGCTCGGGCTCGGCCGGCCGTTGCGCGCGTGCCTGGGCAGCCATCGGCACACCCAGCTGGCCCGGCTTGCCACCGCGGTCGGCGTCGACCCGCGCCGGAACCGGGGCGCCGCCACCCGCTCGGCCCTGCTCGACGAGCTGACCACCGTGCTGGCCGGGCGGGAGCGGGTGGCCCGGCTGGTCGAGGAGTGCGGCCCGCGGGCCCGCCAGATCCTCGACCGGCTCGCCACCGGGCCGGCGCTGGGGCACACCGGCGACGCCGGGCGCCTGCTCGCGGCCTCCGACGCCCGCACCCCGGTGGAGGAACTGCTCGCCCGGGGCCTGCTCGTCGGCGTCGACGAGGAGACGGTCGAACTCCCCCGGGAGGTGGGCCTGGCCCTGCGCGGCGACCGGCCGGCGGGACAGCTGCACGTCGACCCGCCCGCGCTCGCCGGCCGGCAGATCGATCTCGGCCAGGTCGACGGCGCCGCCGCTCTTGCCGCCGGCGCGCTGGTCCGCCTGGTGACGGTCCTGCTCGAGGCGTGGGGGACGGCCCCGCCCACCCCGCTGCGCACCGGCGGTCTCAGCGTCCGGGACTTCCGCGCCACCGCGAAGCTGCTCGACGTCACCGAAGCGGTGGCGGCGGTGGTCGCCGAGATCGCCTACGCGGCCGGGCTGGTCGACGGCTCCACCGGGACGGACACCCAGATCATGCCCACGACGGCCTACGACCGGTGGTGTGTGGAGACCCCGGCCATGCGGTGGGCCGTCCTGGTGGAGGCGTGGCTGCACACCCCGGACGTCCCCGGCCTGGTGGGGGAGCGGGACGACAAGGGCCGCCAGCTCGCGGCGCTGTCGCTGGAGCTGCGGCGGCGCAGCGCGCCGGAGCTGCGCCGTCTCGTACTGGACGCGTTCGCCGCCGCGCCCCGCGGGCTCGCGCCCACCCCCACCTCGGTGCGGGAGCTGCTCGCCTGGCGGATGCCGCGGCGTGGCGGGCCGTTGCTGGACAGGATGGTCGACTGGGTCTTCGCCGAGGCGGAGCTGCTGGGCGTCACCGGCCGGGGCGCGCTGTCGGCCGCCGGGTGGGCGTTGGCCCGCGGCGAGGCCGGGGTGGGGGCGAGCCGCTCCGAGCTGGCGGCGGCGCTCGGCCCGATGCTGCCCGAGCCCGTCAGCGAACTGTTCGTGCAGGCCGACCTCACCGCGGTGGCGCCGGGCCCGCTGGTGCCGGAGATCGCCGCCGAGCTGGCGCAGATGGCCGATGTCGAGTCCTCGGGCGCGGCGACGGTCTACCGGTTCTCCGAGACGTCCCTGCGGCGGGCGCTGGACGCCGGGCGGACCGTCGAGGACATCCGCGACTTTCTCACCCGGGTGGCCCGTGGGGGCGTACCGCAGACGCTGGACTACCTGGTGGACGACGTCGCTCGCCGGCACGGGCGGTTGCGGGCGGGGCCGGCCGCGTCCTATCTGCGCTGTGACGACACCGCTGTCCTCTCCGAGGTGGTCGCCTCCCGGCGGACCCAGGCGCTGGGGCTGCGCCGGATCGCGCCGACGGTGGTGATCTGCTCGCTGCCCATGCCCAAGCTGCTCGACGGGCTGCGCGCCGCCGGTTTCTCCCCGGTGGGGGAGGGCCCGGACGGGCGGGTGGTGCTCAGCCGGCCGGAGGTGCACCGCACGCCGGGCCGGCCGCGGCCGCCGGGCGGTGCCCAGGCGCGGGGCGGCCGTGACGAGCAGCTGCGCGACATGGTGCGGATGATCCGCCGTGGGGACGCCAGTACCCGCACGGCGCGGGCGGCCGCCGCCGCGGCCGGTTCGCTGGCCGACGGGGTCGACGGGATGGTGCGCTCCGCGCCGTTGATCCTGGTGACGCTACAGGGGGCGGCCCGCGCTGGCCGCCGGGTGCTGCTCGGATACGTCGACCAGCAGGGGACGCCCAGGGACCAGGTGGTCCGCCCGCTGACCGTCGAGGGTGGCTGGGTCACGGCCTGGGATCAGCGCACCAGCGCGACCCGGCGGTTTGCGTTACACCGTGTGACCGGCGTCCTCGATGTGGAGGACACGCTCCCGAGTGCTGAGATCAACGGCTACCCCTGGCTCTACGAGCCGGGCGGGCCGGGCGGTTTCAGGGCGGCTTCCGCCTCCCGAGCCGGTTTCGGTGCCGGGTCGGCGGGCGTGGGCCCGGTCGCCGTGGACCCCGTTGCCGTGGACCCCGTTGCGGTGGACGCCGCCGGGACGGACGCCCCCGAGACGCCGACGGTGGTGCCCGGCCAGGCGCCTCCACGGCCGCTTGACACGGAGGACATTTCCGATCTGCCCTGACGACAGCCCGACCTGCCCTGACAGCCCGACCTCCCTGACAACGGCCGGGCCCGCCTCGCCTCCCGATGACCGGAGTTTCCCGATGACCGGATTTCGGCGGCCGGGCCGCTCTGCGGCCGGATCGCCCGGACGACGCCCGCCGCGGGCGACGGCGTCGGCCCTGCCCGGGACCACCGGCGAACATGCGAGAATCGGCGGACGCGCTCGGTGTCCGCTGGCCGGCCGGTCTGCTCCGCTTGCCGGTCCGCCTGACGCGACGCCGTGAAATCGGCGTCCTGGAAGCCTTCGGACGCCTCAGGAACCCTGAGCCCCTCGGAAATCCCGAAACCCTCGGAAGGCCCTCGGAAGGGTGGTGAGACGTGACCGACGGTCCGTTGATCGTCCAGTCGGACAAGACCCTGCTGCTAGAAGTCGATCATCCGCTGGCCGGCGACGCCCGAGCCATGATCGCGCCGTTCGCGGAGCTGGAACGTTCACCCGAGCACGTGCACACCTACCGGATCACCCCGTTGGCGCTGTGGAACGCCCGGGCCGCCGGCCATGACGCCGAACAGGTCGTCGACGCGCTCGTCCGGTTCTCCCGCTACGCCGTTCCGCACGCGCTGCTCGTCGACATCGCCGACACCATGGACCGCTACGGCCGGCTGCGGCTGGAGAACGACCCGGCGCACGGGCTGGTGCTGCGCACCGTCGACCGCGCGGTGCTCACCGAGGTCGTCCGGTCGAAGAAGGTCGCGCCGATGCTCGGGCCGCGCCTTGACGACGACTGTGTCGTGGTGCACCCGTCCGAGCGGGGACGGCTCAAGCAGGCGCTGCTGAAGATCGGCTGGCCGGCCGAGGACCTGGCCGGTTACGTCGACGGCGAGGCGCACCCGATCGAGCTGCGCCAGGACGGCTGGGAGCTGCGCGACTACCAGAAGGGCGCGGTGGCGGGTTTCTGGGAGGGCGGCTCGGGTGTGGTGGTGCTGCCCAGCGGTGCCGGCAAGACCATCGTCGGAGCCGCCGCCATGGCGCACGCCCGCGCCACCACCCTGATCCTGGTCACCAACACCGTCGCCGGCCGCCAGTGGCGCTCGGAGTTGCTGCGGCGCACGTCGCTCACCGAGGAGGAGATCGGCGAGTACTCCGGCGAGCGCAAGGAGATCCGGCCGGTCACCATCGCCACCTACCAGGTGATGACGGCCCGCCGTAAGGGCGAGTACCTGCACCTGGAGCTGTTCGGCGCCCGCGACTGGGGGCTGATCGTCTATGACGAGGTGCACCTGCTGCCGGCGCCGGTCTTCCGGATGACCGCCGACATCCAGTCCCGCCGCCGGCTCGGCCTGACCGCGACCCTGGTGCGCGAGGACGGCCGGGAGGGCGACGTCTTCTCGCTGATCGGCCCCAAGCGGTACGACGCCCCCTGGCGCGAGATCGAGGCGCAGGGCTGGATCGCGCCGGCCGAATGTACCGAGGTGCGGGTGACCCTCACCGAGGACGAGCGGATGGCCTACGCCGTCGCCGAGACGGAGGAGCGCTACCGCATGTGCGCCACCGCCCACAGCAAACGGGAGGTGGTGCGCCGGCTGGTGCAGCGGCACGCCGACGACCAGGTGCTCGTCATCGGCGCCTACCTCGACCAGCTCGACCAGCTCGGCGAGCTGCTCGACGCCCCGGTCATCCAGGGGTCGACCCGCAACCGGGAGCGCGAACGCCTGTTCGAGGCGTTCCGGACCGGGGAGATCAGGACGCTGGTCGTCTCCAAGGTCGCGAACGTGTCGATCGACCTGCCGGAGGCGGCGGTCGCCATCCAGGTCAGCGGCACGTTCGGGTCACGCCAGGAGGAGGCGCAGCGGCTCGGGCGGGTGCTGCGCCCGAAGGCGGACGGCCGGGGCGCGCACTTCTACACCGTGGTCTCCCGGGACACGATCGACCAGGAGTACGCCGCGCACCGCCAGCGCTTCCTCACCGAGCAGGGCTACGTCTACATGATCGTGGACGCTGACGACATCCCCGATCCCGCGTAACTGTCCGGCTCCGGGTGGCCAATCACCCGATACCGACTGATCGCCTGGCCCTGTGTAACCGTCCGATGATTACTCTGGGTATAGTTACTCTGGGTTTGGTGGGTCTACGAGAGTGGCTGGGATGATCGTGCAGGGTACCGGCGTGATCACTGTCAGCTCCTCGTCCCCGGTCGCGGATGCCGCCGGTACGTAGGCACCGTTGACGAGCCGGTAGGCGTCGATGCGCGGGCCGTCCGGATCGACCAGCCAGCAGTCGGGCACGCCGTGGTCACGGTAGAGGTCGAACTTGAGCGTCCGGTCGTAGCGGCGGTTGCCGGCCTCGGCGACCTCGACGACCAGCAACGGCAGGCCGGTGATCCGTTGTTGGCGGTCGTCGTCGCCGGCGGCGGCCACGACGATGTCGGGGACGACCTCGCTGCGCGGCTCGATCCGGACGCTGACGTCACGGGTGTGGACGCGCATGTCGGCCGGGGTGGCCTCGACGAGCAGCCGGACCAGGCGTTTGGTCACCCGGGTTTCCAGCGGCGTCGGCCATGGGCGGACCACGAACATCCCGTCGACGAGCTCGAAGCGGGGGTCGAGCGCGAGTTCGTCGAGGTCCGCCACGGTGAGCGGCGGCGCGGGCAGCGTTAGGACGGGACGGAGCGAGCGTGTCGCGGGGCCGGGAGAAGGCACGCCAGTAATGGTGCCCTGTGGCCCGGAGACTGTCTAAATGTTCTTTGCCGTATCGCTGTCAGCCGAGGCCGCGGGAGTCCTGCTTGAGCGCGGTGTCTATGGTGAGCGCGGAGGCGACCACCAGGCTGCGCAGCGGATCCGTCAGCGGACGGTGGATCTGGACGACGTAGTTGTCAGCGGTGGTGAACAGGGTGCGGGCCAGCCCCTCCCAGGTTTTCGTCACCCGGGCGATCTCGGTGTCGCCGTGGTCGACGATCGAGAAATTCCACGCCCGCCAGTTCTCCGTTTTGATCGTTCCGATGGGCGTCCCGCCGGTTTCCAGCGCGAAACGGATCTTGCCGAAAATGTTCTGCTGGACGATCTGGCCGATCTCGAATCCGTCCGGCCGGGTGAGGACCAGATGGGCCACGCCGGCGCTGTCGCGCACCTCAAGCCGGTGGGTGAAGAACTGGTCGAGCGAGCTGACGAACCGTACCGCTTTCTTCAACGCGCTCTGGCCGACCTCGACAACCGAACCGATCTGGTTGCCGGCCTGGTCGAACACGGCGTACTCGTTCGTCAGTTCGATGAGCTTGGTCTTCTGGTTGACCACCAGGACCGGTTCGGTGAAAAGCGTCCCGCCGCCACCGTGGACGGGTCGTACACCCGCGCCTTCAGAAACCTGGCGCTGGACGCGGTCCGGTGCGTAGTTGGTCTGTACCGGCGCGTTCTGGTAGCCCTGTGGAGTTCCCCAGCCCTGGGCGGGCGCCGTCTTGCCCGGTGATTCCGGCTGTCCCGATGGCGCGTCGCTGACCTGGTCGGTCCAGGTGGTGCCGTCCCAGTAGCGGAAGCCGTGCTGGCCGGACGGGTCGGCGTACCAGCCGGCCGGCGGTGTGGTCTGGGTCATCTCGTACACACTCCCGGTCATGGTGCTGTTCGCGGCCCACCACGAACCCGTGGCGGCGGTAACCCCACCGAAATCGACGCTTCACGAGAGTATGCCCGACATGGTCGGTAAATCGCCGCGACCGTCGTCCAGTCCTGGACCAGGCACGACAGGGACATGACACGACAGAGGCATGACAAACGACAGAGGCATGACAAAGGGGCGGTCCCGCCATTGGGACCGCCCCTTTTTATCCGGTTTGTTCGGTATTCAGGCTGTAGGCCTCAGAAGTCGAGGTCTCCACCGCCGCCGGGCGCGGCCGGGGCCGGGTTCTTCTCCGGCTTGTCGGCGATGACGGCTTCGGTGGTGAGGAACAGCCCGGCGATCGACGCGGCGTTCTGCAGCGCCGAACGGGTGACCTTGGCCGGGTCGATGATGCCGGTGCCGATCAGGTCGACGTACTCGCCGGTGGCCGCGTTCAGGCCGTGGCCGGCGGGCAGGTGGCGGACCTTGTCGACCACGACGCCGCCCTCAAGGCCGCTGTTGTAGGCGATCTGCTTGATCGGCGCCTCCAGGGCGAGGCGGACGATGTTCGCCCCGGTGGCCTCGTCACCGGCGAGGTCGAGCTTCTCGAAGGCGGTGACCGACGCCTGCAGCAGCGCGACGCCACCACCGGCGACGATGCCCTCCTCGACCGCGGCCTTCGCGTTCGAGACGGCGTCCTCGATGCGGTGCTTCTTCTCCTTGAGCTCGACCTCGGTGGCGGCACCGACCTTGATGACCGCGACACCACCGGCGAGCTTGGCCAGCCGCTCCTGCAGCTTCTCGCGGTCGTAGTCGGAGTCCGACTTCTCGATCTCGGCGCGGATCTGGCTGACTCGACCGGCGATCTGGTCGGGGTCGCCGGCGCCCTCGACGATCGTGGTCTCGTCCTTGGTGACGACGAACTTGCGGGCCTTGCCGAGCAGGTCGAGGGTGGTGCTCTCCAGCTTCAGGCCGACGTCCTCGGAGATGACCTGGCCGCCGGTGAGGATGGCGATGTCACCGAGCAGAGCCTTGCGGCGGTCACCGAAGCCGGGGGCCTTCACCGCGACGCTCTTGAAGGTGCCACGGATCTTGTTGACGACCAGGGTGGCCAGGGCCTCGCCCTCGACGTCCTCAGCGATGATCGCCAGCGACTTGCCGGCCTGCATGACCTTCTCCAGGAGCGGGAGCAGGTCCTTGACCGCCGAGATCTTGCTGTTGACGATGAGGATGTACGGGTCGTCGAGGACGGCTTCCTGACGGTCGGCGTCGGTGACGAAGTACGGCGAGATGTAGCCCTTGTCGAAGCGCATACCCTCGGTGAGCTCAAGCTCGAGGCCGAAGGTGTTGCTCTCCTCGACGGTGACGACACCCTCCTTGCCGACCTTGTCCAGCGCCTCGGCAATCAGCGCGCCGATCGCGGGGTCGCCCGCGGAGATGGACGCCGTGGAGGCGATCTGCTCCTTGGTCTCGACCTCCTTGGCCTGCTTGGAGAGCTCCTCGGAGACGCGCTCGACCGCGACCTCGATGCCCTTCTTCAGGCCCAGCGGGTTGGCGCCGGCCGCCACGTTGCGCAGACCCTCGCGGACCAGTGCCTGGGCGAGGATCGTCGCGGTGGTGGTGCCGTCACCCGCGACGTCGTTGGTCTTCTTCGCTACTTCCTTGACGAGTTCCGCGCCGATCTTCTCGTACGGGTCCTCGAGTTCGATCTCCTTGGCGATGCTCACGCCGTCGTTGGTGATCGTGGGGACGCCCCACTTCTTCTCCAGAACGACGTTGCGGCCCTTCGGGCCGAGTGTGACCTTCACGGCGTCGGCCAACTGGTTCATGCCGCGCTCCAGGCCGCGCCGTGCCTCCTCATCGAAGGCAATGATCTTCGGCATGGTGTCGTGGTCCTCCCAGGGGAATGGCTGTTCAATGGCCTGGCCAAGACGACGCCCGCGACGGACGGCCCGGTGGCCTCGTCGCTCAGCCCTGGCACTCGCAGCGGGTGAGTGCCAGCTCCTGTTTAGCACTCGAGGTGGGTGAGTGCAAGCTCGCCCCCCGCTGCGCCGCATGGCCGGACGGCCCGTCGCGGGCCCGGCCAGGTGGCGGCCGCGCGCCCGTCGTATGTCCGTCGTATGCCTGTGGCATGCCAGCCGCATGCCGCGCTCCGGTCCGTTGAACCGCCGGTGAACTCCTGGTGCGCGGTGGTCGCCGGCGGTCGCGCGGCGCGGCCGTCCCACAGCTCCAGCCGCCCCACCGGGCCAGCCGTTTCGCCGGGCCAGCCGGCCCGCTACTCCATGAAGTCGCCGGGACCGATCCCGAGCTCGCGTTCGAGATCCGCCGGGCTGTGGTCGCGCAGGTAGGCGGAGAACTTCCGGGCCACCGCGCTCATGTGCTCCTCCGCGGTCCGTCGGCCGATGCGCTGGCGCCTGGCGATGCTGCCGTACGGCTCGCCGCGGGCGCGGGCCCGCAGGACGGCCCGCTGCGTCGGTGAGGCCGGGCAGCGCCCCGGTCCGGCTGACCGCCTCCGCGAGTCCGGTCACCGCCGTCATGAGGACCATGCGGCCCGCGCTGACCGCGCTGACCGCGCTGACCGCGCTGACCGCGCTGACCGCGCTGACCGCGCTGACCGCGCTGACCGCGCTGACCGCGCTGACCGCGCTGACCGCGCTGACCGCGCTGACCGCGTCGACGGCGTCGACCAACCGGGCCGGCGGCTCGGACTTGTGCACGATGCCCCACGCGCCCACCCCCAGGCATCCCGCGAGCACCAGCGGCCGGCGCTGACCGGTATAGATGATCACTCGATGGCCGGCGCCGGCGACCGCCCCGACCGCCTGCCGGCCGTGCACGGGGGCGGACCGGCTGCCGCCGCTCAGGTCGAGGTGGACGAGAACCGTGTCGAGCGTGCCGGCAGGCGGCGCGAGGGCCAGGAACTGGCCGACGCCGCTCGCCGCGACGACCACGGTCAGCCCCGGTACCAGCAGGAGCCCGTCTTCAGGCGGAACCCGCGCCAAGGAGGACGAGGGCCAGGGGCGCAGGTGGGGCGCCCACACATCGCAGGACACCCGGCCGCGCCACCGCCATGCCGGTCGCAGCGGTCATGCGGCTGCGGCCGTCGCCCGCGATGACGGTGTGACGGCGACAGCCGAACCACGTTTTCGCCGGTACCGGTTCCATCGCACCGCCGATGGCCGCTGGGGGACCTGTGCGCCTACAGCCCTCCCTGGAGGGCTGGCCGTTACGGGTGGCACCGACCTCGGTCGCGAGCTGCCCGGAGGAGAATTTTTGCGGCGCTGGCTGCCTGGCGTCGACTTTTTCCGGCAAAAGACAGGCTGGTGTGGCCGTGCGGCATGCCCGGCAGCGCGGAGCCGTCGTACGGGGGTACGTCGGCGTCGAGGGCCTCCCGGACGCTTACCGCCCATGTGCCGAGTGTCGACATGCCAGCGGCCTGGTGTTCCTCGTAGGCTTTCTTCGCGTCGACGGCCTTCTCTCGCCGGGTCGAGAGAAATTCATGATCTTTCTTGGTCGGCTGGAACGCGAGATAGGTCGGTCGTTCCTCCTGATCCGAGAAGGCTGCGGCGATCTGTCGCCAGAGCAGTTCCGTGGGATCGCTGAGCAGGATGCCCCGCGGATGATCAGTAGGGTCGGCTGGACTGGCCGACGGCTCGTTCGCGTCATCCGGCTCCGTGGGATCCATCATTGTCGCGGTACGCTCCTTCTCTCGTATCGACTACGGTTTCGGCGCGCAGTATCCGTTGAACCTCGAGCAATGCTGCTCGGACGTCTGCCGGTGTGTGCTCGATGTCGGTCCGCTGGACCGAGTCGAGCGCGTGCAGCCAGGTCTCACCGATGGGAGATATCTCTATCGACAGTTCCCACCGGTCGATACTCCATTCGACACTGATGCCGCCATCGGGGGTTGGGTAGAGATGTGGTACGGGAATTCCGTACCGGCCTGACTCCCGGAGGAGATCTCGTGTGACTGAGATGGCTCCATGGCTGACCCGTTCACCTTCGCCGTCGGTCCAACCCGGTTCCAGTCGTTCGATTTCGGCGAGCCGCTGGAGGGTTTCCGCGATCTTTGTTTCTGAGTTCCACGTGTCGTCCGTATTTTCGTCCGTGACGGCGGACACCGCGAAGACACGCTCGATCCGTTGTGGTCGTTCGTCTTCGGAATAGCGAACCAGTCCGTCGATCACTATGGGCTGGGTGTCGATTCCCAGGGCGTCCCTGAGCCACTCGAAGCTGTCGAGATCGCAGGAGCCGGACATGGTTCGATGTTCATCGACCCGAAGTCTGAACGACAGGTCCTCGCTGTTCAGGTCGACCACTCGGCCTATAATGCAATGGCGCTTAGTTAAGCGGCCCGAGCGAGCATGATCTTCGGTGATTGATCATGCTTGGTGCCGGTGTCTGTTGGGCTTTTGACTCGGTAGGCGTTGTGTCGGCCTCGTCTGATGGTGCGTGGGTACGTGCGGTGGAGGCGCACGGGGTTAAGCCGTTCGGTGATCTCTGTGAAGGTTTCCCGGAGCGCGTGCGTGTGGTCCTCAGGGGGAAAAATCCGCCTGGTCGGTGACCTGGCGGCGGACGACGCGTAGTGATCGCATGAAGGATAGCCTGTCCGGGTCGACGTCGGCTTCGTCGGCGGCCTCGCACATGAGACATCGGATTGCGTAGTGGCTGAGGAGCAGCGCCCAGATCTCTTGTTCCACCAGGTCCGGGAGTTTCGAGCGTAGGACGCGGGCTTCGCCCCGCTGGTGTGTCTTAATCTCATCGAAGATGTTTTCGATTTCCCAGCGCTCGTGATAGGCCGTGGCGAGTTCCACCGCTGGTATGTCGGTCTGGTTGAGGATATTGGTGATGAGGCAGATCAGTTCTCCGGTTCCGGATCCTGTGCGGTCAGGCACCGTGTATTCGATGACGCGGACGGGTGTCGCGGAGTCCTCGGGAAAGTCGCGGCCGGCGCGGGCGTCGGCGATGATCTGGTTCCGCTGTTTCCCTCTGATTTTCGGGTTGACGATGATAGAGAGGTAGGAGCTGTCGGGAAGGGACCGGATGACCGGTAGCGTGAGATCGGATTTGACTCGCCAGAGCAGGTCCGCGCCGGTGTCGAGCGCCTGCTGCCAGAGGTCGAAGCTGTAGAAGTAACGGTCGGCGGTGAGGAGCATCCCGGGTTCGCAGGCGTCGAGCAGGGTGGCGGCGAGAGCACGTTCGTCGCTGGCACGGGGACCGACCGCGGCGGAGACGATCGCGTGCGTGCCGCATTCGGCGAGCGCGACGACGTGGACCTGGGGCAGAGCGCTGGCCTTGTGTCCGTTGGTGGACCGCCCGAACCTGGCCACGTTCTCGGGGGTGTCTGCGGCGTCGAGGAAGAACCCGTCGATCGCCATCAGCCGCCGGGAACGCAGCCAAGTGCCCTTGGTACCCAGCCCCGCGACCGGCACAGCGACACGTTCGAACAGGACCTTCAGGGGGGCGGCACCGAGCCTGATCCGTGCCTGCGAGATCGCCCCGGTGGTCGGGACTTTCCAGTCACCCTGCCAGTTCCCCAGCCATCTCAACGCACCGGCGAGTTTACGCATGACTTCTTCGTAGTCATCGTCGAAGAACAGGCACATCGTCATGGTGAAGTACACCATGACCCGGGCTGGCAGCAGCCTGGTACGCCGTTCCTGCCGCTTCGTTTCCACCAGTACCTCTTCGACGAGGTCCCGGGGAACGATTCTGGCGAGCACACCGATCGAGATGCGGTCGGTCAGCCGGTCGTTGTCAACGGCTGGCAATTCAACTACCTGGCGAAGGCGCACCACATCTGGATTCTATCTGCCGACCGGCCGAAATCGCGGCATGAGCACTCCGCCGCCTACTGATCGACGTTGAGGAACGTGACTGGATGCCGTGTTCAGAAGTTGATCGATGCGGGATCGGGCGTTGGCGTGTCGGGATGGACGGACGCCCCTCCAGCCTAATTGAGCGGCATTGGCCTATAATGCTTCCGGATTCGGTGTAGGATTTCGTCCCCATGATGAGAAGACGCCGGCGAACCTCTCTGTCATAGCTGATGCGACGTTCGCCCCCCGGGGAGCCCAGCTCGATTCTTTCATCGCTTTCCAGCGTCTGCCCGAAGCGGCCGAAGGCCGATCGAACCCGTTCGGAGAACAGGTCGGGCAGCGTTCCGCCGCTCGCCGTCGCGACAATTGCGTCGTTGATGAGGTCCCGGGTGCGGGTGAACTCGTCGTCGAGGGGCAGTTGGCCCACGGGTGTCACTCGTTCGACCATGGTGGTGACGCTGCCGCCTTCGAGCCGGACAAGGCGAAGATCCAGACGGCTGGAGAATCCTCTTGGCAGCCGCCGGCGGCGTGGATTGTCCCGCATGAAGAGGGTCCGTGCCGTGGCCGCCACCAGATCCTGGTAGGCCGCGAGCTCGGAAGCTGCCGTCAGCGGCAGGCCTCGGCCATGTTCAAAGCGACCCCCACGCAGGCGAAAGTGAACGAAGTTCCCGTCTCCCGGTTCGGTGTCCACAATCTTGACTTTACTGGCCCGCTGTCGGAATGGATCGACACGGGCTTCTTCTCAGTGGTCTGCCGGAACGGCGGCGCGGCAGGTGGCCACGCCGCCGTTTGCGTTGTCCACGCAGATGTCGGCGATGCTGAGGTTGTCGGAAGATGCCGTGGCGGGCGATCGGGGTCAGTCGCCGAGGCCGGCGGCTTCGAAGGCGCTCAGGGAGGGGCGGATGGTCGCGGTCGGCCGGCCTGTCGGGATCAGTGGGTCGAGGGTCTTCAGGCCGTCGCCGGTGTTGAAGATGACGGTCTCGGCGTCGGGGTCGAGCAGGCCCTCGCGCAGCAGCCGCCGCAGGCAGGCGACGGTGACGCCGCCCGCGGTCTCGCCGAAGACGCCCTCGGTCCGGGCCAGCAGGCGGATTCCCTCGACGATCTCGGAGTCGGTGACGTCGGTGATCGCGCCGCCGGTGCGACGGGCCACGTCAAGGGCGTACGGGCCGTCCGCGGGGTTGCCGATCGACAGCGACTTGGCGATGGTGGACGGCTTCACCGGCGCGACCGTGTCCACCCCGCGGGCGAAGGCCGCCGCGACCGGGTTGCAGCCCTGGGCCTGCGCGCCGAAGACCCGGTACGGGGTCGGCTCCACCAGACCGAGCCGGCCGAGCTCACCGAACGCCTTGTCGATCTTCGTCAATAGCGACCCGGACGCGATCGGCACCACGACCTGCTCCGGCAGCCGCCAGCCGAGCTGTTCGGCGACCTCGTAGCCGAGCGTCTTGGAGCCCTCAGCGTAGAACGGCCGCACGTTGACGTTGACGAACGCCCACTCGTACTCACCGGAGAGCTCACTGCACAGGCGGTTGACGTCGTCGTAGTTGCCCTCGATCGCGACCAGCGTGCCGCCGTAGACGGCGGTCGACACGGTCTTGCCGTCCTCGAGATCGTGCGGGATCAGCACAACCGAGCGCAGCCCGGCGGACGCGGCGTGCGCCGCCACCGACTGGGCCAGGTTGCCGGTGGACGCGCAGGCGACCGTGGTGTACCCGTGCTCGCGCGCGGCCGACAGCGCCACCGACACGACCCTGTCCTTGAACGAGTGGGTGGGGTTCGCGGTGTCGTCCTTGACCCACAGTGTCCGCATTCCGAGCTCGGCGGCGAGGCGGGTGGCCGGGCGCAGCGGCGTCCAGCCCGCCCCGAGGGACACCCTGCGTGCGGGGTCGTGACCGGCGGGCAACAACCCGACATAGCGCCACAGGCTGGTGGGGCCGGCTTCGATGGACTCCCGGGTGACCCGGCGCAGCGCGGAGTCGTCGTAGGCAATCTCCAGCGGGGCGAAACACTCGATACAGACATGCGTCGGGGAGAGCGGATAGGCGGCACCACAGTGGCGACACGACAGGGAAACCGCGGGATTGACGACATCGGGGCTGATCGTTGTGACGCGCTCGGGGGCGACTGTCATCTGTGAAACTCCTCATCTTTCCCAGGAGCCGGTTGCGTCCTGGGACGGAATTAGCACCTGCCACGCACTGATGCGGGTGGTTGCCGGGGCTTCACTGGGCCGGTCCCTCTGCCCCTCTGGATGAGCCGTATGCGGTTGTCAGTCCGTACTGTAGTCCGTGTGCGGTCTGACGTATACCGTTGGTTCGAGCATAGGACGTATTACGGGCGGGACTTCTCGCCAGGGGAACTACTGGCCCGTAAGGTAGAGCCGATCAGCGTGGTACTGCCCGCGTTGAACGAGGCGGCCACCGTCGGCGCGATCGTCTCGGCGGTCCGTCGCGATCTCGTGGTCGCGGTCCCCCTCATCGACGAGATCGTTGTCATCGATCCGGGGTCGGTCGACGCGACCGCCTCCGAGGCGGCCGCCGCGGGCGCCTCGGTGTTCGCCGAGGAGCGAATCCTCACCGGCTACGGGCGGGTCGCGGGCAAGGGCGAGGCTCTGTGGAAGTCCCTGTACGCCACGTCCGGGGACATCGTGGTCTTCGTCGACGCCGACCTGGAGGACTTCGACGCGAGCCTGGTCACCGGGCTGCTCGGGCCGCTGCTGACCGAGAGCGCGGTGTCCTACGTCAAGGCGTCCTACGACCGGCCGCTGGCCGGGGGGCTGCTGCCCGGCGGTGGCGGCCGGGTCACCGAACTCGTCGCGCGCCCCCTGCTCAACCTGCACTGGCCACAGCTCGCCGGGCTGGTGCAGCCGCTGGCCGGTGAGTTCGCAGGCCGGCGGGCCCTGCTGGAACAACTGCCGTTCGTCTCCGGCTACGGCATCGAGTTCGCCCAGGTCGTGGACGTGTGCTCGTTGCTGGGAGTGGACGCCCTCGCTCAGGTCGAGGTCGGCCGTAAGGTCCACCGTCACCAGTCCGACGAGGCCCTTGGACGGATGGCTGCGGAGATCATCCATGCGGCGTGGACCAGGCTGGGCGTCCACACCGACTCTCTCAGCGGGACGCTGACCCAGTTCGGGCGCGGTGACAGCGGGCTGGAGCCGCGTACCCATCAGGTGGCGGTGCGGGAGCGGCCGCCTATGATCACGATTCCGGAGTACGCCGCCCGCTACGCCCGGCTGTACCACGGTCCGGTGGAAAGCGGCTGACCGTGGCCCTGCCGCGCCAGACGGGCCGCCGTGGGCAGGGTACGGGCTGTCCCGGACAGGTGGCCTGCACCAGGTGACAGCCCCGACACCGTGGCGCGGCACGGCCCCACGAAACGCCCGCCCCGTCCCACGTGCCACGAACGTCCAGCCGCCACGAACGCCACGAACAGCGTGAACGTCATGAAGAGCGCGAACGTCATGAAGAGCGCGAACAGCGTGAACAGGAGGACAGCACCGATGAGTGTCCGGGTCGTCTATACCGATCTCGACGGGACCATGGTGGGGCCACACGGATGCTTCTTCCGCAGCGAAGATCACTCCGTCACCCTGGACCCGGCGCACGCCCTGATCGATCTGCACCGGGCCGGCATCGCGCTGGTCCTGGTCAGCGGACGGACCCGGCCTCAGCTCACGGAGGCTGCCTCGATCTTCGGGGCGGACGGTTTCATCGCCGAACTCGGTGCCATCGTCGGCTGGGACCACGGGCACAGCAGCCAGATCCTGCGCGGAGCCATGCCCGAGACGTTCGACCGGATACCCGACGAGCTGGTCACGGCGCTGGTCGCCCAGTATCCGGGACGCCTGGAGGCGCACCGCTCCTGGATCCGTGGCCGTGAGATCGACATCATGCTGCGGGGCAACATCGACGTGGTCGCGGCCGACGCGTGGCTTGCCGCGGAAGGTTATGGATGGTTGACCATGCGCGACAACGGCATCATCGCGCGGGCCACCATGCCAGATCTGGACGATGTTCCGCACGTCTACCACCTGGTGCCCGACGGGGTCAGCAAGGGGGCCGCGGTGGCCTTCGACCTGGCCCGCCGGGGGCTGCGCCCGGAGCAGGCGATTGCGATCGGGGACTCCGCCAGCGACCTGGTCATGGCCGACCACGTCGGCCGCATGCACCTTGTCGCGAACGCGCTGCACCACACGGACCTGATCGATCTGCTGCCCGGTTACGACAACGTCATCGTGGAGGACGGCACCCTCGGCGCCGGGTGGGTGAGCGCGGTGCGTTCGGTTCTGCCCACGCCGCGGCCCGCCGCCGTCTGACCCCCGTGCCGCCCGGCAGGAGCATGCGGGCGGAACACGTGGACGCCGATCACGAGGAGAAAGAGGACGGCTGCGATTACGTAGGAGTTCCCGATCACGAGCTGCCAGCCGTGCCACCGGTATTCGCGGTCGTCCTCGTTGGGTAACCACCACAGCGGGGAGAGGACGAGCAGTGTGAAGCCGCCCAGCGCCGCGAGACGCCCCCCACGCGGCCGTCGTGGACCTGCCAGTGTGGCCAGCGCCGGCAGCACCCACAGCCAGTGGTGCGTCCAGGAGATCGGTGACACGAGCAGGCCGGTGATGCCACAGGCCGACCAGCCGGACAACGGTTCGTTCCGCCGGCCGGCCGCCATCGCCACCGCGAGGCCCGCGATGGCGATGCTCAGCACGACCACGCGGTACCAGGCCGCGTCGTGCACGGGATGTCTGGTGACCCGGGTCAGCACACCGGTGACCGACTGGTTGCCGGCGTACGCGATCCCGCCGACATGTGTGGGGTCGAGTGCGAGCCGCGTCCAGAAGCGCGTCGAATCCGACGGCGCGATGAGCATGGCCGCGGCTGAGCATGCGGTGAACGTGGCAGCGGCGACACCGGCGTCGCGTCGTCGCCCTGTGCACAGGAGGTACGGGATGAAGATCAGCGGGGTGAGTTTCACCGCCCCGGCAGCGCCGATCAGCGCACCGTGGGGCAGGGGCCCGGTGCGGCGGCACAGATCGAGAATGATCATCAGGATCAGCGGGATGTTGATCTGACCGTATGCGAGATTGCTCCGGACCGGCTCCATGAGCAGGACGCCCGCGGCGACGGCGGTCAGTGGCAGCGGCCGGGTCATGAGCCCGTCCAGGCGTGCCGCTGTCAGCACCTGGCGGGTGAGCTCGGCCAGGCAGGCTAGCAGGATGATCCCCCACACAGCCTGCGCGGCGGTTTTCGGCAGGACGGCGAACGGACCGAACAGGATGGCGGCGAACGGCGGATAGGTGAAGGGCAGGCCCGTCCCAGGCATCACCTGGTCGTACAGCGGCAGATTGTGCAGGAACGCGCTGCCACCCAGCCGGTAGACCGCCAGGTCGATCCTGGTCCCGAGCGCAAGCAGGACGATCAGCACGAGAAGCGCGGCCCCGAGCGACCCCGCGGCTGCCACCCTGGCCCAGCAGCGTCTCCCGACCCGATCCCGCCTCCCGGCCCGACAGCGGCGCCTGGCGGTGCGCTCCCGCGGACCTGGACAGGCCGTCCGCCATGTTCGTCCGGTCACTACCTTCTGCCCCCTGCTTCCTGCCCCTGCTTCTTGCGACACCGGCTGAACAGGGCCACATCGGCTGAACAGGTCATCGGTGTCGGCGCGGGTCGGCGGTGTCAGCGTTCGATGGTTGCCGCGCCGGACCAGCCGTTGCTGTGGCGGACGAGGGCGGCCGCAGAGATCGATACGAGGGCGAGCGTACTGATCGCGATGGCCGGCGCCTGGCGTTGCAACCACGGGGCGGCGCCGGGCAGACCGGCGAAGAGCAGCTCGCAGTGCGGCAGCGCGAGAAACGCGCCGATCGCGGACACGGTGACGACGACAGCCAGACGTTGGCGGTTCATGGCCATGGCCAGGGGCAGCAGCCCCCAGGTCAGATACCACGGATACAGGACGGGACCGAGCGCCGACAGCGTCAGCAGCCCCCAGCCGACAGTGGCGGTGATGTCCCGCCCGCGTATGGTCGCCAGCAGCCGGAGCATCACCGCCGCGGTCAGCACGATGCCGGCCGTGCGGGTCACGCCCAGCGCCTCGGCGAACTCGATCCTTGCGTTGGTGATGTCGCCCAGTCTGGTGAGCGCGTCGGCAAGGCCGACCGTCGGTGCGTAGAGGGTGAGACCTGCCGCCGGAGTGAACACTGAACGTAACCATCCCAGCCCGTCCGGAACCAGCAGCACGAGGAACAGCCCGGACACGGCCACCACAGCGGTATCCCGCGCCACCGACCGCACGCCGTTGCACTGCGACGGGTAGGTCCGTCGGAACAGGTAAGTCCGTCGGAACAGGCGGGCCCGTCGGGGCGGGTGGGCCCACCCGGATTCACCGGTCCGGTCGGGCGAGGGCCGCACGGCGTGCCATGCGATCACCGCTACGATCGCGAATGCCGCGGGCCACTTCACCGCGGCTGCCGCGGTGAGCAGTACCAGGGCCAGCGCCGGATGTCGTGCCCTGGCGGCCAGCAGTCCGGCGGTGAGCAGGGCAACCATGACCGCTTCGAGGTGGACGGCCCCCAACAACTGCATAATTATTATTGGGCTCGCGGCCACGGCGACAGCCAGCGGCCGCCGTTGCGGATCCGCTGCCAGCGCTACGCACGTCACGATGACGACGACACCGGTGAACGCCGTGATGCGCAGGATGACAACCGAGGTCAGCACGCTGTCACCGGACAGCGCGTAGGCAGCCTTCAACAGACCGAGAGCCAGCGGGCCATACGGAGCTCTGGACGTCCGCCAGACAGGATCGCTCGCCAGCAGGCCCGGATGGTCACCCAGGACGATCGGGCCACTGCGGTAGGGGTCGAGGCCCGAGCCGAGCATCGCTGCCTGCGCGATGTAGCTGTAGACGTCCAGGCTCAGGATCGGCGGCCCCGCGGCGGCAGGTATGAACCACATGGCCAGGATGATCACCGTACCGCGCAGTGAGACCCTGCCTCGGCTCGCCAGCAGGCACAGGCACAACCAGGCGCCCAGAGCCAGCACAACCCCGATGATCATGAAGGCGGGCAGTGTCGACGCCCGGTCGAGCCGAACTGGGGCGAGCAGACCCAGCCATCTGGTCGGTGGCTCAACCCCGTCGCGCAGCGCGAGTCGTCCGGCCGTAGCTACGACCAGACAGGTGCCGACAAGCCCGGGTAGTCCCGCCAGTAACCCTGCCAGGAGTGGGTCGCGAGGGATGTGGCTTCCTCGCCGTCCGGACCTTCTGCTGGTCGAGGGATGCGCCGCGGTCGACTGCGAGTGTTGCGTGGCCGGCCGGAGGGCTGTGGTCACAGTGTCACCGATGCCCCGCGGCACGATGTCCACAAAGATCAAAAAAGGCGGTACGGTTGTTGTCGCTGGGCAGGTACACGGTGTAAGAGACAATCTTACCCAATTGACTCTTCATGCGACTTCAGGCGACAAGTTGCCAAATCCGTAGTTGCTACGACATGACAACAGCCGTCCACCCGTCATCGGATGCCGACCAGCGACAGCTCCGTGAGGCGGGTGCTGTCAGGCGGGTGCCCACACGGCACGGGCCGGGCAGCACCGCTCGCAGGCCCTCGAGTATTCCCCGACAACGGCCTGGCCGCACGCATCGGTGGCCTGGCCGCACGCATCGGTGTACCGCGGCCTGAGTGACGGCCGTGCGGCCGTCTGCCGAGGTACTACTCTTCGCAGGATGCGTCACGTCCGGTCGGTCGACGAAACGCCGCGTCCTGTGGCCGGTGGAGGGGCCGCCCGAGTGCTTGTCGCCTCCAACCGCGGCCCGGTGGCGTTCGCGACGGGTGACGACGGGTCGCTTGTCGTGCGCCGTGGTGGCGGTGGGCTGGTCAGCGGCCTGCACGCGGTCGCCAGCGGCGACATCGGATCGGCTGGCCCGGCCCGCTCTGCCGGCGGGGCCGACTCTGCCGGCGATTCCAACTCTGCCGGCGGGGCTGGCGGTGGACTGGTCTGGGTGTGCGCGGCGCTCAGCGAAGCCGACCGGCGGGCCACCCGCTCGACGCCGGACGGCCGTCTGGATCTTGCCGGTCACGACACCGGGGGTGCGGCCGTCCACATGCTCGACGTGGACAGGGTCGTGTTCGACCGGGCCTACAACGCGGTCGCCAACCGTACGTTGTGGTTCGTTCTGCACCTGCTCTACGCGCCGGCGTCCCAGCCCTCCTTCGACGCGGCCTTCCAACGCGACTGGCAGGCGTATGAGATCTACAATGCGATGTTCGCCGAGGCGCTGGCCCGTGAGGCGGCGCCGGGCGCGGCCGTCCTGATCCAGGACTACCACCTGACGCTGGTGCCCGCGCAACTGCGCAACCTGCGTCCGGACCTGCGGATCGCCCATTTCAGTCACACACCGTGGGCACCGCCGGAGTATTTCCGCATACTGCCGGACGACGTCGCCCGCGCGGTCATCCAGGGCATGCTCGGTGCCGACCGGCTCGGCTTCCTCACCCCCGGGTGGGCGGAGGCGTTCTGCCGATGTGCCAAGGCGCTGCTTCCCGCCGACGTCGAGCTCGCGGCCGACGCCGACGCCGACGCCGAGGTTGGTCGTGACAGTGCCGGCCCGCGTCGCGTCGGTGACGACGCGCGTCGCTCCGGCAGCGAGACGGATGGCGCACGCCACCTCGACGGCATGCTGGCCGCCGCGGGCCGCCGTGACGATGCTGGCCGGCGTCATGACGGGATGGGCGGTGCGGACGGATCGTGGCTGCGCTACCGCGGCCGCGTCGTCCGGATCGGCGTCCATCCGCTCGGAGTCGACGGTGACTGGCTGCTCAAACGCGCGTCCGGACAGGATGTGGCCGCCCGTGCCACCGAGATACGCGAGCTCGCCGCGGGCCGGCGAGTGATCGTGCGGGTGGACCGGACCGAACTGTCGAAGAACATCGTCCGTGGCCTGGACGCCTATCGGGAGCTCCTGCGTGACTACCCACAGTGGCAAGGTCGGGTGGTGCACATCGTGTGCGCCTATCCGTCCCGTCACGATCTTCCCGAATACCGCGAGTACACGGCTGCCGTGCAGCGGATCGTGGCGGAGATCGAGGACGAGTTTGCGACCGCGACCTGGCTGCCCGTCCGGCTTGAGGTCAACGATGACTACCCACGGTCACTGGCGGCACTGTCGCTGGCCGAGGTGCTGGTGGTGAACCCGATCAGGGACGGTATGAACCTGGTCGCGAAGGAAGGCGCGGTGCTCTCCCGGCCCGGCGCGGCCCTGGTGCTCTCCCGCGAGGCCGGGGCATGCGTGGAGATGGCCGACGACGCGCTGGTGGTCAACCCGTTCGACGTGAGCGCGACCGCCCGGGCGCTGCACACCGCGCTGCTGATGGCCGCCGACGAGCGCCGTGACCGGTGCGCCCGGCTCGCCGCTGTCGCCGGCAGGCTCCCCCCGCGCAAATGGTTCCGCGACCAGCTCGACGCACTACTGGAGTAACCACGTGCAGTGACCGCACTGCCGGAGCGGCCACGCTGGAGGCGGCCGGCGTCCTAGTAGACTGTCGCCGCTAATGTGTGGGGTATAGGTGGCGGAGTTTGGTGCGGGCGTCATCGGTGGTGAAGTGCCAGTTGACTTGGCGCTGGTTGGCGTTGACGGCTGTCTGCCAGGCGTCGAGTTCGGTGTTCAGGACGTCGAGGGTGTCGATGCGGCGGTCGAGGCATTGGCGGGTCAGGGCGGCGAGTTCGATTTCGGCGATGTTGAGCCAGGAGCCGTGTTTGGGGGTGTGGTGGATCTCGAGTCGTTGCGCGAGTGCGAACGCGACGGCCGGGTCGAAGGCCTCGTAGAGCGAGGAGATGTCGTGGGTGTTGAGGTTGTCCATGACCAGCACGACCCGTTCGGCGTCGGGGTAGTCGAGGGTGAGCAGGCGCCTGACGTGGTGTGCCCAGTCGATCCTGGTGCGCCGTGGGGTGGCCTGGACGCGGCGCCAGCCGGCGAGTGGCTCGACCCAGCAGAAGATCGAGCAGGTTCCGTGGCGCACGTACTCGGAGTCCTCGCGCCGGTCACGCCCTGGCGTGGCGGGGATCGGGTCGCGGGCGTGGGCCAACAGCTGGTAGGGCTTCTCGTCCATGCACACCACGGGCACGCCCGGGTTGTGGGGCCGGGCGTAGACCGCCAGAACGTCTTCCATCCGCGCGGCGAACTGCGCGTTCGCCCTCGGTGGGATGGTCCAGCACTTCCTCAGATGAGGACGCAACCTCGTTTTTTTAAGACCCGGCCGATGGTGGAATGGTCCAGGTCCGGGATGTCGGCGACCAGCGCGACGTGCTTTTCCAACAGCCGCAGCGACCAGCGTGCATAACCAGCCGGTGGCTGCGAGCATGCCAGCGCGATCAGTCTGGCCTCAACCTCGCCGGTCACCGGGGAAGGCACCGGGGGAAGCTCCCGTGCCTTCCGACCGATCGTGGCCCCCACATCCCCACCGGTCTCGGTGAACCGCTTCGCGACCAGCCGCAGCGTCTCACCCGAGACCCCGACCCGGACCACGAGTTCTTCTTGGGAGGCAACCGGGCCGACCGAGGTGTCCAACGCGAGCAGGACCCGCGCCCGCCGGATCATCGACGCCGGATGAACCCCCGTCGAGGTCACCCGAACCAACTCGTCACGATCAGCCTCGGTCAAGGTGACCGGCCACTTCTTCTGCGAACCCACGACACAGTCCTGACCGGCAGAGGGACGGGGAGACCTGCCAGACCCAACCCTCTCACCCAGACACAAGACACACCAGAACTAAGCAGCGACAGTCTACTAGGCGAGACGGTCGGCGAGCAGACGCAGCAGCGCCACCACTCCCTCCGGGCCGGGGACGACGAGATCGGCCCGCTCCCGCAGCGCCCGTGGGACCTCCGGGCCGTCGCTGCACACGGTCAGCCCGGGGACGCCGGCGGCCCGCAGCTCGTCGACCGCGTCGAAGGCCGGCAGGTCGCCGAGGTCGTCGCCGGCGAACAGCACGGAGCGGACGCCCAGCTCGGCCGCGTGGTCGCGCAGCGCCCGGCCCTTGTCGTGGCCGGGCGGGCGTAGTTCCAGCACCCGTTTGCCAGGCGCGGCATCCAGCCCGTTGTCCCTGGCCAGGACGGTCAGCGCGGGCGTGAGCGAGGCCAGCGACGCGTCCGGGTCGGCGGTGCGGCGGACGTGGACGACCAGGGCATGCCCCTTGTCCTCCACGACGGTCCCGGCGGGTGCGTCCTGCAGGAGCCTGGGCAGCGCGGCCCGGACCGCGGCCACTCCGGGCAGCGGCTCGGGGCTGGTGATCGTTCCGGTGGAGGCGTCCCAGCGTTGTAGCCCGTACTGGCCGAGGACGGACAGCGAGCGCAGCCCCGGCTCGTCGGCGAACCGGGTGAGCGAGAGCAGGGCCTCGACCGGGCGACCGGTGATGATGGTGACCGATCCGACCCGTTCGGCCAGCCGGGCCAGGGCGCGCAGCGCACCGGGCGCGGGAACGGCGTCGGAGGGGCGGTTGACGATGGGTGAGAGGGTGCCGTCGTAGTCGAGCGCGACCAGGGCATGCCGCGGGTCGGTGAGCAGCGCGGCGAGCCCGGAGCCGCCGGCCAGCGTCCGGGGCGCCTCGGCGAGCGGGCCGCTGCCGGGCGTACCGCTGGTACCGGGTGTGTTGCTGGTACCGGGTGTGGAAGTCATGGGCTCAGGTCCGTCACTCGGGCGGGTCGATCTGAAAATCCTTGGTGATGACAAGGATGAGCGGATCGTCCGAGATGAAGTGCGCGCTTTTGGGAGCCGAGGCTCTGACATCCGGGATCAACTCCTGCAGGGTCTCGGCGGCGTCCTTCCGCTCCGGCGCGTAGAACACGGTCGGTACCGCGACGTTGTACGTCGCGTTGTAGTTGCCGACCCGGGTCACCGTGAAGCCGGCGGCTTCCAGCCGCGCCCGGGCAGCGTCGGCAAGCCCCTGCTCCCTGGAGTTGTTCAGGATCAGGACGGGGGCGAAGACGCGCTTTGGCGCGGTCGACGGCGGGACGGGAACAACCGCCTTCGGCGGCTGTGATGTTTCTACCGGTAACGGACGGGCGCTCGTCGCCGACGCGGCGGGTGCCGCCGGCGCGGCCGTGGACACGCCACCGGCGGACCGCGCGGCCGCAACCGTGGCCTGGGCCGGGGAAGCGGTCGCGGCGGCTGTCGCGGTGTCCGGCGAGGGGTCGTTGGCCAGGTTGATGATCAGGATGCAGCCGAACACGGCGAGCACGGCGACGGCCCCGGCGGCGATCCCGTGCAACCGGTCCCACCGGCGCAGCCGCGGCGGCCGGGGGGGAGTCACGGAAGAGATGGTCTCGGTCATGGCGGTACTCAGATCTCGGCGGGGTCGGGTCGGCCGGTGTGGCCCGAGCGCGCGCGCCGTCGCGTTGCCCGCAGCCTGCGCAGCCGTCTGACCAGCATCGGGTCGGTGGCGAGCGCGGCCGGGGAGTCGATCAGGGCGTTCAGGATCTGGTAGTAGCGGGTCGCGGAGATGCCGAACTCGGCGCGGATCGCGGTCTCCTTGGCGCCCGCGTATCGCCACCAGTGATGTTCGAACTCCAGCACCCGGCGCTGGCGTTCGTCGAGCGCCGCCGCCGGGCCGGCCGCGTCGGCATCATGCGCCAGTCGCGACTGGTGGTCGGATGACGCCGTTTGGTGATCGGATTCCGGCGGGTCGGACGATGCGGGCGTCCGCACGGGATCGTGCGACCCCTGGAAGGCCTGCGATTCGGGCGCCAGGACGTGAGCGGCGTTCACTTTGATGATCAACCTCCTCCGGCTGGGATCCGCGAATCACAGGAATGTGCTTCGCCGTCCACTATTTCAGAGGCTGGGTCCGACAACTTCGGCCGAGCCGGTCGACACGCGGGATCCTCCCTCGTCAACCCCGCCTGCCTGGCACCGCATGAAGAAGATCACGCCTTCGGGCGGAGTCGGTCACCGCCACCGCCCGCGTGCCGCCCGTCCCATACTGTCACGCGGCCACTGCCGGGCATGCGGTTGCTGTCATGCGGTTACTGTCATGCGGTGACCCGTCGCTTCACCCGTACCGCCGAGGACTTCCGCTGCCTTGCCTGCGGGACGCCGGTGCGCGGCGACGGCTACACCAACCACTGCCCGCGCTGCCTGTGGTCCCGGCACGTGGACGTCAACCCCGGCGATCGGGCCGCCGACTGCGCGGGGTCGATGCGTCCGGTCGCGGTGGAGGTGCGCGCCGGGCGAACCATCCTGCTCCACCGCTGTGAGGCCTGCGGCCACCAACGGCGGAACAGGATATCCCCGGCGGACGACCTTGAGGCAGTCATGCGGCTGTCGGCGCAGGGCGGCGTCGACCATGCCGGTTCCGTCCCGGATCATGCCGCGCGCCGCGCTCCGCGGGGCGGACGCGAGCGGCCTGGCCGGCGCGAGCGGGCCCGGCCACGGCAGTTGTACGAGGGCGCAGGATACGAACGGCAGTTGCACGAGGGCTCCGGGTACGAATGCTCCGGGTACGAGGGGGCCGGCCGCGGGAACCGCCCGGACCGGCGCCACCCGAACCGGGACAGCCCCGGCCCAGCCGGGTAGGCGGGACCTGGCACTCTGGCGGCGGATACCGTCATGGAACGTGCGGACGGCTGACATCGGTACCGCCGGGCCGGCGCCACGGCGGCCGGGCCGGCGCCTGTCCGTGTCGCGACGGATCCCATCCCGCCCCGGGTATCCCGGCCGGCCTGTGCCGCCGGCGCGCCTGTCCCGGTGGACGCAGCCATGGTTCAGGCCCTGGTCGGCCCGCCGGATTCGGATCTTCTGGCTGGTCTCCCGGGTGCTCCTGGTCATCCTCGCCGTCGCGGGCAGGACGTTGGGCGCGCAGCACGGGGTGCTTGGCGACGTCCGGCTCTACGACCACTGGGGCCACGGCCTGGTGCACGGCGCGGGGCTCCCCGTCGACGACGACCGCTGGCAGTACCCGCCGGCCGCGGCGATCGCGCTTGCCGTCCCGTCCGTGCTGGAGACGGTCACCAGGCTGCCCTACGAGGTCGGTTTCTTCCTGATGATCCTCGCGGCGGACGCGGCGGTCACCGGCATGCTGGCCCGGCGCTCGGCGTCCGCGGCCCGCTTCTGGCTGCTGGGGATCTGCGCGCTCGGACCGGTCGCACTGGCCCGTTTCGACCTGTTGCCGGCCGTTCTGGTGGTGGCCGCGCTGGTCGGTGCCACCGACCGGCGGTGGGGGCGGGTGGGGCTCGCGGTCGGCCTCGGCGTCCTGCTCAAGGTGTGGCCGGTGCTGCTCCTGCCCGCGTTCGGCCGCGTGGTGGGAGCACGCGGCCCGGTCCCTGGCGCGGGCCCGGCGCCGGCCCGCGACGCGCGTCCGGGCCCGCTGGTGGCGCGTGCCACCGGTACGGCGTCGTGGCCGGCCCTGGCCAGGCTGGCCGGCGGGCTGGCGGCGGCGGTGGCGCTGGTGGCCGCGGTGCTGTTCGCGACGGGCTGGTGGCGGGAGGCGTTCGGTTTCCTCGGCGCGCAGGAAGCTCGCGGCCTGCAGACCGAGGCCGTCCCGGCGACCCCGTTCGTCCTGGCGCACATGGTTGGCCTGGGCTCGGGCCCGGTCTACGACTGGGGATCGTTCCAGTTCGGCTCCCCGGCGGCACGCGCCGTGGCGACGGCCTGCTCAGTGGCGGAGATCGTGGCCGTGCTCGGTGCCACCGTGTGGTGGTGGACACCCCTGCGGTCACGTGCGGCCACGAATCCGGCGGACCGGATGCTGGCGCTGCTCCTGATCGTCCTGGTGACGAGCCGGGTGCTCAGCCCCCAGTACCTGGTGTGGCTGCTGGCGGTCGCCGCCTGCCGTCCTTTGTGGCCGAACCCGGCGGCCAGCGGTCCGGCCAGCGGTCCGGGCCTGGCCACCGGTACCGCTCCTGTTGCCAGTCCTGTTATCGGCCCTGTTGTCGGCCCTGCCGCGGGCCGGGGAGCGGCCATCGGCGCCGGCTGCACCGCGGGGGCGGCACCGATGGCGGGCCCGGAGCTCGCGGCGGGCCACACCGGGCTGGACTCGGTCAGCGGTACCGGCACCGAACCTGCGACCGGGACGGGCGCTGGCGGTCCGGACCGGGCCGGCGCGCCCTCCCGGACCGGTCCGGACACCGGGGTGGGCCCGGTCGGTGCTCGGGCGGCCCAGCCTGCCCCGCCACGTCGGTGGATCACCGTCGGGCTGCCGGCGATCTGCCTGATCTCTCTGGTGGTCTACCCGATCCGGTACGACGACCTGCTCGCGGGACAGGTCGTCGCAAGCCTGCTGCTGGTGGTGCGCAACCTGTTGCTGGTCATCGTCTGCTGGTTCGCCGTCGGCGAGGTCGCGCGAGCAGCGCGCCCAGGGCGGCGGCCCCCACAGCCACGCTTATGATCATGGCTGTGGGTGTGCCGGGTGGAGCTGCCCGGCCCAGCAGGGCCCAGGTCGGAGCCAGCGACGCCAGCGACGTCACGCACAGCACCACCGACGTGACGATCACCAGTCGGCGCGCCGCCGCGGATCCGCCGCTGGCTGCGATGACGGCGAGCGCCGGAACAGTGGGCGCCAGATACCACGGGTAGACGACCGGGCTACCCAGGGCAACCGCCATCCCCCCGACCCCGACGATGGCGACATCGTCCGGCACGCACCCTCGCGCCGACGCCGACGTGCCCGCTACAGCAACGGGCAGCGCCGGAGAGGGTGCTGTCGGAGCGGGTGCTGTCGGGCCGCACGTTGCCGGCGTAGATGGTGCTGGGGCGGGCGTCGCCCGGCCGGGCGACGTCGGAGCGGATGTCACCGGGCCAGACATTGCCGGCGCGGATGCTGTCGGGTCGGCAGCTGTCGGGCCGGATGGCGTCATGACGGATGGTGCCGGAGCGGACGACAGCGCCGGATGGGATGGCGCGGGCAGACACGGGGGCAGGGATGGTCTGCGCCAGGCGCGCACGAGGAGCCAGGCGACGACGGCCGCGGCGACGGCCAGCGACACCGCCCGCCCGGCAGCGAGCGCCGTCTCGGCCTGATCGCCGGTATCCCACGGGCCCGGCAGGTTCAGCAGACCCAGCAGGCCCAGCGGTAGCCGGATCAGGTGGGCGAGCAACGCGGCGGGTGCGATGCCGGTCCGCGACTGTCCAGAGGTGGCCAGCGCGCCGATCCAGGTCGGGCCGAAGCCGGCCGCGACCATGCTCACCGCCATCGTCACCGCCGCAACCGAAAGATCGAAAAGGGCGCTCCCCGCGCCGGCCGCGACCACTGACCGGCGTGCGGGGGATGCTTCGCCGTTCTCGTCGTGGTTTCCGCGGTCGCTTCGGCCGTGGCCGGCGGTGGCCCTCCCGGTGTGGCCGGCTGCGACCCGTTCACGCAGGTGGACGAGGACCAGCACGGCAAGGGCGAGGAAGGCGGTCACCTTGACCGTCCCAGCGAGACAGGCAAGCGCGACCGCGGCGCAGCGCAGCGCACCCGCCCGCGTCGACCACTGGGACCCGGTCGACCACCGAGACCGCGGCCACCGACGGGACCGTCGCGGGCGCCCGTACCCCGCCTGTCCCCATCCCACCCGCTCCCGCTTCCCGCCCGGCCACCACCGCCCCACACCGCCGCCCAAACGCCCGCGCACCCCACCCTGGTCAAGAGAACGAGTACGGAAGTGATGGAAGTGGCTGCCATGACAGCCACTTGTTCCCTCGTTCTCGCGATTCGACGGGATTGGGTCACCAATCCTCGGGTGGCGGTGGCGGTCGAGGAGCA
The DNA here is from genome assembly GCF_000177615.2 of Candidatus Protofrankia datiscae. Classification (GTDB taxonomy): domain Bacteria; phylum Actinomycetota; class Actinomycetes; order Frankiales; family Frankiaceae; genus Protofrankia; species Protofrankia coriariae. The sequence continues at coordinate 5,168,637 of NC_015656.1, read as the reverse complement.
GTGCGGTGACTGTCAGGGTGGCGGCCAGGGCGTCCAGATGGGCTCCGCCGGTCAGGTGGATGGCGGTGACGGGGTTCGCGGCCAGCAGCGCGAGTACCAGGGCGGTCCGTCGGGGGTTCCCGCGGCCGGGCAGCAGCCGCGGGGTGAGCGCGACGAGCGCCACGACCGAGAGCACGGCGGCGAGCCGCAGCACGATGACGGCACCGAGCGGCCCGGTACCGGCCAGCGCGTCGCCGACCGTGGCCGCCGCCTTCTCGACGAGAACGGCCGTGCTCCCATAGGGAGCGTGGGTGTCACGCCAGCGCGGGTCGACCGCGGTCACGAAGGGTTCCATCTGTGGACCCAGCGCGCGTAACGCCGAGACGCCGTGCGTCGCCGGATCGAGCCCGTGCCGGGCGAGTTCGCCCTGGCTCGCATAGGCGTAGACGTCCCGGCTGAACAGTGGCGGGCCGAGCGCGAACGGCAGATTCCACCCGATGGAGGTAACGACCACCCGGGCGGTGGTGGTACGGCGCGTGGCGGGGCGCGCTGCCCCACGGGTATGCTCGGAGCCACTTGGGAGCGTATCGAACATAGACGGCCTATCGGATATATGCCATCTATCGTGCGAATCCACCGCGTTCTCGGTGGTGTGAGCGGCCGAATGAGTGATCGAGCGGACGAGGGCGCACCAGCAGATGCACAGGGTGATCACGGCGACGGCGGCGATCGCCGCGAGCCAGCCCCGTGTAGCCGTCGACGGTGGCTGTGATGCGAGAATCCCCCACCAGGATGAGGGATTGAAGGTGTCCGGGTTGCGCGGTCCGAGCCCGGCCTCGGCGAGGACGGCGGTGACTGCCGCGACGGTGCCCACCACGGTCGGCCACCCGACAGGTGCGTGAAACAGGCCCGCCCGCGGAAAGAATCGCGGACGGGGACTTCGTCTCCACCCGTCGATGCCGTTGTTGTGGCCGTGGTCTGGCGTGGGCCGCGTACTTCCGGTTGGCTGGTTCGTGGCGGTCTGACACAGGGAGGTGTCGGGTGGGTCTGCTCGGCACCGTCCTACGTCGTGTAGGGCCGCGTCGGGCTGTCCTGGTCGAGACAGAAGCGCCTCGTACTGGCCTGGCTGAGGTTGGCCTAGCCGAAGCTGTCCCGGCTGAGGCGCGGGCATCCCACGATCTTCCGTGTGACGCGCGGGCACGTCAGGGCCCGCTGGGTGGCGGGCAGCCGCGTCGCGCCCGGTGGCGCGCGGCCATCCGGCGCGACGACGTGCCAGTCGGGCCCACAGCACCAGCAACGCTCTCCTCTCCGGCGGTCCGTCCGGGACCTCGCGCCGTCCTCCAGGGATCCAGCTTCCGGGGATCCGGCGATGATGCTCCGCAACCTCGCGCGGTCTTCCCGAAGCCGCGCGCCGCGTTCCCGCGGGCTGTCCTCGCCGTTGCCGCCCTGCTGCGACGCCAGCCATGGCTGATCACCGCCGCCCTGTGCGGGTTGTCACTGGCGCTGGGACTCACCGGCCCGGACACCCCCGCACAGGAATATCGCGTGTGGCTGTTCAAGCACGGCGGCGCGGTGCTGTGGGACGACCAGTGGTACGGCGGGCACACCGTACCCGGCTACAGCGTGCTCTTCCCGCCGCTGGGGGCGCTGTTCGGGGTGCAGGCGCTCGGCTGTTTCGCGTGCGTCGCCTCCACCGTGATCGTCACCCGGCTGTTGCGCGGTCGCGGCCGGACGCACGGCCACGACCTGGCGCTGGTCTGGTTCTCCGTCGCGACGGTGGCCAACCTCGTGGTCGGCCGGATGCCCTTCGCGCTGGGGATGGCCTTCGGCGGGTTGGCGCTGCTCGGCGTCCGGGAGCGGCGGACGAAGACGGCGTGGGCTGGTGCGATCGGGTCGTCGCTGGCCTCACCGCTCGCAGGCGGGTTCGTGCTGCTGATCGGGGTCGCCCTGCTCGGCACGCTCCCGCGGCGCCGGGTGCTGCCGCTGGCGGGTGCCATGAGCGGGATCGTCGTCGCGTTGCTGTTCCCCGAACACGGTGTGCAGCCGTTCCCAGCGATGACCTTCCTGTCTCTGCTGGCGCTGATCGGCGCCGGGCTGTTCGTCGTCCCGCGGCACGAGGTAGCGATCAGGCGCGGGCTGATGTTGTGGGCCGCCGCCGCCGCGGTCTTCTTCTTCGTCCCGACCCAGATCGGCGGGAACATCGCCCGTCCGGCGACCCTGCTCGCGGGCCCGCTCGCGGCGATGCTGCTGGCCAGACGCCCACGGGTGCTGCTGGTCGTCGCGATCCCGTTGCTGGGCTGGCAGATCGGCCCGGTGCACGGGGCGCTGGCCACCTACGGGGACGCCTCCGGCCAGGCCGGCTACTACACCGGTCTGCTCGACTACCTCGACCACGGCCCGGTGGCGGTGGGCCGGGTGGAGATCCCGTTCACCCGGGCGCACTGGGAGGCGTCGTTCGTGGCGCCGCACGTCCCGCTGGCCCGCGGTTGGGAGCGGCAGCTGGACATGGAGTACAACTCGCTGTTCTACGACGGCACCCTTTCGCCCGAGACCTACCACAAGTGGCTGCTCGAACGCGGCGTCCGTTTCGTGGCGCGGCCGGACGTGGAGCTGGACTCCTCCGCGGTGGAGGAGGCGAAGCTGCTCGATGTCGGCCTACCCTATCTGGATCTCGTCTGGTCGGACGCCCACTGGAAGGTCTGGCTGGTCACCGACTCGCCGGGCCTGGTGCGAGGGCCGGCGGCGCTGACCGAGCTCGGGGTCAGTTCGCTCGCGGTGAACTTCCATGCGCCCGGTGTGGCGACTGTTCTGGTGCACTTCACGCCCTACTGGCAGCTTGACGACGGCCACGAGGCGTGCGTGTTCGAGGCTGCGGACGGTTGGACGGGCATCCTCACCGAGCAGCCGGGGCCGGTCCGCCTGTCCGCCAAACTCACGGTCAGCGGCCTGACCAGGGCCAGTGCCCTCGACTGCCCTCCGGACCCCCGCGTCCACTGACCGCCGCGACGTAGCGCATGAGATGAAGCGCATGGAAGGCAGGCGGGCCCCGTGGCCGGAGCGCTGTCCGCTGACCGTCCGTCGGCCCGGACAGCTCGACTTCAGCTGCTGAAAGAAGCTGCTCGCCGCTGTGCGTGAGAAACAGCTGTGCCGGGGAAGTGCTTGTTGTTGACCGCTGCCGCTTCCTTACGGCAAAATTTATCCGAGGGTTCGTCGGGCCGATAGTACCGCCTTGCGTCGTACTCGTCAGATCAATATTTTGATCTTGAAAGACGATCGTAAAATTTTTGAATATCCTGTGACTGTCGTGGAATTTTTCGTGACTCGGATTCCGGTTGTATCCGGAAGGCTGAACCGGATGAAGATCCGACCAGATTCAGAATTTTGTTTTCTCGTGGTACGGGCGCACCGGGCATTGGACGCTCCATTCTCGTCCGGTCGCTGCCTGGGCGGCGCCCCGGCCGAACTCTGGTGGCCAGAATCATAATCGGTGGCCGCGCCGGCGGAGGTGTGCTTGTACCGGGCGGAGCTCCCCTGCCTGTCCTCTCCAACAGCGCATGGCGTGGGCGCGGCGGACTCCCGGTGGAGCTGTCGACGGACGCCGATGGATGGCACTGGTCGGCAACCTGACAGGTTGATCGGCAATGGCTCCGGCCCATCCGCATCCCAGGCCGATGGTGCCTGCGAGCGGAGAGCCTGAACAGGGATCCCAGGGATGTGACCGGTCGCTGAATCCGATGATCTGGTCCGACGGCCTGCGTCCACTGTGATGATAATGTACGCACAATGTTGAAACAAATCTTGTCGTGAGCCTGAAAGCCGGGTTAGGCTTACCAGGGCGTTCCCGTGGGGAGGGGCGTCATGCCAGGCTGGGTCATGCCAAGCTGGCTTGTCAGCGCTGTCTCGGCTTCTTGTCCCATCTCTCCGATGTTATCTTTAAAGATCCTGAAGGCGGGGTGGATGTGAGCGGCATGCTCGCTGATCCGTACGGGCCGCGCTTCGAGTTTGTTGACGTACAGCCTCGTGCCGGTGTCGTCGGCCAGGAAGTCGTGGTCAGATGGTCCACGCTCCACACGAACGAGGTGTTCGTCGAGGGCCGTGGCGTGTTCCCGCCCAAGGGATCTCTTCCGGTGGCGCTTGAGGCCACCCGATCTCTGCGTCTGATGGCACGCGGGCCAGCCGGAGCCGTGGTGGAGGCGCAGACACCGGTAATACGTGTCTTCAACCAGCCGGACATCAGGTTCCTGAGGATTCCGACTCCACCGAGCGGCGTTGATACCGCCGCCAGCGCCACGTTACAGGCCGGTCTGTTCGGGCTCCGGAACGAGTTTGCCGCGATCCTGGCCCGTACTCCACACGGGCTGTCCGCCTCACCAGCCTCCTCGCCGGGTCTCCAGGAGCCCGGGAGCCGGGTCATCGGCAACCGTGACCGGCCGGCCTTTGCCTGTTCTGGCCGTTTTCCGGCGGGGCGGGCGGCGACAACGACGCCGGCCACCGGCTGGGGCGGCACCGTTTCACTGCTCGACCAGGTCGGGCGTCCGCGGTTGCCGCCCGCGCTGGTGCGTCCGGTGGGATTCCGCGGGCCCGGTGGCACACGCGGTCCAGGCCATGATCGAGAGGGTGGGTGGCGACGGGTGGCCGCAAGGCTGTGGCGGCGGGAGCGCCTGTCGTGAGACGGCTGCTCATCTGGTTGTCCGGGGCGAACTCCCAGATCCTCCAGCGCTGCCCGACCGACCGGGCGAAGTACGTCGGTATCGGTAGCGCGGTGCTGACCACTGCTCTCATGGCGGCGACCTCCTGCGCGTTCGCCCTGCACATGGCATTGCAACTGCCAATTGCCAGTTGCCTGCTCATCGGCGGGGCCTGGGGCCTTGCCATCATGAGCCTGGACAGATGGCTGGTGGCCTCCGTACAACGTCGGGAGCACTGGTACCAGAATCTGGTGGTCGCGCTTCCGCGGCTGGTGCTGGCGGTGCTCATCGGTCTGGTCATTTCGACGCCGCTGGTGCTGCGCATCTTCGAGCCGGAGATACAGGCCGAGATGGTCACCATTCATCGTGAGCGCGCCGACGAGTTCGACCGTGCCATGCAGAACGACGAGCGCACGAAGCAGATAGGCGATCTGCGGACCCAGCAGGCACAGCTGCAGGCCACCGTCGCCGCCGGCGGTGTCGTCACGGACGTGAACAGGGATCCCGAGGTGGCCCGCCTGCAGCCGCAGGTCGACGCCGCGCGAACCAGATACAACGACGCCGAGCAGGCCGTCGTCTGCGAGAAGGAAGGACGGCCGGGCTGCGGCAGCGGCCGGCCCGGCGCCGGCGTCGCCTACGACGAGAAAGTCACGATCCGGGACAGGGCCGGGGCCGAACTCGCCAGGCTTCAGCGCCAGCTCGACGCGGCTATCAGCGCGGCGCAGGCGAACCAGAACGCCTCTCGCGCGACCACGCTCGCCAACGCCCAGTCGGAGCTGGAGAGGGTCAACACCCAGCTCGACAGTCTTGAGAGATCCCGTGCCGCGGACATTGCCGCGTTCAACGCCGAGAACAGCGACGACACCGGGATGCTCATCCGCATCGAGGCCCTTGACCGGCTGACCTCCGAGCGGCCCTCCCTCGGCCGGGCCCATCTGCTGCTGCTCCTTTTCATCACCGCGATCGAGTGTCTTCCGGTTCTCGTCAAGTTCCTGATGTCGCTGGGGGTGCCGACGCTCTACGAACGAGCTGTCGAGATCGAGGAGCGCAACCAGCTACAGATCGAGGAGGAACAGGGCCGTCGCCGGCGGGCGACGGAAATCCTCAACGGCGGGGACACCTACCTTGAAGCCCAGATCGGGCGTGAGGAAAGGGACGCGGCGATCGAACGGCTGACCCGGAGCACCATCCAGGCCCAGGCCGACATTGCCGAGAGGATTCTCGCCAGATGGCGGGAACGCGAGCTGCGGCGCATCGAGGCGGATCTCGACAGCTACCTTGTCACCGGTTCGCGGTCCGCTCCGAACACGAACACCCGGCCCCGCGGCATGGCCCCCGATTACCCGCACCTGAGCGACCTGCCGTCGCAGCCCACCCGCGTTCAGCCGCCGACGGAGCGGCACCCGTCGGACGGCCGGGCCGACCCGTCAACCGGTGACGAGCCTTTTCCCGCGGACAGAACGTCCAGGGTGCGGCCGCCGGCAGAGCCGGTGCGAGGAAGCGCCCACTCCCAGGCGCGCGATACGACGGTGTCGTCGTACGACGGGCAGCCGCGGCACGAGCCACAACCCGAACGGGACGACCGGCAGCCGGACAGCGTCGAGGACGAGCCGGTGTGGCCCGAGCCCTGGCCGGCGCCACCGCGAAGGCCCACACCGCCGCGGGAGCCGGTGCGGCGGCAGGAGGAGCCTCAGCTGCCAGCTCACACCATCTGGTGGGAGCCGGGCGGTGACTCGGGACGCACGCAGCATCCCTTGCCGGAGGACGTGACGCGACCGACCGAGGCGACCCGCGTGCTGGCGGACGATGACGATGACGTCACGTGGCGGACGCCGGACAGCGCCCGCCCGGCCGGCCAGCCGGATGCCCGACCATGGGATCCGGACGAGGCGACGCGGGACGCCGCCGATCGGAGCACCGCCGGTAGGCGGTACGCCGGTCACAGTGACCGGACCAGCCACGCCAATCACGCCAATCACGCTGGTCAGGCCGGCAATCAGCCACGCGATCCGGACGAGGAACCGACCTGGGTGCCCCGGACGGACGGGGGGTTCGGCCCACGGGCCGACACCGCTCGCTCGAACGGATGGCCGGCAGACCTCCCCGACACCGAGGGCCCGACCGGCCGGGAACGGTCGACATGAGCACCTGGCCGAGCGGGTCAGGCAGGCTTCTCAACGTTGCGGCGACCTGCCGGCTGACCCGTGCCCTCGGCCCTGGCCCGCGAGCGGTGGTCTGGGTGCAGGGCCGCCCGTTCGACCGCGCGGGATGCGTGGCGCCGGATCGGCTCCCCGACCGTCCCGCCCGGCTGGTCATGCCGGCGGAGCTGGCCACCGAACTGTGTTCGGCACCCGGGGCCGACGCGGACGCAGCCCGAGGCTGCCCGGCCGGCGCGGACCTCGGTAAACGGGCCAGGTAGCAGGTCAGGTAGCAGGCCAGGTTAGGAGAAGGAAGCCGGTGCCAACCGACCGTCCGGGCGCATCCGCCCGGCTGGACGCGTCCGGGCAGTCGGGGCCGCCGGGGGCCGTGGCGGTCGAGCGGCTCACCGCCGCGGTGCGGCCCGGTGGCGACGCGATGTTTGTGCTGTACGGCCTCGGGATGGACGATGTCCCCGTCGGCCGTGACTATCAGGAGCGCGACACCGAGGAAGCGCCGTGGGAGACGCCGCGCGCCGGGGGCTTCGAGCGGATCGCCTTCTGCTCGGCTCGTGACCCCCGGTACTTCCGCGACGTCGACCCAGCGGACCAGACCCGCCATATCCGTTCCGGCCATATCTGTCCCGGCCCTATCCGTCCGATCCACGAGAATCCGGCGTCCACGAAGACACCGGCCGTGCCCGCAACGGCCGTGCCCGCAACGGCTGGGCCCGCGACGGCTAGGCCCGCCACCGCTGGGCCTGCCACCGGGTCCGACCAATGTGGTGGGATGCGGTATTTCTCCGGGCCGCTCTTCCTCGGTGAGTGGGCGCGCGGCGGGATGGGACGACACCCGCGAGGCAGCGGCGCGCGGGCGACCGGTGCGTGAGGGGCCGGCCCGCGAGGAGGCGGGGCCCGTGAGGGACCGGCCCGGGCAGGGCCGGTGGCGGCGGGCTGCTGCCCGGTCTGCGCCCTGGTGTGCGGGGCGGCGCGGGAGTGCGGACGATGCGGCTGGCTCCTGCGCGGTGACCACATCCGGGGAGAGATCGCTGGCGATCTTGAATGGGAGTTCGGCGCACGGCTGGCGACGGCGCGCCGCCGGTTCGACCTGTCTGCCGTGGTCCGGGTCGCCGACGCGCTCGGCAGCGGCGATCCCGGGCTTGCCGACCGGCTGGTGGACCTGGTCCGAGGCGGCCCCCCGGCGCCTGGCGAGATCGACGCCGCCCGGCGCGCGGTACGTACGGCGTCGCCACGGCCGGCGGCCGCACCGACGGCCATGGCGACGGACACCGTGGCCGTCGGCCGGCTGCTGAGCCGGATCGTCGCCGGTGAGGTGCAGCGGGCCGCCGTCGTCGAACTGACACCGGACGCCGTCGCGGTCACCGGCGTCGGTGCGGACGATCTGGGCGTCCCCCACCGGCTCGGGGCGCAGCGCACATGGAACTGGTCGGATCTGCTCCCGGAGCTGCCGTCGCAGCCGGACAGCCAGTGGTTGCGGCTGGCCGGCGGGATCGGGAGCCACGGCGGCGGGCGGGTGGCCCGGATCCCGACCGTGGGGTACGACGGCTGGCCCGCCGCCCTCCAGCCGCTGCGTGACGTGCTGGGCACGGTTGGCGCGTCCAGCGTGGTGGTGCTGGTCCGGCAGGTCGCCGGCTGGCCAATGGTGGACGACGCGCTCCAGGCGCTCACCGGCCACCTCGTCCGCACTGGTCTGGCCGACGGCCACGAGGCTGCCGCCGCCGGGACCGAGGCTCTGGACGAACTGCTGCGGCGGGCGCCGTTGCGGCACGGGTACGCCCTTGCTCTCGCCGAGGTCGACCGTGCCACCCGGCGGGTGCGTCTGGTGGCGCATCCGCTGTTCGAGGCCAACACCGTGGTGCCGGCCACCCCCGGGACGGCGCTGGAATCCGAGATCACGGTCGTGGCGCCACCGGCCCGTGCGGACGACCTGGCGCTGGCGGTCGTCGCCCCGGTGGCGGACGATCCGCGGCAGTGGCATCCGGTGGCCCTGGCGCGGTGCGCGTCGCGGCCGGGCGCGCCCGTCCGCGTCCGGCCGCGCTCGACGGGCCCGGCAGGGTGCGTTTCCTGCATCCGGCTGACCTGCGCGGCGGCGGCAGGACCTGGTTGGGCGTGCTGGACGAGGTCCCCGCCGAGTTCGGAGCCGATCTGGTGGACGTGGTCTTCATCCTCGAGCTTGGTGGTACGCCGGAGGCGGTCGCGGCCCGCTTCCAGGTGGTCACGGATCTGCTCGCGCTGCTCGGGAACGAGCATCCGGATCCGACGGCCGTGATGGTCGGCCTGATCGGATATGACGACCACGACCTGCTCGACTGGCAGCGGTCACAGCATCCGGTGGTGCGGTCGGCGGCGCCGAGGGCGGCGGCGGGTGTGCTGACGGCGCTGTACGGCTGGCGGCCGAGCGAGCCACGTTACGATTTCGCGGCTCCTGTCGAGGATGCGCTGCACGTCCTGAACGAACCGGCGGGGACGCGGTGGTGGCGCGGGGGTGCCGCGCACTGTCTTGTCACGGTCGGTGCCCGGCCACCGCATCCCGTACGGCAGGAAGACGACCTCGTCGTGCCCTGCCAGGCCCGTCACGACTGGAGGACGGAGATGGATCAACTGGTCGTACGGGAGGGTGTGCGGCGGGTAGCCGTCCGAGGCCGGCCTGAGATCGCCTCGGCTCGCGCCGGCGGTTCCGCGCGGCAGCGGGCCGACACGGCCTGGCGTGAGCTGGGCGCGGACGCGCTGTTCGCCATGGACGAGGTGTCCGCGTCCGGGCTGGCCTCGGCGCTCGGGCTGCTCGCAGGCTACGGCGAGCGTGTGCTGCCGGTGCCGCTGGCAGGCCCGGCTCCCGGTGGTGCCCAGACGCCCGGTGGAGCGCAGACTCTCGGTGGCACGCGCGCTTCCGGTGACGGCCGGGCTTCCGGTGGTGGCACGTGGTGAGCCGGCGGACGGATCGGCCGACGCCCGCACAGCGGCCGCGCCATGACATGCGCATCGGCCTGTGGGGCGCGACCAGCAGCGGGAAGACGACGTACCTGGGTGCGTTGAAGCTCGCCGCCGAACAGGCGCGCGGTCGGACCCGTTGGAAGGTCACGAGCAAGGACCCGGTCGCGTTGTCCAGGCTGTCGGAGCTCGCGCACGTGCTCGCCGTCAAACGCACGTTTCCGGAGGGCACCCAGCACGGCACCAACACCCGGCTGAGCTGGTCGTTCCTGGGGCAGAAACAGACGGGCCCGGCCGGCGGTGGCAGCCAGGTGGAGTTCGCCCTCGACTTCCTGGATGTTTCCGGCAAGCTGTTCGAGGATCAGTGGACGGGCGGCGACGAGAACGAGGACGGCGAGGACGAGCTCGACTTCGACGAGGTGCGCGGCGAGTTGGATCACGTCACCGGTAACGAGGCCGCCAAGGAGCAGCTCGTGGAGCACCTGGTCGCCTGCGACGGGATCATTTATCTGTTCGACCCGGTCCGGGAGGAGGAGAACGGTAACAGCTTCCAGTATTTCAACCAGGTGCTCGACGAGGTGGTGAGCAGGACGTTCGACAACGGGCGGCTGGTCGGGAACCGGTTACCCCACCAGCTCGCGGTCTGCGTCACGAAGTTCGACGATCCCCGGGTGCTCGGCCGGGCGACGTCGCGGCGTGAGCTCGAAGCGCTGGCGGAGACGCCCGGCCAGCCGAAGATCAGGGCAGGAGTCGCGTTCCGGTATTTCAACATGTTGTGCCACGAACGGCCCGACAATTCCGCCCAGAACATCCGTGACAGTATCGTGTCGAATTTTCACAGGGACCGTGTCAGTTTCCACGCGACCTCCTCGATCGGTTTCTACATCGGGGCGAACAACCGTTTCGATCCCGCCGACTACGCCAACATCGTCAGCGAGCACGGTCAGTTCCGTATCCGGACGCGACCACAGCCGATGAATGTTCTTGAGCCGTTGGTGAGGCTGGTGGGGCGGATTCGCAGGACGGACACGTCCCGATGAACGCGGTCGATCTCGACTGGGCGCTGATCAGCAAGGTTCCCGGGCAACGGGACGACTACGGCCTGCTGCGATCCAGCGCCACCGGTCGCCTCCGCCCGGGGGCCATGGCAAGGATGGTCAGCCACTTCTCGCCCGGATCACCCAGCTCACCTGGTGGGGAACACCGGGAGCGAGCGGACGCGCTGCCATGGGTCACGTTCACCTTTGCCACGGTCGCCAGCTCCCGGTACGTCGGGGTCGCGATCCGCGAGTGGCCGTGGGAGTCGACGGCGCCGGTGGACGCGACCGGCCGCCCGATCGTCCCGACGCGTTTCTTCTGCCTGCCGCTGGAGGACTTCGAGCGGTATTTCGGCAGCTGTCTGGCCCTGTATCAGGCCGTTGCGAAGCTGGCTGTCCCCGAGCGCAACGATGATCCGCTGTCCGTGTTGGTTCAGTCGCACGACGAAGAGGCATCGAGAGCCCGGGAACGTCTTCTGGGTGACTCGAGAATGTTCACCGCCGCGGCGGCGGTGGCCGCGGCGGTGCTCGACGGGCCGGTCGCGCTCACCCCTGGCTACCAGTCGCCAAGGTATCCGCTTGCGGACCGGATAGCCTTCATCGACGCGGTGGCCGCGCTGCTGCCCGCGGGCGTGCGGGCCACGCTGTCCGCGGGCACCTGGGTGGACAACCGGACCAGCCACAAGATCCGGCTCGCGTTCACTCACCGGCTGCGGGACGGCCTCGGAGAAATCGACCCGGACGATCCACCAGGAGCCGATACCGTCACCGACAGGCATGGTGACGGTATCGGCCGCGGTGGTGACCCCACTCGGGACAGCGGCCACAGCCATATTTATGCCGAGAACCTGAAGAAGCTGTGTCACCACTGGGGATCTGACGCCGTCCTGCGGTGGCTCGCCGCCGACCACAAACCATACAGTTTCAAACAGCCGGGCGAAATCGTCGACGCGCTCGTCACGGCGGAGCGGAACATACTGGTCGACCGCGCCCGGGAGAAAAATCCGGCGTCTTCGCCGGCCACGGGTCCGGAGATATCGCGGGCCGGCCTGGTGGTGCCGTCGGAAGAAGAATCCGCCCCGTTGCGGTATCTCATCGACGGTATACGCGGGCACCTGCGTTCGGTGCGGCCTTCCGGCTATCTGGCGGCCGAGCTGCTGAGCGCTTTTCTGTGGGAGATCGGCGAATCCGGTGATGCCGGGTCGATCGCCGATGACGTGAAACTGGTCGAGCGGCACTGGGTCGCGGAGGCGCTGCCAGCGCTACGTGCGCTGTGCCGGCGGCTGGCCGCGGTGGACGCCGACAGCCGGCTGCTCACGGCCCTGATGGCCATGGCGGGGCGTCTCGACTGTGTCCCGGAGATTCTCGTCGACTTCCTGAACATGCGGGGTGGTGTCGAGGAGGCTGATTCGAGGATACGCCGGGTTGTGATCGACTTCGTGATCGAACAACGAGGCGACACAGCCGGCTGGCAGGAGGTTCGGAACCTGCTGGCGGCCGATCACACGTACACGATCCACACGCTGTACAGGCAGGTGGAGTCCGACGAGTCGACCGAGGGCCAGGGCGGGCGTGATCTGCTGCGTCTGGTGGGCTGGCTGGAGGCCGCCGACCAGCCGGTATCCAGGGACGTTCTGAATGTCTTCCGCGCGTTGGAGGTCGCCTCCTCGTTCCCACAGGCGGTGAGCGCGGCCGACGTCGGCCGTCTCAGCGGGCCTGACGGGGCTGACGACCTGGGAGTGCGGGCGCTGCTGGCACGGGCTGCCCGGACCGGGCGGCTTGACGAGGTGCGGCCGGTGTTCGAGAGCTGGTTCGAGGCCGCGAGCCCGCGCTTCGACCAGCCGCGGCGGGAGGCGTGGACCGATTTCCTCGACCAGCTGAAAATCAGCGGCGGCCTGCGCAGGCGGCTGTTGAAAGCGGCCTCGGGCGAGTCCAGGAGCTGGTGGTTTCTACGTCGTGGTGGTGGCCGCGCCGTGGCCGACGGTCCTCCCGCGGACGTCCCGGTCGACATCGCGGCGAACTGGATGAACTACGATTTTCCCGGTAAGCATGATGATCCCGCTGTGGCGCGGCTGGTAGCCCACTACTCTCCCGGCGCACCGACGGAGGTCTCTTTCTTCGGCGACGGTGTGAAAAACGTGGCCGTGCTCTTCCGCGGTCCTGTCACGCCGGCTGGGCGGGAGAATTCCTTGTGGTGCTGTTATGCCGCATACGAAGAGTTCTCCGGAATCCGTCCGAGGATGGAAAAATTCTACTACGCGGCCGAGGAACGGGTACACACGTCGAATGCTCCGCGGGCCGGGCTGCGCATGCCGTCACCAATGGCGGCGGTCGACGATGTCGTCGCCGCCATCGACGCGTTCGGATTCGGCGCGGTAGCGGCCACCGCGGCACTCGTACTCGACGGGCCGGTGACCATCGCCATGCCGAAGCCGCCCGTGCCGCGGCGGTTGCGGCTGGCCTTTCTGGATGCCGTCCTGGCACTCCTGCCAGCGGGAGCGTATGCGTCACTGACGGCCTGCACATGGATGTCGGGTAACGGGGTCAGGCGTTTTCGCATTGCTTTCAGCGACAATACAAAAATATCAGAACGACATGTGGTGTTCTGGCAGGGGCTGCCAGCGGTCCCGTCGTTGCGCTCTGGTTTTGCCCGGACGTACTATCGTCGTAACTGGTCAGGTCTGGTAGATCGTTTGTTTTTGGTTTCCCGGCTGGCTGGGACTCCTCGATGGCCTGAAGGCCCGGGTCGTTGGTGCTGTGTGGTTGATCGGGCCGTAGGGTCCGGGTGTGTCGGATGGTCCGCCCGCGTCGCCGCCGGTGCCGTCGTATGACGAGCTCGCGGCGCTGGTGGTGAGTCTGCGGGCGCAGCTGGTCGAGACCGCTGCGGCGTTGGAACAGGCGCGGGTGCGGATCGCCGAGCTGGAAGCTCAGGTCGCGAAGAACTCGCGGAACTCGGCGAAGCCACCGAGTTCGGACGGGCTGGCGAAACCGCCACCGAAGTCGCTGCGGAAGAAGACCGGCCGCAGGCCCGGTGGGCAGGGCGGGCATCCGGGATCGACGCTGCGGATGCTCGCTGAGCCTGATGTGCGCCTGCGGCATGAGCCGGGGCCGTGTGCGGGGTGCGGGGCGGGGCTTGCGGGCCGGCCTGTGACCCGGACCGAACGGCGGCAGGTGTTCGACCTGCCCGAACTACGTCCGCATGTGGTCGAACATCAGCTCATCGAGCGGGAGTGCGGCTGCGGGACGCGGACGAAGGCGGCGGCACCGGCCGGGGTGGACGCGCCGGTGCAGTACGGGCCGCGGGTGGCCGCGGCGGTGGTCTACCTGTATTCCGGTCAGTTCCTGTCGCAGGAGCGGACCGCGACCGCGCTGGCCGAGCTGGTTGGGATCCCGATCTCGGCGGGCACGGTCGGTGCGATGACCGCCCGTGCCGCCGCCGGACTCGACGGCTTCCGTGACACCGTCCGGGGTCTGCTGGCCGCCGCCGACGTGATCGGGGCCGATGAGACGGGGCTGCGGGTCGCCGGGAAACTGCACTGGGTGCACTGCGCCCGCACCGACAAGTACACGCTGATCGACTGCCATGCCACCCGCGGCAGCGGCGGGATCGACGCCCTCGGGGTGCTTCCCGCCTTCGGTGGGGTGGTGGTCCACGACGCCTGGGCCCCCTACGACAGCTACACCGGCGCCACCCACCAGCTGTGCGTCGCTCACGTGCTGCGCGAACTACAGGCCGTCGTCGACGCGGCCCCGACGGGAACCTGGTGCTGGGCCGCCCAGGCAGGCGACGCGCTCGTCGCCCTGCACCGCCTCGCCGTCGACGCCGCCACTACCGGCGTCACCATCGACGAGCAGGCACCGGCCACCCAGACCCGGCAGCTGCGCCACGCCGCTCACATCGGGATCAGCCAGACCTCGCCGCGCGGCACGAAACTCATGGCCGCCCGCCATGCCCTGGCCTGCCGGCTCGTCGACCGCGAAGCCGACTACCTTCGGTTCACCCGCGACTGGCGGGTTCCCGCGGACAACAACGGCTCCGAACGCGACATCCGCATGATCAAACTACGGCAGAAGGTATCCGGCTGCCTACGCACGCTCACCGGCGCCCGCCAGTTCTGCGCGATCCGCAGCTACCTGTCCACCGCCACCAAACACGGCATCAGCCTGTTCGACGCTCTCGTCCAACTTGCCGAGGGCCGTCCCTGGATGCCCGCGATCAGCTAACTCAAGATCAAAAACTACCTGACTAGTAAACTGTCGCTGCTTAGTTCTGGTGTGTCTTGTGTCTGGGTGAGAGGGTTGGGTCTGGCAGGTCTCCCCGTCCCTCTGCCGGTCAGGACTGTGTCGTGGGTTCGCAGAAGAAGTGGCCGGTCACCTTGACCGAGGCTGATCGTGACGAGTTGGTTCGGGTGACCTCGACGGGGGTTCATCCGGCGTCGATGATCCGGCGGGCGCGGGTCCTGCTCGCGTTGGACACCTCGGTCGGCCCGGTTGCCTCCCAAGAAGAACTCGTGGTCCGGGTCGGGGTCTCGGGTGAGACGCTGCGGCTGGTCGCGAAGCGGTTCACCGAGACCGGTGGGGATGTGGGGGCCACGATCGGTCGGAAGGCACGGGAGCTTCCCCCGGTGCCTTCCCCGGTGACCGGCGAGGTTGAGGCCAGACTGATCGCGCTGGCATGCTCGCAGCCACCGGCTGGTTATGCACGCTGGTCGCTGCGGCTGTTGGAAAAGCACGTCGCGCTGGTCGCCGACATCCCGGACCTGGACCATTCCACCATCGGCCGGGTCTTAAAAAAACGAGGTTGCGTCCTCATCTGAGGAAGTGCTGGACCATCCCACCGAGGGCGAACGCGCAGTTCGCCGCGCGGATGGAAGACGTTCTGGCGGTCTACGCCCGGCCCCACAACCCGGGCGTGCCCGTGGTGTGCATGGACGAGAAGCCCTACCAGCTGTTGGCCCACGCCCGCGACCCGATCCCCGCCACGCCAGGGCGTGACCGGCGCGAGGACTCCGAGTACGTGCGCCACGGAACCTGCTCGATCTTCTGCTGGGTCGAGCCACTCGCCGGCTGGCGCCGCGTCCAGGCCACCCCACGGCGCACCAGGATCGACTGGGCACACCACGTCAGGCGCCTGCTCACCCTCGACTACCCCGACGCCGAACGGGTCGTGCTGGTCATGGACAACCTCAACACCCACGACATCTCCTCGCTCTACGAGGCCTTCGACCCGGCCGTCGCGTTCGCACTCGCGCAACGACTCGAGATCCACCACACCCCCAAACACGGCTCCTGGCTCAACATCGCCGAAATCGAACTCGCCGCCCTGACCCGCCAATGCCTCGACCGCCGCATCGACACCCTCGACGTCCTGAACACCGAACTCGACGCCTGGCAGACAGCCGTCAACGCCAACCAGCGCCAAGTCAACTGGCACTTCACCACCGATGACGCCCGCACCAAACTCCGCCACCTATACCCCACACATTAGCGGCGACAGTCTACTAGTTACCTATCGTCGTCTCCTGTTGCTGCGGACGCTGTTCCACAAGACCACCCATGATATTGTCCGGATACTTGCCGCGGACAGTGAGCCGCTGAATCTGGAAATACCGGATCACAGCATCTCGGCTGTTCTGATCTCCGAGGGCGCGCTGTTCGGGGCGGGGCGGGAGAGCAGGGAGATCCCGGAGAAATGGCAGAAACGGGTGCTGGATGTCCTTGCCGGGCGTTCCGGCCCCGGTAGGGACGAGGACGATGTCCGGGCGCTCGAGATACTGCTTGCCGACGGCGCCCTGCCCGCCGTGGAGACCGCCCACCGTTACGCGCTGCGTCTGCGCGACCAGGACCGCCTGGACCAGGTGCTCGGCGAGCTGCTGGCCCGCGCGCCGAAGAAGGCCGACGACCGCTCCCGCCAGGCCCAGGCCGGGGCCGTTGCGCTGGCCCGTGAGTTCTGCGCCGACAGGTTGTGGGCGTACGGCGAACCCCGGTGGCCCGCGGTCGACCGCGGGCTGGCCTGCACCGGCCATGCTGCCCTGCAGGTCGTCATCCAGGAAATGCGCGCCGGTTCGGTCGACGGACTGCGGGACTGGCTTGAGCGGATGCACAGCGCCGGAGATTCGGCACCGTTGGTGCTTGTCCCGTTCTGGGCGCTCCTGGCCCAAGATCGACTCCCCAACAAAATACCGAGTCCCGCGGAGTTTCCCGAGGACGGAATGCGGGCGCTCCTGCAACTCGCCCACCGCTTGGACCTGCGCGGTGGCGCGTGGCGGCTACCGGCCCTCATCGAACGTCTCCCGGCCGGCTGGGGCCAGGTCGCCGAACCGTTCCGGCGGTTTTTCGCGCCAGACGTCCCCAACGGGCTGCCCGCCAGCGCCGAGGCGAACGACATCCCGGTGGCCGAATGACCGGAACCACACCAGCTGTTTCCCCGGAGACAAAAAAATGATCATTACGGGCCTGCTCGCCGCGCCTTACCACTGGGTGGGGGCGTCCTGGAGCTGCCGCCCGTGCGGTCGCGGGGGCCTCGACGGCCGCGGAGGAATCTGGGGAACCTGGCGAACGGGCCGGCCTCCCGCTGCCAGCCCTCCGCGTGGGTGCCCTCCGGGTAGGTGAAGGTGACGTTCCCGACGATCCGGGACTGGCCCGGGGAGAAACGGACCCGGGGCAGCCTGCCGCTGACCTGCCGTGGCCGGTAACGCACCAGGATGTCGGTCCGGGGGGTTTCACCGTCCGTCCGCGCGCGCCGGCCACGCACCGATCCGGTACCGGGAGCGTCGATCCGGTGCCGCGTGCTGATCTGCGCCTTCCGTCCCGACAGCTCCACCTGGACGACCTGGCCGTTCGGCCATTCCACCAACAGAATGCCGGCCAGCCTCGGGTACCACCACAGTCGTCCGAGGATGGCCGCGAGGATGACCGCAGCCACCAGCAGGAGGAGCCGGAGCACCCCCCACAGGTTCCAGCCGTCCGGGTTCGAGCCGTGCAGCACGGTGCTCTCGTCGGCGAAACGCAGCCGAAGGGGTAGCTTGAAGTCGTAGTTGGCCACGTCCCGCCACGGCGAGTCGATGGTCGCGCCCAGGCGAAGCTCACCTGTGACAACCTGTGACCTGCGCAGCCAGCCGGCGGAGTGCTGCTGCCAGGTCAGTATGACCGGAATGGTGACGCTCTGCCCCGGCGGCAGGATTATCCGATCTGGGACGCCCACCGCTTGCACGTCCGGGCGCGAAGGCGTGATCGAGACATTGGTGAGCTCCACCGGGAGCCACTTCGCCCGCGACGTCAGCTTCACCTGCGTGACCAGATGGGACGCGCCCGGGTCCACATCGGCCAGCCGCGGTTCCCAGGAGACCGTGACCTGCTCCTGCGTGTCGGGCGTGAGCAGGCCGGCGGCGGTGAGCCTGCGGGAGTCCTCCTTGGCACGGTCCAGATAGGCGCGCAGCTGGTCCGGGGGCAGCGCGAGCACCTTGGTGGCGGGCAGCGCCCACTTGAGCAGGCTGGCACCGGCCATCGCCTGATCATCGTTGCGCAGAGCGATGCCGTGGCCATGGACCCTTGCAAGGTCAAGCCGTTGTCGTGTGTGGTCCTGGAGCGCCTGCCACGGCCGGTCGTTACTTTCCGGGTCCGGGAAATCGCTGCTGCGCGGCGGGTTGTGGGCGCCATCGGTCAGTAGGAAGACCGCGGAGACGGGGGACGCGTCGCGCCGGTCGAGTTCGTTGACCGCCTCCCTGATGGCGGCGCCGATGTCGGTGGCTCCCCCGTTGGGGACGAGGGGCAGCTGGTCGATGGCACTGCCCGCGTCGGCCGCGGAACCGGAGTAGAGCAGGGCCGGAACGGCGTCGAAACGGATCAGGGTGAAACGGTCGGCGGGCGTGAGGCCGGCGACATAACCTCGCAGGAAGTCACGCACCTGGTCGAAGAGCGCGCCATCCCGCATCGACGCCGACGTGTCGACGAGCAGGACATAGTCGGCCGCCACGTCGTTGAGGCGCAGCGCGGTCATGACGGCGTTCAGATCCACCTGTGCGACGCCTGGGTCCGCCGGTGGGATGCCCGGGTCTGGCTGCGGGGCGCCTGGCGCCGGCGCCTGCGCGGCCGGCGCCGCGGCGACCACGGCCGCTGCCGGCGTGCCGCCACCAGCACCGACAGCGAGAGCCAGGGCGAGTATCACGGTGACGGCAAGCGCGGCGGCAGCGGTGCGCCGTCGCGTGGGCGCGGCCAGCGGCGCCGTGGTGTACGGCATGATCACATCGGACCTGCCTCTGCTCCGCTGCGGTAGGTGGTGACAACTCATGTCGGCCTGCCCGGTCCGCCGTTTCCCGATCCGCATGGGTGGTCATCTGCGCTCCCGACCGGTTCGAGAGCCGCGTCCCGAAAACCACCGGGCCGCTCTGCTGGGGCCGTTATCCCTGATCATTTCTGGATGCTCGCGTCTGATCTGGGTGAGCCAGGTCTGTGCCGGGGAAAGCGTGGTGAGATCCGGTCGGTGGTCGAGAAGCGCCTGGACGGCCTCCGCAGCGGTGACCTGCCCGCTGTTGATGGTGGCAGTGACCGCTTCGTCGCCGATAGTCGCGGATTTCCTGGCGATGTTGTAGAGCAGCCTGAGCAGCAGCCCGACCGCCTGCGGTGACTGTGGCCAGCCAGTCTGGTGGATGTGTACCGCCACCCGTCGGATGGTCCACTCGGCCTGTTCCCTGGTTCTCCGGCTGTTGCCGGTGGGACTGTCCCTGTACAGTTCTGCAAATGACTCGCTGAAGCAGTTGACGTAGTCCCTGGCAGATATCGAGGGGCTCTCCGTCCGCAGGTACAGCGGCCTGCGTGGTTGTTCACCGAACACCAGCAGGAGCAGATCCAGGGTGGCCTCGTGCGCGTCGGCCTGTGCCGGATCCGGAGTGGCTCCGCGCAGCGCGTCGACCCACAGCGGATATTCCTTCTGCCTCAGCCGAAGTGCCGTGCGCAGCAGCCAGGACAACACGTACGGCAGCAGTTTTGCGGCCGGTCCGTCGCCGGCCTGACGGGCCAGTCGTAGCAGGGCGAAGAGATAGGCATGCCCCTGATTTTCATGCCTGTCCACCTCGTCGATGGCCTCATGGCTCGGCATGCCGTCAAGGACGTCAAGGAAAGGCCACAGGACACGCCGTAGCTGTTCGGAGGTTGTCAGCCATTCCAGCAGGGCTCGGATCTGCTCGGCCGTCGTCATCCTGAGGGGTTCGGTCATCTGCCGGATCAGCTCAAGCGCCAGCCACGACGGTGCCTGAGCGATCATCGTCAGTGCCCGTTCGTCCGTAGCGGCGGTCGCCGGCCCGGCGAGCAACCGGCGGTCGCGGAACTGCTCCAGCACGAGGGACGCTGCTGTGGCACACCGCTGCCGATCGTGTGCCCGCAGATCGGCCAACGGTTCGGCTCGGCGGGTCTTCTGTCGGAGTCCGGGCCGGTGAGCCGCGGTCCTGGCGGTCTGGAAGTCCAGCAGGTCCACGAGCACCCGCTCGGCGAAGCCGAGATCGCCGGCCAGGCCCAGAAACCGCTCCAGCGTCTCGAGATCCGCGGGGCCCACCCACAGATGCTCCTGGACGATTCTCCCTGTGGAGCCCGCCAGCCACGGGTTCCGTTCCTCCACCGTTGGATCTGCGGCCGTCCATCGTGGCCAGACCTCTCCGACCGTCTCCAGGTCCTCCGCGCCCGCTTCCCGGAGCAGGAGCAGCACGGCTCTGAGCCGGAGGGAAAGATTGAAATCATCGATCCTGCCCTCCCGTAGCAGCTCGCGTACTTCTTCGGCCCGTGCCGTACCGTTGTGGATGGCCTGGGCGATATGGACCCGCGAATCCAGCTTGCCAAGGTGGTGTATGGCGTGTTCCGGATCGTTCGTCCGGTGTGGTTCCACGACTGAGGCGAGATGTTCGACGATCTCGCTGACCGTCCTGCCGCTTTCCTTCATGGCCACAAGCAGGTCGAAGTAGGTGGCGCACCTGCCGTCGAGGGGCGGGTCGGGGGAGGGAGGTCTGCCCGGGGGTGGCCAGTAGACGGCCGTGTGCCCGGGCCGGGGATGGTTCGTGAACGCCAGTCTGATCCGGTGGGTGCTCCCGCCGTCCGCCCAGGTGCTGGCGACCAGTTTCGACCGCTGGCCGTAGGGGAGCAGCGCGGCCACCGCGTCGAGGAAGCGCAGCCGCAGCATCGTCCGCTCGTCGGGGCTGCCGGTCGGGCCGCCGCACACCGACACCCGGTGCGCGAGCAGCAGGGCGGCGGTGGTCGCCACCAGCTCGAAGCCGAACCGCTCGATGTGCTCCGCCAGCTCGTCGGGATCCAGCGGGGTGAGAGCGATCCGTAGCGGTTCGTCGCCGTCGTTATGTCTAGCGATGTTCGCCTTGCTGAGCGTGGAATACAGTGTCGCATAGGACACCGGAGTGCCTGCCAGATCGGGGAAGGGCACGCAGAGGTATCTGGTCGTCGCGATCAGCCTGCGCGCGCCGTCACGCTGGTCGGACCAGGTGCGCTCCGCGATCCCGAGCACGCTGCTCCCACCTCGAGGCGCGTAACTCACCGTCACCCATGGCAGGGCATCGGGCAGCGCCTCCCTGATCGATCCCGATGACGGAGTGCCCGGTGTGAAGCGCCGCAGGATCTCGTCGAAGCCGGCTCGGGAGAAGAAACCGCCGCTCGACCGCAGCACGGCGTAGTCGCTGTCGCTGTCCGGCTCTTTTCCCATCAGCGCCCAACCAGCCGGAACGGTCGGGCCAGGGTCGCGCGGTGCCCGGTTCGTCATGTTCGGAGAAGGGACTGGCGAATCTGTTTCTCCAGCCACAGGAACGGCTCCAGCACGTTGATGGGCGTGACCTGGCCGCGAATACGGAGATCACCGTCCGGAGTCGTCTCGACGTTGGTGAAGTCGCGTCTCTGGAAAACGCCGGTGGCACCGATGTAGAAGCCGACGGCCGAGCTCACGAAATAGTTCACCCGCTGGGTGTGGAAGTACTGCTCGATGCTTCTCATGACGAGCAGGGAGGAGGCGCCGTTCGGGTCGCTGCACAGCTTCCGGAAGAACTCACCGGCGAGGTCGTCCGGGACCGTCGGGGTCATGGCGCGGTCGTCCCCGGTCAGCACGACCCCGTAGTTGTGCGCCTTCCGGAAGACCGCCGGGTCGTCGAACTTCGTGACGCAGACGGCGAGGTGGTGCGGGAGCCGCCCGTCCCGCAGCCGGCCCGTCTCGTAGGACCGGCGGGCCAGCTGCTCCAGCGTCCGCTGGAAGTACTCGTAGGAATCCCGCTCGCGGAAGGGGTCGAAGAGGTAGACGATCCCGTCGCATGCTGCCAGGTGATCGAGAAGACCTTTTGTCTGGTCCTGTGGATCGGCCGTGTCGAACTTGGGCCCGGGCTCGTCGAAGATGTCCAGCTCGTCCTCGTCCTCCGCGAAGAGGGACGCCGCCGGGCCGGCCAGGTCGTTCGGCGTCCGGGTGCTTGCGAACATGTCGCCGCTGACGTCGAGCAGCTGCACCTCGAAGACCGTCTGGCCGGACATGGCGCGGCCGGGCCTGCGCCACCATGTCCTACCGGTCCCGCCGCGGGTGGGCCGGACGAAACGCCACCGCAGTTCGTGGACGTCGTTCGCCGATGTCGCGTTCGGGAAGATCCGGTCCCGGTTCATGTGGCTGGTACTGGTACTGAGGAAGTCCGAGGCCGCGTCGTCGACGCCGGTGATGAGCCAGCCGTCGTCGGTCGACTGGTTGACGACGGCGATCTGCAGCGCGGCCAGGAAAGTGATCTTACCACTCTGCGGGGCGCCCCACAGGCCGATACGGGTGGCACGCGACGTCGATTGTGTCTCTGTTGTTGTCATCGGGGGCGTCCGAAATCGGTCAGCGCGGGTCGGTCAGCGCGTGGAGGCGTCGTCGGCGACCAGGTCGGCGACGACGATGGTGGTGTCGTCGCGGGCGCCGGCGATCATGGCCGCGTCCACCAGGGTGTCCGCGGCTCGCTCCGGGCTCAGACTGCCCAGCTCCATCAACAGGCCGTCCAGCTGCTCGGGCGTCATGACCTTGGTGATCCCGTCGCTGGCGAGGACGACCCGGTCGCCGGCCCGCACGGGCTCCTCCAGCAGGTCCAGCTCGACCTCCTCGTTGAGGCCGATCGCGTTGAGCAGTGGCCCGTTCTTGATGGCGTGCGGTGTGGTGAGCCGGCGCGGCCGGCCGCGGCCGGGCTGCAGCCACACGGAGCTGTCCCCCACGTGCGCGACGAAAAGGGTCCGGCCGGTGTCCTGTTGGCGGCCCAGCACGACGACGTCGAGGGCGCAGGCCATGCCGTGCCAGGAGGGCTCCTCCCGGGGTTTCTCCCGGACCGTCCGGTTGGCCCGCTCAAGCGCCCCCCGCAGTCCGTCGCGCGGGTCGGCGGCATACTGTGGGCGAAAGCTCGCCACCGTGGTCACCGCCAGGGTGGACGCGATCTGCCCGGCCGCTTCGCCGCCGACTCCGTCGGCGACCGCGAGCAGGCCGTCGACGACGACAAAGGCGTCCTCGTTGGGGCCGCCGCGCTTACCGCGCCTGGTCCGGCCGGCCGCGGCCAGCCGCAGTGGTGCCGACGTGGAGACGTCCGGTTCGTTCGCGACCAGTTGCTCGCCCCCGGGAGCGGACGGGGGGCCTGGCGGGGGGATCGGCGCGGTCGGGGGAAGCGTCCAACCGCCCCCCGTTGGCGTGCCGCGGTTGTCCCGCGGGGTGTCGGGCCCGCCATCACGGGGGCTGGCCGCGCCTGGACGGTCGTCGGAGTATCTCCCGGCCTGTGTACCGGCCGAGCTTCCGGCACCGGCGCCAGGTGAGGAGCCGAGCGTGTCGTGCCCCGCGGTGCCGGCGGACGGGTCCCCGTCCTGCGTGGGTCCGCCGGCGGCGAACTGATCAGCCGCCGGCCTGGCCCGGCCGCTCTCCGGAGCCGGGATGACCGGTGGTGGCGGGCCGACCAACGGTGGCATCCACCCGGTGGCGTCCGGGCCGCGGGACTGCTGCCGGCGGTCGCTCTCGACCCGGACGGTGGTGTCGGCGGTGGCGTTGACCAGCGGGGTCACCCGGGTGGTGGCGGCCGGGTCGACGGAGCTGTCGGGCCGGGTTCCGGAGACCGGCGTGCGGTACGGCGGTGGCGTGGGGTACGCGGTGGTCGCGGCCTCGGCGGGCGAAGCTCTGACGGATGCCGAGGGAACCGGCGCGGCGGGTGGCGCCGGGGGAGCCGGTGCCGTGGGAACCGGCTCGGTGGGAGCGGCGGCGTCGCCCGGGAGCGTGGAGCCGTCGACCTGGGCGGGGGCGGCTGGTGGGCTGGTGCTGGCGCGGGGCGGCGGGCCGGCCGGGCCGTCCGGATCGGCTCCACCGGCCTGTTCCCGCGCCGCGGCCGGCCGCCGCAGCGTCGCGAGAATGCCCTGGCGTTGGCGCCGGCGCCGGCGTTGTGGCGGCCGCCGCACGGGCACCGACGCGTCGGGGGAGGAGCGCCGTGACCGTGACCCTGAGCCGGGACCGGGACGGTCCTGGTTGCGGCTGGAGAGCACGACGAAGAGGATGGCGCCGATCAGGAGCACCACGATCAGCGTGATGGGTACCACCGGACTGTCCATGGCCTCCGTCCCCCACGTGCGGGTGTTCCGATCACGCTAGCGGACGTCGACGTCGGCGTCCGCTGTACCCACTCAATGACATCCATGCAGATCAGCCGATGGATGTGTCGTGATATCGACAGCCGTGCCCGCCGTGGCCCGGTCCGTCCTGACCCATGGTGTCGAAAACGCGCCGCAACGGCCACGTCCACCTCGCCTGCGAAGCCTCGTCGCTGACGCCCCCCGGCCTCGATACCTCGCGAATACCTCGCGGTCACGGGCCTTTTGCCTGTGAGGCCCACTCGGCCACGCGGCCCGCGGCACCCACGGTCGCGCTGCCACGAGGTGGTGGGCATCCCGTTCCCGATGGCCGGCGGCGGGCCTGCCACCAGCGGCACATGTGACCGGTGCCGGGACCTGGCCGACAACGGGGCTCATGACCGTCGGCCTGGTCCGGGGCCATGAGCCGAGACCATGAGCCGAGACCATGGCCGACGGTCAGGGCCCCGCCGCGGCCGTGTTCCCGGCGCGCAGGGCGGCACGGGCACGGTCGGTAAGTGCCGTCGCGCCCGGATACCCGGCCATCTCGATCGCGTCGCACAGCGTCAGCGCGTCCACCCTGGCGTTCTCGGAGGCCGTCCGGGCGGCGAGTTCGATCACCTGATAGCCCAGGCACACGGCCTGTTCGACGTTCCCCGCGTCGACTTCGGCGACACCGAGCCACGCGCTGTGGTGCACCAGTTCCCGCGGGTAGGCGGCGGCGTCGAGCTGGTCGACCGAACGACTGAGGTACTCGACGGCCGCCGCGACGTCACCGGCGCACAGCAGCGCCTTGCCGGCGTAGTACTCGATCACCGAACGGGAGCACCAGTAGACGTACTCCGGGTCCGCGGCCGGGTCGGCCCGCTCGATCTGGACCAGTGCCTCGGCGATCTCGGCGTGTACCGACCGGACGTCGCCGAGCTGGGCATACGCGACGGCCAGACAGCCGGCGACGATGGCCCGCTCGGTGGCGGTGAGGGTGTCCGCGGCGCCCGCGCGGGCCGTGCGCAGCAGGGTGACCGCGTCGGCGGGGTCGCCGAAACGTACCGCCTGCTCCGCCATGCAACGCAGGATGTTGGCGCCGAGGGCCGGCCGCCCGGCCTCATGCGCGGCGCGTAACGCGACCAGCCAGTACCGCTGGGCCGCCTGGTGCCGGCCGCTGTCGAACGCCGCCCAGCCGGCGAGCCGCGCGAGCTCCGCGGCGACGGCGTACAGCCGGCCGTGCTGCCGCTGGTTGTAGGCGCCGGTCCGCAGCAGGCGGACGATCACTCGTAGTTCCGACACGGCGAGCCCGTGGACGTTCTCCCCGCCGAGCAGGTCGTCCATCCGCCGCAGCGAGTCGATGCGCTGCTCGAACTCGGTGACGAGGGTGTCGCGGACCTGCCGGCCGCCCAGCACCGCGACGGGGAGTTGGGCCGGGTCGGCGACGAGCCACTGGTGGGCGGCGGCGGTGAGCACCGCGCCGCCGAGGCCGGGGAGGTCGGAAAGGCCGGGAAGTACCCAGGGCTCCACCTGGCTGGTGGCTTCCTCCAACGCGGCGGCCAGCCCGTCCGCGGCCCACAGGCGTTGCGGGGCCCACCGCCGCGCGGGGCCGGCGGTCGCGGCGGACCTGCCGGACACGAAGCCGGTGGTGGCGGTGGCGCTGGTGGCGGCGGTGGCGGACGCCGCGCGTCGAGGCTGCCGGGACGCCCGTTCCCGGCCCGCGCATGACCACGTGGGTACACCGCTGGGTTCTCTCAACGCCCGGCCTCCTCAAGCGTCGATGCGGGGAAGCGTCTTCCTTCATCCGCCCGGACGGCCCGGCGGGTGGCAATGACTCGCCCGCCGGGAGCCGGCACATCAGTATTTCGTCCGGACAGAATCACCGGATGCTTGCCGCGCGTGCAGCGTACGACAGGCCCCGTGGCGGAACAAGTACTGCGGATTGTGCCGGCCGCCGGCTATCCTCTGGCCGCGCAATAAAGTCAACGGTCGATCGGGTGTTGATGCTGTTGAGGTTTGTGGTTGTTGTTTTTCGATGGCCGCCGGTGCGGCGTGGACCGCTGGCCGCCGGTTGTCCGATCGTTCGGGACGGTCCTGCCGAACTGTCCCGAACGATCGCGCGCACAGCCTTCCGAGGACTGTCCGAGAGCGTCGTGACCTGCGGATCTCGGGTGGGGCCGCCATCATCTGACGACGGGGTGGACGGGCGGGCGGACCGGCGGTCGCATCCCGGCGATGACGGTCGTCCATGACCATGGATTCGGCCAGATGGCCGATCCGTTGGTGTTACGGAGTGATTTCCGGCGGTAGGGGTAAAGCGCGCACGTCCAGGGCGGCGTACGATCAGGACCGCCTCGGCGCCCAGCCGGCAGCGGTCATGAACGCACCGCGGGCACAGACCAGGAGAAATCCAGCCGGTAATTCCGGGCGTGCCGGACGAAAGTGTCCGCCGGGCGATCGTTTCGTGAACGATTCACCGCGCGGACGCCGTGCGGCGCGGAGGCCGACAGGGTCCACCATCAGCGTCCGTCATCGGGGTCCATCATCAAGCTCCGTCATCGTCCGTCAGACGGGCATCGTGTCCCTCGGACACGACACCCCCCTCGGACGCGACACCGGCCCGTGGCCGGCGCGCCTGCCGCGCGTATGTCCGCGCTGGTCTCTGTCGGCCTACGGTTGCGGTGTACACACCGGCGTGGACGGGTCACCCAAGGGGGTGGGAGGGTTCCCGCCCGCGTGCCCGCGGCCGGTGTCAGTGGCTCTGTCGGTGGTTCCGCCGGCGGCCCCGCCAGCGGCTTGGCCAGTGCCGGCCGAGCAGGGCCTGACCAGCGTGAACGTGTCGAAGGGCAGGGGGGTGGAGGTCGTGTGGTCGTACACGGTCACCCGGAGGCGGGTCAGACCCGCCTCCACACCCGGATCGACCTCGAAGCCCGCGAAAGCGTACGGGTGGTCCGGTGCTCGCAGGGCCAGCCACGGCGCCGGCTCAAGGGCGTGGACCGAGCGGAACCGGGTGGGATCGGACTCCCGCGGTTCCACGCCGACGATCACCCGGCCGGCGGGCGGGTCGAGCAGCTTGCCGGCCGACGGCGACGACGAGCCTCCCGTGCCCAGGACCATGTGGACCGTCCCGTGCGAGGTGTCCACGACCTCGGTGCCGACGCCGCTGACAGCCCCGCCGCCTCGTTCCTCGCCACCGCTGCTGCCGCTGCCGCCCGCTCGCTGCCGTAGCCCGTCCGCCGCGCCATCCCGGTCGAGGTGGCTGTCGGGGCCACCCGTGGCCGAGACGGGCTGCGGGGTGAGCATCGCTGATCCTTCGACCACCCCGCGCAGCGGATGCGTTCGCTCGTAGTGGTGCTCGTGCCCGCACAGGACGAGATCGACGCCGAACGCGTCGAACAGCGGCAGCCACTGCTCCCGGATACCGAGATCGGCGCCGTTGTGCTGCGCCGCGCTGGACACCGCGGTCTGGTGCATGCAGACGATGATCCAGTCGATGTCCGGGTCGGCGCGTGCCTGGCGTAGCGTGCGTTCGAGCCAGGCCCGTTGCCGCCCGCCGCTGTAACCACGGATGTACACCGTGCCGGCGTCCTGATAGCAGATGTCGTCGTTCTGCAGGACGACGAAGCGTACGTTCGCGACGGTGAAGGCGTACCACAGGCCCAGCAGGTCCGTCAGCGGCGCCGTCAGCGGGTCGTTCGTGCCCGTTCCGTCAGGCTCCACGGTGTTGCCGGGCAGCAGGAAGCGGCTCTGGTAGGCGGCCAGGCCCAGCGGGCCGTTCCCACGTTCGATCTCGTGGTTGCCGGCGGCGGGCATCCACGGGTGGTGCCGCGCGGAGGGGCCGATCATGTTGAACCAGTCGGACCACGCCCGCGGTGGGTTGCGCCGCTGGTTCGCGTACGACAGGTCACCGACGATCAGGGTGAACAACGAGCCGACCCGGTCGACGCCGGTCACGGCGTTCCTGGACGCCGGCGTGCCGAACGGGTCGTAGGACTCCGAGGTGCCGTGATCGCCGAAACAGGTGAAGGTGAACGGCACCCGGCCCCGTGGCGCGGTCCGCAGGGTGCCGCCGCCGGTGCGGCTGATCCGGTCGTGGATCACCTCGTAGAGGTAACGGGAGTCCGGTTCCAGCCCGGTGAGCAGGGCATGGTGGTTGATCACATCCTCGCCGGTGACGGCGTCGGTGTAGACACGGGTGACGGCGTGCACCTCGCGGTCGAGCCTGCCGGGCGTGCTGCCGAACCGCACCCGGGGGCGGCGCACCATCCGCGGCGTCGTCCATGACACGGCCATCGACACGGTCGGGTCCGGCCCGAACGTCAGATGGAGGTGTTCGACGGGCGTACCCGCACGCAGGGCCAACGGATCTCCTCACTGCCGGCCGTGACCACCTGGCCGGACCGTCGTGGACCGCTTGGTGCCACTTTGGGACCATTTTGGACTATTTACATGGACTCCAGAATGCGTTGGATGATTCGGGACGGTCCCGGACCGCGGAGGAGCGGCTTCGCGGGCGCTCCGCCACGGTGGTGGAGGGCAACCCTTCGCCATGGCGAAGGGGCGGCCCCGCCGCAGCGGAACCGCCCCTTCGTGGCGGACCTGTCGCCCTACCGCTCGCCTCTACTCGCTGGACTTGGCCAGGTCGATCGGAGGGGCGTCGGGGACCTGGGTGGGCTTCGGTTCGCCGCGGAAGACGAACTTCGCCGCCTCGCCCTCGCCCTCGACGTCACCGACCACGATCTCACCGGGCTTGAGCGTCCCGTACAGGATCTTCTCGGACAGGACGTCCTCGATCTCCCGCTGGATCGTCCGGCGCAGCGGCCGGGCGCCGAGCACCGGGTCGTAGCCCTTCTTGGCCAGCAGCGCCTTCGCCGCCGGGGTGAGCTCGAGCGCCATGTCCTTGTTCTTCAACTGGATGTCCACCCGGGCCAGCATGAGGTCGACGATCTGGATGATCTCGGCCTCGGACAGCTGGTGGAAGACGATGATGTCGTCGATCCGGTTGAGGAACTCGGGCCGGAAGTGCTGCTTGAGCTCGTCCTGGACCTTCGCCTTCATCCGCTCGTAGTCGATGGCGCCCTGACCGGTCGCGAACCCGATGCCCGGGCCCTTGGAGATGTCCCGGGTGCCCAGGTTCGAGGTCATGATCAGAACGGTGTTCTTGAAGTCGACCAGCCGGCCCTGGGAGTCGGTCAGCCGGCCGTCCTCCAGGATCTGCAGGAGGGTGTTGAACACGTCCGGGTGCGCCTTCTCGAC
This sequence comes from Candidatus Protofrankia datiscae, assembly GCF_000177615.2. Lineage (GTDB taxonomy): Bacteria > Actinomycetota > Actinomycetes > Frankiales > Frankiaceae > Protofrankia > Protofrankia coriariae. Next base: position 5,139,012 of record NC_015656.1, on the reverse strand, counting down.
CTCGTCGAACAGGACGACCGAGAACGGCTTGCGCCGGACCCGTTCGGTGAGCTGGCCGCCCTCCTCGTAGCCGACGTAGCCGGGCGGGGAGCCCACCAGCCGGGAGACGGTGTGCTTCTCCATGTACTCGGACATGTCGAGCTGGATCAGCGCGTCCTCGTCGCCGAAGAGGAACTCCGCCAGCGTCTTGGACAGCTCGGTCTTACCGACACCGGACGGGCCGGCGAAGATGAACGAACCGCCGGGACGCTTGGGGTCCTTCAGACCCGCCCGGGTACGCCGGATCGCCTGGGAGACAGCCTTGATCGCCTGCTGCTGGCCGATGACGCGGCGGTGCAGCTCGTCCTCCATGCGCAGCAGCCGGGCGGTCTCCTCCTCGGTGAGCTTGAACACCGGGATACCCGTCCAGATCGCCAGGACCTCGGCGATCTCCTCGTCGCCGACCTCGGCGACGACGTCCATGTCGCCGGCCTTCCATTCCTTCTCCCGCTTGGCCTTCTCCGCCAGCAGGGTCTTCTCCCGGTCACGCAGGGAGGCGGCCTTCTCGAAGTCCTGCGCGTCGATCGCGGACTCCTTGTCCCGGCGGACGTTGGCGATGCGCTCGTCGAACTCGCGCAGGTCCGGCGGAGCGGTCATCCGGCGGATGCGCATCCGCGAGCCGGCCTCGTCGATGAGGTCGATCGCCTTGTCCGGCAGGAACCGGTCGGAGATGTAGCGGTCGGCCAGGGAGGCGGCCGCGACCAGGGCACCGTCGGTGATCGACACACGGTGGTGCGCCTCGTAGCGGTCCCGCAGGCCCTTGAGGATCTCGATGGTGTGCGCCACCGACGGCTCCGCGACCTGGATCGGCTGGAACCGCCGCTCGAGCGCGGCGTCCTTCTCCAGGTGCTTGCGGTACTCGTCCAGGGTGGTGGCACCGATCGTCTGCAGCTCGCCGCGGGCCAGCATCGGCTTGAGGATGGACGCGGCGTCGATCGCGCCCTCGGCGGCGCCCGCGCCGACGAGCGTGTGCAGCTCGTCGATGAACAGGATGATGTCGCCGCGGGTGCGGATCTCCTTGAGGACCTTCTTCAGCCGCTCCTCGAAGTCACCGCGGTAGCGGGACCCGGCGACCAGCGCGCCGAGGTCAAGCGTGTACAGCTGCTTGTCCTTGAGGGTCTCGGGCACCTCGCCCTTGACGATCGCCTGGGCCAGCCCCTCGACCACGGCGGTCTTGCCGACGCCGGGCTCCCCGATCAGGACCGGGTTGTTCTTGGTCCGGCGCGACAGCACCTGCATGACGCGCTCGATCTCCTTCTCGCGCCCGATCACCGGGTCGAGCTTGGACTCGCGCGCGGCCGCGGTGAGGTTGCGGCCGAACTGGTCGAGCACGAGCGAGGTGGACGGAGTGCCCTCCGACGGCGCACCCGCCGTCGCCGGGTCGCCCTTGCCCTGGTAGCCGGACAGCAGCTGGATGACCTGCTGGCGGACCCGGTTGAGGTCGGCGCCGAGCTTGACCAGGACCTGGGCGGCGACGCCCTCGCCCTCCCGGATCAGCCCGAGCAGGATGTGCTCGGTCCCGATGTAGTTGTGGCCGAGCTGCAGGGCCTCCCGCAGGGACAGCTCCAGCACCTTCTTGGCGCGCGGAGTGAACGGGATGTGCCCGCTCGGGGCCTGTTGCCCCTGCCCGATGATCTCCTCGACCTGTGACCGAACACCCTCGAGGGAGATGCCCAGGGACTCCAGCGCCTTGGCGGCGACACCCTCGCCCTCGTGGATCAGCCCGAGCAGGATGTGTTCGGTCCCGATGTAGTTGTGGTTGAGCATCCTGGCTTCTTCCTGTGCCAGGACGACGACCCGACGTGCCCGGTCGGTGAATCTCTCGAACATGTGCGCTCCTTCGAGCGGTGCGACCGACCACACGGCAGCCGGTATCCGCATGCTAGCTCCGCCGAGGCATGACCCCACGCATCGAACGGAAACCTACCCGCCGGCCCCGCCCTCTTCGTCGTGGACGGCGGACCGACCTGGGTGACCGGTCCACCAGCGAAGACGCCTGAAACAACGGTGGCGGACCGGAGGGGATTCCGTCCCGCTGTTCCGCCGAGAGCAGAACGAAATCTCGTGGTCACCGGGGGAGGCGTCCACCCGGCAGGGGTGAGCGGGCAGTCCCCCGGCCAACGTTGGCCAACTCCAGCCAACCCAGCCAGCCCGGCCAACGTCAACGGGCGGTGGCGGGTGGCCACCGGGAGGTGGTCCGCCCCACGGTCCTGGCTGCCCGCTCGGATGGTCGCGAAAAGCAATCGCTATAGCGCTCCGGCGTCCGACTGCCGCGCAGAGAATGGAATATTACTCAGGGTAATAGTGTAATCAGTAAGCTATATTATTTGGTGATGCCGTACGGTCGCCGTCTCCCGACGGAATGGCAGGGGTGCGCTGGTCGCACCGGGTCAACCAAAGCCGAATGATCATGTTGTCGTCCCGGGCGGACAGGCCTACGTGTAACCATGTGATTACTCGTGGTATCGGGAGTGCGGATCCGCCGGTGCTTATCCGACCGCCAACCCGTCATCGCCCTGCGTGTCTATCCACTCGCGCAGGCGCGCCTCGCGTTCCGAATCGGGTGTGAACGGGCATGTGGTGCAGTACTGCGAGCTCATCCGGTGGGCGAGGCAGCACGAACCCCGACGCATCGCCGTCTGCCGGCGGCCGCGGTGGACGAACTCGAACCACGCCGGACGGGCCCGCATCGGTGGGCTGGCGAGAGCGAAGAAGGCGTCGGCCTCCGCCCGCCCGATGTCCGGATCCCGGGTTGTCCGCTCGGTCAGCAGGAACGTCCGGCCGCACTGCCCGGCCACCATGCCCCACAACGCGGACGGGCCCAGGCGCGCCCGCGCCCGCAGGGCCGTGACCAGCGGCTCGAAGTGCCCGACCAGAGCGGCCGCCAGCCGTTGCCGCAGGACGTCCCGGTCGGCGGCCACGTCGATTGCCCGGTCGGCCGTCGGGCCGGTTGCCAGGTCGGTCGCCGCGGCGGCCCGCCGGCCGGCCAGCGGGGTGTGCCGGCGATCGTCCACCGCCGGTGGGGTCGCCGCGGACAGGGCCGGGTCGTCCGCGAGCACGGTCACACGGTCGGAATGAAAAGCCGTGACGTCGAACCATCCACCGGGCGCGGCGTGCAGGGACATGCCAGCCGCGCACACGTCCGGTACCCGGCTGTGCAGCATGTACGCGGCAATGGCGAACCCGACCACGCCACCGGCGTAGGCGCTGAGGAAATGGGTGGCCGCGACCTCCCGGCCGTACCCGTAGGTGTCGGACATCGTCCGCAGCTCCCGGTCGAGCGCGCCGTCGGCCAGCAGGTCGGCGCAGTACAGCCACCCGGCGGCGTCACGTCCCGGACGACCGATGCGCCCCGACTGCCCGTCGAGCACCCTGGCGGCGGCTTCCAACGTTTCCGCCAGCGGCGGGCGTGCCTGCGCCGGTACGGTTCGCGACGGCTGGCAGCCCGGTATCCGCCACAGGTACTCCTCGGCCAGTGGCCACGGGTACTTCTCGGCCAGCGGAGCGTGCCGGTGGCAGGTCCTCACCGGGAGCGTCCGGTGAACGCCGGCACGGCCACGACGCCGTGTCGGTACGACAGGTCCGGGATGCCGGACTTTATAATGATCATATTTTGGACGGGTGGAACCGGTTCCGACGACGGGTGGACGGTGGACGGGTGGAGGGTGGATGCCGCGGGCTCCCGACCGGGCCGGCTGACCGGCGCCGCACAGGCCCGCCGATGGTCGCCGGGGACGCCACCGAGGGCATGGCTGCCGGCGGCACGGCCGCTCGCGGGGCGTCCGCTGATGCCGCGGTGGCGCGCGGTGCCGCCGGTGCGGGCGTGGCCACGGGTGCGGTTGGGGATCGCGTCGGGGACGGGGATCGCGGTGGGTTTCGCCGGTCCGTCGTTGGAGTGGCGCATGTTTTTAGGTAAACCTAAGTTCATGCGTAGCGTCAACTCGCCGGCGGTGACAGTGGGATGTGTCGCTCCGGCACAGTTGTGTCACAGCCACGGGACTCCCGGGCACATGCGGCGCCCCCGGTCCGGTCACCCTGCCGGAGCTGTCAGGGCGGCACGGTGACCGTCCCGCCCGGGGGCGGCCGTCCATCCGCCGCGCGGGCCGACGCCCTGCCAGCCGATGCCGGCCGGGCCGCCGCCGCGCCGGCTGATGCGGCGCTGGCCGGCGCCAACCGGGCGGATGACGGGTTGGCAGATGACGGGTTGGCAGGTGGGGCTGGTGGGATCGACCGGCTGCGGTCGCTGCTGGCCGTCGCGCTGGACGGGCTCGCGGCCGGGGCGGCGGCCCGCGGCGGCCCCCTGCCGGCCGGCGGCCCGGCGGATGTGGCCGGCTGGGCCCACGACGCGCTGACGGGTCGGGCCGGCCACGATCATGCCTCGCCCGCCTCCGGGGCCCAGGAGCGTCCCGCCCCGACCCCCTGGACGCTTCCCGCCGAGGGGGTCGGAGCGCCCACCGCTCTGTCCGGGCTCACCCGCATGTTCGCGCGGGGGGCGGCCGATCCGGCCGATCCGGCCTGCGCGGCCCACCTGCACTGTCCGCCGCTTGCCGTTGCCGTCGCCGCCGACCTCGTGGTCTCGGTGCTGAACCCGTCCCTGGACTCGTGGGACCAGGCGCCCGCGGCCACCGTGTTGGAGACCGAGGTCGTCGCCGCGCTCGCCGGGCTGGTCGGGTTCGATCCCGCTGTTGCCACCGGCGCGATCACCACCGGTGGCACGGCGTCCAACCTCACCGCGCTGATGCTGGCCCGCGACACCCTTCGCACGCCGGGCACGGCTCCGTCGGGCCCGCTTCCATCGGGTACGGCTCCATCGGACGCGGGTGGGTCGGGCGCGTCCGCGGCGGCCACCGGCGTGCCGGGCCGTCCGGCCGTGCGGGTGTTCTGCTCGTCCGCCGCGCACTTCTCGATCGGACGGGCCGCGGCGGTGCTCGGTCTGGATCCGGACGCGGTGGTGCCGGTCGCGACCGACGGCGCGCACCGGCTCGACCCGTCCGCCCTGGACGCCGTGGTCTCGCGCGCCTGGCGCGACGCCGACCGCGCCGGGCGGCGGTTGGTCCCGGTGGTCGTCGCGACCGCCGGCACGACCGACGTGGGCGCGATCGACCCGCTGCGGGCGGTGGCCGAGGTGGCCCGCGCGTACGGCGCCTGGGTGCACGTGGACGCGGCCTACGGTGGTGGGGCGCTGCTGTCGGACCGGCTCGCCCCCCTGCTCGACGGGATCGCCGAGGCGGACTCGGTCGCCCTCGACCTGCACAAGCTGGGCTGGCAGCCGATAGCGGCCGGGGTCCTGCTCACCCGGGACGCGGGTGGCTGGGTGGCGCTGGAGGACGAGGTCGCCTACCTCAACGCGGCCGACGACACGCTGGCCGGCTATCTGAGCCTGCTCGGGCGCTCGCTGCGCACCAGTCGGCGCGCCGACGCCTTCAAGATCGCTGTGACGCTCCGGGCGCTGGGACGCCACGGGCTCGGCCGGCTGGTGGACGCCTGCCACGACCTGGCCCGCCACGCCGCCGCGCGGATCAGTGCCCATCCGCGTCTGGAGCTGGCCGCGCCGGTGACCCTGAGCACGGTCGTCTTCCGCTATCTGCCAGTAGCTGCCACCGCCGGTGGCGCTGCTGCCGGCCCCGCCGCCAGTAGCGTCGACGCCGACGGGATCAACGCCCGGTTGCGGCGACGGCTGCTGGACTCCGGCCGGGCCGTCGTGGGACGCACCGAGTTCGGAGCGGACCGTTCGGTCCACCTCAAGCTGACTCTGCTGAACCCGGCTGCCACGACGAGTGACGTCGATGCTCTGCTGAGTGCTGTGATCGAGGCCGGTGACGCCGAAGATCGGGGCTGATGTCACGGGCCGTCAGCGCTTCGGTGTACGGCAGTCGTCGTCGACCATCAGCGGTCGTGCGATGCTCCCGAAGCCGGGAGTGGTGGCCGCAACCCGGGGCCGGCATAGAGAGGGTGGACCGTGGGTTTCCATTCGGTCGTGCATGGTGAGCGGTACGTGTTCGCGGATCTGGTGGAACTGCTCGCCAGGGCGGGTGAGGAGAAGTCCGGCGACCGGATGGCGGGCCTCGCGGCGTACTCGGCGGCCGAACGGCTGGCGGCCAAGCAGGCGCTCGCCGACGTCCGGTTGTCGGAGATCGTCGCGACACCGCTGATCGACGATGCCGTCACCGACCTGATCGTCGGAGTCCATGACGCGGAGTGCTTCGGCCCCCTGTCGTCCCTGACCGTCGGTGAGTTCCGCGATCTGGTACTGCGGCCGGACTTTCCCGTGCGGTGGCATTCCGGGCTGGCCGGCGGAATAACGCCGGAGGTGGCCGCGGCGGTCGCCAGAATCATGAGTGACAGGGAACTGGTCATTGCCGCGAAACCGCTGCGGACGGTCACCCGTTGCCGAAGCACCATGGGTGAGACCGGTGTGTTCGGCGTGCATGTCCGCCTGAACCATCCGTTGGACGATCTTGAAGGTATCCTGCTGCCGGCGTTGGACGGCCTGATGTCCGGCCGCGGCGACGCCGTGCTCGAGGTGGACACGTCGATGGAGTCGGCCGCGCAGGTGGAGCGGGCCCTGCGTGGGCTCGGCTCGCTCGTCAGGCAGCTCGAGGTACCGACCCAGACCTGCGTTCTCGGGCGGCTCGTCACCCAACTCGCCGCCATGGAGGCGGGTGCGCCCCTCGACCTGCTGTTCAGCCGGCTCGGGGGGACGGAAAGCGCGAACCGGGCCTTCGGGGTGGACCTGGGTCTGCTGGACGCCGGCCGGCGGGCCGTTCTCGAGCATCACCGTGACCGGGCCGGTGACTTCGTCGGCGACCAGGTGACGTATTTCGCGGTCGGGCAGGGCAGCGCGTTCCCGCTGGAGGCACATCACGGTCTGGACCAGCTCACAATTTCCGCCCGGGCATACGGGGTTGCCCGCGCCTTCGATCCTTTTCTGGTGAATTCCGTGGTCGGATTCGGCGGGGTGGACCATCTGTCCGACTCTCGACAGGTCATCCGGGCCGGGCTGGAGGATCACTTTGTCGGCAAACTGCTGGGCCTGCCGATGGGCTGCGACGTCTTCTGTGCCGGGCGGGCCGACGACGGCCGGAACACCGGTGACGATCTGCTGATGCTGCTGGCCGCCGCCGGCTGCAACCACGCGGCGGGCGTACCCCCCGGCCATCCCGTGCCCAGGCAGGCGACCGGGCCCGGCCAGGTGGCCGGCCGGGGGGTGACGGGCATCGATGACGCGATCGGGGTGCGGGACCTCTTCGGGCTGCGCCCGGCCCCGGAGTTCGCCGCCTGGCTGGCCGACCGTGGCCTGTCCAGCGGGCATGGCCTGCCCGAGCCGGCCGGTTCGCCGCGGCGCGCCGGCCGGCTCGGCGCGCCGCCGGAGCGCTGGCTTGTCGATCCGGTCAAGCCGATGGCGGCGTTCCTCGAGGACGGTCTGGACTGGGCAAGGCTGTCGTAAATCCGTCATACCGTTGCGCATACCGTTGTGTATGGCGTCGTGCGTGGTGTCTTCTTCCCGCGGGTGTTCCAGGGCGGCCGAGTCCGATGGACGTCCGGAACAGGCACGGCGAACGTCTACGACGGGCCTGATGGCGCCTGTTGTGGCACGGTTCATAGCTTGTAATCGGTGCGTGATTATGAGAAACAAGGCCGATTACTGTCGGTAGTTTCCGCACGTCGACTAATAACCGAGAGTAGTTCCGGTGATTTTTGCAGCGCGTTCGCCGCTGCTGGGAGCCGTCCGATACGCACGTGTCACATCGGCGGCCACCCCAGGTTTCGATCGTCTCCTGGTACGTTCGCTGCACACCGATCACGATTTGCGTCACCGGAGTGGATCCGGAGGGTTGTATTCCTAGTTCGTTTCGCCGTCGTCGTGCCGTGACCGAACCGACGGGCTGAAGTTCCGCGGGCCTGGCCCACCGTGTTCCGAGCCGCGGTAGTCGGCATGCTTTCCACGTGGGCCGGGCCCGCGTGACCAGTTTTCTTCCGTACCGGTGCGCACGGCGGATTCTTCCGGCCGGCGGAAAGCTCGGGTCCGGGAGAAAAACAATAATCGCGTCATTCTCGGTTCTCCGCCGTTCCGGGTGCCCCGGATCTGCCGAGCCGCCTGGACCGCCCGGAGCCGCCGAGCCGCCCGGACCAGCCGGATCGGCCTTCCGGAGATCCGGGCGGGACCCCGAGCACGAAAAAGAGCACGATCGCACGTTCTTCGGCCGCCCGGACTTCCGGCGGCCACCGAGCGGGTGGAAAAAATAGGACCGCGCACTCCGCGGCCGACCGGACAGCAGCTGTCAGGAATTTGTCAGGAATTTGTCATGAATCTGTCAGGAATCTGTCGGAAAGAGCCGCGCCAACATTTCATATGCCGTACCGGGAACACCGGTCACGGCAACTCGTGTACGCGGTGGCCGGCCGCGGTGGCCGGCCACCGCGAACCAGGGGAGATCAGCGGATGAGTGTGCCTGACGAGCGTGTCTTCGATGCCTACCTGGCAGACCTGGTGCCACGGCCGCGAGCTTCCTCGGCGGTGCTTTCGACCACGTCCACCACATCCTTTCCCGGTTACCGGCCGGACGAGCAGATGGTCGTCTCGGTCGTGGTGCCGACCCGGAACGAGGCAGCGAACATCGAGCCGCTGCTGCGCCGCCTCGACGCCGCGCTGGCCGGCCTGCCCAGCGAGGTCATCTTCGTGGACGACTCGGACGACGACACGCCTGAGATCGCCATGGGGCTCCGTCGTTCCGTCCGGATGCGGATCCGGGTCCATCACCGGCCCGCGCCCTACCGGACGGGTGGCCTCGGGGGAGCCGTCACCGAAGGCATCCGGCTGTGCCGTGCCGACTATGCCGTCGTCCTCGACGGCGACCTCCAGCATCCGCCCGAGGTCGTTCCCGAACTGCTTGCCGCGGCCGTCAGCGGCGATGTCGACGTCGTCGTCGGCAGCCGGTACGTCACCGGGGGAAGCGCCTCGGGGCTCGCCAACGGAGCGCGCCGGCTGGTGTCCTCCAGCGCGAACCTGCTGTCCCAGCTCGTCTTCCCGCTGCGGCTGCGTGGCGTCTCGGACGTGATGAGCGGCTTCTTCCTCGTTCGGGTCGCCGCGCTGGATCTGGACCGGCTCCGCCCGGACGGCTACAAGATCCTGCTCGAGCTGCTGGTGCGGACCGGCCGGCTGCGTGTCGTCGAGGTCGGCTACGTCTTCGGTGAACGGCACGCCGGCGAGTCGAACGCGTCGGTGTCGGAGGGCGTCCGGTTCGCCCGGCGGCTGTTCTCGCTGCGGGTGCCGAGGGCGGCGAGATTCGCCCTGGTGGGCGTCTCCGGAACGTTGCCCAACATTGCCGGGACCGCTCTCCTGCACCATGCCGGAATGCATTACATGGCAGCCGCCGTGCTCGCCACACAGCTCGCCATCCTCTGGAACTTCATCGGCTGCGACCTGCTGGTCTGGGAGCGCGGAAACCAGTCCAGGGCCCGTCGGTACCTGCCTTTCGCGGTGCTGAACAACCTTGACCTCGTCATCCGGCTGCCGCTGCTCGGGCTGTTTGTCGACCGGTGGCACACAAGCGTTCCGGTGGCCACGTTCGTGACGCTGGCGGTCGCTGTTTCCGTTCGTTACGTTCTGGTCGACAGGATGATCTACAGCGAGCGGCAGCGGCCGGCCCGCAGGCATTCCCAGTACGGCCGCGGCGCGGTCGCCAGCGCGATGGGGGCCGGGGCAGCGGGGAGCGGGGCGATGGGGGAGGCCGAGGCGTGACCGGATCCGAAAAACGGCGGCGGATCGGCCGGCGTCGTGCGCTCGCCGCGCTGCTCGCCACCGCCGCCGTCCAACTGGTTGCCGTCGTTGTCGTCACCCCGGAGTCAGCAAGGGCCATCACCTGCGCACCTGAGGAATGGGCCGGCGACTACTTCGCCAACCCGACACTGACGGGGGCGCCGGCCGACTCACGGTGCGACGGCAACATCGGTTTCGACTGGGGGGAGACCGGCCCGGGGATCGGCGGCATCGGTGGGGCGGGATATTCCGTCCGCTGGACCAGGAACGCCCTGTTCCAGGCAGGGGAATATTCGTTCACGGCCACGGCCACGGCCACGGCCACGGCCGACGACGGTATCCGGGTCTATCTCGACGACGTCCCCGTCATCGACGAGTGGCGGGACCAGGGTGCGAGCAGCTTCGCGGCGACCAGGCCCGTTGCCGCCGGAACGCACAAGGTGACCGTCGAGTACTACCAGGGTGTCGGCGGCGGGCTGGTGCGCGCCAGCTACAGCGGGGGCGGGGATCCCGGGCCGGTACCTCCGCCGCCGCCGGGCGGCTGCACGGGCGACTGCCAGGGCTCCTGGCAGGTCCTGCCCTACGAGTCGCCGGTGCGTTCGGTGCACGCCACGGTGCTGCACACCGGGAACGTGCTGCTCGTCGCCGGCTCCGGCAACGACGGGGCCGCGGCGGCGAACAACCAGCTCGTCTCGAAGGTGTGGAACCCGCTGACCGCCGAGTTCGCCGACGTGCCCACCCAGGAGGACCTGTTCTGCGCCGGGCACACTCAGCTTCCCGACGGGCGGATTCTGCTCGCGGGCGGGACGTTGGAGTATCCGACGCCGACCAGTAACTACAAGGGCCTGGCGATCAGCTACATCTTCGATCCGATGACGAACACCTATACAAAGATCGGCGACATGCCGGGCGGTGGGCACTGGTACCCGTCCCTGGTGAACCTTGGCGACGGTTCGGTGTTCGCGACCGGCGGGCTCAACGAGAATGGCTCCGGAAATGTCGCCGTCGAGATGTTCGACTCTCGGAAGAGCCAGTGGAAACCCTTCAACGAGGTACCGCAGACGTACTTCTACTGGGGTCTCTACCCGAACATGGTGCTGATGGCGGACGGCCGGCTCTTCTATGCCGGGACGCACACCTTCGGTAACGCGCTGCCGAACACCTCGGGGTCGGAGATCTACGACATCGCCACCGGGACGATCACAGATGTCCCGGGTCTGCGGGACATCGACTTCCGGGACCAGGGTGCGACGGTGCTGCTGCCGCCGGCACAGGCCCAGAAAGTGGCCAACTTCGGCGGCGGGAACACCTACAGCGATCTTGACCCGACCAGTCACACGGACATCATCGACCTGCGTCAGCAGGATCCGCAGTGGACGGCCGGGCCGGACCTGCCGGCAGCCAAGATGTATGTCAGCGCCGTCATCCTGCCCGACGGAAAGGTGTTCGAGACCGGCGGGGCAAAGCACAACTATCCCGAGTACGCCGTGCACGAGGCGTCGATGTATGACCCGGTCACCAACACGTTCACGCCGATGCCGGCGGATCCGCTGGCGCGGATGTATCACTCGGAGTCCTTCCTCCTCCCGGACGGCCGGGTGGCGTCGATCGGTAACAACCCGGCGACCGGGGCATTCGACCTGGGTATCTCGGTCTACTCCCCGTGGTACATGTCGAGGCCGCGGCCGGCCATCACCGCCGCCGCCGAGCAGTTCGACCTCGGGTCGACGCAGAACCTGACCGTGAGCGGGAACATCGGCCGGGTCACGCTGATCCGCCCGGCGTCGGTGACCCACCAGTCGGACCCGAACCAGCGCAGCGTCGACCTGCCGACAACCGGCACCGGGACGAACATCAGCGTGACCGTCCCGAGCAATCCGAACATCATTCCTGCCGGTTACTACATGATGTTCGTCCAGGATACGAACGGAGTTCCATCCGTGGCGAAGTGGGTGCATGTCGGATGACCCGACGGAAAATCCTTCTCAGCGCGGTGACGGCGGTGTGTGTCACGGTGGGCCTGTTGGTCGGCCTGCGGGCGACCGGTGTTTTCGGCCCGTCAGCCGGCGACAGCGGGGGCACCCGGCCGGTCGCGGCCGAAAACACGCTCGGAGCTGGCAACCGGGATCTCAGCGGCCGGATTCAGCCGCATGGAAACGGCCGACCGTCGCCCGCGACGCTGTGGGTGGACGGCTGCGACCACAACTATGTGAAGGCCAGCGACAACACGAACGTCTGCGTCCCGAAGATCGCCCCCGGTGGTGTTCCGGTCGACTGCGAATTCCTGCGGAAATCCGGCTTCGGGGCGTTGAAGGTGACAGGAACGGACAGCAAGAACCTGGCCGGCACCGGCGGCAACGCCCCGCGTGGCACGACGGTCTGCGCCGACTAGACCCCGCCGGTTCTCCCGGATTCCTGGGATTCCTGGCGGCCAGCCGAGCCGGTCCGCCGGGAATCCCGGGCACGGAAAACCCGTCGTCACGCCGTCCGCACCCGAGGTAACGGTCGGAAACGGGACATGGATCACGGTGCCACGGGTCCGTGGCCAGTGGCACAGCCCTGCCGTTTCGATCCGGTCAGCAGTTCAGAAAGGCCAGGAACATGCCCCCCTGCGATGCACCGGTCGGGCCGACGCCGTGAGGCGGGCCCTGAGCGGAACCGCCGTCATGGCCCTGCTCTGTCTGGCCGGCAGCGCCGGCTGCGCCACGAGCGAGCCCACGCACCCGGCCGACGGCCCGCCGGTACGGTCGTCAGCGGCTGTCGCCACGGCCACCGGCGGCTGGCACGGCACCGTCCCGAAGGTCTCCCGCTCCCGGCCGTCGTTCACCCTGACGGACACCGCCGGGCACAGTTTCGACTTCGCGCGGCAGACCGCCGGCCGAGCCACCCTGCTCTTCTTCGGCTACACGAACTGCCCGGACGTCTGCCCGACGACCATGGCCGACATCGCCGCCGCCAAACGGCTGGCCAGAAACGATGCCGGGTCGGCGCTCACGGTCGTCTTCGTGACCACGGATCCCGGGCGGGACAGCGCCGAGGCGCTCCGGCGCTGGCTCGACCAGTTCGACTCCTCGTTCACCGGCTCACCGGCTCACCGGCTCACCGGCTCACCGGCTCGCCGGCGCAGATCGACGCCGCGCAACAGGCCGTGGGCATACCGCTCGCGCAGACGCAGCAGGCGCCCGGCGGCCAGTACGACGTGGCGCACGCGGCCCAGGTCGCCGCCTACGGCGTCGACGACGTCCAACACGTTCTTTATTTCGCCAGTTCCACGGTTGCCGACTACGCGGCCGATCTGCCGAGGTTGGTGACTGCTTCGGGAGAACGCCCGTGAGAACAGCGGGCCACCGTGCCCGGTCCCGGGCCGTTGCCACCCGGTCGATGCCGGCCATTCGTACCGACCACTCAGGTAGGGATCAGTGAACCTCAATCAGGCGCTGGCCGCGCCACCGTCGCTTCACGCTTTCCTGACGAGGATGCCAGGGCAGTTGCGTTTCATCACGGCCGGTGGGACGAGCATTGCCGCACGGGTCGCGCTGATGGCTTTCATCGGCTGTTTCTTCGGGGCCTGGGGACGGGCCGGATACGGATTTTCGGTGGTCGCCGCGACGGGCCTGCTGTGGGGCCTGGACCGTGGCTTCACCTGGCGTGGACACGATGGCGGCCGGCTCAGGCCCGCCATCGCCCGGGTCTCGACCGAATCGGTCGGCTGGCTGCTGTTCACCGCGCTGACGGAGCTGGCGGCGAACTCCTCGCCAACGGGGCAGGCCGGCCCACGTAACCTGTTGGCCGCCGCGGTCTGCGCCCTGGTGGTGGTTTCCGCTCACCTGCTGATGTATTCCTGGTTCGTCTTCGGCTCCACCCTGACAGCCGCGTCCGTCCGTGTGCTGCACGGTGTTCTTCTGCTGCCCGCGTGGCCGTTGTTCGTCGAGACGGCACAGGCGCTGTATCGCGGCCGTGACAACGTGGCGATCGGTATCTGGACGGTGGTGTCGCTGTCGATGCTGCTGATCGCCGGTCTGACGCTGGTGCGGGCCCAGTACGGCTGGCAGCTGCCCGACCGGGTCGACCACGTCGACCTGGAGGACCAGGCGTCCCCCGGATACACCTTCTCGCTGATCGTGCCCGCCCGTCAGGAGCCCGTTCTCGGGCGCACGCTGACCCAGCTGCTCGCCGGTGACTATCCGCCGCATCTTTTCGAACTGGTCGTCGTCGTGTCGGACGACGAGCTCGACCGGGAGACCCGCGAGGTGGCACAGGAGTTCGCCGGCCGATACCCCAACGTACGGATCGTCACACCCAGCGGTGCGCAGCGGAGCAAACCGCTCTCCCTCGAGGACGCGCGAAAGCACTGCCACGGCGAGCTGATAGGAATCGTCGACGCGGAGTCCCTGATCGCCCGCGGTCTGCTCGGCTACGTCAACACCCTGGCCGTGCGTCACCCGGAAACCGGGATCTTTCAGGGCGGCGTCCAGCTGATGAACGTTCGCGGCCCCCGCTGGCGGCGGCCGGAATCCGCCGGGATGCTGCGCGCGCTGGTCGACTGGGCCGACAGCGGGACGTCGTGGTGGCGGGCGCGTAACTGCCTGGAGTACTACATCTGGTTCATGTCGCGGCTGCGCTACCAGGCGAAGGCGCGTTTCATCCCGCTTGGCGGCAACACCGTGTTCGTCCGGCGCGAGGTTCTCGACCGGCTCGGCGGCTGGGACGTCTCCTGCCTGACGGAGGACTGCGACCTCGGTGTGCGCGCCTCGGTGGCCGGCGTCACCACCACGGTTTTCTACCATCCCGAGCTGACCACCCAGGAGGAGACGCCAGAAAGCCTGAAGAAACTCGTGGTGCAGCGCACCCGTTGGATGATGGGTTTCATCCAGGTCTTCCGGAAGGGCGACTGGCGCCGGCTGCCGGGCTGGCGGCAGCGGGTGCTCGCCGCCGAGATGCTGTTGATGCCGTTCTTCCAGGCCATGGCCGGCCTGGTCCTGCCGACCTCCATGCTGCTCACGTTCTTCCTGAGCGCCCCGGTGGGTATTGTGATCATATTCTGGCTGCCGCTCCTCGCGATGCTGATGCTGACGCTCACCGAGGAGGCCGCCTTCCGGGAGTTCGCCGACGCATACCGGATCAGGGTGACTCCGCTGGACAGCGCCCGGCTGATAGCCAGCGCGCCGGTCTACCAGCTCGTGCTGTCGCTGGCGGCACTGCGGGCCGTCGTGCGGCTGTTCCAGAGAAAACTCGAATGGGAGAAGACGACACATGTCGGCGCCCACCACGTGGTGATACCAGGTCCGGCCCAGCCGGCGCTCCGAAATCACCGCGAGCCCGTCCTCAGGCCCGGAACGCCTGTCGCCTCCGTGTTCCCTGCCGCCGCTGAAGCGTTCACCGGTTCCGAGGTGCTTGCCGGCTCCAGGATTCCTGCCGGATCCGGGATCGCCGCCACTTCCGGGGTTTCCGCCGGGCTGGCGAAGCCGATCGGAGAGCGTCGCAAGCCGATCGGGGAGGTTCGGCAACCGGTCCGGCAGCTCCGGGAGGCCCAGGTCCCTGAGCAACTGACGGGACAGCGGCGCGGCGACCGTGTCTTCACGCCGCCCGGGGTCCAGTTCCCCGAACCGTTCGAGGGGGCTCTGTGACCACCAGCACGCTCCCGCTTCTCGACCGCGGCGCAGGCACTGGCACCGCACCGGCCGACAACCGGCGTGGCCGCCGGTTCGGCGGATTCACCGACTCGGTCGCGACCGTCCGCGACCGGATGACAGCCTGGCTGTTGGCGCACTGGCATAGCATCATCATCCTCGCCGTGCTCATCGTCGTCTGCGGGCTCGTACACGGCATCAACCAGGACGGCTGGCCCGGCCGTGTCAACGACGACGAGGGCACCTACACGGCGCAGGCATACGCCATGGAGTACTGGGGCCAAATCGCCCACTACACATACTGGTACGACCATCCTTTCGGTGGCTGGCTGCTTATCGCCGTCTACACGACGCTCACACACGCGTTCGAGCGGGCACCGACAGCGGTGGCTGCCGCCCGCGAGTGCATGTTCGTCGTCCATCTGGTGAGCTGCGCGCTGCTTTACCTGCTGGCCCGCCGGCTGGCGCTGCGACGGGTGTTCTCGGCCGCCGCGGTCCTGTTGTTCTCCCTGGCACCGCTCGCGGTCTGGTACCAGCGGATGGCCTTCCTCGACAACATCGCCGTGATGTGGGTGCTGGCGGCGCTGGTCTGCGCGGCATCCCCCCGGCGCAGCGCCGGCGCGGCGATCTGGGCCGGTGTCTTCATGGCCTTCGCCTTCTGGTCGAAGGAGACGACCCTCATTCTCCTGCCGGCCGTCTACCTGCTGCTCCGCCAGAACCGTGACCGGCGGAACTGGCGGTTCGTACGCCAGAACTTCCTCGGTTTCCTCACTGTGATCTGCGGCCTCTACGTCCTCTACGCCGTCATCAAGAACGAGCTGTTCGAGGGCGCCAGTCACGTCTCGCTGATCGGCGCGACCAGGTGGCAGCTGTTCGACCGGCCGGCGAGCGGAAGCCTGCTGAACGCGGACAGCAGCACCCGCAGCATGGCGAACCTGTGGCTGGAGATCGACCCCTATCTGCTGTGCGCGGGCGTTATCGCCGCGTTCCCGGCGCTTTTCGTCAGGCGTCTGCGGGTGGTCGCGATACTGCTGCTGATCCAGCTCGCCTTCATGTTCCGGAACGGATACATGCCATACGCGTACGTGACGGCGATGCTGCCGTTCGCGGCGCTGTGCGTGGCCGGCATGCTCGATGCGCTGCTGCCGTACTACCGGCCACCGACCGCCAACGCCGCGCGCGACCGCTCCGGGGACATGGCTGGCAGCGCGCTCCACGACCCGCCGCGTGATCCGGCGCCTGCCGTGGAAACGCGCTCGCTGTCCCGCCGGCCCCCGATATCGGCCCTGACTCTGGCATCAGCCCCGACGTCGGCTTCGTTCGCGGCCCCGCTCCCGGCCGCGGCCGAGCCTGCCGTGCTCGGCACCTGGATACGCCTGGTGGCGGTGGCCAGCATCGTGACGGCGGGACTGCTGACGCTCCCGGAGCACTGGGCACCGAAGCTGCACACAGCACTGACCGCCGACGACAGCGCGCCGAGCCGGGAGGCGGCCCGCTGGTACATCGAGAACATCCCGGACGGCAACATCGTCGTCACCGACGACAACATATGGACGGACCTGGAGTTGGCCGGCAAGAAGCCCGAGC
This sequence comes from Candidatus Protofrankia datiscae, assembly GCF_000177615.2. Taxonomy (GTDB): domain Bacteria; phylum Actinomycetota; class Actinomycetes; order Frankiales; family Frankiaceae; genus Protofrankia; species Protofrankia coriariae. The sequence continues at coordinate 5,121,996 of NC_015656.1, read as the reverse complement.
CGATCTGGTTCTACAAACTGGACCTCGACCCGGCCGTCCGTGAAAAGCTGAAGAACGGCTGGCAGGACGTCGACTACTTCATTCTCGGCGACCTGACCCCCGTCACCCTGAACGACCTCCCCATGGTCGCCGAGGGTCTGCGGAACTCGATAGTCGTGAAATCCTTCGGCGCTCACGGCGAGATCGCAGTCCGCAAGGTGATCAGACCCGGCTGCCCGGCAACCCCCACGGCCGCAGCCCCAGGCTGCTGACAGTCCCGGCCGCCGGCAGCACTCCCTTTTATGTGTTCTTCTCGAAGATGAGGCGGAGGCCGATGAGGGTCAGGTGGGGTTCGTGGTGCTGGAGGGTTTCGCTCTCGCGGATGACGAGGGAGGCCAGCCCGCCGGTGGCGATGACCACGGGGTCGGCGTCCAGTTCGTTGCTGATGCGGCGTACCAGGCCGTCCACCTGGCCCACCACACCGTAGATCATGCCGGACTGGAGGCACTCGACGGTGTTCTTTCCGATCACCGATCGTGGTGGTATGAGCTCGACGTTGCGCAGTTGCGCCGCCCGCGACGCAAGCGCGTCCAGGGCGATCTCGATACCCGGGGCGAACGCGCCGCCGAGGAACTCGCCGCGGCTGGAGACCACGTCCAGGTTCGTGGACGTCCCGAAATCGACGATGATCGCCGGACCGCCGTAGAGGTGGTGGGCGGCCAGCGCGTTCACGATCCGGTCCGCGCCGGCCTCCTTGGGGTTGTCGATGAGGATCGGCACCCCCGTTCTCGTGCCCGGCTCCACCACGACGGCGGGCACCTTGCGGAACGCGCGCACCACCATGCGCCGGATCTCCCGCAGGGCCGCCGGCACGGTCGAGCACACCGAGATGCCGTCGACGTCGTAGTCCAGGAGCAGACCGCGGAACAGCAGCGACAGTTCGTCCGCGGTCGAGTGCGGGTTGGTGCGTACCCGCCAGGAATCCATCAGGTCCTCGCCGTCGAAGACGCCGAGGACGGTGTTGGTGTTGCCGATGTCGATCGTGAGCAGCATCAGGGCGTCCCCGATCCGGCGCCCGCCTCGGGCGCGACGTCCGAGGCGGGCGCCGGGCCCGGACCCCGGCGCGGGGAGAGGTCGAGATCGAGGCCCAGGTCCAGCGCGGGCGCCGAGTGGGTCAGCGCTCCGATCGCCAGATAGTCGACGCCGGTCTCGGCCACGCGGCGGGCCATGTCGAGGGTCAGCCCGCCGCTGGCCTCCAGCTCGACGCCGTTCGGACGGGCGATCGCGACCGATTCACGCAGCTCGTCCAGGCTCATGTTGTCGCAGAGGATCAGGTCCGCGCCGGCTGTCACGGCCTCGGCGACCTGGGCCACCGTGTCGCACTCGACCTCGACCGGCAGGCCGGGGAACCTCGCCCGCACCGCGGCGAACGCCGCCGCCACCCCGCCCGCGGCGACCACGTGGTTGTCCTTCACCAGCGCCGCGTCCGCCAGCGACATCCGGTGGTTGCGCCCACCTCCACAGCGCACCGCGTACTTCTCCAACGCGCGCAGCCCGGGCAGGGTCTTGCGGGTGTCCCGGATCGCCGCCCCCGTACCGTCCACCGCGTCGACCCACCGCCGGGTCGCCGTGGCCACCCCAGAGAGGTGGCACAGCAGGTTCAGCGCCGTGCGTTCGGCGGTGAGCAGGGCGCGGACCGGGCCCGCGACGGTCAGGACGGCGTCCCCGGGGCTCACCTGGTCACCGTCCGAAGCGACGATCTCGATGTCCAGACCACCGGTCCAGCCGCTCTCCGCGTCCGCGTGCTCGTCGGCGGCCGCATCCCCACGGTGGACGTCCGACGGATCCCGCGTCGGGCGGACGCCTGTGGGCTCGTGCCGTGCCGGGTAGCGGTCGGTGAGGACCACCTCGAAGACGGCCGCGGCCACCGGCAGGCCGGCGACGACTCCCCGGGCCCGGGCGACGACCGCTCCCCGGCCAGCCAGGTCGGGCGGCACGGTCGCGACCGACGTCGTGTCGACCGAGTCCGGATCATAACTACTCACTGTACGGACCGCAGCATCCGCCGTGGCGTCCAGGGGCGCCACCGGATCCGCTGGGAGCGCGGGCAGATCCTCGGCGACGGCGCCGCGGATGAGCATGACGAGCGCGTCCGGATCGAGCCCGGCTGACACCAGTGCGCTGCGGGTCTCCTGCGACAGCGGTGACAACGACGGTGACGGCGGTGACAACGGCGACGGTGACGGCGGTGACAACGGCGACGGCGACGGCGGTGACAACGGCGACGGCGGGGACGGCAGTGGCATCAGGCTGGCATCAGGCCTGGCCCGAGGCGTGCCCGGCGGTTGCCGGGTAGCCCGGAAGAGGCGGAGCCTCCGCGACGTCCAACGGCTCGTATGTCACTGAGAGCTCACCTTCCGCGTCCAACTGGGTGAGGATGTGGCCACGCCAGCGTGCGTCGTCAGTGATACCGAAATCTTCCCGCCAGTGCGAGCCACGGGTTTCCTGACGCATTGTGGCAGCCGCGACCAGCGCGGTGGCGACGGTCCGCAGGTTGGTCATCTCCCAGGCGTCCGGGCCGGCGGTGACCGTGCCGCCGACCCGCGGGTCCCCGAGGGCGGCCAGCGTCTTCGCGGTCGCCCGCAGGCTCTGCTCGCTGCGCAGCACCCCGGCGCCATCGGCCATGGCACGGGCCAGGTCGGCACGGGCCGCCGGGTCGGCAAGCCCGGTCGAGCCGCTTCCCACCACCGGGTTCGCCGGCTTCGTCGGGCTGGGCAGCCCCCGGGCGAGATCGGTGCCGATGCGGGCGGCGAAGACCAGCCCCTCCAGCAGGCTGTTGGACGCCAGCCGGTTCGCTCCGTGCACGCCCGTGCACGCGACCTCCCCGCACGCGTACAGCCCGGGGACGCTGGTACGCCCCCAGACGTCGGTGCGCACACCGCCGCTGGCGTAGTGCGCCGCCGGGGCGACCGGGATCGGCTCGCGGAGCGGGTCCACGCCGGCGGCCCGGCAGCGGGCAGTGATCGTCGGGAAGCGTCGCAGCAGGGTGGAACTGCCCAGGCCGCGGGCGTCGAGGTAGAGGTGGTCGACGCCCTGGGCGGCCATCACCCGGGACATCTGCTTGGCGACGACGTCTCGCGGCGCCAGGTCGGCGAGCGGGTGGACGCCGTCCATCACCCGGTGCCCGGCGGCGTCCACCAGAAGGGCGCCCTCACCGCGCATGGCCTCGCTGACCAGCGGCTGCTGGCCGGAGCCGGGTGGCGCGGGCGCACCGGTCCCCGGGCCCGCCCCCGCCCCCGGTCGCGTGGCCGCTTCCGTCGACGGCGGGACCAGCCACAACGCGGTCGGATGGAACTGGACGAACTCCAGGTCGGTGACGACCGCGCCGGCGCGCAGCGCCAGCGCCACACCGTCCCCGGTGGACACCGGCGGGTTCGTGGTGGCGGCGAAGACCTGCCCCATCCCGCCGGTGGCGAGGATCACCGCGCGGGCGGCGGCCGCGCCCACCCCGTCCTTACTGCCCTCGCCCAGGACGTGCAGGGTCACCCCGGCGGTGTTGCCGTCGGCGTCCAGCAGCAGGTCGAGGACGAGCGCGTGCTCGATCACCTCGACGCCCGGGTCCGCGCGCACCGCCGCGATGAGGGCCCGTTCGACCTCCAGGCCGGTGGCGTCGCCGCCCGCGTGCACGATCCGGTTGCGCAGGTGGCCGCCCTCGCGGGTCAGCGCGAACCCGCCGGTGGAGCCGTCCCGGTCGAACGCGGCGCCCAGCTCGGCCAGCTCCCGCACCCGCGCCGGCCCCTCGGTGACCAGGATCCGCACGGCGTCGACGTCGCACAGCCCGACCCCGGCGGTCAGGGTGTCGGCCAGGTGATCCTCGGGGGAGTCCTCCGGGGCGAGCGCCGCGGCGATGCCGCCCTGCGCCCAACGGGTCGACCCCTCGTCCAGGTGTGCCTTCGTGACCAGCAGGACCCGGCCGGCGGGCACGGCCGCGCGGGCGTGCAGGACGGCGCTGAGCCCCGCGATCCCCGACCCGATCACCACGATGTCGGCGTCGAGTGCCCAGCCCGGTCGGGATGCCCCGAGCCGGCAGGGCAGGAAGATCATGAACGGATCCGCGTGCCGACCGTGGCCGTCCGCCCGCCGTCCGGCTCGTGCCGGGGCGCCCTCCGCTCGGCTCTTGCCCCGTCGGCGGACAGCGGCGGGACCGACAGCGGCTGGACGATGTCCCCGCGCAGGCTGGAGGGGTCGTCCGGGATCGCCGCCGCCGGATCCTGGCCGCGGGCGACGATCCGGTTGGCGGCGTCCACGAACAGCACCCGCGGGGTGAACCGACGGGCCTCGGCGTCGGCCATGACCGCGTACGCCAGGATGATCACAAGATCTCCGGGGTGGACGAGCCGGGCTGCCGCGCCGTTGATCCCGATGATCCCGCTGCCGGGCGGACCCGCGATCGCGTAGGTCTCCAGCCGGGCACCGTTGTCGATGTCGACGATCGTGACCTGCTCGCCGGGGAGCAGGTCCGCGTCCGCCATCAGGTCGGCGTCGATCGTGACGGAGCCGACGTAGTGCAGATCGGCCTGGGTGACCGTGGCGCGGTGGATCTTCGATTTGAGCATGGTCCGGAACACGGTCAGCCGTCCTCCCCGGGCAGCGTGAGCTCGATGTTGTCGATCAGCCGGGTGGTGCCAACCCGGGCCGCGACCAGCAGTAGCGCCTGGCCGATACGTACCGGTGCCAGATCGTCGGGACTTGCCAGCCTCAGGTAGTCCGCCCTGACGCCCGGCTCGGCGGCGAGCACCTCGCTGGCGGCGGCCAGCACCACGTCCGCGCCTTCGTCGGCGACGCTCACCCCGACGGCGAGCGCCCGCGGCAGCGCGAGCACGCTGCCGCGCTGGTGGGTGGTCAGGTAGGCGTTGCGGCTGGACAGCGCCAGCCCGTCCGGGGCCCGTACCGTCGGCACCGCGACGATCTCGGTCGGGAAGGCCAGGTCGTGCACCATCCGCCGGACGAGGACGAGCTGCTGGGCGTCCTTCTTGCCGAAGAAGGCCAGGTGCGGCCGGGTCAGGTGGAGCAGGGTCGCGACGATCGTGAGGACGCCGTCGAAGTGTCCGGGGCGGCTGGCGCCCTCCAGTATCTCGCCGAGCGGGCCGGCGCTGACCCGGACGAGCGGCGGGGTTTCGTGCACGATCGGCGGGGCGAAGACGATGTCCACGCCTTCGCGGCCGCACAGCCGCAGGTCGGCGTCGAGCGTCCGGGGGTAGCGGGAGAGATCTTCCCGGGGGCCGAACTGCAACGGGTTCACGAAGATCGTGACGATCAGCTGGTCCGCGCGGGCCCGGGCGGTGCGGATCAGCTCGGTATGCCCGGCATGCAACGCGCCCATCGTCATGACGACAGCTCGTGTAGCATTCGCTGCTAAGGGTGACGTATCGAGTAGCGAATCGAGTTCTGCGCGGCTCTGGGCCAGCTCCGGCTCCCCGTCGTCGGGCGATCGGGGGCGTAGCGAAGCCGCGGTTGCGGATGTGGCCATCAATGTCGTTCCAGTCCTCGTAGGGGTACCGGACGTCGCGCGCCAGCCTAACCCGAACGCGATCGCGCGTGCACGCCTGTCACGTACCGCACATGTGTCAGCGGCTGGCGGTCGCGTCCGTTGGCCACCGGCGGAAGGTTCCGACTGACGGCGGCGCGACCCGGAGGGCTGAGAGTACGCCTCCCGGGCCCGAGACGCCGGGCCCGGGACGGATGTTCTGAAACGCCTGCCCGAGAGACGCCTACCGGGCCTGCGCGGCGGCGACGTAGTCGGCGAAGGAGGTGCCGGTGAGGCGTTCGTACGCCTCGACGTAGCGGGCCCGGGTGGCCTCGACCACCTCCGGCGGAAGCTGTGGGCCGGGAGCGGTCCGATCCCAGCCGGTGGACGCCAGGTAGTCGCGGATGAACTGCTTGTCATAGGACGGCTGGGAGCCGCCGGGCCGCCACTGCTCGGCGGGCCAGAACCGGGACGAGTCCGGGGTCAGCACCTCGTCGCCCAGCCGCAGGACGCCGTCGGCGTCGTGGCCGAACTCGAACTTGGTGTCGGCGACGATGATGCCGCGTTCGGCGGCCACGGCGACCGCCCGCTCAAAGATCGACAGGGTGAGTTTCTCCAGCTCGGCGGCAACCTCGGAGCCCACCTGGGAGGCGGCCTGCGCCCGGCTGATGTTCTCGTCGTGCTCGCCGATCGGCGCCTTCGTCGACGGGGTGTAGATCGTCGCGGGTAGCCGGCTGCCGTCGACGAGGCCGGCGGGCAGCGCGTGGCCGCTGACCTCGCCGGTGCGCTGGTAGTCCTTCAGCCCGCTGCCGGTGAGGTAGCTGCGGGCGACGCACTCGATCGGCACCATGGCCAGCCGCCGGCACAGCATCGACCGGCCGCGCAGTTGCTCGGCGTAGGGGGCGAGTTCGTCGGGGTACTCGGCCACGTCGGTGCTGATCACATGGGACGGTACGAGATCCGCGAGCTGGTCGAACCACCACAGCGACAGGCCGGTGAGGACGGCGCCCTTGTCCGGTATCTCGGTGGGCAGGACCACGTCGAAGGCGGAGATCCGGTCGCTGGCGACCAGGAGAACCGCGTCGTCACCGACCGCGAACATCTCGCGTACCTTGCCCGACCCCAGGTGGGTCAGCCCGGCGAACTCCTCGTGCGTCAGTGGCATGCCTCGACCGTATGCGATGCGCCGGGCCTCTTCGCCGGCAATCAGGACGTCCCAGTCGGTGACGCGGCATAGCGGCCGGTGGCCGGTGGCCGGTGGCCGGATGCTCCCGTCCCGCCGGGATGTTCGGGCCGGTAACGCGACGTCACGGCCGGGTAGGGTTTCCGGGCCGGGGATTCGGGCGCGGTTGTCGGGCACGATGGCCGGTATGGCAACCGAGCACGCGGCCCCCGCACCTCCTACCGCCCCCGAGCCCCCCGAGGTTCCCGACGTCCTGGCCACCCGTTACGCCTCGGCGGAGATCCGGCGGCTGTGGTCGCCGGAGAGCAAGGTGGTCGCGGAGCGCAGGCTGTGGCTGGCGGTGCTGCGCGCCCAGCGGGATCTCGGCCTGGAGCTGCCCGCCGGCGTGATCGAGGACTACGAGCGGGTCCTCACCGAGGTGGACCTGGCCTCGATAGCCCGGCGGGAGCGGCTGCGGCGCCACGACGTCAAGGCCCGCATCGAGGAGTTCAACGCCCTCGCCGGCCACGAGCACGTGCACAAGGGCATGACGTCACGCGACCTCACCGAGAACGTCGAACAACTGCAGGTGCGCAGCTCGCTCGCGCTGATCCGGGGGCGCATGGTCGCGGCGCTGGCCCGGCTGGCCCGGCTGGCCGCCGAGCACGACTCGCTGGTGATCACCGGGCGCAGCCACAACGTCCCCGCGCAGGCGACCACGCTCGGTAAGCGGTTCGCCTCCGCCGGGCAGGAGCTGCTGGCCGCCTTCGAGCGGGTCGAGGACACCCTGGAGCGCTACCCGCTGCGCGGGATCAAGGGCCCGGTCGGGACCGGTCAGGACATGCTCGACCTGCTCGGCGGGGACGAAGCCAGGTTCTCCGAGCTGGAGCGGCGGATCGCCGGCTTCCTCGGCTTCAGCCGGGTGCTGACCAGCGTGGGCCAGGTCTACCCGCGGTCGCTCGACTTCGAGATCGTCACCGCGCTGGTCCAGGCCGTGGCCGGGCCTGCGAGCCTCGCCACGACCATCCGGCTGATGGCCGGCCACGAGCTGGCCACCGAGGGTTTCGCCGCCGGCCAGGTCGGCTCGAGCGCGATGCCGCACAAGATGAACACCCGGTCCTGCGAGCGGGTCGGCGGCCTGTCGGTGGTGCTGCGCGGCTTCGCCGCCATGACCGGCGAGCTTGCCGGGAACCAGTGGAACGAGGGGGATGTGTCCTGCTCGGTCGTGCGCAGGGTGGCGCTGCCCGGCGCGTTCTTCGCCGCCGACGGGCTGTACGAGACGTTCCTGACCGTCCTGGACGACTTCGGGGCCTATCCGGCTGTGATCGCCCGGGAGCTGGACCGCAACCTGCCGTTCCTGGCCACGACGAAGATCCTGATGGCCGCCGTGCGCCGGGGCGTCGGGAGGGAGAGAGCCCACGAGGTCATCCGGGAGCACGCGGTCGCGGTCGCCCTCGCCCTGCGGGAGAAGGGGGCGGAGCACAACGACCTGCTGGCCCGGCTGGCCGGCGACGACCGGCTGGGCCTGGACACGGCCGAGCTGTCGTCGGTGCTGGCCGAGCCGCTGACGTTCACCGGAGCGGCCCGGGCGCAGGTCGCGGCCTTCTGCGCCCAGGTGGACGGCATCGTCAGCCGCTACCCGGACGCCGCCGCCTACACCCCCGAGCCGATCCTGTGACGGCTGCCGGTGGGACGCTCGCCGGCAGGGACACGCCGGGCGGGTGAGACGCGCCCGCCCGGCGGGAACCGTCTGACCGGGGCCCGTCCGAAATGATCATCTGATGTGGCGGGCGAACACGGCCGCCTGCCCGGCGCAGGCCATCTGGCAGGGGTACGCCGGGCAGGCGGGATACGCCGAGGTGCCGGGGACTCGCCGGGAGATGGCCCGGTCGGTCAGCGGTCGGGGGCCAGCGCCTCCTCGAGGCCCGCGGCGGCGGCCTTCTCGAAGTCGTCCTTGAACGCCGTGAGCAGAGCCCGCAGCCCGGGGTCGCTCAGGGCGAGGATCTGGGTGGCCAGCACGGCGGCGTTCGTGGAGTTGTTCAGCCCCACCGTGGCGACCGGCACCCCCGGCGGCATCTGCACGATGGCGAGCAGGGAGTCCATGCCGTCCAGCGCCCCACCCGTGATCGGGACGCCGATCACGGGCAGTGTGGTGAGCGCGGCAACGGATCCGGGCAGGGCGGCGGCGAGCCCGGCGCCGGCGATGACGACCGCGATGCCGCGGGCGGCCAGCTCGTCCACGTATTCCGCGAGGGTGCGGGGGGAGCGGTGAGCCGACACCGACACCTGCTCGTAGGGGACGCCGAAGCGCTCCAGAGTCGCGCCGGCCTTGCTCATCGTCTGGGCGTCCGAAGGGGAGCCGTAGACGATGGCCACCTTTGGTGACCGTGCGTTCGGGTCGTTCCGAGAAATCTCGCTCATACCTGCCTGCTCACTCACCTTCTGAACGACTGGCTGATCGTAGGTGGACGACTGGCGGACCGGCCGCTGGAGCCCGGAGGGGCATCACCCACCCGGCGTCCTACGGCCGTCCCCGGACGGGCGGACACACCGGACGTGGCGGATGCCGGCGACGCGGGTGTCAGCGGTTGCGCCCCCGTGGCTCCCATGGTTCTCCTTGGCCCCCATGGCCGGGATCCGGAATTCGCGCGGATCCGGATCTCCCGCATCCGCCGCGTCTTCCGGATCCCACGGCCCGGCTGTGCTGATCTGTCTGGTCAGGGACCTCGCTCCGCCGACCCGCTGGCCCCGCCGCCGGGTGCGGCCTGCCAGGTCGGGGCGCCGATACGGGTCAGGTCGCCGATGTCGGTCCGGTAGTGTGCTCCGGCCAGCGACAGACGGCTGATCGCCTCGTAGGCCGAACCTCTCGCGGCCTCAAGATGTGACCCGATTGCCGTTACGCACAGTACACGTCCACCGGACGACACGATCCTGCCGTCGGCGTCCCGGCGGGTGCCCGCATGCAGGATGTCCACGCCGGTGAGGGCCTGCGCGGCGGCGAGACCACTGATCGGATCACCGACTTTTGGTGACTGTGGGTAGCCGGAAGCGGCAACGACCACCGTGACCGCCGCGCCGGAGCGCCACGTCGGCGCCCGGCGGCCCGACAGCACGTCGGTCAGCGGCGTGGCCAGCAGCGCCAGGATCGCCTGCACCTCGGGGTCGCCGAACCGGACGTTGAACTCCACGACCCGCACCCCGCGGGAGGTCAGCGCGAGACCGGCGTAGAGCAGGCCGGAGAATGGCGTGCCGCGGCGGGCCATCTCGTCCACCACGGGTCTGACCACCGTGTCGACGACCTCGGGGACGAGCCCGGGCGGCGCCCACGGCAGCGGCGCGTAGGCACCCATCCCGCCGGTGTTCGGCCCGGTGTCGCCGTCCCCGACCCGTTTGTGGTCCTGCGCGGGCAGCAGCGGCACGACCGTGCCGGCCTCCGTGACGATCGCGAACAGCGAGACCTCGGGGCCGTCCAGGTACTCCTCGATCACGACCCGGTCGTCCGCCCGGCGTAGGCAGGACCGCACGGCCGCCACCGCCTCCGCCCGGTCGGTCGTCACGGTGACGCCCTTGCCGGCGGCCAGCCCGTCGTACTTGACGACGTAGGGCGGGCCGAACTCGTCGAGGTCGGCCAGGGCCGGCTCGATCTCGGTGTGGTCGCGGGCGGCCGCGGTCGGGACGCCCGCGGCGCGCATCACGTCCTTGGCGAACGCCTTGCTGCCCTCCAGGCGCGCGGCCGCGGCGGACGGCCCGAAGCAGGTCAGCCCGCGGGCCCGCAGCTCGTCGGCTGCCCCTGCGACCAGGGGAACCTCCGGCCCGATGATGGTCAGATCGGCCTGGACGCTCTGCGCGAGGGCCGCGACGGCGTCCGGGTCGCCGACGTCAAGCGGACGTGGCTCGGCGAGGTCCGCGGTGCCGGCGTTGCCCGGGGCGCAGACGATCGAGCTCACGGCCGGGTCGCGCGACAGCGCCCGGCACAGGGCATGCTCCCGGCCACCGGAGCCGACGACGAGTACCTTCACCGTGTCACCCGTTACCCACTGCCGCCGCCGGGCCGGTCACCGTCGCTGAACGAACCATCACCACTGGACGAGCGGCTGCCGCTGAACCAGCCACTGCCGCTGAACGGGCGGCTGCCGCAGGACGAGCGGCTACCGCCGGAGCGGCCGTTGCCGCGGGACGAACCGCCGCGGGACGAACCGCCGCGGGACGAACTGCCGCTGGAGCGGTCGCCGCGGCCAGAGCGGCCGTTGCCATCTGTCGGACTGCCACCTGCCCGACCGGTGGTCGGCGGCCGGCCGCGCCCCGGCTGGCTGTGCGCGCGGTCACGGGCCCTGCGTGGGAACCAGTATGGGAGGGCACGCGGTACAGGGTAGCGCTCACCGCGATCAACTTTCCGGCCCGGCCCGGCCGCGGGACGTGCTCACGGTGCGATACCTGGAAGCGATCCGGATGGAATCGAACACGGTTCGTGACGGATGCCCGGACGCCTGTCGGGGCCCGCGCGGACGGTGGTGTGTCCTGACCGGCCACGGCGTCCGCCCTACGCCCGCGGGCGCGTACGTCTACGGGTGCGTCTACAGGAGGACACCAGCACACCACAGCGTGTGTGCCAGGCCGTACACCACCTGCTGCGCGCATCGCCGGGCGTCCACCTCGGCCATGGCCCCGACGACCGCGTGGACGTCCACCGGCCACACCCGGACATCGCGGCCCAGGGCGTAGAGGGTTCCCGGGTCGTCCCGGCCCTCGAAGGTCCGCCCGTCGCGGTCGACGAAAAGGTGCAGGCAGCGGCCCGTGTACGGGAACTCCTCGTTACGCCAGTACAACACCGGCCAGACCAGCGGTGACGCGGCGTGCCGGCCGCGCCGACGGTCCCTGGCCGGACCGGAACCGCGCCGACCGGTCTTCCCGCCCTCGCTCCCGTCATTGGTGATCTCCGTCGAGGGCCGCCCGGCTGTGTCGTGCCCGGCCGGGCCGGCCTCGGTGGGAGCCGGGATCGGGAGCGGCACCGGATCCGCGGGCTGCCGTCGGCGCCCACCGCGGGCCACCGGTGGGGGCAGACGTTGCGGAAGCAGACGAACGCTCACGTTAGGTGAGAGGCCCTGGGCTGCGCAGATGGCGAGGAACTCGGCGATCTGCCTGTCCACGTGGGTGGCGACGGCGTCCGCCCGCCTGCGGCGCTGCTCCTCGGCCCGGTTGGCGCTGCGGATGGCGTAGCTGCCGCGAACGACAACCTCCACCAGGCCGGCGGGAGGTACGTCGCCGATGGGCGAGAAGCCGACCGGCCGGGCGTGCGCGCCGACGCTCTGCCGCACCGCCTGCGGCCGGGTGACCAGGCCGGCGGCGTGCGCCACCGGCGTCCGATGGGCCGGCAGGGAACCGACGGGGCCGGCCGGAGCGGCTGGAGCGGACGCGCTGCCTGCCGCTGGCCTGCCAGCGCGCGGCAGGCCAACCCGTGGGATGTCGGGTTCCAGCCGGCGGCCGTCGGGGCCGGGACGGGTGGGGGGCCGCCTGTCGTCCGGCACGGTCGGCTGGGTGCCCTCGGCGGAGCCGGGCGGCGGCACGGAGTCACCACTCGACGCGGCCGCCTCGGACGGCCTGCCGTTCACCGGGCTGCCGCCGTTCACGGTGTTGCCGCGTCCCGCCGGGTTGTCGCCGTTCGCCGTGTTGTCGCCGTTCAGGGGGCTGCCGCCGTTCACGGGACTGCTGTGCTTCACCGGGTAGCCGCGGCGCGGCGGGTCGCCGTCCACCGGACCATCGTCCACCGGCTCCTGCGGCTCCTGTTCGGGTGGGCCCGCGACAGCCCGGTCGGTGGCCGATGCGGCCGATGTAACTGTCGGTGTTGTCACTGTAGGTGTCGACCGTTCTGGCTGCCCGGGTCGGTCCGACTGGGCGGACGGTCGTGCCGGCTCGGACGGCTTGGCCGCGGCCGCGTCGGCGGCGGGCGGCTGGCCGGCTGCCATGTCCCGCGCTGTGCTGGCGTTCTGGCTGGCGTGCGGGCCGGAGCCCTCGGCGCCCACGGAGCGGGCGGTGACAGCAGCCACCGTGACACCCCCGTCCCGATCGACTATCCGCCTTACCGAAATACAGACTCCACAGTAACCCTCAGTAATGCAAGTGGACTCCCAGAGGGATGATCGGTGCGGACGGGAGTTTGGTGACGCCTGTGGGCAGGCGTCCGCAATGACCGCTCTGAAGATCTTGCCGTATTCCGTCGGCGATGTGACATCCCCGAGTCGGGTGGGCCAGGTAACCTCACCCGGTGCCTGCGCTCGTGCTGATCGGCGCCCAGTGGGGCGATGAGGGCAAAGGAAAGGCGACCGACCTGCTCGGCGGGGCGGTCGACTTCGTCGTCCGGTATCAGGGGGGTAACAATGCCGGACATACCGTTGTCATCGGTACGGAAAGCTATGCCCTGCACCTGATCCCCAGCGGCGTGCTGCGCGCGGACTGCGTGCCGGTGATCGGCAATGGTGTGGTCGTGGATCCCGGTGTCCTGCTCCAGGAGATGGACGGGCTGCGCGCCCGCGGCATCGACGTCTCCCAGCTGCTGATCAGCGCGAACGCGCATCTGATCATGCCTCATCACCGAGCGCTCGATAAAGTTACCGAACGTTATCTCGGTAAGGCGCGGATCGGGACCACCGGCCGCGGGATAGGCCCGACCTACGGCGACAAGATCGCCCGGACCGGCATCCGCGTCCAGGACCTGCTCGATCCCGGGATCTTTCGCGCGAAGCTGGAGCTTGCGCTGCGGGAGAAGAACCAGATCCTGACCAAGATTTACAACCGGCGCGCCCTTGAGGTGGACAAGGTCGTCGACGAGTACAGCGTGTACGCGCAGCGGCTCGGGCCGCACATCGCCGACACCGGCCTCGTGCTCGACAGGGCGTTACGGGACGGCCAAGTCGTGCTCCTGGAAGGCTCCCAGGGCACCCTCCTCGACGTCGACCACGGGACCTATCCTTTCGTCACGTCGTCGAACCCGACCGCGGGCGGGGCCGCGGCCGGTTCGGGTATCGGGCCGACAAGGATCACCCGGGTGATCGGCATCTGCAAGGCCTACACGACCAGGGTCGGCTCCGGGCCGTTCCCGACCGAGCTCACCGACAAGGTCGGCGACGAGTTGCGCGCCGCCGGCGGCGAGTTCGGCGTGACCACCGGCCGGGCCCGGCGTACCGGCTGGTTCGACGCGGTGATCGCCCGTTACGCGGTGCGCGTGAACGGGCTGACCGACCTCTTCCTGACCAAGCTGGACGTGCTGTCCGGCTTCGACCGGGTACCGGTCTGCGTGGCGTACGACGTCCACGGGGTGCGACACGACGAGATGCCGATGACGCAGACCGAGTTCCACCACGCCAGACCGATCTACGAGGAGCTTCCCGGCTGGGGTGAGGACATCTCGCGGGCGTCGTCGTTCGACGATCTGCCGAAGGCCGCCCGCGACTACGTCCGAACGCTTGAGGAGCTGGCCGGCGCGCCGGTGGCGGCCGTCGGGGTCGGCCCCGGCCGGAACCAGACGATCTCCATTCGTGATCTCGTCTGACTGGCCGGCCCGGCCGGAGGCTGTACGGCTCCCCGTCAGGGTGGACGTATCGTGCCTCGTGCCTCGTGCCTCGTGCCTCGTGCCTCGTGCCTCGTGCCTCGTGCCTCGTGCCTCGTGCCTCGTGCCTCGTGCCGAGACCGGCCCGGCCGGAGCTGGCGCGACCACGACAGTTCCCCGCGCGGGCGAGTGAGACGATCTCTTGAAGAGCGAAAAAATTGCTCCGTATGATGACCGACATCCGAGGCTGCCTACTGCCGAAGTGGCTACGGACGTGGCATGCTCAGGCTCGGCAGACAGCCGATCTTCCGTTCGGCTGTCTGCCCGGTGTGCTTCCGCCCGTCCTCCCGCACGGGGCTGAGCCGAGCGGGGACGGCCGTAGGTGTGGGAGTGTTCCGTATACCCTTCGTTCGCATCGTGGAGGTACGCAATGAAGCGTTTCGCTCTGGTCGCCCTGCTGGCCGCAGTTGCCGGTGGCGGTTTCCTCATCCGCAGGCGGAGCAGGCAGGACGTCTGAGCGCAGGCTCGACCACCGCCGCGAACCCATCCGCTGCCGCGAGGGCGACCTTCGTGGCGGCAGATGGGTCTGGCGAGGGGGCGCGGCCGGGGTCGCCATGGCAGCAGGCCGCCATGGCGAGGTAGACCGGCCCCAGGGCTGCCGTGGCGACGGACGCTGTGGGCAGGGGCACCGCGGAAGAGGACGAGGCGGCCGGGTGCACGGCCGGCGTCCGCCGCAGCCGGCTGCGTGACCATGCTGGTGATCTCCAGTGGCCCCGGGACCGCCGGTCCGTGGCAGAGCGGTAAGGACGTCCGCCTGACGTTGACCGCCCCGTGGCCGTGGCCGTGGCTGACCGGCTGGCCGACCGTCGCGTCCCGCCCCGTCGTGGATGCGGCCGTCCTCGGCGGGTGGCTTCGGCCCGTCTCCGGCGGAGACGGGCACCGTCAGCGTGGCCACCCGCACAGACCATGATCTGGACGATTTTGTCGTTGTGTACGCTTTTCGGTCGCGTAAGCGTACACAACGACAAACATACGACGATCTTCTCCGGGTATCTACAGTCGGTGCCAGCCGTCGATGACACGTGTCATCGACGGCGTACCACGCATGGTCACACGACCGATGCCTTACGCGCCGGTCCGCGTGCCTGGACTCCGTTGCTGGCCCGGAATCCTCCCGGTGCGGGTGACGGACATATTGATGCGGTCGGCGCCAATCCCCTTACCGTGCACAACTGTGTGACCCGCACCGGTCGGCATTGTTTTCGATATGTTTCGACCTGCGTATCCGGAGGCGCCGGCTGCGCACCGTCGCCATATCGTGATGTCCGTAAACTCGGGCGGGCCCGGGTATGCTCGAGTTCGTGCACCGCTATGATGTTGACAGCGAGATTCTGACCCAGGCCGTCGTCAACTATGCGCGGGAGCGACTACGTCTCAATCCCGTTCCACTGGACGGTACCCACTCACGCGCGGAGCTGACCACCGCAGTGGGGGAGACAATAACTCCCGACGGTATCGGTGGCGTCGAAGCGCTCCGGATTTTTGACGAACTGCTCTCCCGAGCGTGCATTTCGGTCGACCATCCCCGCAACCTCTCGTTCATACCGGCGGCGCCCACCAAGGCGGCGATACTTTTCGACCTCGTCGTCGGGGCTTCGTCCGTGTACGCGGGAAGCTGGCTGGAGGGCGCCGGTGCCGTGCACGCGGAAAACCAGGCACTGCGCTGGCTTTCCGATCTCGCCGGTTTTCCGCCCGAGGCCGGCGGGGTCTTCGTCCAGGGCGGGACGATCGGGAACCTCTCCGCGCTCGTCGCGGCCAGATACCGGATGCAGACGCGGGGCGGTGCCGCCCCGGCTGGCGGCCGGCCCACCGTGTGGCGTATCGCCTGCGGCGCCGAGGCGCACTCCTCGGTCGAGGCCGCCGCCCGAGTCATGGGCGCGGAGCTCCTGGTGGTCCCGGCGGACGCCGAGGGCCGCCTCACCGGCCCCGCGCTGGCCCACGCCCTGGACACCGCGGACCCTGATGTCCGCGACAGCGTGTTCGCCGTCGTGGCGACGGCCGGTACCACCCAGTTCGGTATCGTCGACGACATCCGCGGAATTGTCGACGTAGCCCACGAGCGAGACCTGTGGGCACATGTCGACGGGGCGTACGGACTGGCCGCGCTGGCCGCGGAATCCGTCCGCCACCTCTTTGCCGGGACAGCTGACGCGGATTCTTTCATCGTCGATCCACACAAATGGCTGTTCGCTCCGTTCGACGCCTGCGCGCTGATTTACCGGGAGCCGGCGCTGGCGCGCGCGGCGCACGCCCAGAAAGCGGGTTACCTCGAGGTCCTCGAAACCGCTGACGACTGGAACCCCGCGGACTACGCGATCGGTCTCTCACGGCGTGCGCGCGGCCTGCCCTTCTGGTTCTCGCTTGCCACGCACGGTACCCGCGCCTATGGCGCCGCCGTGGAGAAGTCACTGGCCACCGCCCGGGCCGCGGCTGATCAGATAAGGGCGCTGCCCTATGTGGAGCTCGTGCGTGAGCCGCAGCTTTCCGTAGTTGTTCTGCGCCGCCTGAACTGGACGCCGGAAAATTACTACGAATGGACGGAGAAACTGTTGCGGGCGGGTTTTGCCTTTGTTACCCCGACCGTCCACGAGGGAGAGACGGTGACTCGTTTCGCGATCGTCAACCCGTGCACCGAACCGGCTGACATCGCCGCCATCCTGGGCAGCATGGCCTGACCGGACACGACATGCCCTGACCGGACATGACCGGCCCGCTTCCCATCAGCTCACCGCGTCCACCGACCGTGACACCACCTCCAGCGCCAGGCTCCGAAGACAATTGAGACCAGAACCGAGACCAGGTTTCCCGTGGGGTCCGCGGGGGCTTGGCCCCCGCGGCTGGCATAAAGCCATCCGCCGACAGGTGCGCAAGCATACAGATCCCCACGGATGGCGGTGGAGGTGGGATTTGAACCCACGGAGGGGTTGCCCCCTCACACGCTTTCGAGATCTGTGATGTCTCGTTTGCAACCGTTCGTGCTGGTCCGAGCGTGGTACACGGTGCTTGAACGGTGCCCGGTGAACGACAGCGAACGAGCACGAATGAGACCGGAACTGAGACCGTCGATCCCTCCTACCGCGACGCTCCGGACGAGTAGCTGGGACGACGCGCCCGGCGAGCACGGCGCCCCGGCGCCGCGCGCAGTCCGGAGCGTGGCGGCCTGGCCGGGGTCCCGTTCGGCGCATCGCTGGTCCGCAAGATCCGATCAGGGAGTGATCGGGATCTGGGCTTGTGTCACGAGCTGGCGGCGGCCGATGAACTTGGTGGCAAGGAGGATGCCCGCGTCGTGGACCTCCGGCCCGGAGTGGCTCGCGCTTGCGTCTGTCACGATCCACGGTGTCAGGTCGCGCTCAAAGGCGTCCACAGCCGTCTTGAGAACGCAACTGTTCGTGTCGATGCCGCAGATGTAGAGATCGGTCCAACCGCGTTCCTTGACCAGTGCGGCGCCTTCCTCGTTGAAGAGGGTGTAGATCGTCTTATCGATCACTGCGGTTGCCTTAGTGGCGTGGGGTATCAGATCATCGACGATGTCCGTTGCCGGTGACTCGCATAGCTGGGTCCAGCCAATCAGCCGTTCGTATGGGCTTCCGGGGAAGTTGAGGTACCGCGTGAAGGCGGTGTCGTGACCGGCAGCCTGCCAGCGTTGGACAAGATCCACGATGATCGGTACGACGGGCTGCGAGTGCTCGGTCAGGAATCCGTTTTGAACGTCGATTACTACCAGTACCGACGACTTGCCGCTCATCCTCGCCCTCTATCTGCCGCTTTCGTGTTGATCTGTCCTGCTCTGACGCGCCGCGCGGGTGGGATGATGCGCCTGGCGACCACGACGCCTTGGCGCCGCGCTCAGTCCGGAGGGGGCGAGCCGACTGAAGTCCCGTTCGGGCGTGGCGTGCACAACGCACCTCGGTAATGATCTCTCCGTAGACTCCGCACCGAACCGATCATCTCCGTCTGCTGAGGCATGCTTGGCCTTGCCTGGAGTTCTCTTGGCCGTCATGCCGCTCTTGAAGAGGGCACGTGCCGGTACCCTTGGTCGTTAGCAACCGTGTGGTCACTTGAAGATGAGCCGACCGCCCGACATGAGGGGAAGGCGTAGATGCCGACCGAGATGGAAGGTCAGACACCTCCCTACGCTCGGATTGCCGATCATTTTCGTACCCTGATTCAGACTGGTGAACTTGCGCCAGACAATCGCCTGCCCTCGATCCGTGATATATCAACGACTTTTAACGTCGCTCGACAGACGGCGGCAAACGCTCTTTCTTCTCTTGAGTCAGAGGGGTTGATTAAAATCCTCCCTCGAAGCGGAGCAGTTGTTGTGGGGCCCCGGAAGGCGGAGTCGGAGCTTGCCGTTATCGTCGAGCTCGCAAGTGATATGAAAGTAACCTCTGCCGATACGTTGAAAGCATCGGGAGAATTGGCGCACCACCTTGGGATTGATGAGGGATCGCCGATTCTCATCGTCCGCCTACGGCGTCTTTAAAGCGGACATCTCCCGTAGCTGGTCGAGATATTCATTCGCGTTCGGGTCATCCGTATAACGGTCTCGTAGAATAGCCGCCAGCTCCCGAGAGCACATAAGAAGCGATGGTAGAGATTGCCGTTCACCTTCAAGCGCACGTGCCCCGTAGCTCACGGCCAGTTCGACGTCTCCTTGACGTGCAGAAACAACCCCAAGCGTAATTCGAGCTTCGGCGTTACGCATTGGCGATCGCTCGCGTCCATCGAACTCGGTGCCCGCTTCGATTACTTGTCGTGCATAGCTTTCGGCAAGTCGATCTTCTCCGAGAAGTCGGTAGCAGTCCATCACATAAAAGTCATATTTTGCAGGATCTACGACAAAGTGATTGTCGATATTGGAAGGGTACGGCTGTCCTTCCAGCAGCGTGCGGCCGTGGTCAAGTGCTACCTCGACCTGTCTGCGATCGCCGATCCGAGCCCACGCCTTCGCCTTCTGCGCGGCAAGTTGGACGGCCACGCCTTGCGTTGGCGCGGCGATCTGCCCGGCTTCGCTGGCTGCTATAACACCCCGGTAATCACCTTGAGTAAGCGCATACCATGCTTGCATTTCATGTGCCCAACCGATGATTCCCGAGTGTTCGGCTTCCTGCCCCAGGGACAGTGCCGCCCGGCGGGTCGCTTCGGCAGCGCGCTTGTCGCCCAAGTCGTACTCGACGCAGCCGACCAGTAGCGCGATCCATCCTGCTTGGACAAGCAACTCTCGATGCTGTGCAAGGGTGAGTCTCTGGTCAAGAAGGCCGGTCATGCGTCCGAGCCAAGCGTGTCCTTCTGTCCTGAGCTGGTCGGATGACGTGTAGGCGTATTCGGAGCAGAGGCGTTCGGTAGTAATCGCAAGTGCGTCAAGGGTGCTTCCACTGACGTCGGACATGCGAAGTCGAGAGACAATCTCCAGAGTGCCCATACCGGCGGTCTTAAGCAAGGCTCTTTCCTGGGACTGGCGCACCGGAGTAGGAAAGAGAGCGGCTGTTACCGTGCCGAATGTCTTGGCTATGAGGGGCTTATAGAAATCGTCCGGGACCGTGTCTCCAGATTCCCATCTCTTCCAGTTCCGCAAAAGCGTACTGTCACTTGGAAGATTATCAGCCGAGTGCGCTCGTAGCGCTCTGACCGTGTCATTCTGAGACCACCCTCGGGCGTCCCGTTCTTCGCGAAGCCGACGAGCCCACGCTGGCCGCTGGCCGCTGACGCTGAGTTCATTGATCACGGAAGTTCTCCTTCCTGAACCTTGCTCCAAGTGTGCGCTGCGAGAAGGGGTGACATGCCCTGGTGGCACACCTTGTCCCCACTGGTGCCCCCCCAGCTTGTCACCTTCTGCACCAGTTCGACTACGTCCAAGCTCATGGACGTGCCACCGAAGCGAAGTGTTGACATCTGGCCTAGGCCAGATTAGCTTGACCTAGGCCAGATGGACCCCGGCGCCTAGCCGGCAAGCACCGCGCCGGGGTCTCGTGATCCGTCCCGTTTGGAGGAAGGACCGTTATGAAGCATGCCCTGTTGGGGGCTCCCCGGGCTGAGGATCTGGGGGATGCCGTGGCGCGTGAGGTGGAGCGGCTCGCGCGTGAGCTGCTGCGTCGTCGTGGTGGTGTCCGGTGAGCAGGCGGCAAAAGGCGAAGGACGCGGTGACCGAGGTGGTCCGGCCGCGGCGGGGTGAGCGGCGGGACGTGCCGTCGCCGACGCGGCGGGCGGTGGTCAAGGCCGCGCTGACCGCGCCGGTGGCGACGGCGCTGTTCGGGTCGCAGCAGTCGGAAGAGCTGTCGTTGGAGACGTCGCGGGGGGTGCGTCATGGCCGGTGAGCGGACGGCGGTACGGGAAGCGGTGGTGCGGGACGCGCTGCACGCCGCGGTGGCGCCGGTGGACCCGCCGGTTCCGGCTGGAGCGCCGGTGCGGCCGGTGCCGCGTCGGGAGTCTGCGACCGTCGCGTCCGAGACCGGTACCGGCACTGACGCTGAGGGTGGTGTCGGGGTGTCGCTGCCGGCGCGGATGGCGAGTGCGTTGCGGGCGGCGGCGGAGCTGGTGGAACTGGTCGGTGAGCGGGCGTCTCTGCACGTGACGGTCAGCGATGTCTACCCGGACCAGGTTGTGGCGCTTGTCCCTGCCCGGTGGAGGGTGGATGCCTCGGCCGGGGAGCGCGACGCGGTCCGGTGGGCGGATCTGCGTGCGGTGGCCCGCCTGTTGGGCCGGCCGCCGGCCGTGCGGCATGACCTCGGTGACGAGGATCTGACGGTGGAGGTGTCCGCGACGGTGGCGGGTTCTCCGGTGCGGGTGTGGGCGCCGCTATCCGACCCGGACGTGATCGGTCAGGCTCGTGCGCTGGTCGCGGGTATGGAGACGGGCCAGTGACCACCATGCCTGTCAGTCTGTGCCGGTCGAGGGGCACCGCTGTGTCCACCGGTGCCGGGGCTGCTCCCGTACCGGGTGCACAGGAGCGGTTCGCCGTCGCGGTGGCTGACTACCTGGCCGCGGTGGCGGATCACTGGGCGGTGGTGACCACGCTGGCCGGCCGCCGCGGCGGGGATGCTGCCGTGACCGCCTACGCCGCCGCGGTCGATGTCGAGGCGCGGGTGCGGGTCGCGCAGGCCCAGGCCCGTGTGGCGGGCGCTCCTCGTGACGAGCTGGCGGACGTGTTCGATCTGGTGGCGGCGGTGACGCTGGACCGGGTCGCGGCCTGGTATCTGGCGGGCCGCCCGTATCGGCCGGCGGGTCTGGGTGCGGCGGAGCGGGCGTTGGCCCGGGCCGCCCGGCCGGTGGCGGCTCGGCGGACGGCCCGTCGCGGTGGTGGACCGGGTCGGCCGGTTTCGGTGGGGGCGGTGGCGTGATGGCCGGCGGGGTGCCGCGCCGGTTGGGTCGGGCGTTGGATGCCGGGCTGTGGCTGGTGGCCGGGCTGGTCGCGGTGTACAGCCTGGCGAACGTCCACACGGCCGCTCGCGGGCACGGCACCGCCGATCCGCAGGCGTGGCTCCTCGCGCCGATCGTGGACATCGCCCTGTTCGTGTCGATCACAGCGGATGCGGCGTTGTCCCGGCACGGGGAGCGTCCCGACGGGTGGGCGACCGGGCTGCGCTGGTTCTGCGGGATCGCGACCTGGACGCTCAACGTGTGGGACGCCGCCGCGTCGGGCGATCCGGGCGCGATCGTCGCGCACTCGATCCCGCCGGTGGTCCTGGTCCTGCTTGCCGAGGCCGCGCCCCGCTACCGGCAACGGTTCGCCGCGCTCACCACCGTCCCGACGTCGACCCCGCCAGCCGTGGCGGCACCGGAGCCATCCCCCACGGTGGCACTGGAGCCAGCGGTACCGGAACCATCCGTAGTCGTGGCACCGGAGCCATCCACGGCAGTGGTACCGGTGCCACGCCCGACCGGGCCGCGTCGCGGTACCGGTACCACCATCGGCCCCCGGGATACCGGTGGTACCGGCGGCACCGGTGGTGCGCGGGGGACCGGCCGGCGGGACCTGGCTCGCAAGCTGGCGGCGGTGCCGGCGGACGACCCGCGCAGCGATCGGCAGCTCGCCGCGGATCTCGCCGCCGCGGTCGGGCTGTCCCCAACCACCGCCCGCCGGTACATCACCGAACTGCGTCAGAGCGGGGTGCCGGCATGACCGGGATCCGCGCGGATCTGCGCTCCCTGCCCTGGTGGGCCGCCGCCGGCCTGGCCCTGCTGGCCGTCGTGGTGCTGGCCCTGCGGGTCGTGGGCCTGGCCGTCTGCGTCCTGGTCGACACCGTCGAACGCGTCGAGATCGCCCTGTCCGCTGCCGCGGGGATCGCCCCGCTCGGCGGCTCGTCCTGGCCCCTGACCGACTCCTCAATCCCCGGCTGGACTGTGAAAGGTGGTGCGCGGTGACCGACCAGGCGGAACAGGCGTACACCGACATCGGCGCTGGTGGGCTGGTGCTGACCGGCCCGTGGACACCGGCCACCGACATCGACACCGGTACCGGCGTCCGTCCGGCGGGCGGAGAGGTTTTGGACGGGGAGGTGATCGACCAGCATGGGCAGGTTGTGACCCCGCGTTCTACCGCCGTGCCTGTGCGGCGGCCGGTGGCCTGGCCCGCGCTGCCGGCCCTGCCGGCCGGTGGGAAGGAGGTTGTGCGTGCCACCGGCCGGGTGGCGGTGCAGTCTCTGCAAGGGCATGCGGTGCTGGCGCGCCGGGCGGTGGACGCGGCTACCCACGCGGCGATCCGGGAGCAGATCCGCGCTGCGCGGGCCCGTGGGGACACCGCGGAGCTGGTGGAATGGCTCGACCGGCTGCACACGGCGAAGGACGCCCGCCGGCAGCGGGTGCAGAACCTCCCCGTGCTGCTGAAGGCCGCTGGGCTGTCGGCGGTGGCCCTGGTGCTGGTCGTCGCTACCGCCCTGGTCGGTATCGGCATCGTCGTCGGCGTCGTGCACCCGCTGGGCGCAGGCTGGGGGGACTACTGGAGATTCCTGGGTTGGCTGCTGCACGCTCTGGTCACCGCCGTCACGGTGGCGGTGCCGCTGGCCGGGGCCGGGGGTGTGCTGGGCTGGCTGGCGCTGACCCGCCGGGCCGGTCAGGACGGGGCGAGCCTGCCGGCCCGGTTGATGCCCGCCGGGCAGCGGGTCCAGGTCGGGGAGGAGATCACCCCGTCGATCGTGGTGACCGCGCTCCGTGACCTCGGTTACGCCGAGCTGCGGAAAAGCATTAAGGCGATGCCGGACTACGGCGCGGGCATGCTCGGCCCGATCACCCTCGCAGGCTGCGGGGTGGAAGTCGACGTGGCGCTGCCCTCGGGCACGTCCACGGAGGAGATCCAGAAGCGGGGACGCAAGCTGGCGGAGAACCTCGGCCGGCACGAACACGAGGTGTTCATCACGATTCCCGCGGAACTGCGCCGCACGGTCCGGCTGTGGATCGCCGACCCCGGCGCGCTCGACGAGCCGATCGGCCCGTCCCCGCTGGTCCTCGACCCGGAGCAGTCCGCGGACTACCGCACCGGCCGCGCCCCGTGGGGCGAAGACCTGCGCGGGGACGCGGCGTTGATCAGCCTGTACCAGCGGCACCTACTGATCACCGGCCTGTCGAACCAGGGCAAGACCGCCGCGCTGCGCGCCCTGGCGCTGTGGCTCGCCCAGGACCCCACCGTCGAGTTCTGGATCGCTGATCTCAAGGGTGTGGGCGACTGGGCGATGTTCGACGGCATCGCTACCCGGCTGATCCAGGGCCCCACCGACACCCACGTCGTCCAGGCCACCGAGATACTCGAAGACGCCGTCACCGAGATGGAACGGCGCAACGAGGCCACCCGCGCCGGTGCGACGTTCCACCCGCTGATCGTGATCGTGGACGAGGCGCAGGTGGCGTTCATGTGCCCCGCCGTCGACGACTTCAAGCGACCCTACGGCGGGACCAAGGCCACATCCCGCTACTTCACGGCCGCCCGCAAGCTGCACAACCAGGGCCGCGCGGTCGACGCCCTGCTCTGGCAGGGCACCCAGGACCCCACGGATCAGAACCTGCCCAAGCTGGTCCGCGAAGGCGCCCACATCCGCGCGTCCCTGGTCGTGGGCACCGAAGCCCAGGCCAAGATGGCGCTCGGCGACAAGGCCGTCAACGGCGGCGCAGCTCCCCACAAGCTGCGTCAGGGCCTGGATAAAGGCACCCTCGTCGTCGCCGGGGACGGCGTGCCGCTCCCGCCGGGCGCGTCGTCCCTGACGATCCGGACGCACTTCATCAACGATGCCGACGCCGACGCGCTTGCCGACCGGGCCAAGGCCCGCCGCACCCAGGTCGCCACCCGCACCGCCACTGGTGACCCGACCGAGGACCGCGACCCGCTCAGTGACATCGCCGCCGCGCTGCGCGGAGAAGACCGCACCCGCACCCCGGTCGTCCTCGCCCGTCTCGCCGAGATCCATCCCCGCTACCAGAAGTGGACCTTCCAAACCCTCAGCGCGGCCCTCGCCACCCACCACATCAAGATCAGTAAGTCGGTGGGTCAGAGTGTCATCCGCGTCGACGACATCCACCAGGCAATCACTCTCCGTAGCAGTCGGGACGAGGGAAGTGATCAGGGGAGCGGCTGACCCCCGGGGAAGTTTCCCCACCCCCTTCCCTCGCCCGCTTCCCCTGGCTGACCAGCAGGAACACCCCCTGGGGAAGCCGTAGCCGGCATCCCCACCCTTCTCCCTCGCCCGCCAGGGACGCGGATCCACGCCGTGGCCCCGCATCCCTCCCCGCCCCACCACACCCACCGATGGTTACTCATAGTTACGAAAGGGGATCTGTGTCCATGGCCAAGGTCAGGAAGACCGCTGACGCGTCGTACGAGGAGACCCTCAAGGCCGGGCGCAAGGCCGTGAAGGACCAGCGGGAAGCCGCCCGCGTCGCTCGGCGCGCGGCAGAGAAGGCCGAACGGGACCGCAAGGCCGCCGAGGCCACGGCCGCGCGGGAACGCCGCGCCGCCGAAGAGAAGCAGCGCAGGCAGGACCAGGCTCGCGCGCAGGTCCGCTGGGAGGAGCACGCCCGAAAGTCCGAAGCGGCCCGCCGCCTGCCGCAGAACCCCACCGCCGACCAGGTGGACGAGATCTACGACCAGATCGACCGGGAGTGGGGCTGGTAGCCCCATCCCTCACCTCCGGACCGGCACAACCCCGTCCACGCCCGATCGAAGGAGACAGCCGATGTTCGGCAGAAAGACCAAGGAACTCATGCACGAACCCGACGTCACCCGCGGCCGGTACCGGTTCCGCCGGGTGCGCGGCGACCGGGTCACCGTCTCCTGGTCGAACCCGGCGGAGCACCCCTACAGCCCCGAGGACATCGCAACCGTCCGGGATGACCGGCCGCTCGACCGGGTCGCGGACGACCACGCCGACGACGCCTGACCGGCGACGCCGGCAGGAGCCCCACGATCTCTCTGGAGGACACCCATGGCCAAGAAGGCCACACACGTTCTGACCGCCACCCACACCGACGGCAGCCCGCTCGGCCCCCTCGGGGGCACCGTAGCCGTCTACGGCCGCCGGGACCTCAAGACCCGGCTGGCCGCCGCCGCGGAACGACCCGACGTGGCCGTCACCGTCCGCCGGCTTCGTCGCCGCGACCGACGCGTCTGACCCCGCACCGGACGCGCCCGTACCGCTGTCCCGTCCTCGAAAGGCACCCCATGATCACTGTTGCTGGTCTCGCGATCCACGTCCGCGACGCCGCGTTGCTCGCTGTTCTCGTCGCCGCCGTGGTCGCTGTCCTGGCGGACGAGACCGCCCACGCCACCGCCGGACCTCGGCGATGACCGGCCGGCGCACCGTGGCCGCCGTCCTCGTGGCCGCTGCGGTCACCCTCGCCGGCACGACCGGCTGTGACAGCCCCCTCGGTCACCGGCTCCAGGAGAAAGCTGACCACACCGGCCGCTGCCAGCACGCCACCGTCGGCGGCAAGCACCGCACGACCGTCACCCGCTGCCCACAGCCCACTCCCGGCGGGGAGCGGCGGTGAGCCGCCCCGGCTGGGGCGAGACCAATCCGGTCAACCGCTCCCACTGCCCCGTCCACGGCCCTCACCCCGGTCTGCTCTGCCCCGGCTGCGCGACCCTGCCCGCCCGCACCCCTGCCCTGAACGGAGACCGATCCCGGTGAAATACCCCCACCCCCGCCGCGGCGGCGGCCCCTGGCTGCTGACCGCCGTCGTCATCGCGTTCCTCGTCTACGCCGCCACCACCCCCACCACGGCCGCCGCCGTCGTCGGTCATCTCACCGCTGTGATCGTGCACCTCGCCCGCGGTCTGGGCGCCTTCGCCGTCGCGCTCTGACCTCCCACTCCCATCTTTCGTATCCCTCCCCGTGAAAGACACCGGGCACCATGACCACAAAAACCATATGGGTGCAAGGCGTCAACCACTACTTCGTCGGACCTGACGGAAAGTCGAAACTGGTGTCGTACGACTTCACGACCACCTCACCCATGAGCGAGAAAGAGTTCAAGCGCTACGCCGCTCTGATGGGCAAGCGTGTGCACCGAGCCGGTAACTACGCATTCGCCTTCTACCGTGATGGTTCATTCACCGAGACGTTCATCGGTTAATTCTCCGTCCACCAGCCGAACGCGGCCGTACACCATCCATCCCACCCCTCATCCCCCCACCGAAAGGAATCAGCGCCATGGCCAAGAAGAAGACCCGGATCTGCCCCCGCTGCCACGGCACCGGGAAGAACGGCCCCGACCTGTGCCGGGCGTGCAACCCCTCCGGCGCGATCGGGGACCAGGTCGTCGGCCGCGCCCTGCGGATCGCCGACCGGCTCACCGGCACCACCGTGCACGCCACCGGCCACGGCGTGGTCGCCACCCGCCGCGGCCGGCAGACCGTCACCCGCCCCCCGGCCGGCGCCCTCCCACCCGGCCAGCACACCGGCACGGCGGCCTGCGACTGCTGCGGTAGCACCGGCGTGCCGCTGAAACTCACCCGCCGCGGCATGACCTGCCTACGCGGCTGCCCCTCCTGACCCCACCAACCCGAACCGAGAAGGAAGGAACCCGTCTCATGGGTATCCGGGAAACCGTCCGGTTGACCGCCGACGTCGTCGCCCTCACCATCCACAACGGCATCCCCCATGTTCTGCTCATCCGCCGAGGCTGGGATCCCTACGCCGGCCGGTGGGCCCTCCCCGGGGGGCACGTCGACCCCGGCGAGACCGCCACCGCCGCCGCCCGCCGTGAGCTGGCGGAAGAAACCGGCGTGTTCGTCGACATCGCCGACCTGAAGCCGGTCGGCACCTACTCCGACCCGGATCGTGACCCTCGCGGCAGGTACGTGACGGTCGCGTTCGCCGTTCGGCTGCACCACGCGCTGAAGCCGACCGCCGGAGACGACGCCACCGCCGCCCGCTGGATTCCCGTCCACCGCGCTGTCGCGGACGGGCTGGCGTTCGACCACGCCCGCATCCTCACCGACACCCTCACCACCGACACCCTCAGCAAGGAGACCTGACATGGGCCTGTTCAGCTCGAAGAAGACACCCCCGCCGCCCCCCCGCGCCGGCCAAGAAGAGCCGGAAGGCAACCGCCACCCCACCGGCCCCGGCCGCGACCAAGAAGGGCCGGAAGACCACCGCGACCCCACCGGCCCCGGCCGGGCGGAAGCCCCGGACGACCACCCCGCCCCCGGCGCCGCGGAAGGCGAGTCCACCGGCAGCGACCGCCACCACGGCGACGACGTCGGCCGTCCCCACCGACATGCAGCGACAGATCACTGACCAGGTCTGCACCCAGTACCAGGCCGACCGGCTGCAGCCACACGAGGTGGTCGTCAAGGCCAACGGCGAGGTCTGGATTGACCGCCGCGGACGAGACCCGCGCAACGTGCCATTCGTCATCGGCACCTGGAAGTAACCGACACCACCCGCACCCGGGGCGTGGTGACCGCCCCTCCACTCCCTGCAAGGGAAGGAGCAACCCCTATGAGACTGTTCGGCTCCGGTACGAACCGGCGCCGCGTCGCCGGGCACGAAGCACGCCACGTCGTCATCGCCCGCCATTTCGGCGCGACGAACCTCACCGCCCGCATAACCCCCGACGGCAGCCACGGATATTTCACCGGCGATTTCGACGGCACGAAGGAACAGGAAGCCGTCATCCTTCTGGCCGGCGGCAGCCGCACGGACATGCCGGGGATGCGAGGAGTCCTCCCGCACGGCGGCGACAGCGACCTGAAGCAGGCCAAGAGACTGCTGCGCGGATCCGGAATGTCCGTGAGACAAGCCGAGAGAGAAGCGCAAAAACTCGTCCGTAAAAACCGAGGCGCGATCAAGCGGGAAACCAGGAAGATAGAAAAAAGAAACCGCTGATCGGCGCGTCGCGCCGACCCCTCCCTCCTTCTTCCCCACCGTTTCCTTTTCCCTCCACACCACAGCAGCGGCTACCCCCATGCCGAAAACCGGGCCACACCGCCCGGGAAAGGACCCTCCGATGGCGAACGACACCCCGCTGACCGTCGTCGGGAACCTCACCGCCGACCCAGAACTGCGGTTCACCCCGGCCGGGGTCGCGATGGCCCGGTTCACCGTCGCGGCCACCCCCCGCGCCTTCGACAAGACCCGGAACACCTGGATCGACGGTGAGGCGATGTTCCTCGGCTGCACCGCCTGGCGGACCCTGGCCGAACACACCGCCGAATCCCTGACCAAAGGCACCCGGGTGGTCGTCACCGGCCGGCTACGCCAACACCACTGGACCACCGACACCGGCGAGAAACGCTCCGCCTTCGGCCTCGACGTCGACGAGATCGGCCCGTCGTTGCGGTTCGCCACCGCGAAGGTCACCAAGGCCACCCGCGGCAGCGCCGACTACCCACCCACCGGCCCCGCCACTTCCGACGACCCCTGGTCCACCCCCACCCCCGTACCCGTCGGCGCAGGGGAGGCCACGCCGCCGTTCTGACCCCCGCCGGGGTGGCCGGGGACGGGCACTCCCACCCCGGCCCCGGCCACCCCCGCCCACCCCAGGAAGGGGGATATCCCCCATGTCTGGTCATGCCCGTCTGCTCACCCTCCACCGCCGGGACGGCACCGCCGTCCGGACCGTCCCGGCGGTCGACCTCGCCCGCCACCTCACACCGACCCCGAAGGAGCCCACATGAGCCACCCGCCGGACCCACGGCAGGCCGCCGCGGTGGCCTACGCCGCCGCCGGCCGGGCCGTGTTCGTCCTCGGCCGATCCAAACGCCCCGTGGCGAACTGCCCGGCGTGCGCCACCGCCGCCCCCGACCACGACCGGGACGGCTGCGCCTGCCTGACCTGCCACGGCTTCTACGCCGCCACGACCGACCCCGCCCGCATCCACGCCATGCTCACCACCATCCCCGCCGGGCTGCTCGCGGTCCGCACCGGCGCGGTCTCCGGCCTGGTCGTCGTCGACATCGACCCCGGCCACGGCGGCCGGCTCGACCGGACGCTGATGACCCCGACCGCAACCGTGGCCACCGGCGGCGGGGGCTGGCACCTGTACTACCAGCACCCCGGAACCCCCGTGCTCTCCCGGCCCCTGCCCGGCCACGTCGGCATCGACATCAAGGCCGACGGCGGCTACGTCACCGCCCCACCCTCCACCCACCCGACCACCGGCCGCCCCTACCAGTGGGTCGGCACCCGGCCGGTCAACGAGATGCCCCCCGCCCTGCTCACCCTCTGCCAGACCCCACCGGCCCCGCCCCACCCGTTCCCCGCAGCCCCCGCACCCCGCCCCACCCACGGGAAAGGGGGAGGGGGCATCTCCTACCCCGACCGGCTGTTGACCGCACACCTCGACGCCGTCGCCCGCGCCCCCGAAGGACGCCGCCGAACCACCCTCTACGGCGCCGCCCGCGGCATCGCCCGCATGATCACAGCCGGGGTGATCAGCCTCGAGGACGCCCGCGCCGCCCTGACCGCCGCCGGCCGCGCCGCCGAACAGACCGACCGCGACATCCACGCCGCCATCACCGGCGGCTTCCGCGACGAAGGACTCACCCCATGACCGGCCCCGCCGACCCCGCCGACGGCGCGGCCATCCTCGACGCCCTGCACGCCGCACTCACCCGCTACGTCGTCCTGCCCTCACCCGCGGCCGCGGACGCCGTGGTGCTGTGGATCGCCGCCACCCACGCCCAACCCGCCTGGGCCCACGCCCCCCGCCTGGTCATCCGCGCCCCGGAAAAACGCTGCGGGAAATCCCGGCTCCTCGACACCGTCGAAGCCACCTGCCACAACCCCCTGATCACCGTCAACGCGTCCACCGCCGCGGTCTACCGCTCCATCGACGACGACCCACCCACCCTGCTCGTCGACGAAGCCGACACCATCTTCGGCGGGAAGAACGCCGACACCAACGAGGACCTGCGCGGCCTACTCAACGCCGGCCACCAACGCAACCGGCCCGCGATCCGCTGGGACAACACCACCCGCCAACTCGAACGCTGCCCCACCTTCGCCATGGCCGCCCTCGCCGGCATCGGCGCCATGCCCGACACCATCGAAGACCGCGCCGTGGTCATCCGGATGCGCCGCCGTGCCCCCGGCGAAACCGTCGCCCCCTACCGGCACCGCCGCGACCGCCCCGCCCTGCGCACCCTCGCCGACCACCTCCACACCTGGCTACGCCCCCACCTGGCCACCCTCGCCGACGCCACCCCGGCCATGCCGGTGGAGGACCGCGCCGCCGACACCTGGGAACCCCTCGTCGCCGTCGCAGACCACGCCGGAGGCACCTGGCCGGCCCGCGCCCGCACCGCGGTCACCGTCATCACCGCCGAAGCCACCGACACCGGACAGACCTCCCTGCGGATCCGGCTACTCGCCGACTGCCGCACCGCCTTCACCGGCCACACCGCCCTGTCCACCGGCTACCTCCTCGACCGGCTCAACGCCGACCCCGAAGCCCCCTGGCCCGACCTCGGCCCCACCGGCCTCACCGCCCGCCGCCTCGCCGACCTGCTGCGCGAATACGACATCCGCTCCGGCAACATCCGCTTTCCTGACGGCACCCAGACCAAGGGGTATCTCGCCGCCGACTTCACCGACGCCTGGGCCCGCTACTGCCCTGTGGACAACCCCCCGGCCGGGGGTGGCGTCCCAACCGTCCCACCCGTCCCCGCCCAGGTCAGCCCGGGACGGATCGAACCGGTGGGACGGATAAACCGTCCCAGCACCCCAGATGCCGGCCCGCCGGCTATCTGTATCGCCTGCCGTGCCCCCCTCGACACCGACGACGGCAGCCACACCCACCCGGCATGCACCGTCGGTAACACCCACACCGGCTAACGATCTCTCGGGACGGATATGCCGTCCCAGCCACGCGATCCGTCCCACCCTGACCAGCGCAAACGAGCGTGGGACGGATGGGACGGCACCCCCACCGCTCCGCCATGCCTTCACTCTGCGCTACCACCATGCCCGAGTATCACCCCTCGCACGATGCCGGCCCCGGCACGCACCGCCAAGCACCCGCCGGGGCCGCACTCCCCGAAGGAGCACCACCAGAATGACCGCACCTCCCCTGCCTGTGGACCCCTACCGGCACGAAGACCACGCCGTCGGATCAGCCCTGACCCGTCCGGCCCGGCTTTTGCTCACCGTGGAGGAAGCCGCCGACCGGCTCAGCGTCGGCCGCACCACCCTGTACGGGCTCATCGGCGCCGGACAGATCACATCGGTCCGAATCGGACGTCTGCGTCGGCTGCGCCTGGCCGACATCGAGGCCTACGCGGCAAGCCTGCCCACCGACATTCACGAGGAGGGCTGACGCCATGTCCCGCAAACGGCAGGAGGGGACCCGCGCACCCAACGGCGCGTCCAGCATCTACCTCGGTGCCGACGGCGTGTGGCACGGCCGAGTCACCGTCGGCGTCCGCGACAACGGCAAGCCCGACCGGCGGCACGTACGCGCCAAGACCGAAACAGAGGTCACACGCAAGGTCCGCAAGCTCGAACAGGAGCGCGACGCGGGCACGGTCCGCAAACCAGGCCGGCCGTGGACGGTGGAACGGTGGCTGACGCACTGGGTGGAGAACATCTCCGCGCCGTCGGTCAGCGAGAACACCAGTGACGGCTACCGTGTCGCGGTCCGTGTGCACCTCGTGCCCGGTCTCGGTGCACACCGGCTGGAACGGTTGGAGCCTGAGCACATCGAGTCGCTGATGCGTCGGATGCAGGCGTCGGGTAGCGCGCCAGCCACCGCGCATCAGGCGCTGCGGACACTGCGGACCGCACTCGGAGAAGCGGTCCGGCGCGGCCACGTCGGGCGCAACGCCGCCGCGCTGGCCAAACCACCGCGGGTGGTCGAACAGGAGGTGGAACCGTACTCGGTCGCGGAGGTACAGCAGCTACTGACCGAGGCAGCCAAGCGGCGCAACAGCGCGCGGTGGGTGCTCGCGCTCGCGCTCGGCCTGCGCCAGGGGGAGGCGCTCGGTCTGCGGTGGGCCGACGTCGACCTTGACGCCGGGGTCATCCGGGTGCGGCGTGGCCGGCTGCGCCCGAAGTACCGGCACGGATGCGTGGAGCCGTGCGGCCGGAAGCCCGGCTTCTGCCCGAACAAGGTCCAGATACGGCCGGACACCAAGGAGACGAAGTCCCGCGCGGGTACCCGGCCGATCGGCCTGCCCGATGAGCTGGTCGAGATCCTGCGGCGGCACAAGGAGCGGCAGGACAAGGAGCGGGCGGAGGCCGGGGATCTGTGGGTCGACGGCGGATGGTTGTTCGCGACCGAGACCGGCCGCCCGCTCAACCCGGGCACCGATTACCACGCGTGGAAGGCGCTGGTGGTCGCGGCCGGTCTGCGGGATGCCCGACTGCACGACGCGCGACACACCGCGGCAACCGTGCTCCTGCTCTTGGGCGTGCCGGATCGCACCGTCATGGGGATCATGGGGTGGTCGACGGACCAACGTCGCCGCTACCAGCACATCACGGACCCGGTGCTCAAGGACGTGGCGGGCCGGCTCAACCGGCTGTTGTGGGATGGTCCGGCGTCCGACGACAGGAGCAAATGAGACCGGAAATGAGACCGGATGATCCACGGGCAGGCTCAGAGCAACGGGTCTGCCCGTGCGATCAGCCTGGTAGAAGGGCGGTGGAGGTGGGATTTGAACCCACGGAGGGGTTGCCCCCTCACACGCTTTCGAGGCGTGCGCCCTCGGCCACTAGGCGACTCCACCGTTTGTCAGCTTACTGGATGCGGTGGCAGGGGTGAGCGGCGCCTACCCGCCACCTCGGCCCCGTACCCACCGGCGGCCCGCCCCGCGCCGCGCCGGCTGTATGTCCTGGCAGCCGCGAGCGGGCTCGGCTCGCATCGCTGGCTCGTACTGCTGGCTGGTACTGCCCGGCGCGGCCTGTAGTGCGGGTCCGTATTGTCCGAATCGTGATTCCGCGCCACCCAGGTCATGATCAGGATGGCTGTGGCTTCCGGCGGGCGACGAAGAAGTCCGTCAGCAGGCGCGCGCATTCCTCCTCCCGGACGCCTGTGATCACCTCGGTGTGGTGGTCGAGGCGTGGGTCGCGGACGGTGTCCCACAGCGAGCCGGCGGCGCCGGCCCTGGGGTCGTACGCCCCGTAGACGAGGCGGTCCACCCGGGCCATGATCAGTGCGCCCGCGCACATCGCGCACGGCTCCAGGGTGACGACCAGGGTCGTCCCGGACAGCCGCCACGTGCCGGCACGTGCCGCGGCGGCGCGCAACGCCACGACCTCGGCGTGGGCGGTCGGGTCCCGCTCGGCCTCGCGGGCGTTGCGGCCCCGGCCGATGATCGTTCCGTCGGCGTCGACGACAACGGCGCCGACCGGGACGTCTCCTGTTGCCAGGGCCTGTTCGGCCTCCGCCAGGGCTGCGCCCATCAGCGCGGTGAGGTCGAGCGCGCCCGGATGGGGGAGGCCCCCCATGTCAGCTCCCGATCTCGTCCAGGATGTCGGCGCAGCCGGCACG
Organism: Candidatus Protofrankia datiscae; assembly: GCF_000177615.2. Taxonomy (GTDB): domain Bacteria; phylum Actinomycetota; class Actinomycetes; order Frankiales; family Frankiaceae; genus Protofrankia; species Protofrankia coriariae. The sequence continues at coordinate 5,087,799 of NC_015656.1, read as the reverse complement.
CTCACTGATCGCCGCCACCACGTCCGCCGGCAGGAGGCCTTCTTCTGTGATCAGCTCGATCAGCGCGTCGGCGTCCGTGCCGAGGTCGGCGAGCAGGTCGATGTCGCCGACGGGCTGTCCGCCGGCCGGTGCGTCGTCGGAGTCGTCGTCGAGGTCCCGCCGGCCCACCGGTGGCAGCGCGCCGGCGAAGAGACGGTCGGCGAGGGCCGAGGTGAACAGCACCCGGTGGTCGGACAGGAACACCCGCGGGTCGCTGATGTCACCTTCCACCCGCACGATGCCCAGGTACTCGTCATCCTCCTCGACGAAGGCGACGGCGATCTCGGGGGAGATGTCGTGCAACAGATCCGCGAGTGCGTCAAGGTCGTCGATGTCGTCGAGGTCGATCTCCTGCGCGCTCCAGCGTCCGCGGATGCGGCCGATGGCGCTGGCTTTCTGGGTCACCGAGTTCTCCCACGGTCTTGTGTCGCATCCATGTCAACTCCGGGTGTCCGCTCAGTGGCCGCTGGCTCCGAGCGTCCGCCTGGTGGCCGGCGGCCCGCGGTCACCGGCCGGGCCGCATCCCCACCCGGGCCACTCGTCACGACGGAGCACAGCGGCAGCGGTTTCCACAGATTGGCTGCTCTGTCCACGACGGCCGTCCGCTCACGTCACCCTGCCGCACCCTGCTCTGTCCCGCCCGGACAGCGATGTGACCGCCCGCGGCGCGTCCTTGTCGTATGTCGTACCTGCCCCGATGGGACACGTCCTTGCCGGACATTCCTGGCGGACAGCTGTCCGGCGCACGTCATATCACACCTCGTATCACACTCGTACCCCATCGGTTCACCGCTGTTTCGAGGATGCCCCGGCGCCGCCTCGGGGCTGTCCCGGGGCCGGTCCGACGCTGTGTCCGGGGCAGCGCGGGGATCGACATGCGGCCGGTATGACGGGGTGTCGGTCACCGGCGCGGCGGCCCGTGGCACGCTGGGGAGGCGATGACCACACCCTTCCCGCGCCGGTTCTCCGCCCGCACCCGTGCCGCCCTTGCTGTGGAGAAGCTCGCGTCCTCGGCATCCCGCCAGCTGGGACGCGGATCCGGTGAGATGATCGGCGGCAAACTTGCCCTACGGGTCTCCCCGGGGATCCTGTCCGAGGTCGTGGCCGGGCAGATGGTCGCCTGCGTCAGCGGGACCAACGGCAAGACCACGACCACCCGGCTGCTGGCCCGCGCGCTGGGCACGCTCGGCCCGGTCCGCAGCAACAGCGGTGGCGCCAACATGGCGGCGGGCGTGCTGGCAGCTCTGTCCAAACCGCCCTACGACGCGGCTGCCGCGCTCGAGGTGGACGAGATCTGGCTGCCCAAGGTGGCCAGGCAGATCCAGCCTCGCGCGGTCATACTGCTCAACATCAGCCGTGACCAGCTCGACCGGTCGAACGAGACCCGGCGGATCGCGAGCCTGTGGCGTGATCTTGGTGCCGAGCTGCCCGGCGCGACCGCGATCGCCAACGCCGACGACCCGCTGGTCGCCTGGGCCGCCGCCGGCTGGTCGAACCAGACCTGGGTGTCGGCGGGCCAGAACTGGACCGCGGACGCGATGGTGTGCCCGCAGTGCGCCAGCCTGCTGCACCGCAACGCCACGGGCTGGTGGTGCGGCTGCGGGCTGGCCCGGCCCGAGCCCCTCGTCGCGGTCACCGGGCCGCACGAGCTGCTCTGGTTCGGTCGTCACCTCACGGCCTCGATCGACCTGCCCGGCCGGGTGAACCTCGGCAACGCGGCCATGGCCGCCGCGGCGGCGAAGCTCTTCGGGGTCGAGGTCGAGCACGCGCTGGCCGCGATGACCGGCCTCGAGGACGTCCAGGGCCGTTACCAGGAGGTCGAGCTCGGAGAGTCCGGTATCCGCGGGCGGCTGCTGCTCGCCAAGAACCCGGCCGGCTGGGTGGAGATGATGGAGTTGCTCAACACCACGCCCGCCCGGCCGGTGATCGTTGATTTCAACGCGCAGACCGCTGACGGGCGTGACCCGTCCTGGATCTGGGACGTCCCGTTCGAGCGGCTGCGGGGCAGGCAGGTGCTGGTCACCGGTGGGCGCAAGGAGGACATGAGCGTCCGGCTGGCATACGCGGAGATCCCGCACGCGGTCCATCCCGATGCCGAGAGCGCGGCGGCGACCCTGGACGAGAAGATCATCGACGTGGTCGCGAACTACACCGCCTTCCGCGACATCCTGGGGCGGGTCGCCCCGGTGAGGACGAACAGGTGACCAAACAGGTGACCATCCACGGCGACATGATCGGGGCTGTGGCATGAGCCGGGACTCAGCGACCCGGATCGCCCTGATCTACCCGGAGCTGCTCGGGACGTACGGCGACGGTGGCAACGCGACCGTGCTGGCGCAGCGGCTGCGCTGGCGCGGCCTGCCGGCCGAGGTGATCGGCGTCCCGGCCGGGGAGCCGGTGCCGGCCGGGTGTGACATCTATCTGCTCGGCGGCGGTGAGGACGAGCCGCAGGTGCTGGCCGCCGAGGGGCTGCGCCAGAACAACGCCATCGCGCACGCGGTGGCCCAGGGCGCTGTTGTGCTCGCGGTGTGTGCCGGATACCAGGTGATCGGCGTGTCCTTCCCCGGTGGTGAGGGCCGGATCCACGACGGCCTGGGCCTGGTGGACGTGGAGACGCGACGCTCGTTCGAGCAGCCGGTGCCGCCGCGCGCGGTCGGTGACATCGTCGTCGAACCCGCCCCCGAGCTCGCGCTGCCGTTGCTGCTCGGCTACGAGAACCATGGGGGACGCACCCGGACCCTGCCCAACGGGCACGGCCGGCCGCTCGGGACCGTGCGCAAGGGGGTCGGTAACGGCACCCCGGACCACACCGACGGTGTCGTGGACGGGCGTGTGATCGGTACCTATCTGCACGGTCCGGTCCTCGCGCAGAACCCGGCCCTGGCCGACCTGCTGTTGTCCTGGGTGCACGGCTGGCTGCCGGAACTGGCCGGCCCGCCGGAGACGGAGGTGCTGCGGCAGGCGCGCCTGCACGCCCTGGACGTCCACGCCTAACGTCTGCCCCGGGGCCACGCCGGGGCCCTTGTGCTCTGGGGCCCCTGTGACCTGGGGTCGTGCCCGACTCGGGGTGAGGAGTCGCGAAGAATCTTCCGTGGGCGCGGGGAGAGGCGTCCTACCGCTCGGTGTTCGGTGTCAGTCCGTCCCGGCGGTCGGCGGGGTGGCGGGTGCGGGACACGGCTCGTCGTGCTGCGGTGGCAGGTAGCTGCGGTCGTGTTCAGCGATCGCCACGTTCAGCCGGCCCAGCAGCGCGCCGAAGACGCTGAGCTCTTCCTGGCCCCAGGTCCGTATCAGGATGTTGATCTTTTCTACCCGTGCGGAGCGGGTGGCGAGGTAGCGTTGCTGGCCGCGGGTGCTGAGCTTCACCAGCGTCGCCCGCCGGTCGCTGGGATCAGTGGTGCGTTCCACCAGCCCGGCCGCGGCAAGCGCGGCAACCTGGCGGCTCACCGTGGAGATGTCCAGGGCGAACACCGTGCCCAGGGTGGTCAGCCGTACGGCGCCGTGTTCGTGGATGTGGCTGAGCAGCAGGTAGGCCGAGCGGTCCAGAACCGTCCCGGAGTCGTCGGCGATGGCCATCCGGAAGCGTTCGGCGCGCCGGCCGAACACCGACAGCTCGTGTTCGATCTTGATCAGTCGATGGTCGAGTTCCTGACCACTGTCCACTTCGGCCTCACCCCTGTTCCGGCAGCCGTATGCCCCGCAATCCGATGTTGTCGAGATTCTGGTGGATACACCACGTCAACGAACGAGCCGTGCCGTGGTTGCCGTACCGGCCATGCTTGTTTGACTACTTTTAGTGATCATTTGGTGTCGCAAGCTGGTCGGGTGTGAGGCAGCGCACTCCGGGTAGGTCCCGACTTGTCCACGACGCGAGGCGAATCAGCCGAATCGACGGCTCCTGGTGTGGTTCGGTTGTCTCGTGGTGTCGAATCCGCTGAAAGCCGGGAAACAGCTATGGGCCAAGAACCGCAAGCGGGTGCTGATCATCGGTGCCGTGCTCGTGGTCGCCTGGATCTACGTGTCCCGTTCGGGTAACCCGGACACCGAGCGGGCAAAGATACCGACGGGGTACCTCTCCGCCGAACGCGAGCTCACCGTTCATGCCGACGCCGACCCCGGCAAGCCGCTGCCGCTGGTCCTCGTCCTGCATGACGACAACAGCGACGCGGGCGCGATCGAAAAGATCACCGAGGCCTCGACGCTCGCCGACCGACGGGACTTCGCCGTGGTCTACCCGGAAGCCGTGGACGGCGAATGGAGGTTGGACGATCCTCAGGGCGCGGACGTGCAGTACCTGCGTGACGTCGTGCGCTACGTGTCGCAGGAGCGGTCGAAGATCGATCAGTCCCGGATCTACATCTGGGGCCTTGGCGAAGGTGGGCGTGCCGCCCTCGCGGTTGCCTGCGCGGCGCCCGACAACGGGCTGAAGTTTGTCGCCGTCGCGACGGTGGGGTCGGTCGGGCAGAGCCCGAGCTGCTCGCCAGAAACCCATGTCCAGCATGTCGACGGGGCGTGGAACGAGCGGATCACGCGCGCTCTGTGGGACTTCTCCAGGCAGTTCAAGGCGTAGGAGCGGGCGTCCGGTCGTCCGCCGTGGCTTGGGGAACTCGCGGAGGAGACGCCTTGAGGGGAGCTTCGGTCTCGGCCGGGCATCCGGTCGGTGAGAGGGGGCGGCTCCCGCCGACCGGCCGGACTGTGGGGGGGGTCCAGTACGACCGGCCGGCGGAAGCCTCTTGTTCCGCCGGGCTTTCCGAGCTGGGGGGGTTGGCTCGGTCCGACCAGCGGAAGTCATCATCGCGGGATGCCGCCCGCGGAGTGCCGCCAGGCCGGTGTCGACATCGACAACTTCGACCTGGCGGCAAGGTTCACGCACAACCGGAGGGGGAGGCTGTGTGGGAACCCGCCTGTGAATTGTGTTTATAAGGTTTGGTTGTCAGTACACGAAGCCATGTACTGACAACCAGCTGCGGACGCGGGCTGATCGGTTCAGTCAGAGAACCCGGCCGACAGAATACGACGTGGTGTAGAGGGGCCTCAGTGAGACGACGTCGCCTGACTTGGGCGCCACCCACATCTTACCATCGCCCGCATAAATGCCAACATGGTAGATATTACCTGGCGTGCCGTAGAAAATCAGATCACCCGGCTGCTTGTTGTACTGCGATATCCGGGTGGTCGCCTGGTACTGTGCCTCGGCAGTGCGGGGGAGGTTGCGTCCCAACTGCTTGAAGACGTACTGGATCAGCCCCGAGCAGTCGAAAGTGTAGGGGCCCTCCGCGCCGTAGACGTAGGGCTTGCCGGCCTGCTGGGCCGCAAGATACACCGCCCGTTCGCCGAACGAGCTGGCGACTGCGAGTGCGCCTGAGACGGCGCTGCTCAAGGCCGAGCCACTGACGCGGGCAGTCTGGGAAGGCCGGGGCGCCGGGGTATTGGGGATCACGGTCAACGTGCCGACGTTGGTCGACCGTGTCGACCGCAGAGCGTCGGTTCCGTCGAAAATCGCGGTGACCTGCGTGGTGGTGAGAACCTTGGCAGTGTAACTGGTGAAGCCCTGCTCGTTGGTGTAAAGGTGCTTGAAGGTCGCCCATCCCTCCGGCAGCTTCACCTGGACCTTGACGAGCTGGTTGGCCAGCGGCGCGTGGGTGACCGCGTCCTCAAGATGAAATCCCACCTCCACCGGCTGGTCTGCCTTCACGGAGACGTCCGAATTCGTGACTTTGAGCACGACACCGGTCTTGGGATGCAGGTCGGTCTGGTTGAGCACCTGACTGGTGACCGATCCGGAACCGCCCGTGGACAGCGGATTGATGGTGGAGGTGCGCAGGCTGGCCAGCGACGCCTGGCCACCGAATTGTGATCCGAGCGTTATGGGCGAGGTGACGGAAGCATCGTCGGAATTTGAGTCGGCTGTGGCACATCCGGCCAGGGCGACACCGGACACCGCGACGGTACCGGTGGTCATCACGGCGACAGCGGCCCGAGCTCGCGAGCGGCCCGTTCCGGACTGCTGCGTGGGCGCGCGATGTCGGCCACGTGTCGGGCGGTCGACGTGCCGGTCGATCTGCTGCCGGCGGGGTGACGGCGAAGCCGTCTGCGACGAACGCGATCGTAGTGCCGGATCAGGCTGCACATCATGCGCAGACAAGGTTGTGATCCTTCCCGTTCGCCTGCGAGGTGAGCTGTCGGGTTCGGGCTGGGCTGCCCGGTGGGTCGCGCGACCATCGCGCTGCGCACTTCACCCCGAGGACGACACCGCGGTTCGGTGCCGCCCGGTGGAGGATGGGTCCCCCGCTCCTGCCCTGGTGACGACTCGGAGGGAACACCGGGACCGCGGGCAGGATTCGGCAGTTCGGCCCGGTGTGTCGTGCCGTCGACGCGAGACTAGTTCATACGGATGGCGCTAGTAAACACTAGTCCCTCACAACTACCCCAAGTAGTTGTATGAAGTGTCATAACCGGCTGTTCTACCCCATCCTCCTTCGCCGGCCGGGGCGGCGTCGGGTGCGACCAGCTGGCTTGTGACCTTTGGTCGCTCGGCTGACGTGCCGCTTTCCGTGACTTGCGGGATGCGGAGGATGACAATACGCCATAGCGGCGGCAGATGGTCGACTGGGGGCCTTCGGGCACGGATAGTCAACAATATCGCTACTTTAGGTAGCGATCAGCGCTATCCGCCAGCAACACTCCGCTCCTTTTGCGAAAATTGTCCGGTTGGTTGGTGCCGGGCTGTCGGCCTCCTGACGCGTGTCGGAATGTGACGTCGTACTCTGGCAGTGCCTCGCCCGGATCGGTTCGTCCGGGTCAGCCATGTGATCAGGGCAGTATGGCGGGTGATCAGGAATCGTGTCGATGCTCCCGGGGGAGGCGCTCGCCGTGACGCGCTCCGCTCCGGGGTCTGCACCGGACGGGCACGGCGCGCTCCAGCCGGGCGCGTCTGCCTCGCGGCCGCGTCCTCGCCGGGTGGGCGTCGTTGTGATTGGCGCGGGTGTCGCGGGCCTGGTGGCGGCGGTCGTACTGGCTCGTCGGGGTATCGACACGCTCGTGCTCGAGGCTGCCAGTCGGGCCAGGGTGGAAAGCCGTCCACGTGCCGGGCTGCTCGGGCCGGCGGCGGTGGACGCCCTGGAGCGCAACGGGCTTGCCGACGGCCTGCGGGCCGAAGGTGCGCCACACCACAACTGTGAGCTCCGGCATCGTCGCAGAGCGTTTGTCGTCGAGTATGATCGCCACGCGGGCGGACGCCATCACGTCGTCTACCCGCAGCAGGAGCTCGTCGCCGATCTGGTTGCCGCCTACCTTGCCGCGGGTGGCGTCATCGAGTTCGGCGTCACTGACGTGATGTTGGACGCGCTGACCTCCGACCATCCCGCCGTCTCGTTCGTCACGGCCGACGGGCAGCGGCAGACAGTGGAAAGCCGTTTCATCGCGGGCTGCGACGGTCATCACGGCGTTTCCCGCGGATCGATCCCCGAGGGCGCGTTGCGCCACATCCGACAGCGCGACAGCGCATGGGCCTGGCTCGCCGTCCTGGCCGCGGTCGCCCCGTCCACGGATAAGATCATTTATGGGGTCAGCCCGCGGGGATTCGCCGGCCACATGCTGCGTGACCACCGGACAAGCCGCTTCTATCTACAGGTGGAGGCCACGGCCGACGCCGCGGACTGGTCGGCCGAGCGGATCTGGGAGGAACTGCACGCCCGGCTCGCCGTGGACGCCGACTGGCAACTGGCGGAAGGGCCGTTGCTGGAGCCGCCGAACGTCATCGCGATGGACTCGGTCTTCTACGAACCGATGCGGTTCGGACGTCTCATACTCGCCGGGGACGCCGCGCGCCGGGTACCACCGGCGGCGGCCAAGGGCGCCGGGCTCGCCATCGTCGACGGTGAGACGCTCGCGCTCGCAGTGGCGGCAGCCCTGCACGACGCGGACGAACGTCCGCTGAACGCCTACTCCGAGGTGTGCCTGGGCCGGGCCTGGCTGGCGCAGGAAGCATCGACGAAACTTCTGCAGCTGGTCAACGTCGAACTTGCCGACCCGTTCGCCCGGCGCCTGCAGGACGTTCGCCTGGACCGGCTCCGAACCTCACCGGTCGCCGCTGCCGAATTCGCGGACCACTACCTCTCCCCTCGTTAGGGCGTGTCGTTACTGGTGGCGGGTGCGGGGAGGCGGCCGGCGGGAGAGCAGACCGGAGGTCTGTAGGACCTGGAGTTCGATCGCGAGTTCGTGGACCTCCGGCGGCAGCGAGCGATGGCTGGCGGCCAGAGCGGCCAGAGCGGTCTGTGTTCGGTCCGCGAGGCTGTCCAGAGCACGCTGGTGCGTACGCATCTGGGCGCGCTCGTCCTGAATCGCGCGCAGCGTCTCCTCCTGCCAGTGCCGGGCACGCATCAGGTCCTCGCTGGCGCTCGCGGCCTGCCGCTCGGCGTCTTCCAGGCGTCCGAGCAGGTGGTCGAGCTGCTCCAACCTTGCCGCGAGCTCTGCGACAAGGTCGCTGCGGACGGTGTTCATCGATGGGGTCATCGGCCCGCGCCGCCCTCGTCGTGGAGATGCGGGACGACGGCGCGCTGGCTGCCGGCGCCAAAGGTACGGCCGAGGATCGGGAGCCGCCGCTTGCCGCCGAGCGAGGATCGGGAGAACCGAGTAGGGAACGGCCCCCTGTGAAAGCCCGACACGATCCATTACGGTAGCTGACAGCGTGGTCCTCGTGAATCCCGACGGGGAGGTCACGCCATGGGACAACCGGTACAATACGATCGAATCGTACAATTGGTCGTATGGCTGGCCACATGTCATGAGGCCAAGCTGGCCGCATGACACGGCTGGTCGCGTGGATTGCCCGCCGGGCGCGGCGGCTGGCCGGGCCGTCCCGATCCGCGCGGCCGAGGGTCCAGCGGATTCGGCGGATTCGGCTCAGAGCCATCCGTTCCGTTTGAACGCCCGGTACAGGAAAAAACAGACCGTCGCCATCAGGCAGAGGACCGCCGGGTATCCCCAGATCTGGCGCAGTTCGGGCATGTGCTCGAAGTTCATACCGTAGATACCGGCTATCGCGGTGGGCACCGCGGCGATGGCGACCCAGGCGCTGATACGGCGCATGTCCTCGTTCTGCGCGATGGTGACCTGCGTCAGGGTCGCCTGCAGTATCGAGGAGAGCAGTTCGTCGAACCGGGCGATTCGCGCGGTGACCTCCTCAAGGTGGTCGGCGACGTCCCGGAAGTACGCCCGGATTCGTGGGTCGATCCCGATGACGCCGGGCTCGGCCAGCGCGCGCAGCGGTGCGTACAGCGGTATTATTGCGTGTTTGAACTCGAGGACCTCCCGTTTGAGCTGGTAGACCTTGCCGGTGTCGGGCCGCAGCGACCGCTGGAAGACCGACGCCTCGATGGCGTCGATGTCGACCTCTATTTTTTCGGTGACGGCCAGGTAGTCGTCGACGATCTGGTCGCAGATGGCGTGCAGGACGGCTGACGGCCCGTGTCGGAGCACCTGCGGCTGCGCCTCCAACCGGCTGCGGAGGCTCTGTAGTCCGCCGTGTTCGCCGTGCCGCACGGTGACGACGAAGTCGTGGCCGAGGAAGACCATGACCTCGCCGGTGTGCACGATCTCGGATGTCGCCGTCAGCTCCTCGTGATCCACATAGCAGACGGTCTTGAGGACGACGAAAAGTGTCTCCGCGTACTGCTCCATCTTCGGGCGCTGGTGCGCGTTGACGGCATCCTCGACCGCGAGCGGATGCAGCCCGTACACGTCTGCGATGGCGGTCAGTTCGGCCGCGGTCGGCTGGTAGAGGCCGAGCCAGACGAAGCTGTTGCGCTGTTCGCGGGCTGCCCGTAGCGCGTCGACATGGTCGACGGGGTGTGGATCACGATGGCCGTCCCGGTAGACCTCGCAGGCGACCACCCGTCCCAAGGGGGCCGAGGGAGCTTCCTGACGCTGCCGGCGTCCCTTCGGGTGCAGCCGGACCAGGGAAACCCGCCTGGTAACGGCTTCCGTCAGCCAGGCAGTCGCGGTCCCACGGTCGGCGTGGCCCCGGGAGAAAAGATGATGCTCGCTGTGACGGTCGTCGGAATTGTCACCGAATTTCTGGTCGGTCACATTCGGCTCCTCCTGTCTGTTCTTCGGTACCGGTCATGCCCGTGTCCGGACGTCATCGCGGTCCGCGCGGCCGGGAATGCCGGTGGGGTCGGCGAGGAGGGTTCTGTCGCCAGGCGTGGTCATCCGATTTCTTTCTGTTGGACACTGTGCTGCCCGGGCAGTCGGGGCTCAGCAGCCCGGAGGGGGCTACCGGGGGCGTCCCGTGCCTGTCCGGATCATTGTCGAAAGTCCGCGTTACCCACCCTGTCACGTCCGCCGCCGATATATCCGGTGTATCCGGTGAGGCTGTGTCCGACTGGGCATGGACCATCCTCGCAAGCACAGCTTGACCAGTGGACATGATGCGCCGATTCTGTTGTTTCCGGCTCATGAGCCGGCAGGCACGAGGTCGGCGGGTGGTTCGGCCGACCCGGGGGCCAACAGTGGCGCGATCATTTTTTCGTGCCCGGGTTCCTCCCGGATCGGCAGCGCCGGGGAGGCCTGGTCTCCAGGGTGTTAGGGGGCGGCGATGACGACCGCGGCAGGTTCGGGAGGAGCCCGACCGGAGGACCCGGCGGGAGCCCGGCCGGAGAGAACGGAGAAAGAAACCGGATCCGGCGAGCGGGCTCAGCCAGCGGCGTCCCTGCTCGGCCTGGTCAGGGCCGCCCATGATCACATTGATGACCTTGTCGCTCGGACGTTCTCCGCCGTGGCGACCTCCGAGGACCCCAGGCGCCTGCTGCGGGCGGCCGACACGGCGGTCGCGGCGATCAGCGCTCACATGTACGCGGTGCAGACCGCCGTCTATCCGGTGGCACGCCGTCACCTTCCGCCGGCTGGCCAGGCATGTGCCACCGACCTGCGCATGGTGGCACGGGAAACCGAATCCGTGACGCGTGGTATTTCTCAGTATATTCAGGGTGACATGCACCAGCCGAACGAGTCGATGCGGATGTTGTGTGAGCGTCTCGCCGAGCTCGGGGAACGGCATGTGGCTCTCGAGGAGTCCATGCTCGCCGACTTGGACGAGGTGCTGTCCGACCCGGAGCGGCGCCGGGCGGCGAGCGCGTTCGAACGGTCGGCGCGGCGGGCGCCCACCCGCTCGCATCCGCATCTTCCCCGCACGACCGGCATCGGCGGTCTGATGCTGCGGGTCGCGGGAAGCTGGGATCATGTCATGGACGCCATGGACGCGCGCGTCGCCGCGGAGACTCCGCCGCGAACCCCGGTACCCGTGGGGCTGTGGGGGTGGTATCTGCTCGGCCGCCCCGCTCCCGCGTCGCAGCCCGAGCAGGCGATGAGCGGCGGGCGGGGGAACGGCCAGCGGGAAGTGGCCCAGCAGATCCAGCAGAAGGGCGCGCAATAGTTTTTTGCCGCCTACCCGAAGGATTCGTGGACTGGTGTACCAGAAGGGCATCCGGCAGCTGTTGTCGGATGCCCTTCTGGTGCGCATTTTGAATCGTACCTCTGACTGGTGTGGCCGGTGACGGATCCCGGAAAGGCGTTCAGGGGAGCTGGATGACCTGGGCGGCGTAGACCAGGCCCGCACCGAAACCTATGAGCAGGGCGAGCCCACCGGACGGTACCTGCCCGCTGGCGAGAATGTCGTCCATCGCGAGCGGAATAGATGCCCCGGAGGTGTTCCCGTGCACTTCGATGTCCCGGGCGACGGTCACCGTCCCGGGCAGGGCGAGCACCCTGCACAACACGTTGATAATGCGGATGTTGGCCTGGTGCGGAACGAACGCGACGAGATCGTTCGCCGTGATGCCGGCCTCGTCGAGCGCCGCCCGCGCGACGGGCGCCATCTGCCAGGACGCCCAGCGGAAGACCCGCTGGCCCGCCATCCGCATCGTCGGCCAGGGCAGCTCGGGGTTGTCGCGCCAGTCCAGGTAGGAGCGGTCGTGCGCGATGGCATCCCGGGCCGAGGGAGCCGACCCCCACACCACCGGCCCGATACCCGCCGTCTCGGACGGCCCGACGACAATCGCTCCGGCGCCGTCCCCGAACAGGAAAGCTGTGCTCCGGTCATGCGGGTCGATGATGTCCGACATGCGCTCGGCACCGATTACCAGCACATGTCGGGCGCTGCCGGCGAGCACCATGTCGCTGGCGATCGCGAGCGCGTGGCAGAAACCGGCGCAGGCGGCCGATATGTCGAATGCCGCGGCCTTCTCGGCGCCGAGCCTGGCAGCCACGTCCGTGGCCACCGATGGTGACTGGATGACATGGGACATCGTTGCCACCAGGATGCATCCGACGTCGGCGACCTCGACACCGGCGCTGGCCAGTGCCTTGCCGGCGGCTGTCGCGGCCATCGCCCCGAGGGATTCCTCGGCATTCGCGAACCGACGGCTGCGGATACCGGAACGGGATTCGATCCACTCCGGTGTGGAGTCCAGCCGTTGGCAGATGTCGGCGTTCGACACCACTGTCATCGGGCGATAGGCGCCGACGCCGAGAATACGGCTCCCGGCCGGCCCAGTTCGTTTCCGAATGATTCCGCTCATCGCCGCTCTTCTCGTTCCCCCGTGGGAGCTGACTTCTCGGACGATCGCCGTTCCCGGTGAGACGCTTTCCATGAAACTGGCCCTTCGGAGCCACCGGGCCGGGTAATCCGGCTGGTCCGGCGACTATTGTCACAGCTGGTCGGGCCGTCCGACGCGGAGACAACGATCATTTTTTGATGAACATGTGGCAACTATGTGTCGAACTCTGCCGTCCGGCTGCTCTATCATTCAGTTTCTTTGTCGCTACTCTCTATTCTGGAGTATCTGTGGTGTCGTTTCGGGCATCGTATCGTATCGCTCTGTTGGCACGTATCGGACGTGATCGGAAGATGCAACAACATATCGGATCTTCCCTACGGTGAGGGGAGAATCACAGGGAAGGTCGCGGCCGGGTCGAGCCGGGACCCGCCCGGCCGGCCGGTCGGAGAACAGATGATCGTCGTGCTCGGCGAGCGTTGCGCTCAGCCGGCACGCAGGGCGAGAGTGAGAGCCTCAACCGTCAGCAGCGGGACCAGCCCGGGGTTGTCGGCCAGCCGGCGGCGGCATGCCAGGACGGCTTCCAGCCGGCGCAGCGTCTGTTCGGGGGTGGAGACCCGGGCCAGTTGCCCGGCCAGCTCGTGATGATCGGGGTGAATGGCGTCCACCGGCGCGCCGAGCTGCAGGACGAGCACGTCCCGATACCAGCCGGCGAGGTCGACCAGCGCCCGGTCGAGGGAGTCCAGCACCGTCCGCCGGCCGCGGCTTTTCTGCGTCTTCTCCAGCTCCTTGAGCGCGCCGGCAGCTCCCCGGACCGTCATCGCCCGGCCCTTCGCGCCCGGCTTGACGGCTCTGGCACGTTTCGCGGTGCTGCCGGCGGACGTTGCGCCGACCCCGAGCGCGGTCTTCAGAGCCTCGGTCTCAACTTCGTCACGGATGGTGTTCGCCGCATCGGCGTCCGCGTTCGCCGCGTTCACCAGGTCCGCCGCGGCGCCGAGGCAGTCACCCGTCCGGCGCAGGCGGGTGGGGATGCGCAGCACCTCGGCTCGCCGGGCCCGAGCCGCCTCGTCGGTGGCAAGCAGGCGGGCCCGGTCGAGATCCCCCTGGCTCGCCGCGGCGGCGAGCCGCGCGGCCGCGTCCTCGACGCCCGCGCGTGCCAGCGCGTCGGCGACGTCCGACGGCCGGGGCAGCCGCAGCGCGACCACCCGGCAGCGGGACCGGATGGTGGGCAGGACGTCGTCCACCGACGGCGCGCACAGCAGGAACACCGACCGCTGCGCAGGCTCCTCCAGGGCTTTGAGCAGGGCGTTCGCCGCCTGGTCGGTGAGCCGGTCGGCGTCTTCCAGCAGCAGGATCCGCCAGCGGCCCGACGTCGGCGCGCTGGCCGCGTCCCGCACCAGCTCCCGGACGTCCTTCACGCCGAGGGACAGGCCCTCCGGGCGGACCGTGCGCAGGTCGGCTGCGGTGTCGGTCAGCACCGTGTGGCAGCCCGCGCACTCACCGCAGCCAGGGGGGATGCTCTCACAGTTCAGCGCGGCGGCGAATGCCCGCGCCGCCGTCGTACGGCCGGCACCGGTGGGGCCGGTGAACAGCCACGAGTGGGTCATGGCGGTGCGGGCTGCCACCAGCCCGCCGGCCTCGTTCACCCCGGCCGCCGTCGCGGCGGCGAGAGCCTCGACGACCGGCGCCTGGCCGACCAGGACGTCCCACACGCTCACCGCGCCATTGTCCGCTCCGCCCACCATCCCACCCACGGTGGGTCGACACCGGGGCACGACAGCGGCGGGGCAGCCGGGAAGCGGCGGAGAGGGCGTTGGATCACCTTGAGGATCGTCCGGAGGCCGTGGGCAGGTTGTCCGGTACCCAGGCTGTCTCGGGATCGTCCGTCGGGTCGGTGGCCTCGGTCCCGGTTCTGGTTCCGGACGCAGGCGGCTCGCTTCTCTCCGTCCCCCTGGCCAGATCGCTCGGATCGGCGTGATCAGCGGAGCCGACCGGGCCGGCGGGGTCGGCCGGGCTGACCGAGTCGGCCGGGCCAGGTGCCGGCGAGATCGTGGCACTGTCCGGGGACGCGCGCGTGTGCGTGGGGCGATCGGGCGGTGCGGGACGCTCGGGCGGCGGGGGACGCACGGGCACCGCGGCGGATGGCTCCTTGGACGCGCTGTCGGACGTCGCCTGCGGACGGGGAGCGCCCGGGCCGTCGTCCTCGCCCCGGCGTAGATACCCGGTGACGACGTTACGGATCTGGTTGTGCACGGTGTCCGGCGAGCGGTCCGCGTCGAGGACGACGTACCGGTCCGGTGTGCGCTCGGCGAGCTGGCGGAAGCCGTCCCGGACGCGCTCGTGGAATGACAGCTCCTCAGCCTCGATCCGGTCGACGCCGGGCGCAGTGGCACCGGGCGCCTCGGCACCGGGTGTACTGGCACCGGGTGTACTGGCACCGGAGACGTCGACGCCAGGGGTCGGGCCGTCACGGTCCTTGCCGGCCGCCTTGCCCGCCGCCTGCCGGGAGGGAACCGCATCGTGACGGGAGAAAGGCGAGGAGTCGTCACGGCCTGGCACGCCGCCACGATCGCGATCCGTGGGGCGCTCGTGGCGGGAACCGTTCCCGCTCGCGCGGGCCCGCACCCGGGCGAGCCCGGTCCGCGCGGGGATGTCGAGCAGGATCGTGACGTCCGGGAGCAGCGACCGGGTGGCCCACCGCGACAGCATGGCGATGTCGTCCGCGCCGAGCTGGCGCCCGGCGCCCTGGTAGGCGATGGAGGAGTCGATGAACCGGTCGCTGACGACGATCGCGCCGCGGGCCAGCGCTGGCTCGATCACCCGGGAGACGTGTTCGGCGCGGTCCGCGGCGTACAACAGCGCCTCGGTACGGGGGTGCAGCCGCGCGGCCGGGTCCAGCAGCAGTTCCCGCAGTTTCACGCCCAGCGCCGTCCCGCCGGGCTCCCTGGTCACGACGACCTCGCGGCCGGACGACGCCAGCCACGACCGCAGCCGCTCCACCTGGGTGGACTTGCCGGAGCCCTCACCGCCCTCGAGCGCGATGAACAGGCCAGCGTGGCGAGGCCGTTCGGGTGCCGCGCGCCGCCCCAGCAGGGCGTTCCACAGCTCCGGCAGAACCGCGACACCCTTGCGCTCGTCCATCTGCCGGTAGGCGAACAGGCCGACGGCCACCGCGAGCAGACCGCCGCTGAGCAGGACGATCGTGACACCGTCGGTGCGCACCCGCAGGTGACCCCACAGATCGAGGTGATGCGAGCCGATGAGCCCGACCAGACCGGGCGCCACGGCCAGCACCAGGAGCAGATCGACGCGGACCAGGGACTGCACCAGCGCGAAGGTCCGTCCGCGCAGCTCGTCGCTCACCCCTGCCTGCAACAGCGTGTAACCGGTGACCCAGGCGATGCCGGCGAACGCGCCCACGAAAACGACCAGGACGCAGGCCAGCACGAGGTTGGGGACGACGGCGACCAGCAGCATGGTCACGCCGGCGGCGGTGACGCTCAGGCCGAACAGACGGGAACGGCTGTAGTCGCCGAGCACCCGCGGCCCGAGTGCCATGCCGGTGGCGAGCCCGACGAACACCGCGCCGAACAGGACACCGTAGGCGGAGTCCCCGCCGCCGAGAATCTGGACGTAGAGCCGGCCGAGCGCCACCACGCACCCCGCGCCGGCGAAACCGCCGAGGATCCCGACGACCAGGCCGCGGACCATCCTGTCCCGGCCGACGAACCGCAGGCCTTCGGTGATCGACGACCAGAGGCCCGGGTTCGCCTCGGCGTCGAGGCGGTTGGCCCGGCCGATACCGCGCAACCCGAAGATCACCACCGCTGACACCAGGAACGTCCCGGCGTTGAAGTACAACGCGAGATCGAGCGGGGAGGTCTTGAAGAACGACACGCTGGAGCCGAGCGCGCGCGACAGGGTGGCCAACAGCGAGAAGATCGCGGCGCCCAGCGGCGCCGAACCGTACGTGGTGATCAGACTCAGGGTGTTCGCCGTCGCGAGCCGCTGCACGGGCACCAGGTTCGGCACGCTGGCGTCCTTGGCCGGGTTCCAGAACAGGCTGACGCACTCGATCAGCAGGGACGCGATCAGCAGCCACGCCAGCGTCCCGACCAGGGGGATGGAAGCGAACAGCCCGAACCGCAGGACGTCCGCGACGACCATCGTCAGCCTGCGGTCGAGCCGGTCGGCGACGACCCCGGCGAACGGCCCGAAGATCAGCGCTGGCAGCAGCCGGACGATCAGGACGGAGCCGATCGCGTACGCCTTCTCCGAGAAACCGGCCTGCAGGGAGCTGGCCAGCGCGGTCGTGGCGAGCAGACCCATCCAGTCGCCGAGGCTGGACAGCGTCAGCGCCAGCCACAGCCGCCGGAACTGCGGTATCCGCAGGACCGCGCGGATGTCCCCCTCGGTACTGCGGTGGGAGTCGGCGGAGCCGGCCGGTGGCGACGGGACCGTCACGACCGGTGGACTACCAGGGGGCCGGTTGGACCACGCCCGCCCGCCCGCCGGCGCCGTCGAGGCCGGTGGCCGCGGCGGGTTGTGAGCGTCATCCACCGGAAGACCCATCAGCCCGTCCGTCGTGGGCGCGGCGACGAGGTGCCCGGCGTACCGCCGCCGTCCGTCCCCGTCGTCGTCCCTGTCCCTGTCCCTGTCGCCGTGGCCGGCTGCGCGGACGTCTTCCTGGCCGTCGTCTTCTTGGCCGTGGACTGCCTGGTGGTCTTGGTGGCCGCCGGCTGCTTGGCCGGCTGCGCCGCCCGCCGCCTGGGTGTTGCCGGGCCGCGGGCCCGCTTCTCCGCGAGCATCTCGGCCGCCCGTTCCACGGTGAGGGACGCGACGTCGTCGCCCTTGCGCAGGCTCGCGTTGGTCGCGCCGTCGGTGACGTAGGGTCCGAAGCGGCCCTCCCGCAGCACCATGGGGGCGCCCGTGGCGGGATCGGGGCCGAGCTCACGCAGCGGCGGGGTCTCGGCGGCCCGCCGACGGCCTCGCGTCTTGGGCTGCGCGATCAGCGCCAGCGCCTCGTCCAGCGTCACCGTGAACAGTCGCTCCTCCGACTCCAGCGAGCGGCTTTCCGAACCCTTCTTGACGTAGGGCCCGTACCGGCCGTTCTGGGCGGTCACCTCCTCCCCATCCTCGGCGACCCCCAGCGATCGGGGAAGGGTGAGCAGTTTGAGGGCGTCGGCGAGGGTGAGGGTTTCCGGTGTCATTGTGCCCAGCAGGCTCGCCCGGCGTGGCGGATCGTCATCGGTCGACACGTACGGACCGAAACGTCCCACCTTGAGGGTGATCGTCGCGCCGCTGTCCGGATCGGTGCCCAGCGACCGTTCCTCGCTGGGCGCGCCGACCAGCGCCAGCGCCCTGTCCACGGTGAGCTCGTCGGGCGGCAGGTCCTCCGGGACGCTCGCCCGTTCGTCACCGTGCTGGACGTACGGGCCGTAGCGGCCGACCCGGATCACCACGGGCTGGTCGTCCGGCGCCACCCCCAGGGGGATCGAGTTGACCTCGCGGGCGTCGATCTCGCCGAGCCGCTCGTTGACCAGGTGCTTGAGCCCGCCGGCGCGGGCGACCCCGCCCTCCTGGCCGGCGTCCGAGCCGAAGTAGAACCGGGTGAGCCAGTCGATCGACGCCGCCGTGCCCGCGGCGATGTCGTCCAGGTCGTCCTCCATGGACGCGGTGAACCGGTAGTCGACCAGCCGTCCGAAGTGCTCCTCGAGGAGACCGACCACGGCGAACGCGACAAAGCTGGGGATCAGCGCGCTGCCCTTCTTCCACACGTACCCGCGGGCCTGGATCGTCCCGATGATCGACGCGTAGGTGGACGGGCGGCCGATGCCGAGTTCCTCCAGCGTCTTGACCAGGCTCGCCTCGGTGAAGCGCGGCGGCGGGTTGGTCGTGTGCCCGCGCGGGTTGAGCTCCCGGGTGGTCAGGGCGTCGCCTTCGCGGACGTCCGGCAGCCGTCGCTCCCGGTCATCCAGTTCGGCGTCGGGATCGTCCGCGCCCTCGACGTAGGCACGCAGGAAACCGGGGAAGGTGATCACCTTCCCCGAGGCCGAGAACTCGGTGTCCTCCCCGGCGCTGGAGACGCCGCCGATCCGGATGGTCGCGGACGTGCCGCGGGCGTCGGCCATCTGGCTGGCGACCGTGCGCCGCCAGATCAGCTCGTACAGGCGGTAGCCGTCGGCGTCGGCCAGCGTCTCGCGTACCTCGCCCGGCGTGCGGAACTGCTCCCCGGCCGGCCGGATCGCCTCGTGCGCCTCCTGGGCGTTCTTGACCTTCTTCGTGTAGATGCGGGGGCGGTCGGGGACGTACTCGGCCCCGTAGAGGGCGCGGGCCTGCTCGCGGGCGGCGGCGAGCGCGGTCTCGGACAGGTTCGTCGAGTCCGTCCGCATATAGGTGATGTAGCCGTTCTCGTACAGCTTCTGCGCCACCTGCATCGTCCGCTGGCTGGAGAAGTGCAGCTTGCGGCTGGCCTCCTGCTGCAGGGTGGAGGTCATGAACGGCGCGTAGGGGGAGCGGCGGTACGGCTTGGTCTCCACCGAGCGGACCGCGAACGCGCTGTCGGCGAGCCGGCCGGCCAGGGCGTGCGCGGCATCCTCGTCGAGCCGGACGACGTCGGCGGAGGTGAGCTGCCCCGAGGAGTCGAAGTCGCGCCCGGTGGCCAGCCGCCGGCCGTCGAGCGCGACCAGGTTCGCCGGCAGCGGTGTGGCGTCGACCTGGCCGTCGCCGCTGGCTCCACCGGCGCGGTCGGCGTCCCGGCCGGGCAACAGGCCGAAGACGCCTTCGATGTTCCAGTACTCGGCCGAGGTGAAACGCATCCGGGCACGTTCACGCTCCACCAGGATACGGGTCGCCACGCTCTGTACCCGGCCCGCCGACAGCTTCGGCATGACCTTCTTCCACAGCACGGGGCTGACCTCGTAGCCGTAGAGCCGGTCGAGGATGCGCCGGGTCTCCTGCGCGTCGACAAGGTGCTCGTCGATCTCACGGGTGTTGTCCACCGCCCGCCGGATCGCCTGCTCGGTGATCTCGTGGAAGACCATCCGCCTCACCGGCACCGTCGGCTTCAGCGTCTGCAGCAGATGCCAGGCGATGGCCTCGCCCTCACGGTCCTCGTCTGTCGCCAGGTAGAGCTCGCTGGCTTCCTTCGCCAGCGCCTTGAGCTTGCTGACCTGGGACTTCTTGTCGGGAGTGACCACGTAGAGCGGCTTGAAGCCGTTGTCGACGTCCACTCCCAGACGGGCCCACGGCTTGCCCTTGTGGGCGTCGGGAACGTCGGCGGCGCTCTGCGGCAGATCCCGGATGTGTCCGATGCTGGACTCGACCCGCCAGCCGGAGCCGAGATACCCGGCAATGGTCTTCGCCTTGGCCGGCGACTCGACGATCACGAGTCGGACGCCGGTGCCGCTCGCGGCCGGCGATGACGTGCCGGTACGGCTACCACGGGTGGCGGCGCGCGCGGTACGCGTGGTGCGCCCGCGGGACACGGCGCCGTTGCCGGCCGTGACGGCGTCCGTATCGGGCCCGGCAGCGACGTCACCGGCTGTGGGCTCGACGACCGGCGTCGATGACCCGGCGCTCGACCGGCGCGTCCCGCTGTTTGTCGACTTCGTGCGCGGGGGCACTTCTCTCCTCGTTGCAGGGGGCAGTTCGGTTTCGGCGTTGCGGCCTGCGTGCGTTGCAGCCTGTATGTGTTTGCAGCCCGTATATCCCGTATATGTTGCGCCCGGTGTGGGTTGTGGCGTGCGTGGCGGGTGGTGAACGGTGCGGATGGGCCGTCCGCCGGTGCGAGAACCTCCCCCCGGGACACCTGTCGCGGCGCGCCTCGGGCGGTGGTCCTCCTGCCGACAGTAGGTCGGCGCGTACCGGTGTGTCAGCTCCCGGTCCGCGATCCATCCGGTGTCCGCTCACAGACACCGGAGCAGACCGTACGCCGTGTCGCGCCCGCGGGCGCACCCACGCCCGGCCAGCCGGGGCCGGGAGAAGCGGCCGTGCGTCAGATCAAGCACTTTGCGTCACCGGCATCGTGTCAGTGTCGTCGTGCCACCGGCGTTGTGTCACCAGTGTCATGTCACTGGTAGCGCGTCTCCGACAGCACCATGACCGGCACGGACGTCATCGGCGGCCGGTGGCGTCGGCATGCCGACGCTGTCACCGTAGAGCGAAAGGGATCGCTGATGCTATTTGTTCCTTCCGGCGCTCCTTCCGGGTCTCCTCGTGAACGGCTTCTGCCCGGGCAGCCGAGCCCGCCTGCCCGGGTCCGGACGGGCAGCGGCAGGGCGACCGGTCATCGGCAGCGCTGTCACACGCCGGCCTTCGTCCTGCCGGCCGGGCGCTGTTCGGCTACCGGAGGCGCGACGGTGAGCGCGGAGGCCCGCCGCTTGGAGTAGACGATCACGGCGATGATCGCCGCGACGGCCACCAGCGCTATCGCTATCCGTAGCGGTGTGTTTTCGTCGTCACCGACCGAGTACTTCACCACCGAAGGCGCGATCAAGAGGCTGACCAGGTTCATCACCTTGATCAAAGGGTTGATCGACGGCCCGGCGGTGTCCTTGAAGGGGTCACCGACGGTGTCCCCGATGACGGTCGCCGCATGCGTGTCCGACCCTTTGCCGCCGTAGTTGCCGTCCTCGACGAGTTTCTTCGCGTTGTCCCAGGCGCCACCGGAGTTGGCGAGGAAGACCGCCATGAGGACGCCGCCGGCGATCGCTCCGGCAAGGTAGGCGCCCAGCGGCGGGTAGCCCAGCCCGAAACCGACCGCGATCGGGGCGAGAACCGCCAGCGTCCCCGGAGTGATCAGTTCCCGCAGTGAGTCACGGGTGCAGATGTCGACGACGGCGCCGTAGTCGGGTCGTTCCGTCCCGTCCATGATGCCGGGCTTCGTCCGGAACTGGTTGCGTACCTCGAGCACGACCCGACCGGCGGCGCGACCGACCGCGTTGATCGCGAGCCCGGAGAACAGGAACACGACCGCCGCGCCGATGACCAGCCCGATCAGGGCGTCGGGATAGGCGATGTCGAGCGTGCGCGACGATGCCACGGTTCGGCCGGCGTCGACGAGCGCCTCGTTCACCGCGTCCGTGAACGACCCGAACAGGGCGGTGGCGGCCAGCACCGCGGTGGCGATCGCGATACCCTTCGTGATCGCCTTGGTGGTGTTCCCGACGGCGTCGAGGGAGGTGAGGATCGCGGCCCCGGTCTTGGCGCCGGTCGTTTCCGCACCGCCTGCCACGTCGGTCGTTCCGGTGTCGCCGGACATCTCGGCGATGCCCTGGGCGTTGTCGCTGACCGGCCCGAAAGTGTCCATCGAGACGATGACGCCGACCGTCGTCAGCAGACCGGTGCCGGCCAGCGCCACGGCGAACAGCGCGACGGTGACGCTCCCGGACCCGAGCAGGTAGGCGCCGAAGACGGCCGCGCTGATGAGCAACGCCGAGTAGACAGCCGATTCCAGGCCGACCCCGATGCCGGAGAGGATGTTGGTTGCGGGGCCGGTGGTGGACGCTTTCACGATGTCCTGGACCGGTCTGCGGCTGGTCTCGGTGAAGTAGCCGGTGAGCAGCTGGATCGCCGCGGCCAGCACGATGCCGATCAGAACCGCGGTGATCGCGATGAACCGTGGGTCACCGCTCTGGGTACTGTCCGCCATCCCGGGGAATCCGGAGAAACTGCTGGGAAGGTAGACGAGCGAGACGATGACGACTCCGATGGCGGAGATCACCGCGGACAGGAAGAACCCCCGGTTGATCGCTGCCATGCCGTTGCGGTCACCGGCGCGCGGCGCGACCGAGAGAATACCGACGATCGCGGTGAGCACACCGACGGCCGGGATCAGCAGCGGGAAGATCAGCCCGTTCTCGCCGAACGCCTTCACACCGAGGATCAGCGCGGCCACCAGCGTCACGGCATAGGACTCGAACAGGTCCGCGGCCATCCCGGCGCAGTCGCCGACATTGTCCCCGACGTTGTCGGCGATGGTGGCCGCATTGCGCGGATCGTCCTCGGGAATACCCTGTTCGATCTTGCCGACGAGGTCGGCGCCGACGTCCGCGGCCTTGGTGAAGATGCCGCCGCCGACTCGCATGAACATCGCAAGCAGCGCAGCGCCGAACCCGAACCCCTCCAGGACCTGCGGGGCCGTGTCCCGGAAGGCGAGTACCACGACCGCCGCGCCGAGCAGGCCCAGGCCGACGGTGAACATTCCCACCACACCCCCGGTGCGGAAGGCGATCCGTATGGCGGCGCGTTCCCCGACCCGGATGGCCGCGGCCGCGGTCCGGGAGTTCGCCCGGGTGGCCAGCGACATGCCGACGAAGCCCACCAGCGCGGAGAAGACGGCTCCGAGGACGAAGAAGAGCGACCGGCCGACCCGGGAGGCGGTGGACTCCGCGGGCAGCAGCAGCAGAACGAACGGGATCACGAGCACGAAACCGGCCACCGTGGTGAACTGCCGGCGTAGGTAGGCTGCGGCTCCTTCCTGGACGGCGCGGGCGACCTCGACCATTCGTGGGCTTCCCTGGTCGGCCGCGAGCACCTCGCGGACCAGATAGCCGGCCACCACCAGCGCCAGCGCCGCAACGGCCGCCACCCCAGCGACCAACCCGATCTGACCTGCGCCAAGTTCGATGGCAGCGCCGCCGGGATTCGTACCCGCCGCGGCTTGGATCAGGACCATGGGCCCTCCCGGTCAGGTCTGTGCACCCTCCGCGTCCACCCCGTGCCGGTTGTGGGAGCCGGTGGGCGAGTACGGCCGGACATCGCATCTGACGACGTCGTCGAGGTTGCCGCTGCGGCATGGGAGGACGTCGAGTCGGCGCGGGCCGGCGAAGCGGGTGCGACGCCGGCATGACTGCCGGCTGGGACGGATCCGGGCTACCGCCCGTCCCGCCGTCGCGCCATCGTGCGGCGACCAACGCGTTGGCCCGCGTTCTCCCGATTCTCCGTTCGGTACCACGGGGAGCACTCCAGACATCGCGCACGCGGTCTGATCGACCGAGTGATGCGGCAGTCTATCCACACGGCCGTAACATGCGCTCGTTCTTTCGTAGACAAGGTCCGGTAAAAATTGCGCTTTGAGGGATTTACCGTGGATGCTCGGTGTCCTTGTTCATCTCGATGGCCGGCTTTCGGCCCATTCCGTCCGTGTCGTCCTGCCCGGGCTGGCGTACAGGTGTCGACACATCGGTGTTGACGCGGCGGCCGACGTGTTCGGTACCGACGCGTCAGCGGCGACGTGCCGGCTGCGATGGCCCGCGTGCGGCCGCCGCCGGGGCGACCGGGACGGCATCGGCGCCAGCGTGCTGTCTAGAGAGCCATGACCGGTGCGGCTGGTTTCCCCTCCAACGGCTCCGTCGCCCAGCGCATAGTGACGATCATGCCGGTCCGGTCGGTCCGCGTGGTGATGGTGAAGTCGTCGACCAGGCCTTCGATCAGGGCGAGACCGAGTCCCGGGACTGTCGGGGAGCACGGCTCCTCCTCGTCCGGCCGCCAGATGCCGTTTCCGGATGCGACCGGGCTGACAACCATGGGCTCGGCGACGACCGGCTGGGCGGCCAGCGACTGGGCAGCCAGCGGGTCGGTAACCATCGGCTCGGCTGCCGCCGGCCCGGCGACGGTGGGTGGGGAGAGGGAGGGGGAAGGGGAAGCGGCGTTGGTCAGCGTGCGACAGCCGTCGGGTGATCCGGGCGTGTCGGCCCGTCCACGGCCGTTCAGGGGCGAGACGTCGCGTCTTGTGGGTGGAACATCGCGTTCCCGCGGCCCGCGGTCGGCCACCGACACCGTGAACGCACCATCGCCGTCACTGACCCGGACGATCACGGGAGCCTGTGGGTCGAACCGGCGGTTGACGCTGACGGCTCGGGCACATGCCTCGCCGACCGCAAGTTTGATCTCGTCAAGGATCTCCTCCGGCACGCCCGAACGCCGGCTGACCGCGGCTGCGATCATCCGGGCCGTTCGGACGTGTCCGGGAAGAGCCGCGAAGCGCAACTCGACGGTGGACATACGTCGATGACCTGTCTCTCGATGGAACTGACCACCCGGCGACCCGCGGGCCTGAGCCTGTCGGATCCTCCGGATCGGCTTCCAGGCCCTCCGCGCCGATCCGGTGGGAACCTCGGATACGGCAGGAGCCCTGGGCGCGAAAGAATCACGATCGCGCTGCCTTTGGTCCTTCAGTCCTTGGCTGCGAGTGCTTCTTCGACGGACGCGTGGATCGGGAAGACCTTCGTCAGACCGGTGATCCGGAAGATTTTCAGTATCCGTTCCTGGGTGCAGACGAGCCGCAGCGTCCCCTCGTGCGCCCGGACTCGCTTGAGGCCGCCGACAAGTACCCCGAGGCCGGTCGAGTCGAGGAACTCGACCCCTTCCATGTCGACGACGAGATGGTACGAACCGCCTGATACGAGATCGATCAGTTGTTCCCGCAGCTTCGGGGCGGTGTAGACGTCAATCTCGCCGCCTACGACGACGATCGTGAAGTCCCCTTCCGTGCGGGTAGTGAGGGACAGGTCCACAGGTCCTCCTTGCGTCTGCTTCACAGCCGTCCGGCCGGACGGCCGACATCACGGCGGCACTACCCTCCCACGCCCGGATCAATCCGGCTCGCCGCGACGCAGCAGGCTACCCATGCGCCGCAGGGGTTCGTAGCCACGGCCCCGGTGGCGCCCGGTTCGTGCCCCGCCGGCCGCCGCACCCCGCGACCGCCCGTTGGAGGCGGGCGAATCCTGCGGGGACCAGGGCATCCGTCCGGCATCCTCGCCTACGCTGGGCCACCGTGGGTACAACCTCGGTCCGGGCCAGCGCACCAGAGCCGGGTGCGCCGGATCGTGGTGCGGCTGTTCTCGACCGGCTGCGGACAGACGCCCGTCGTAGCTGTTGCATCACACATGTGCAGCGTGTCCCCGCCAGAGCCGGCAGCCGGGCGCCCTGGCCCGCCTGGGCGGATCCCGTACTCGTCTCCCGGCTGCGCGCCGCCGGTATCGACGCACCGTGGACACACCAGGCGCGTGCCACCGAACATGCTCACGCCGGCCGCAGCGTGGTGCTCGCGACAGGCACGGCGTCGGGTAAGTCGCTGGGATACCTCATGCCGGTGCTCAGCGTCCTGCTGGCCGAACCGCCCGCTCGCGCGCTCTATCTCGCTCCCACCAAGGCACTGGCCAACGTAACTAGTAGACTGTCGCTGCTTAGTTCTGGTGTGTCTTGTGTCTGGGTGAGAGGGTTGGGTCTGGCAGGTCTCCCCGTCCCTCTGCCGGTCAGGACTGTGTCGTGGGTTCGCAGAAGAAGTGGCCGGTCACCTTGACCGAGGCTGATCGTGACGAGTTGGTTCGGGTGACCTCGACGGGGGTTCATCCGGCGTCGATGATCCGGCGGGCGCGGGTCCTGCTCGCGTTGGACACCTCGGTCGGCCCGGTTGCCTCCCAAGAAGAACTCGTGGTCCGGGTCGGGGTCTCGGGTGAGACGCTGCGGCTGGTCGCGAAGCGGTTCACCGAGACCGGTGGGGATGTGGGGGCCACGATCGGTCGGAAGGCACGGGAGCTTCCCCCGGTGCCTTCCCCGGTGACCGGCGAGGTTGAGGCCAGACTGATCGCGCTGGCATGCTCGCAGCCACCGGCTGGTTATGCACGCTGGTCGCTGCGGCTGTTGGAAAAGCACGTCGCGCTGGTCGCCGACATCCCGGACCTGGACCATTCCACCATCGGCCGGGTCTTAAAAAAACGAGGTTGCGTCCTCATCTGAGGAAGTGCTGGACCATCCCACCGAGGGCGAACGCGCAGTTCGCCGCGCGGATGGAAGACGTTCTGGCGGTCTACGCCCGGCCCCACAACCCGGGCGTGCCCGTGGTGTGCATGGACGAGAAGCCCTACCAGCTGTTGGCCCACGCCCGCGACCCGATCCCCGCCACGCCAGGGCGTGACCGGCGCGAGGACTCCGAGTACGTGCGCCACGGAACCTGCTCGATCTTCTGCTGGGTCGAGCCACTCGCCGGCTGGCGCCGCGTCCAGGCCACCCCACGGCGCACCAGGATCGACTGGGCACACCACGTCAGGCGCCTGCTCACCCTCGACTACCCCGACGCCGAACGGGTCGTGCTGGTCATGGACAACCTCAACACCCACGACATCTCCTCGCTCTACGAGGCCTTCGACCCGGCCGTCGCGTTCGCACTCGCGCAACGACTCGAGATCCACCACACCCCCAAACACGGCTCCTGGCTCAACATCGCCGAAATCGAACTCGCCGCCCTGACCCGCCAATGCCTCGACCGCCGCATCGACACCCTCGACGTCCTGAACACCGAACTCGACGCCTGGCAGACAGCCGTCAACGCCAACCAGCGCCAAGTCAACTGGCACTTCACCACCGATGACGCCCGCACCAAACTCCGCCACCTATACCACACACATTAGCGGCGACAGTCTACGAGGATCTCCTGGGCTGAGACCCGGTGCAGCGGTCGCCGGACGAAAGGATCTGACATGGGACTTGACGCAGCGGACGAGGAACAGCCACCCGCCAACCTCAACCCGGACGTGCCACACATCGCCCGGATCTACGACTACTGGCTCGGCGGCAGGAACAACTATGCCGCCGACCGCAAGGTGGCCGAAGAAGTGCTGGCGGCCCTGCCCATCACCCCCGTCAGCGTGCTGGCGAACCGCGCGTTCCTGGGCCGATCCGTACACCACCTCGCCGCCGAAGCCGGCATCCGCCAGTTCCTCGACATCGGCACCGGCTTACCATCCGCCAACAACACCCACGAAGTCGCCCAACGAGCCGCCCCCACCACCCGCGTCGTCTACGTCGACAACGACCCCATCGTCCTCGTCCACGCCAAAGCACTCCTCACCAGCTCCCCCCAGGGCACCACCACCTACATCGAAGCCGACCTCCGCAACCCCGACATCATCCTGAAAAAAGCCGCCACCACCCTCGACCTCACCCAACCAGTAGGACTCATGCTGGTCGCGATCCTGCACTGCGTCACCGATGAGGACAACCCCTACGAAATCGTCACCACCCTGCTGAACGCCATCCCCCCCGGCAGCCACCTGATACTTTCCCATCCGGCCAGCGACATCGTCGCTGAGGAGGTGCGCATGGCCTCGACGCGTATGAACACCTCGATGGCCGAGAAGGTGACTTTTCGCTCGCACGAGCAGGTCCTACGGTTCTTCGACGGCCTGGAACTGCTGGAACCAGGCCTGGTACCGACCACACAGTGGCGCCCCGAACCCGGGGCCGACACCACCCCGATGCCCGTCTGGGCCGGCATCGCCAGAAAACCATAAGAACGCCGACGGCCCCGGAGCGGCCCGCCCCGGTCACATCGGCTGTCCGGATCCGTCGTGAGAGGCGGTTCCCTCGCATGGGGCGGTACTGATCGCCGTCATTCGTCGGCGAGGCAGAGCAGACCCCAGGGGCGATTGTCGACACGGGTCATGACGAGAGTGGCCCGGCGGGTACCGGAGAGCTTCAGGCGTTTACGCAACTCGTCGACGTCACCCGCCAGACCGCGCCGCCGGATGTCGACCGACCTGATGTCCAGCGCGCGCAGGCGGGCGGGCAACTGCTTCTGGTTCCACGGCGCGGAATCGATGACGCGCAACGAGCGGCCGAACGGCGTACGTATCGGCGCGTCCGCCGACAGGAACGCGATTCTTCCGTCGATCTTCCAGGCGCCGAGTTCCCGGGCCAGCTCCGCGACGAGCCCGGCGCGGGTGACAGCCGGATTCGGGTCGAGAAGGTATTCGCCCGGTGCCCGCACCGGTACCGGGGCCTCCACGCCGGATGCCCCCTGACCAGCCGGTGTGGAGGTGAGCGTGTGCCCGCCGGGCAGGAGGGTCGCGCGGGTGCCCGTGGTGGCCAGCGCCGGGGACCAGGCCACCGCCTCCTTGAGGTCCCTGCCCACGGCAATGAACTCCAGCTCCCAGCCGGCGGGCGCGGCCTCGCGTGGGAGGCCTGGAGCGGCCTTGATCCCCACCTTCGCGACACGTCCGGCGAGCTCCAGGCACCAGGACAGCGGTGGCTCGCTGTCACCGGTACGCAGCCGCCGTTGGCCGGCACGCCGGGCCGGGTCGACGAACACCGCGGCCGCCCCTGCCAGGCCGACGTCGCGGACGTCGGAGAGAACGGTCGTCACGTTGCCCCCGACGCCCAGGACGTCGGCGTTGGCCCGCGCGACACGCAGATGAAGCGGGTCGACGTCCACGGCGATCACCTGGTGCTGCCTGGCGAGCGCGAGCATGTCCCCGCCGATACCGCAGCACAGGTCGGCGACGATGTCCCCGGCCGCGTACCGCGAAGCCGTGTGCTCGGCCACGGCCTGCGGCGACGCCTGTTCCAGGCCGGCACGGGTGAAGAACATCTCCATCGCCCGGCTGAACTTCGACCCGGCCGCCGCCCGCAGCTCGTGCTGGCCCAGCGCCTCGACCACGAGATCCGTCGGATACTCGGCGCGCAGCCGCGTCCCGAGACGTAACGCCTGTCGTGGGCCGACCGCCGCGCCGGCCCCGCCGGTTCCCGCGCCTCCGCCAGCTCCACTGGCAAGCCGGTCGAGCAGTTCGCTCCCGGCGGAGGTCAGCAACGCCTCGAAGCGCTCCACCCGCGATCCCGCGGCTGCGGTCAACTCGGTTCCCCCACCTCGATCACCAGCCGGATCACCAGCTGGATCACCAGCCGCCCGTGCCACAAGGCAGTCAGGGCTCAGCCGGCACCAGCCACGACGGCCCAGGACGCACTCTTCCACACAGCCGGTTTCACCAACGAACGTGTCACCGTCCGCCACCCCGGAAATCCCCGAATCGTTGCTCTTCGTACATGGTGCCGCGGGCTCCGCTGACGCCGTGCCGTGCAGGCCCGCTCCCGGGACACGATGTGCGAGCCGGCCCACAGAATCTCCGCCCGCGAAAGCGCCGACCGCCCGGGCGCCGGTTTTCACCCGGTGGAGCCACAGCCATGCGAATGGTGCGGATTCGGGCCGGCCAGCGGCATGCCGGCAGCCAGAAGGGAACAGGCGATGGCACGCGAACTGCACCTGAATGTCAACGTCACCGGGAGCGGCCGGCACGCCGGCGGCTGGCGGGCCCAGGACGACCCGACACTGTTCGTGAACATCGACTTCTTCCGGCGCATCGCGCGGGTGCGGAACGCGGGACGTTCGACGCCGTGTTCATCCGGGCCGGCGACCCGAGACCCGTCTGACACCGACAGCACACCTGACACCGACAGCAAGGGCATCGGAAACAAGGGCATCGACAGCAAAGGCACTGACATGACCGTGACAGCATCCGTGGATCCGTGGTTCAGCCGACGATCAGACTGTTGAACGTCAACTTCGGCGCCGAGATCACCGGAGTCGACCTGAAGCGGCCGCTCGACGCGGCGACGGCCGCCATGCTCCGCCAGGCATGGCTGGACCATCAGGTCCTCTTCTTCCCCGGGCAGCACCTCAGCCCGGACGAGCAGACCGCGTTCGCCGCCAACTTCGGCGAGCTGACCGCCGGCAGTTCGACCCTCCCACCCATCGACGAGCGGCACAGCCTGGTCGTTGCCTTCGACAGCAGCCGCTTCTCCGAGGAGAGCAGGAACGGCGGCTACGTCGCGGTCAACGACGTCTGGCACGCCGACGTCACCTTCGTCCCCACACCCCCCGCGGGCGCGGTGCTCAACATCGTCGAACTGCCTCCGGTCTGGCGGCAGCACCGCCTTCGCGTCAGCCCAGGCCGCATACGAGTCGCTCAGCGAGCCGCTGCGGCGGTTCGTCGACGGGCCGGACGCCGTGCACGGCATCGGCAACGAGCCCCGCGAGGTGCACTGGGAGGGGCAGACGGTCAACGCGGCCGAGGTCGAGCACCCGGTCGTCGCCGTCCACCCCGAAACCGGGCGAAAGGACCTCTTCGTCAATCCGCTGCTGACCCGCCACATCAAGGGCCTCGAGCCGGTGGAGAGCGCGGCACTGCTGGCACTGCTGTACGACCGCGGCGCCCGGCTGGAGAACGTGATCCAGTACCGCTGGCGCAGGGGCGACCTCGTCCTGTGGGACAACCGGGCGGTGCGGCACCGGCGCGTCGAGGACAACGACCCGGCAGCGCCGCGGATCGTGCACCGGGTGCAGCTACGCGACTCCGCCCCGGTCGGGCCGGCGAGGACCCCCGCATGAGCGCCCGCGGCTGCACCTGAACGTCAACTCCAACGGCCTGGGACGGCACGACGCCGGGTGGCGGGCGGCGAACCAGCCGCTCGGCTTCCTGGACCTGGCCGCCTGGGAGCGGCTGGGCCGAATCGCCGAGCGTGGCCGGCTCGACGCCGTGTTCCTCGCCGAGACCCTGGGGTTCTCGGAGCAGGACTTCAGGCGGCCGTGGAACGCCTACGACCCGTTCGTGACGCTGACGGCGATCGCCCAGGCCACCACACATGTCGGGCTGGTCGCGACCGTCTCGTCCACCTACCGCATCGGCAGTGGGCACCGGTCGTCGGCACGCCGGAGCAGATCGCGGACGACATCGAACGGTTCTTCACAGGCCGTGCCGCGGATGGCTTCAACCTCAACTTCGACTTCTTCCCCGACGGGCTGGGGCTGATCGTCGACCAGCTCGTCCCGGAGCTGCGGCGCCGCGGCCTGTTCCGCACCGAGTACGAGTCGAGGACGCTGCACGGCAACCTGGGGCTCCCGCCGCCGACGTCGGCGGCAAAGCCGCGCAGGCGTCCACACGGCGTCCAACAGGTAGGCAACAGGTAGGCAACAGGTAGGGAGGCAGGCCCGGGCCCCGGTCTTCGGCCCGGGCTGCCGCTGCGCGCGGGCACCCGGTGCCGGGAAGCTCCGTGACCGGGAGCACGCCGGTATCCGCCTGACGCGACTACCGCCACCCACCGTAATAATTGTTCAAATATTGACCATGGAGAGTGATACGAGTGAACACGCGGAGTCCGCGCTCCGATCCAGGTCAACGACTTGGAGGCGAACAAAGGTTCGACTAGAATGCGGGCAGATACGAACTCTTCCGGCGGACGCGCCGTTACGCCATGCTTGCGGCGCCGCCGGTACGGTTGCATGGCCGTGAGGAAGACGGCCGTGAGGAGGGAGGCCCGACGTCATGGACGAACACGACCGCATCGTCACGGAGAGCCTCCTGCGCGACGACCTCGACGTACAGCCAGACGAGGCCAAGTTCGCGGAGTTGCTGCTCCTGGTCGCCGAGGAGCTGGCCGATGATCCCTACGGAGGTGCCACCAAGGCCAACAAGGTTTTGTACTTCGCCGAGTTCGCCCACGTCCGCGAGACCGGGCTTCCGATCACAGGCGTGCGGTACCGCAAGCTCGAACGAGGACCCGCGCCGCGCCATCTCCGAGCGATTCGGGACCATCTGATCGACAACGGCGACGCGGTGCTGATCAAAGAGAGAGTCCTCGGCTACGAGCAACATCGGCTCCGGCCGACCCGGCCAGCCCGCCGGGAGCTGTTCAGCGCTACCGAGCTGAAAGCCGTCCAGGACGCCGTCAACCTGCTCCGAGGCCACACCAACGCGGACGCCAGCGAACGGTCCCACCGCGAGCCCGGCTGGCAGCTTGTCAACGACGGCGAGGACATCCCCTACGTGGCAGCGCTCCTGCCACAGCATCAGCCACAGCCATCGCCTCGAATGATGGACCGGTTGCGGCAGATCGGCGAAGAGTACGCTCGCCGGGAGCGCCCTGCCCCGTGACCAGACACACGGTCACCTACGGAGCCGACTTCCTCGCCACCGCTCAGGCCACCTACCCGGACAGCCGAAGCACGCGCTACTCGGGGCCGACGTTCCACGAGTTCATGGCTTTACCGGTGCGGTCAGCGAGGTTCGCCTTCGCGAACAACTGGGACGCTCTGCCCTCGACAATGAGTGGCGCGGCTCGGCTGGTGATCCTTGAGCCGAGCGGAGTGTTCGGGCCGATCGTCTTCTACGCGGTCCTTGTCGCCCGGCCAACCGGGCTGATAGTGGAAATCGCGGACTTCGAGGAGGACCGAGCCTACTGGGACACCTTCGTCGACCCGGACGACCCCGACGACTGAGCCGCGCCTGACGGATATTCGGCCGCGCCTGACGGATGTTCGATCGCGTGAAGGCTCTGAACCGGCTGGGCGGAGGTCCTGATCGGTAGAGCCGGCTGCTGTACATCGGCGCTGTACATGCATCAGGGGCATGACGGAAAAGCTCCGAATCATGCCCCTGACCTGGGTCGGGGTGGCGGGATTCGAACCCACGACCTCTTCGTCCCGAACGAAGCGCGCTACCAAGCTGCGCCACACCCCGCGACCACTGCAAAGCTTACCTGATCCGGAATTCTACCTGATCCGCCGGCCACTCTCGGCACGGGTGACCGGACAGGTCCACGGGGAGCGGCTCCAGCCCCCGCCACCGGCGCGGAGTCCGCGACGGTGCTCACATCCAGGGGCCACGGCGCCAGGTCCGCGCGAGGCGTCAGGTCCACGCGGCCGGCGCGAGGGTGATCAGGGTGGCCTCCGGCCGGCAGGCGAACCGGACCGGTGCGAACGGGGACGTCCCGAGGCCCGCGGAGACGTGCAGCCACGACGAGCGTCCACCGGCCTCGTAACGGGACAGGCCGCGGACCCGGCCGCGGTCGAGGCCACAGTTGGCGACCAGCGCCCCGACGAACGGCACCCGGATCTGCCCGCCGTGCGTGTGGCCGGAGAGCGTCAACGCCACCCCGTCCGCGGTGTAGGCGTCCAGCACCCGGGGCTCCGGGGTGTGCGACAGCCCCAGCAGCAGGTCGGCGTCGCCGTCGCGCGGGCCGAGCACCGCGGAGAGATCGTCCCGCCTGAGTCTGGCGTCGTCGACGCCGCGGACGTCGATCCGCAGCCCGGCGACGCGCAGCACCGTCCGGGTGTTGGTCAGGTCCAGCCAGCCGCTGGCGGCGGCCAGGCTCTTGGCGAAACCGGCCCAGTCCAGCGGAGCCCCCTTCGGGGTGGGGACGTCCCCGGGCAGCAGGTAGCGGTGCGGGCTCTTCAGCGTCGGCACGTAGTAGTCGTTGTTGCCCGGCACGAAAACCCCCGGGAAGCCGAACAGGGACGACAGCGCCAGCAGCGTCGGCTCGTCCGCGTCCGGGTGTGCCAGGACGTCACCGGTCAGCGCCACCAGGTCGGGCACCAGGCGGGCGAGATCCCCGATCCACGCCAGCTTGCGCTTCTGGTTCGGGGTTATGTGCAGGTCGGAGATGTGCAGGATGCGCAGCGGCTGCGCGTCCCGCGCGAGCATCGGCAGCACCACACGACGCAGGGTGTAGGCGGTGCGCTCATAGCCGGCGGCATATGCCACGGCAAGGGCTCCTGCCGCGCCGAGCCCGGTGGCCGCCCGCCCGACGGGGCGTCCCCACGCCCGTGAAGGTGACTGTTGCAACCGTCGCCCACTCGTCATCGGACAAGTGTGGCCCAGGTTGCGCCATGGTGGGCGGCTCGCGGGGCGCGTCGCGTGCGTCGTGACCCAGTGGACATCCGCCCCGACGTCCGCTGGACCGGTCCAGCGGCTGGCGGCCGGCGGCCGGCCAGGTCAACTAAGGTCACCCGTGTGAGCGAACTCAAGGATCGTCTGCGGGCAGATCTCACCACGGCGATGAAGGCGCGGGACGCGCTGCGGACGTCCACCCTGCGGATGGCGCTGGCGGCGCTGAAGGACGAGGAGGTCGCCGGCAAAAGCGCCCGCGAACTGTCCGACGCCGAGGTGCGGAAGGTGCTCACCCGGGAGGTCCGCAAGCGACGGGAGGCCGCCGACGCCTTCGCCGCGGCGGGCCGCGCGGAACAGGCCAGCAAGGAAAACGACGAGGGTGAGATCCTGGCCGCCTACCTCCCTCAGCAGCTTGGCGACGACGAACTCGCCGCGATCATCGACAAAGTGATCGCCGAGCACGGCCTGGCCGGGCCGAAGGCCATGGGCGCCGCGATGAAGGCGGTCCAGCCCGAGGTGGCCGGGCGTGCGGACGGGGCCCGCGTCTCCGCCCTGGTCCGCGCCCGGCTGGCTTCCTCCCCGCCCGCCCAGGCGTGAGCACGGCCCATCGGTACGCCCGATCGGGCGGCACACGGCCTGTCGGGGCATGACCGGTCGACCCGCGACCAGGGGACGGCGGACGGGACGATCCGCCGGCGGCCGGCGGGAGCTGGCAGGCCCGTCAGCCCGCTCCGGACCTGCCACTGCCCCGAGCCCGCCCGGACCCCGCGGTGCCGGGATCGGACCTTCTTCCGTCGCCGAACCGGGTGGGCGTCCCACCCTCGTCGGACTCGGCGGACCGCAGGACGAAGCCCTGGGAGACCATCAGCACGACCTCCGAGCCCTCGTCCACCTCCTGATTGCCGCCGGGATTCATCGCCAGCACCGTCCCCTTCGAGAACGGGCTCCAGATCTCCTGCACCGTCACCCGGAAGCCCTGGGAGGCCAGCCGCTGCTGTGCCAGGGGCAGGTCCAGGCCGACGACGTCCGGCAGCGTCTTCTTCGCCGGGTTGGGCTGGGTGCCGTCCGGGGACGGCATCGGCGCGACTGGCAGCCCGAGTCCGTCGGCGGTGCCGCGCATCGCCCTCGCCCACACCTGGGCGGGCAGGCCACCACCGTAGACGACCTGGTTGCCCAGGACGTTGCGCAACGGATATGTCGTGGGTGAGCGCGGGTCGGCGAGGGTCACGGCGGTGGCCAGCTGGGGGATGTAACCGGCGAACGACGCGGTGCTGAACCCCTCGGCGGTGCCGGTCTTGCCCGCGGCCGGCCGGCCGATCTGCGCGTTGGGGGCCCCGGTCCCGTGCAGGATGACACCTTCGAGGACCGAGGTGACCGTGTCCGCGATCTGCGTCCCGAGCACCTGGCGGCACGGCTCGGGCGTGCTGTAGGGCACCGGCCGGTCGGTGCTGCCGACCCGCTGGGTGATCGATTCAAAGGGTCGCGGATCGCACCGGACACCGTGGTTGGCCAGCGTGGCGTAGGCGGTCGCCAGATCCATGGTGGAGATCTCGTTGGTGCCGAGCACAGCCGCTCCGTCGACCGGCCCGATGCCGCCGCCGGGGCAGCGCAGGGACTCGGACTGGTCCTGCACCCGGCAGGAGGACACCCCCAGCCGACGTGCCATCTCAGCGGTGTTCCGCAGCCCGACCTTCTCCGCGAGCTGGATGTAGTAGGTGTTGACCGAGTCCCAGGTCGCCGTGGTCATGGAATATAAGCCGGCCTCGTTCGGGTCGGCGTTGCCGTAGCAGTCCCCCTGGCTCTGGCGCCCGTTGTCGTCGATGTCCGGATTGTGGAAGACATCCGAGTGGTAGCACGCCGGGGAATAGTACGTGGTGTTCAGCGGCAGTCCTTTTTCCAGAGCCGCGGCAAGTGTGAACACCTTGAAGGTGGATCCCGGTGAGAACGAGGCCTCCTCCAGCGGAATTATCTGCTTGGTGTGTACGAAGTCGGTGGTCCGCTCCGGCGGCTGGCCGTCCGCGGACGGGCCGTACTCCCGGTTCACCGCCAGCGCCAGCACGTTCCCGGTGCCCGGCTGGAGCATTGCCACCCCCACCGCCACCCGGTTGCCGGGCGGCACGACGGCGTTCGCCGCGTTCTGCGCGGCGGCCTGGGCGACCGGGTCGAGTGTGGTCCGGATCGTCAGGCCGCCCTCGAACAGCAGCCGTTCCCGGTCCGCCTGGGCCGCCCCGAAACGCTCGTCGGCGAGCAGCGTGCGGCGGACGTAGGCGCAGAAGAACGGCACCGACGACAGCTGGCAGGGGTCCGCAGCCTGCGGTGGGCGGTTGAGCACCACCGGGGTCCCCCGAATCTGTCGCAGCTGCTCGTCGCTGATGTGGCCGAGTTCGTGCATGCGCTCCAGGACGACGTCCCGTCGCGACATCGCCGCCTGCGGGTGCAGCACCGGGTTGTAGGCGGTCGGATTCTTGACCAGACCGGCCAGCATCGCCGCCTGCGGGAGGGTGAGCTGGTCGACCTCGACGTTGAAATAGTGTTTCGCCGCGGTTTCCACGCCGTAGGCGCCGTCCCCGAAGTAGGCTATGTTCAGATACCTTTCAAGAATCTGGTCCTTGCTCAGGTGCTCCTCGAGGTAAAGTGCGTAGCGTGCTTCCCGGAGCTTACGTCTGACGGTCTGCTCGGTCGCGGCCTCTTTTTCCTCCCTGGACGTCGCGGCCTGCAGGAGGACGTTCTTCACGTACTGCTGAGTGAGAGTGGATCCGCCTTGCGTGACCGCCCCGGACTCCTGGTTGGAGACATAGGCCCGCAGCAGCCCCCGGTAGTCGAGTCCGGTGTGCTCGTAGAAGCGGGAGTCCTCGATGTCTATGACCGCCTGGCGCAGTACCGTCGGAATGCGGTCGAGGGGGATGATCTGCCGGTCCTGCTCACCGCGCAGATATCCGATGACGTTGCCCTTGGCATCCAGGATGCGGGACGCCTGCGGCAGCGGTGGGACGGTGAGGTTCGCCGGCAGGTCGAGGAAGGCGTCGGCGCTGCCCTTCACCGTGAGGCCCGCAAGCGCCACGACCGGCAACAGGACCAGCGCGAGCAGGAGGCCCGCGAGCCCGCTGATGACCATGGCCTGCCCGATCCATTCGGCCGCCGTCCATGCTCGCGGATAGCCACGATGTGGACCGTCCGGCATTGGGCCGGCGCCCGACGCGACGCCTTTGCCGTAGCCGGCACGGCCGGAACTGGCGGGCGGCCGCGGGGACCCGTGGCCCGACCCTGTCGCGCTGGTCACGTTCGGGAACCTCCAAACGGCCCCCTCGCACGGCCGCTCGGCCGTACCTCCCACACCAGCCTACGACCGCACGGAACGGACATACGAATGTCACGCACACGACATGATCTGGTTACAGATAGCGCCACTGTCGTCATTCGGATCAATGGCCCGGACGGGTCATTTAGACAACCACCCGTGTGGGGTCTGTGCCGTGGCGGAGACGCTCCATACGGTTTCGGGCGAAGCCACGTCACCACCCGCACGGGCCCCCTGACCCGGTCTCGAGAAGAAAGGCAGGTGGCATGACCAGCAGCCTGGCAACCCGCACCAGCGCCGCCCGACGTGCCAGCTCGACACAGTTGATCGGCTCGACCGTCGACGGCGACTGGACCGCGAACGCGGCCTGTCGTGACCTGGACCCGGACGACCTCTTCGTCCAGGGAGCGGCGCAGAACCGGGTGAAGACCCGGTGCTTCGGATGCCTCGTCCGCACCGAGTGCCTCGCTGACGCCCTTGACAACCGAGTGGAGTTCGGAGTCTGGGGCGGTATGACCGAACGGGAACGCCGGGCGCTGCTGCGCAGGCGACCGGACGTCACATCGTGGCGGAAGCTGCTCGCGGACGCGCGCGCCCATCACGGCGCCGCCTCCGCCGGTTAGGACCGTCCGCACCTCGTCCCCCACTGGCCACCTACCGGTGCCCTGTTGGTCGTTTGTTGACGAATTCGCTGTCCGGTTCTCCCGCGCGGCTCATCATCACACGCACACAGGGCATTGCGGACATCGACGTCACTAACGGGACAACCACTCGACGACGATGCCGCGGCCAGCGACGATCCGGGCTGGCCGGACGATCAGACGGGCCCAGGTGCCCGATCTCCCCGACGGGTGCGCGATCACAGCTGTTCGCGCACCCGCAGGCTCGGCCGCCAGCCGGTAACCCCCGCGGGACATCTGACATCGCTGCCCACGCGCACCCGCGTCCCCCACGAGCCCGGCCAACTGCCGACAGCCCCACCACGCCAGGCGGTACATGGCGTCGGCGAGCGGAGCCGCGACATGGCGGACGCGGGGTGGCAGGAGACGAAAACCACGTAACCGCTCCACTCGCGCGCTAGTCGGTCTGCCCCAGGGCGGCGTCGTGGGCGTGTTCGGGGAGGTCCTCGCCGGCCAGTACGGCGCCGACGGCGCGCAGGCCGTCAAGATCGTGAACATCGCCGGCGAACGCGTCGACCTCGACCAGGGGTGTGTCGGGATGCGCGCTGGTGAAGCGGTCCCGCAGGCGCTGCTCCCGGGTGGCCAGCCTTACCCGTTCCGCGTGGATGCGCAGCACCGCCGTCGCCAGCGGATGTTCGGCATGCTCACCGAGCATTTCGGCCGCCGCCAGGCTGCGTTCCACGGTCAGCCCACGGGCGGCCGGCCCGACCGGGTGGACCCGGTTGACGACCAGGCCCGCCAACGGCATCCCGTCCGCGTCGAGCCGGTCGACGAAGTACGACGCCTCCCGCAACGCGGCGGCCTCCGGCGCCGCCACCACGACAAAGGACGTCCCGGGCGCGCCCAGCAGCTGGTACGTCTGATCGGCGCGCTGCCGGAACCCCCCGAACATCGTCTCCAGGGCAGCCACGAACTGGCTGACGTCGGCGAGCAGCTGCGCGCCGATGACCTTCGTCAGTATCCTGCCGAACACGCCCAGCCCGACGTTCACGACCTTCAGGTACATCTTCCCGCCGGCCTTCGCCGGGGCGAGCAGCAGTCGCAGCAGCCGGCCGTCGAGAAAGGCGCTCAGGCGGTTGGGCGCGTCCAGGAAGTCCAGGGCCGACCGGGTCGGCGGGGTGTCGACGACGATGAGGTCCCACTCGCCCGTCGCGTCCAGCTGGCCGAGCTTCTCCATCGCCATGTACTCCTGGGTACCGGCGAAGGACGACGACAACGACTGGTAGAAGGGGTTGTCGAGTAACTGCTGGGCGCGTTCCGGGGTTGCGTGCGCAAGGACGATCTCGTCGAACGTCCGCTTCATGTCGAGCATCATCGCGTCGAGATGACCACCGGCGGAACAGTCCACCCCGACGACCTCCCGGGGGTTGTTGTCCAGTTCGGTCAGGCCCATGGACTGCGCCAGCCGCCGGGCCGGGTCGATCGTGAGGACGACCGTCCGGCGTCCCCGCTCGGCCGCGCGCAGCGCGAGCGCGGCGGCGACCGTGGTCTTCCCGACCCCGCCCGACCCGCAGCACACGATGATCTTCTCGCTGCCGAGCATGGCATCGACGTCCAGCACCGGCACCGTGGACGCGGACGGGGGCACCCGCGCCCCCACGGTTGCGAGCCCGCTCGTCCGACCGTTGCTCATCCGACCATCCATTGCATCCGCAACAACTCCGCGAACTGGTAGATCACGCCGATGTCCACGCCGTCGGCGACCAGGGGCAGCTCGTACACGGGACGTCCCAACGCGTCGATCTCGCCGCGTTCGGCCCTCTCCAGAGCCACCCGGCGGGCATGCTGGGCGGCCTCCGCCACCAGGGCGTCCACCAGCCCGGCCGCGGGGGCGATGCCGGCCGCCTTCACGCCCGCGGCCAGCTCCTCGACGTCCAGCCGGCCCGTGCCGGCCCGCGCAAGGTCCTCGTCGGCGAGCAACGGCGTCCGGACCATGTTCACGATCACACCACCGACCCGCAGCCCGGCGGCACGCAGCTCGGCGACACCGTCCACCGTCTCCTGGACCGGCATCTCCTCCAGGAGGGTGACCAGGTGCACAGCCGTCTGCTCGGAGCGCATCACCGCCATCACACTGTCGGCCTGGGTGCGGATCGGGCCCATCCTGGCCAGCCCGGCGACCTCGGCGCTGACGTTGAGGAACCGGGTGATCCGCCCGGTCGGCGGCGCGTCGAGAACCACCGCGTCATAGGCCCTGCCGCCGGGCCGGGTCGCGTCCGGGCGGTTGACCGCCTCCTTCACCTTGCCGGTGAGCAGGACGTCACGGACACCGGGCGCGATCGTGGTGGCGAAGTCGACGGCGCCGATCCGCTCCAGCGCCCGGCCCGCGCGGCGGAGGTTGTAGAACATCTCCAGGTACTCCAGCAGCGCCTCCTCCGCGTCGATGGCGAGCGCGAAGACCTCCCCGCCACCAGGAGCGCTCGCGACCTTGCGTTCCGCGTAGGGCAGCGGCGGGGTGTCGAAGAGCTGGGCGATCTGCTGGCGTCCCTCGACCTCGGTGAGCAGGACGCGCCTACCACCGGTGGCCAGCGCCACCGCGAGCGCGCCGGCGGCGGTCGTCTTGCCGGTGCCGCCCTTGCCGCTCACCACGTGCAGGCGGCAGTGCCATGGCCCGTCCGCGGCGTCCCGCGATGGAGTCTCCTGCGGCGTCACATCAACGACCGTACCCGGCCGGCCCCGGCCGTTCCGGTCGATGAACAGGCAGCGGGCGCGGTGTCCACCGATGCGGCCCCTGCCCGTACCCCTTGCCAGACCCACCCCGGCCCGGGCACGGGTAGGTTGCAGGCCCGGCCCCGTCCTCCCGGCGAACACCTCCCAGACGCCCTCCGGATGCCCCCAGGCGAGCCTGGGGGCCCTCCAGGTGGACCCCCCGCGAGGCCGGTCTTCCGTGCGTTCTCGGCATGCGCGGCGGGGGGCGCGCGGGGACGGCTGTCGCATGCCCCCCGGCCGCGACGCACTATGGTCACAAGTCATGCAGACCTGGGAGTACGCGACAGCGCCGGTGCTGATCCACGCGACCAAACAGATCCTCGACAACTGGGGGGCGGACGGCTGGGAACTGGTCCAGATCGTCCCGGGGCCGAACCCGGAGAGCCTGGTCGCCTACTTCAAGCGCCCCAAGGGCGAATCGGCGCGGTGACCGCCGTGACAGCCGACGCGGCGACCCCGTCACGGCGCCTGGCCGCGCTCGGCCTGGCACTGCCCACGGTCCCGTCGCCAGCGGGTGCGTACGTGCCCGCCCGGCGACACGGCGAACTGGTGTGGACGGCAGGACAGCTCCCACTGGTGGACGGCGTCCTCGCCGCGACCGGGCCGGTCGGCGAGGCCGCCGACGGCGGCTCGGTGCCAGCGGAGCGCGCGGCCGACCTGGCCCGGATCTCCGCCCTGAACGCGCTGGCGGCCGCGGCCGCGGTGGCCGGCGGCCTGGATGCGATCACCGGTGTTGTCAAGGTCGTCGGGTTCGTCGCGAGCGTGCCCGCGTTCACCGGCCAGCCGGCTGTGATCAATGGCGCGAGCGACCTGTTCGTGGCGGTGTTCGGTGATGCCGGACGGCATGCCAGGTCCGCGGTCGGGGTGAGCGTCCTGCCGCTGAACGCTCCGGTCGAGGTGGAGATCGTCGTCACCGTCAGTTAGCGTTCGTTGGAGAACCGCGGACAGGCGGCGGCACATGAGTTGCCGTCCAGTTGTGGATATATTCGAATAGTAACCAAATATCGACAGATAGCAATTAAAGGGCGCCTAGGTGCGGATATCCGGACGAGACGCAGCTCACAGCCGACCCCCGCCGCTGACACGGTGCGCGAGCTGGGGCGAACAACCTACTGTCTATGACAGAAGTAGCCGATCTGACGATCGGGTCGGCAGACAGCCCGGGTCGACAGGCAGTTCGGGTCGGCAGACAGCCTGGTGGGCCGTCCACGCAACCCGCAGGTGACCCAGCAGGACACCTGCGCAACAGAGCATCGTCCGCTTCGGAATCTGGTGAGTGATCCGTGGGGCATACGAGCGTTACGGACGGCGTGCCCGATCCACGCGCGACGACCCCCGCGGCGGGCGGCCGGCCCGCGCCCCGGCAGGTGACCCTGCTGGCCTCGCTGCTGCTCGCGCCCAACCCCAGCCCGATGACCCTGGATGGTACGAACACCTGGATCCTGCGCGCCCCGGACGCCACCGGCTGCGTCGTGGTCGACCCCGGCCCGCCCGACCCCGGCCATCTCTCGGCGATCGTCGCGGCCGGGCCGGTCGATGTCATCCTGCTCACCCATGGTCATATTGATCACAGCGAGGGTGCCGCGCCGCTGCACGAGCTGACCTCCGCGCCGGTGCGCGCTCTTGATGTCGCCCACCAACTCGGCGACGAAGGGCTGACCGAGGGCGACGTGATCGCTGCCGCCGGGGTGGAGATCCGGGTGCTGGCCACCCCCGGTCACAGCAGCGACTCACTGTCGTTCGTCCTCGCCGACGACCGGCGGGCCGACACCGACGGCAGCGACAGCACCGACATTTCGGCGCCCACCGCGGGAAGCTCGGT
Organism: Candidatus Protofrankia datiscae; assembly: GCF_000177615.2. GTDB lineage: Bacteria > Actinomycetota > Actinomycetes > Frankiales > Frankiaceae > Protofrankia > Protofrankia coriariae. Next base: position 5,045,257 of record NC_015656.1, on the reverse strand, counting down.
TCTCACCGGCGACACGATCCTCGGCCGGGGCACAACCGTGGTGGCGCACCCCGACGGGCAGCTCGGCGACTATCTGACGAGTCTGCGGCGCCTGCGCGAGCTGGGTGACTGCGTGGTGCTCCCCGGACACGGGCCGCATCTGCCGGCCGCAGGCCGCGCCGCGGAGGCGTACCTCGCCCACCGGGAGGTCCGGCTCGACCAGGTACGGGCGGCCCTCGCCGCCGGCGACAGCACGGTCCGTCAGATCGTTCAACGGATCTACACGGACGTCGACCGCGCCCTGTGGCCGGCCGCGGAGATGTCCGTCCGCGCCCAGATCGAGCACCTGCACCAGCGGCGGGAACTGCGGACCACGCCGATCGAGCTCCTGCTCGCATAGGCCGCCTTCCGACACATCCACAAATCATGATCGCGTAGACGGCAGGAACCTCACGAACGCGAAAACATGATCACATTGTCTTCGGCCTCACCTCCAGCAGGCCGCCGGCGACGCAAAAACATGATCGCTTCACCTTATGACCGGGGGAGGAGGCCGGATTCTGGACATCCCACACAGCCCTCTTCCTTCCTGGAAACCGTTAAGATCAGCACGAACAGAAGATCTCGTACGGTTGGCTTATGCTCGCGGCCGGGAGGCGACCACCCGTGCGCAACGCTCCGGATATATCCGACCACGTCAAAAGGGTCCAGTCCTGGATGCCGTGCCGGCAGGCCCGATACACCGGACGGGCCGGCCAGCCGTCATGGCCCGGCCCTGACTCCGGCTTCAGGGCGCCCCAATGATCACATCACCCCTCGGTGGAACGCTGCGCTGTCCGCGCTGCGGCACTCCCGCCGTTCCCGGCGGCCGGTTCTGTTTCCACTGCGGGCTGCCGTTGCAGACCGAAAACGGCATGGGCGCCGACGAGGGCGCCGAGCGCCGGGTCGTCACCGTCCTGTTCGGCGACCTCTCGGACTTCACCGCATGGGCGGAGGACCTGGATCCCGAACGGGTCGGCGAGGTCACCGACCGGGTGCTCGCCGCCCTGGCCCGTGACGTCGCCGAGGTCGGCGGCCGGGTCGACAACCTCACCGGTGACGGCATCATGGCCGTGTTCGGCGCGCCGACCGCGCACGAGGACGACCCGGAACGAGCCGTGCGCGCCGCCGCCGCCATGCAGGAGACCGTCCGCCGCCTCGTCACCGACGAAGCCGGCGGCGGACGCCACCTCGGCCTGCGCGTCGGGATCAACACCGGGGAGGTGCTGGCCGGCGTCCAGGCGTCGCTGACCTACACGGTGATCGGCGACACGGTGAACACCGCCGCCCGGCTGTCGGACGCCGCCGCGGTGGGCGCCGTGTACGCGGGCCACGACACCATGATCGCCACGACCTCGGTCGCGACCTGGCGCCGGCTGGCCCCGCTGAAGCTCAAGGGCAAGCGTGAGCCGGTCCCCACCTACGAGCTGGTCAGCCTGCGACCGTCCAACGTCGCCCGGCCCGGGCACGGCGACGACGCGCCGTTCACCGGGCGCGACCAGGACCTCGCGGTGCTCGAGTCCGCCTTCCGGGACGTCGTCGCGCACAGCCAGCCACGGACGGTCGTCATCACTGGTGAGGCCGGCATCGGCAAGACCCGGATAGCGGTGGAACTGGCCCGCCGGGCGGGCGCGCAGCAGGACGCGAGGGTGCTGTGGGGCCGCACGGTCCGCCACGGTGACGGCCGGGATCTCGCCCCGCTCATGGACATCGTGCGGACCGCCTGCGGGGTCGGGGAGGGTGACAGTCCGGACCGGGTCGCCGAACGGGTACGGCGCACGGTCAGCCGGCTGGAGCATCCGGCGGCACGCACCCGCATCCCCGGCGGGGTGGCCGACAAGCTGCTCGCCCTGCTGGGCGTGCCGCCGGAGGGCCGCTCGACGGTGGCTCCGGACATCCCGCCGGGAGACCCGGCCGGGCGGGAGAACCCGGCCGACGATCCCGCCGTCCGGGCCGTCGACGCGATCGTCGACGACGTGGCCGTGCTGCTTGGCGGCCTGTCCAACGACGGGCCGCTGGTCATCGTCCTGGACGACCTGGAATGGGCGACGACCGCGCTGTGGCAGGGGCTGCGGCGTTTCGCCAGCAGGCTGCGCGGGCCGGTATTTTTGATCATGCTTGACCGCGAGGTCCCGTCGCTGGCCGGGCTGCCCAACGCCGAGTCGCTCGCGCTCGCCCCGCTGGCGGAGTCCGCCTCGGCCAGCCTGCTGCGCGACTATCTCGGCGGCGCCGAACTGGACGAGACCGCCCGGGCCGCCCTGCTCGCGCGGGTCCACGGCAACCCGTTCTTCCTCACCGAACTGCTGAACCTGCTGGTGGACCGGGGCATCCTGCACCGCGGTGACCTGCACCGCGGCGACGCGGCCGGCGCAACAGCCGCCGGAGCTGGCACAGATACCGGCACCGGCGCGGCGGGAACGGAGCCGGTGCCCGGAGTCACGCCGAACGGCGCCGCCCCGGGCACGGACCTGGCCTCGGAGATACTGCGCCACCCGGCCGGCACCCAGCAGTGCAGCTGGGTACTTGAGGGATCCCTGCCCGAGACCACGCTGCCGGCCGGTGTGCAGTCGGTGCTGGCCGCCCGTATCGACGATCTCGACCCGATCGCGAAGGCCGTCCTGCGCTCGGCGTCGGTGCTCGGCAGCCGGTTCCCCGCGGACGCGCTGCCCGCGCTGGAGGACCGCCGGGGGGAGCAGGTGCACCGGGCGCTGGCGACACTCACCGAACGCCAGCTCCTGCGGGCCCCGCATCCCGGGGAGCCGATGTGGACGTTCGTGCACCCGATGGCCCGGGACGTCGCCTACGCCGGCCTGCCCAAGGTGGAGCGGGCCCGCCGGCATGCCGCGGCGGCCCAGTGGGGGGTGGAGTTTCTCAGCGGCTCCGAGGCGGAGGTCGCGGCCTTCGTCGGCCACCATGCCGAGCGGGCCCACGACCTCGCGGCATCGATGGCGCTCGCGCCCACCGATCCCGCCTGGTCGGCGCGGGAGCCCGGGTTCCACGCCCTGGTCCGGGTCGCCCGCTCGGCGCTCGCCCGCGACGACCATCGCAGCGCCAGCGATCTGATCACCAGTGCCCGCCGGCTCGGCCGGGGGGTCGTGAGCGAACTCGACGATCTGGGCGCGGTCGTGCTGCACGCCGAGGCCCTGGCGTCGCTGCGCCGGCTGGACGAGGCCGAACGCGTCCTGCGGCCCGCACTGCGGGTCGCCACCCCCGAGCTGCGGGCGGCGGCGTACCGCATCCTCGGCGATCTGCGGCACAAGCAGGGCCGGGACGACGAGGCCGCGACCGCGCTCGTCACCGCGCTCGAGGAGGCCCAGCGCGCCGGCAGCGACCGGGTGATCGCCGCCACCCTGCGCCAGCTCGGCCTGCTGGAATATGCCGCCGGCCGGGTGCGCCACGCCGAGAAGCGGTTCACCGACGCGCTGGCCCTCGCCCGTCGGGTCGGCGATCCCAGAGGGGTCGGCTGGGCCCTCCAGCACCTTGCCTGGAGCGCGACCACCCGGGGGGACTACCCATGTGCCCAGGAGTACCTCCGAGACGCCTCCGAGGTCTTCAGACGGCTCGACGACACCGGCGGGCTGGGCTGGTGCGCGGGCACCGAGGCGCTGGTCTGGTTGCTGTCCGGCCAGCTCAGCCGGGCCCGCCGGCTCGCCCGCGACCTGATCGAGATGGCCGGGTCGCTGGGTGAGGTGTGGGGCCTGGCCGTGTGCCTGACGATCGACGCGGTCGCCGCCGCCGAACTCGGGGACATCGCCGAGGCCGAGGCCGAGGCCGAGCGGGCGGCGGAGCTGTTCGAAGCCACCGGGGACACCTGGGGTGTCGCGCTCACCCTCGTGGCCAGGGGCCTGGCCGCACGGGGCGCCGGCGATCCCGAGCGCGGGGCGGCTCACCTGCACAACGCCCAGGCCGCCGCCGACCAGGGCGGCCATGCCGTCGTCGGCGCGCTCTCCATGGTGCTGCTGGGGCTCACCCGGCTCGACGCCGGGCTTCTCAACGAGGCCGAGCAGGCCGCGGACCTGGCCATGCGGGCGCTGGACAGCCTCGAGCTGCAGCCCCACGCCCAGCTCGGCGCCAAGGTGCTGGCCGCCCAGGTCGCGCGGGCCAGAGGCCGCCTGCAGGAGGCGATCCAGCTGCTGGAGACGGCGCTGGCCGCCGGCGAGCCGGCCACCCTGCTCTTCCCGCGTCGCCAGGCGTACGCGCATCTGGCCGGCACGCTCCTCGACGCCGGCCGACCGGCCGAGGCGCTGGCGGTGGCCCGGCGCGCGGTCGAGGTGGGCGCAGAGGACGTCCGCGCCCAGGTACTGGCATGGCGGGCACTGGGTACCGTGCTGGTCGCGAGCGGCAAACCGGCCGAGGGCCGGGCCGCGTACGAGAAGGCGCTGGCCGCCGCGACCGCGACGGAGGCGGTGAGCGAGGCCGCGCAGACCCGCCGGCTGCTGTCCGCGATTCCCGACGGCCCGAAACCGGTGAACCTGCCGGGTGTCGCCGACGTCCGGGTGACCCGCCCGGCGACGGGCGGCCTGCCGGCGCCGGGCGCCACGCCCTCGACGGTGGCGTCGACCGCGCCGTCCGCGGTGGGCTCCTCCACCGCATCGTCGGCGGGCGCGCCAACGGTGCCGTCCCTGGCGGAGCCGACCACACAGGCGTGAGCGCACGGGTGTGACAGCGCGCGACAACCCGCGCAGATACCGGGTGCAGGGGTACCCGGTAGTCGAGGGGCCAGGTAGCCGCGCGGGTACGGCGCGGCGGGTCAGGTATGTCGCCACGGGCGTGGCACAGACACGGTCGCGCGGGCGTGACGGCGGATGCGCGGGCGTGGCGGTCTCGCGCGGGTGTGGCGGCACGCGTGACAGCGGCCGGGATCCGGCGCGGAGCCGGCCCGGTGAAGAAAAATCTTCATGATGTGAAGGCAGGTCCTGACCGGCACGCCAGGCGTACCTGGAGTGCCGGTCAGGACCTGCTGAGACGGGAGTCAGCCAGCCTGTGCCCCCTCAGGCCGGAACCAAGGGGCGTCTCCCGGCGGATCCCCGGTCGCGTGGGCCGAACGCGCCCGCGTCGACCGGCGTCCGCCGGCTACGCCCTACCGGGCGCGGCGGGCGAGCCGCTCCCGGTCGAGCAGCACCACCGCGCGGGAGTCCAGCCGCAGCCAGCCGCGGGTCGCGAAGTCCGCGAGCGCCTTGTTGACCGTCTCCCGGGAGGCCCCGACCAGCTGGGCGAGTTCCTCCTGGGTCAGGCCGTGCTCGACTCGGACCCCGGCCGCCTCGTTGCCCGGCTGGGCCGGCTCACCGAAGCGCTCGGCGAGGTCGAGAAGGGCCTTGGCCACCCGTCCCGGCACGTCGGTGAACACCATGTCGGCCATGGAGTCGTTGGTCCGCCGCAGGCGTTGGGCCAGCACCCGCAGCAGCAGCGACGCCGCTTCGGGTCGGGTCGCCAGCCACGGGCGCAACGCGGTGTGCTCCAGGGACACCAGTGACGCATCGGTCACCGCGGTCGCGCTGGCCGTGCGGGGCCCCGGATCGAACAGCGAGAGTTCCCCGAAGAGGTCTCCGGGCCCCATCACCATGAGGAGGTTCTCGCGTCCGTCCGAGGCGGCACGGCCAATCTTGACCTTTCCAGCAAGGATCACGAAGACGCGGTCTCCGGTTTCACCTTCCCGAAACAGAACGTCGCCTCGGGTAACATTCTGACGTTCCAAGTGATCGTTAAGAGCCTGCCGGTCCTGTTCGGACAGGCCGGCAAACATGGGAACACGGGCAAGCAGATCGTCCACGGCGTCCGAGCATGCCAGGAGTAGCGCCAAAGGGCACGACCTGGAAGCCGAAAGAGGCTGTCGGGTCTTGAACAGGTCGGGCGAATCCGGGTATTTCCGGCCCGGCCGACCGGCTCGGGAGAGCTCCCGTCAACCCCCGGCCCGAGCCTGTGGACAGAAGGCCACATACGGATCGAAGCGATTAATAACTCTGCGTAGCCACAAACACGAGAGGTACCCGCGGGCCCGCACCTGAGCCCGGCCGTCGCGGGCCACCCCAACCCGGCCGTCATGTTGCCCTGTGTTTACCCGGGGCCGACCTCCGCAGGCGGCGGCGGTAACGCTCCAGGGCGGCCGGAAAGCCCTGGGAGACGAACGTGCTCACCTCGTCGGGGCGGGCGTTGTCAAGGAAGCCCTCCAGGCCCTGGCCCGAGTCGGCCATGCGCAGGGGACGCTCCACCCGCTCCATGGCGAGCAACAGGCCGAGAAGCAGGAGCGGGAACGAGATCGCGGCAATCAGAAACATGGCGGACACCATGGTGAGGGACAACTCTGTGTAACTAACACGCGGGGTCAGGATTAGGTGATGCGACGTTGGACACATCCGGCATCCCGGCTGGAGAACACGATGATCCGGTCACCGGATACCCTGTGAACGTGTCCACCCTCGCCGACGCCGCCACCGAAAGCCCGCTGGCGCGGACACGGCGAGCCCGGAAGATCGTCCGCATACTCGGCGAGCTCCACCCGGACGCACGGATCGCGCTCAACTTCGGCAATCCCCTCGAGCTCCTCGCCGCCACCGTCCTGTCCGCCCAGTGCACCGACAAGAAGGTCAACGAGGTAACCCCGACGCTGTTCGCGAAGTACCGCACCGCCGACGACTACGCCGCCGCCGACCGGGCGGAACTCGAGGCCATCCTGCGGCCGACCGGTTTCTTCCGGGCCAAGGCGAACTCGCTCATCGGGATCGGCGCCGCCCTGGCCGACCGTTTCGACGGGAACGTGCCCCCGCGTCTCGACGACCTGGTCACCCTGCCCGGGGTCGGCCGCAAGACCGCCAACGTCGTGCTCGGGCACATCTTCGACCAGCCTGGCATCACGGTCGACACACACGTCGGACGGCTCTCGCGCCGGCTCGGGCTCACCACCAACACCGACCCGGTCAGGGTCGAGAGCGACCTCGCCAAGCTGCTCGAACGGCGCGACTACACGATCGCCTCCGACCGGCTCATCTTCCACGGCCGGCGGGTCTGCCACGCCCGGCGGCCGGCGTGCGGCGTGTGCGGCATCGCCCGCCTGTGTCCGTCGTTCGGCCTCGGCGTGACCACGCCGGCACAGGCCGCCCGGCTGGTCCGCGCCGACGCCGAAGCGGCCAGGTGAGCACAGCCGCGCAGCCCGACAGCCCGGACGATCTCGACGGGCTGGCCGAGGCCGACAGTCCGGCGCAGTCCCCCGCCCTGGCGGGAGAGCACAGCCCGGCCGGAGGCCACGGTCTGGCGGGGGCCCGCGGCCCGGCCGGGGTCGGCAGCCCGGCCGGGGTCGGCAGCCTGGTCGGCCCGGCCCGAACGGGCAGCCCAGCCGGAACAGGCAGCCAGGCTGAAGCGGCCAACCCGGTCGAGACCGGCGTGCCCACCTGGCTCACGGGCCTGGCGGCAGCCCTGCGCACCGCCCGTCCCGACCAGCTTTCCTGGACCAGGCTGCACGCGGCCGACGGGCGTCCCGCGGCCGTCCTCATGCTGATCGGCGACGGCCCGCAGGGGCCTGACATCCTGCTCATCGAACGCGCGGTGAGCCTGCGCAGCCATGCCGGCCAGTCGGCCTTCCCCGGCGGGGCGACCGACCCCACCGACACCTCCCCGGCCGCGACCGCGCTGCGGGAGGCCAGGGAGGAGGTTGGCGTCGACCCGGCCGGCGTGCGGATCCTGGCCACCGGACCCGCCCTCTACATACCGCCGAGCCACTTCCTGGTGACGCCGGTGCTGGGATGGTGGCACACGCCGTGCCCGGTCGCGCCGGTGGACCCGAGCGAGACGTCCACGGTCGTCCGAGTACCGATCACCCACCTGGCCGACCCTGCGAACCGGCTGCAGGTCCGCCATCGCAGGACGGGTGTGCTGGGGCCGGCCTTCCGCGTCCAGGAGATGTTCGTCTGGGGCTTCACCGGTGGGCTGATCGACGCGCTGCTGCGGCTGGGCGGCTGGGAGCGCCCCTGGCTGCCCGCCGAACAGGTCGAGAGTCACCGGTGACGGGCACCCCGCCGGCACCCGCGGTGGACACCCTGCCGGCCTCCACCGGCCTCGGCCGGACGCCGGGGTTGACGGGCGAACCGGGGTGAGTCAGTCGGACACACACGCAGCGTTACAACCGCCCGTGGAGAGCGCCGGAAGCGCAGGGTGGCTCCAGGCGAGTCACCCTGCGGGCGGTACCGTCAGCCCGGCCGAAGTCCCCGGTGCTCCCCGCGATCCACCCAGCTCCACGGACAGATCGATGACAGATCCGCGCCCGGCCCGGACACCAGGGACGACAGTGTCCTGAGCAGACGCTCGTCGGCGAAGGGTGACAAGGACCGGAGGCAGCAATGAGCGTAATGACCGGCCCGGGTACCCTCCCGGGCCTGGCGCCCAGCGCCGACAGGCCGTGTCGCCGTCGAACGGCCCGCCCGGCCACGCCGACCGCCACCCTCACACTCTCTCTCGCCCTCGTCCTCCTCGTCCTCGGGCTCGGGCTCAGCGGCTGCGGAAGCGACACGCCGGCCAGTTCGCCCTCGGCCACCGCCACCGCCACACCAAAGATCGAAAATGACGTCCAGGTCTTCGACGTGGTCGGCACCGCCTCCCTTGAGTTCTCGCCCTCGACCCTGACAGCCCGACCCGGGAAGATCAGGGTAAATCTGACGGTGCCGGCGGGCTCCGCCCCGCACAACTTCGTGATCCCGGAGATCCCCGAGGCCCGTACCAGCGTCGCTTCGGCGGGCACATCACAGTCGGTCACGTTCACCATCGACAAACCGGGCAGTTACTCGTTCCTCTGCACGATCCATCCGAACATGCACGGCACGCTGACGGTCAGCTAGCGGATACCGGGCAGTCGAAAATGTTCGACATTCTTGACCTCATCCTGGTCATCGCTGTGATCATTTTTGCCGTGTCCGGCTACCGGCAGGGCTTCGTGGTCGGGGCGCTGTCCTTCATCGGGTTCCTCGGCGGCGGTGTCCTCGGCGCGCACATCGCGACACCGTTCGCAGAAATGATCAATGCGGAGTCGCAGGGCCCCATCGTCGGCATTCTCGTCGTCCTCGGCCTCGCCCTGATCGGGCAGATCGCCGCCACCGCGCTCGGCGCGGCCCTGCGCGACAGGCTCACCTGGCGGCCGGGCCAGACCGTCGACGCGGTGGCCGGCGCGGTGCTCTCCGGTATCTCGGTGCTGCTCGTGGCATGGCTGCTGGCAACGGCGGTCGACCGGTCCCCGTTCACCACCCTCGCCGAGCACGTCCGCCGCTCCGAAGTCCTGCGGACCGTCGACGCGGCCATGCCGAACACCGTGCGCGACGCCTTCGCCGACCTGCGCAGACTCGTCGACCAGAACGGCTTCCCCGAGGTCTTCGCCGGCCTCGGCGGGGGGCAGATCGTGCCGATCGAACCGCCCGACACCACGGCCGACAACACCCAGGCCGTGCAGACCGCGGCAGCCAGCATCCTGAAGATCCGCGGGATCGCGCCGTCGTGTTCCAAGCGGGTCGAAGGCACCGGTTTCGTCTACGCGACGGAACGGGTGATGACGAACGCCCACGTTGTCGCCGGGGTGACCCGACCCCAGGTCGAGGTCGGCAACAGCACCCTGCCGGCCAGGGTCGTGCTGTTCGACCCCGACACCGACATCGCCGTCCTCTACGTGCCCGGGCTGCGCCAGACGCCGTTGTCCTTCCAGAACGACCCGCCCGGCCGGACGGGAGACGACGCGATCGTCGCCGGATATCCCCAGGACGGCCCGTACACAACCGCGCCGGCCCGCATCCGCAACCGCCAGACCGCCAGGGCCCCGAACATCTACTCCCAGGGCACGGTGCTGCGTGACATCTACGCTGTCCGTGGGCAGGTGCTGCCGGGCAACTCCGGTGGGCCGTTGCTGTCCGAACAGGGCACCGTCTACGGCGTGGTGTTCGCCGCCGCCACGAACGACTCGGACACCGGGTACGTGCTGACCAGCGCCGAGGTGGACGACCTGGCCGCCGCCGGTCAGGCCACGAGCACCGCCGTCAGCACCCGCAGCTGTGACTGACCAGGAACCGCGACCGACCCGAAGCTGTGGCCGGACGGAGAGCCCGTCACTGCGTCAGCCAGGAGAGGATCTCGTTGGTGACGACGTCCGGGGCCTCCTCCGGGAGGAAGTGACCGACTCCGTCCAGCAGCTTCCATTCGTAGCGACCGCTGACATAGCGTCCTGAGCCCTGCGCGGTGGATGGGAGCATGAACCTGTCGAGGCGCCCGTGCAGCTGCAGGGTGGGGGCGGCCACCGAGCGGCGCAACGCGGTGGCGAAACGGGCCCCGTCCGGCCGGAACAGCGACCGGAAAACCCACCGGTGGTACTCCAGTGAGCTGTGCGCGACCCCTGGAATTCGGATCGCCTCCCGATAGCGGGCCTCCGTCTCGGCGTCGGGGTAGCCCGGGCCGCCCCATGCCCGCAGCACCTCACCGACATAGGCCGCGTCGTCGGCGACCAGCAGCCGCTCCGGGCGCCACGGCAGCTGGAAGGTGATCAGATGCCGGCCGGCGACGCCCTGCCCACGCAGGTCCGCCAGCATCTCGTGCCGGGTCCGCAGCGGATGCGGCATGGACAGCACCACCAGCCCGCGCACGAGCCGGGGGCACAGCGCCGCGGTCGTCCAACCGGCCAGGCCGCCCCAGTCGTGCCCGACGATCACAGCGTCCCGTTCACCGAGGGCCCGTACCAGCCCGGCGACGTCGTCGGACAGGGTGAAGGCGTCGTAGCCTCGCGGAGGCTTGTCGCTGGCCCCGTAGCCGCGCAGGTCGGCGGCGACCACCCGGTAGCCGGCGGCGGCGATCCCTGTGAGCTGATGGCGCCAGCCCCACCAGAACTGGGGGAATCCGTGCAGCAGCAGCACCAGCGGGCCCTCGCCGAGTTCGGCCACGTGCAGCCGGGTGCCGTTCGCGGACACGTCACGGTGACGCCACGGGCCATCCACAAGGACGACGCCGGGTTCGGGAACAGCAGCCTCCATCACACGTCAGCATGACAGACGACCGGTTCGGGGCAGCATGCCCGCCGTGCCGGGTGGGCCCAGGATGTCCGCTGGAACGCGTCAGCGGACCGGTTCGACGGGCCGGCCCACCTTCGACCGGTCCGCCTTTGACGGGCCGACTCACCGGCTCGACTGACAAGCCGGCTCGACGAGCGGTTCAGCGAACGGGGACGGTGTCCTCCCGGTGGCTGAGCGGGTGCCCGTCGGAGCGGTGCGCGCTGGCGTGGTTCACACCGGGGGTGATCACCGTCGGATGCTTCAGCCACGCGATGTCGTCCCTGACCGTCTGCAGCGTGCGCTCCGGGGGCGACAGCTTCTTCAGACGGGTGGCCGCGAGCAGGGCCAACAGGGATGCGATGAGCACAAAGAGCAGGGCCGTGAGGAAGTACGACCAGAAACGCTCCACCCCGGCCCAGGTGAACAGCTCACCAAGCCCGATCGTGATCGCGATCAGCGCGCCGAACCCGAGGCCGGCCGCGCCGGCCAGGAGCCCGGCACCGAGCCCGGCGGACACGGCCTGTTTCGACAGCTCCGCCTTCGCCAGGTCGATCTCCTGTCGGACAAGTAGTGATATGTCCCGTGTCGCAACGGCGACAAGCTCACCGAGCGTCGCCTCCCGACCGGTTGGGCGGTCCTGTGTAGGGGTCGGCACCGTTGATCCTCCTTCTGGGCACGGGCTGTCCTCCACCGAACATGGACGCGGCTACCGCTTGGCGCTGGGCACAGCGTCACGGGCCGCCTGACAGCGTCCAGGTCACCACATGGTGCCCGATGGCAACAGCCCAACACATCCACCGCTCATCCATGGTCGTCAAGCGCGGTTGCGGAACGTCCGAGACGGCTGTCGGCCTCCCTGTGGTCCGCGGTTCCCGAGCCGGCGACATCCGGGATCAGTACCGCCTCCGAGCTTCCGAAGCGTTCGCTTCAGAAGCGTTCTCTGCGCAGTCTGCCGTGTCCGGCGTCGGCGCGCGGCCCGGATATGTTGTGATGCCCGTACCCGGCCGGTTCGGGCCGTCCCGACCGGGCCTGATGGACACCGGCGGGCATGATGACCGGACGACGATCATGCCCATCCGTCCCTGGCCGGAACCAGCCGGCGGATGTTTCCGTCTGCCCTGTGTCCCTGTCCCCATCCGCCCCCTGGCCGGGACCGGCCTCATGCTGGCGACCCGCGGTAGGTCGGCAGCATGCCCGTACGTGACCGGATGTCCGTCCGGAAGTGACCCGGTAGCGTACGGACAATGACCGCAGCCGTCGGGTCGGATCCGTTCGCCCTGCTCACCGCCCTACCGGGCGTTCACGACGCGGTCACCGCGGCCCGGTCGTCCGTTGACGCCCTGCTGCGCCACCGGGTCATGCGTCGCGGCAGCGCCGCGGTGACGACCGAGGTGTCGCTGCGGGCCGCGCGGGCATCAGCGGCCCTGGAGGGTCACGACGTCGGGCTGGAGGCCCTGCGCGCGCATCTGAATCGCGCTCTTCCAGCGACGGCGTCCGGATCTGCTTCGGCTGAGGGCTCCGCCGCCGACGACGCCGGGAACGAGGCGACCGGCGGGCAGCCGGGCGACGAACCCTCCCGTGGCATGGCGGGCACCACTGGGACTTTCGGCATCGACGCCACGCTCGGCGCGATCCGGCTTTACGCCGAGCTGGGGACGCTGCGCGGCGCCTGGGAACGAGCCCCGCGACAGGCACTCGCCCGGATGCACGTGCTTGTCGCCCGCGGCCTCGTCGCGGACATCGATCTTGGCCGGCCAAGAGGATGGGAGCACCCCCTCTCGTCCGCGGACCTCTCACCCGCGGGCGCTTCACCCACGGACGTCGACCGCGCCGGTCGACCGACTGCTTCCGGTTCCGCCGGGCAGGTGATTTCCGGCGGCTCGCCCGCCGCGGCGCCCGTCGTGGGAACGGGTGTCGCGAGCGTCGTGGATCCGGCGGACCCCCTCGGCCTGGGGCCAGTACCCTCGCCTGCCGAGACCGCCGCGCGGCTGGGCGGACTCACCGAGCTGTTGCTGGCCCGGACTTCCGCGCCGGCGATCCTCGTGGCCGCGATCGTGGAAGGCGAGCTGCTGACCATCCGCCCGTTCGGCACGTTCGACGGGATCATCGCCCGGGCCGCCGGACGACTGGTGCTCATCAGCCGTGGTCTCGATCCGAAAGCCGTGACCGCGACGGAGGTGGGCCACGTCGAATCCGACAGAATCACCACCAGTGCGACAGCTACCAGCGACGTGACCACCGCTGATACAACCACCAGTAATATGACCTCCGGTAATGTGCCCACCGGCGCCTATGCCGAAGCCGCCCGCGCTTACGCCGGAGCGGGCGCCGAAGGCGTCGGCCAGTGGATCATCTATTATGCCCACGCGTTGGAGCTGGGTGCCCGTGAATCCCTGGCCATCTGCGAGGCCGTCGCCCGGGCGAACTAAGAGTCTCGGAGTCTCGTGGCCGTACCCTCCTTACCTGATCGAAAAATATGATCAATCCTAGGTTAACCATGTGACCAGCATAAATAGCTTAAAGTAATGTAAATTACATACAGTTACATAGTTCGGGTCGCCCCTGCCAGACGTTCGATCACACGGCCTCGCGCCCGGACGTTCACCCAGCATCGGGCGACATCTGCTACGGACGACTCCCAGGCCGGCGGTATCATGCTCGCTCTTCCGCGCTCGGGCCACCAAGCCGTACCCAAGCCACGCCTTCGCCTCGGTGACAATCCTACTACGACCCGGCCACCGAGCCGACAGCCCGCCTCAACAAATTAGCGGATCGGCATCGGCGGGCTGCCGATGCCATCGGGCGTGGATCGATCATTTCCGATCCGAAAAACCCTTTATTAGAACATATTCAGGGCCTGTGGAGAACGAAGTATCCACAGGCCCGATGTGCGTCATGGTGGACGTCCGTTCCCGCTATCCGACGGCTCCCGCCACTCGACGACGGAAGGGCCCTGCCATGACATCCGCACCGCCCGTTCCCATTCCCGCCCCCGAATCCGGGCCGACCACCCGGCCGCTGGTCGTCACCGACGAACCGCCGCTGCTCGACGATCTCCTACGGCTCGCCGCGACGGCCGGAGTGACCGTGGACGCCGTCGCCGACGCCGACCTCGCCCGCCGGTACTGGAACAGCGCCCCGCTCATCCTCGTCGGGGCCGACCGGGTGCCGTCCTGCGTCGCGCTCGGGCTCCCTCGACGCCCGGGCATCGTGCTGGTCAGCTCCGACCTCGACGACGGCGGGGTGTGGGAGGCTGCCGTCCGGCTCGGCGCCGAGCACGTCGCCTTCCTGCCCGACGCGGAGGACTGGCTGATCGGCATCTTCGTCGACGCCACCGAGCCGGACCAGCGGTACGGCACCGTGGTCGGTGTGGTGGGCGGCCGTGGCGGCGCGGGGGCCACCAGTCTCGCGATCGCGCTGACCCTCGCGTCCCTGCGCCGTGGCTGCGACACGGTCCTGGTGGACGCCGACCCACTCGGCGGCGGCATCGACCTCGCCCTCGGCATTGAGGAACGGCCCGGGATGCGCTGGCCGGATCTGGTGTCCGCCCACGGCCGGCTGCCACGCCGGGCGCTGACCGGGACCCTGCCCTCCCTCGGAGAACTCCCCGTACTCTCCTGGGACAGGACAAGCCAGACGACGATCACACCATCCGTCATGACCTCGGCCCTGACCGGCGCCCGACGCGGGAACGATCTCCTGGTGGTCGACCTTCCCCGGTTTCCCGACCTGACCGCCGCCGTGGCCATGCAGATGGCCGAGCTCATCCTCGTGGTCGTGCCGGCCGAGGTCCGCGCGGTCGCCGCCGCCGGCCGGGTGTGCGACACGGTCAACCGGTACTGCGCCGACGTTCGCGTGGTCGTGCGGCTGCCAGGTCCGGCCAGACTGCAGGCCGACGTCGTCTCCGACGCGCTCGGGCTGCCGGTGGCCGGGATTCTGCGACACGACCAGGGTCTCGCCTCCGCGCTGGAACGGGGCGAACCGCCGGGCGGCCGGCGCCGCAGCTCGCTGGCCCGGGTCAGCGGCCAGATCCTCGACGGCCTCGGCCTGGCCCGTTCGGACGTGGCAGCGTGAACGGGCATCCCGCCGCCGAGCGCTCCGCGCCCGGGGCCGAGCCGCACCGCTCCCACGATCACGCCACCGGCCAGCGGAGGGGACCGGAACACTCCTCAGCGCCACCGGCCGCCATCCCCTCCGGCACCGCGGACACCCCGCGCCCCGACGAGGATCTGCTGGCCGGGATCCGTAGGCGGCTGGTCGACTCCGATGGCGCGATGACGTCCGCACGCATCGCGGCGGCTGTCCGAGCTGAAACCGGCCCCGCCGACGGTGACTCGCTGGATCTCTACCGGTCGCTGGAATCCGAGCTTGTCGGCGCCGGCCCGCTCGAGCCGCTGCTGGCCGACCCCTTCGTCACCGACGTCCTGGTCAACGGGCCAGCGGAGGTCTGGGTGGACCGCGGCAGCGGCCTCCAACGGTGCGGGATCACCTTCCCCGACGACGACGCGGTACGCCGGCTCGCCGTCCGGCTGGCCGCCGCGACCGGCCGGCGCCTGGACGCCGCGACCCCGTTCACCGACGCGCGCCTCGGCGACGGCACCCGCCTGCACGCCGTGCTCGCGCCTGTCGCGGTCACAGGTACCTGCCTGTCCCTGCGGATCCCGCGGCCGCGCCCGTTCACCCTGGACGATCTCGTATCGACCGGTACGGTCGCCCCCGCCATGGCCGAGGTGCTGGACACGCTCGTGCGGGGCCGGCTGGCCACCCTGGTCACCGGCGGCACCGGTTCGGGCAAGACGACCATGGTGGGCGCGCTGCTGGGGCGGGTCGACCCCGCCGACCGAGTCGTGATCGTGGAGGACACCGCCGAGCTCGTCGTGGACCTGGCGCACGCCGTCCGTCTGGAGTCCCGGCCGCCGAACATCGAGGGTGCGGGCGGTATCGACCTGCGGGATCTGGTACGTCAGGCACTGCGGATGCGGCCTGATCGGATCGTCGTCGGCGAGGTCCGCGGCGCCGAGGTCGTGGATCTCCTGGTCGCGCTCAACACCGGCCACGAGGGCGGGCCGAGCACGGTGCACGCGAACGCGGCGGCCGATCTGCCGGCCCGGATGGAGGCACTCGCCGCGCTCGCGGGCCTGGACCGGGCGGCCCTGCACAGCCAGCTCGCCTCGGCGGTGCAGGCCATCGTCCACGTCAGGCGGGATCATGACGGAATTCGCCGGTTGAGCGAGATCGGCGTGCTCTTCCGCGACCAGAGCGGGCTTGTGCACGTCCTGGACGCTCTGCGCCTACGTCGGCGTCCGCCGTCACGTGACCCTCGAGAGGCTGAGAACGGCCACGGCCGCGGAGACGAAAGCAGTTACCTGGACGCTTCCCAGGTCGTCGTGGGCGGGGCCGGGGCGCAGATTCTCGACCGGATGCTCGCCGAGCGTGGCGGGCCGCGCCCCGACCTGCTCCGCGCCACCACCGGCGGTCGGTGATGCTGGCCGTGGCACTTGCCGCCGGCTGCTGCGCCGGTGCCGCGGCGCTGGCCGCCGGGCCGATCGGGCGACATCTGCCCCGGGTCCGCGCGGTGGCCACGACACGACCGGAGCGGACCCGGCAGGGCCGCGGAACCGGTGATACGTCAGGCCGCGCCCCGAACGCGCCGGGTCACCGACTGACACGATCGGTGACCCGGCTGGCCGGCCGATCCTGGCTGTCCGTGGCGGTCGCGCTGGTGGGGACGGCCGTTGTCGGTGTGCTTGTGGGCCCGGTGGCCGCCGGCACGGGCGTCGTCTGCGCCGTGACGTTCCGACGGGCTCTGCGGCGCGCCGCGGACCGACGGTGGCGCGGTAGGCAGCGGGCAGACGCGGAGGAGATCATCGCTGCGCTCGCCACCGAGCTCGAGGCCGGCCGGCGGCCCGACGAAGCCCTGCGGGCGGCCGTCGACGACGCTGCCGGCGAGCCGGGCAGACCCGGCGAGCCGGGCAGACCCGGCGAACCCGGCGAACCCGGCGAACCCGGCGAACCCGGCGAACCCGGCGAACTCGGCGAACTCGGCGAACTCGGCGAACTCGGCGAACTCGGCGAACTCGGCGAGCCTGTCGCGCCTGGTCACGGCCGCCGGAGTGCGGCCGGCAGAGGCGTACGCATGCACGACCCGCTGGCGCTGCGCATCGCGCTCGCCCGCCGGACGGACCCGGCCGTCGCGCTCGCGGCGTGTGAAGCGTCGACGTTGCGTCAGCTTGCGGCCGCATGGCGGGTGAGTCAGCACGCCGGTATCCCGTTGGCTCCGCTGGCGAACAGGCTCGCCGCCGTCGTGCGCGCCGAGCGTGAGCGGGACGGCGAGGTCGCCACGGCGCTCGCCGGGCCGCGGGCCTCCGGGCGGCTGGTCGCGTCCCTGCCCGTCGCCGGGATCGCGCTTGGCGTGCTGCTCGGTGTCTCGCCGCTGACGGTTCTTCTGGGTACTCGGGCCGGGGGGCTCTGTCTGGTCGTCGGTCTGGCGCTCGACCTCGCCGGTCTGGCCTGGATCAACCGGCTCACCGAGGTGGCCGATAACCGCGACGCAGGCATGCGCGATCGCAAGGAAGCCGCTTACTTCCAACCACCACAGGGGCCGTCCCGATGACTGTCCAACCGCCGCGGCAGCCGTCGATCGTCGACGGGCCGCCGCACACCTCGCTTGCGCTCACCGCCGGAACGCTGGCCTTCTCCCACCGTGAGATCCTGCTCACCGTTGCCACACTGTGTATGGCGTCAGCATCCTGGCTGACAGGAACAACGACACTACGTGACCATGTACGACGTCGTGTCGCCACCTTCCGCCCGCTTTCCGGTACGACCGCCGTATCGATGCGGTGCTCCCTCGAACAGCGGGCAGCGGACGCGGGGGCGGTGGGCACCGGCCGTACGTCCACAGGTCTGACAGCCGGTGGGCACATGACCGGTGGATGGCGTCCGAACGTGACCGGATCGACTCTGCGACGAGCCGCTTTCAGCGCGGCAGCCGGCCTCGGGCCCGCTGTGATCCTGCCCGTCCCGGTGGGCGTGACCGTCGGGATCATCGTGGGCATGATCGCGGCCCGTCTGCTGGCCTCCATACCGGATCAGGACGCCCAGCGCCGGCAGGCACGTCTCGTCGAGGATCTGCCGCTGGCTCTCGACCTGATCGCGGCCTGCCTGACGGCTGGTGCGCCCATCGTGGCAGCTCTGGACATCGTGGCCGGCGCTGTCGGCGGCCCGCTCGGAACGGAACTGGGCATGGTCAGCCGCAGCCTGCGTCTCGGTGCGTCCATGGCGGAAGCCTGCGGCCGGCTGCTCGGCCCCGAGCCGAGTTCCTCGAGGCCTGCGGCGAAACGGTGGACCAGGCTCGTCCCGGTCGGGCCCGCTCCGGGCGGACTCGGCCGACCGACGGCCACGGCGGAGGCCCACGAGATCGCGGCGTTCGCACGGGCGCTGCACCGCAGCGAGGAGTCCGGCGCCCGCCTGGCCGCGGCCCTGGGACGGCTGGCGGACCAGACCCGCGCCAGACGACAGGAACGCGCGTTGACCGCGGCTCGCAGGGCGGGAGTCACCGCCGTGGCACCACTCGGCCTGTGTTTCCTGCCCGCCTTCGTCGCGCTCGGGGTCGTACCGGTCGTGATGGGAGCCGGCTCGGCCCTGACACTGCCATGATCATTTCTCCGATGGCCGTGTCACCAGGCCGCCGCTGCTCCGTTCGCGCAGGCCGCCCGGGCCTCGAAAAAACTTCCGAGGCCAACCACAAGAAAGGGCAGGAACGAAGCCGAAGAGACGACCGCCGCAACCAACCCGCTCCTGTCCGAGCCCAGAACACTGCTCTCGTATCAGGCAAGTGGCAGCCGGCCGTCCTGTGGACAACAGCGGGTTTTCCACAGGACGGTATCCACCCTCGTCAGAATCGCTGTCAACGCCCCATCATCAAGGAAAGCGAAGCTCCCCGTCCCGCCTACGAGCGGGCATCCACCGCATGCCGGTAACCGAACTGGAGGCCGCCTGCCATGACCCCGCCCCGCTCATCGAGAATGTCTCCCGTCATACATTCTCTTGTCATCCGGTGGATGATACTGCTGATCGTAGCGTTCACGCGGTCGACGACCGATGCCTCGCGCCGGCAGCTGACCAGCAGCCGGGCGGTGTCGGCCACGGCCCGGTCCGACAGAAGGAACGACGCGGGAATGTCGACCGCCGAGTACGCGGTCGGTACGGTCGCCGCGGTCGGGTTCGCCGCCGTCCTGTATGCGGTGATCAACAGTTCGGCGACCAGGACGATGCTTGCCAACCTGGTCAAGCAGGCGCTGTCCGCCCCCTTCTGACAGGCGGGCCGAGCCAGTGTGTGGCCTGCGGATCCCCGGTCGTGGCACGAGCCGCGACCGGGGGCGAAGAACCTCCGACGGCGGCCAGGCAACAGCCGAACTGGCGGTCGCGATACCGTCCCTGGTCCTTGTCCTGCTGATCGCGATCTGGGTCGTCAGCGCCGTGTCGGTGCAGGCGCGGTGTGCGGAAGCGGCGCGCATCGGCGCCCGGGCCGCCGCCCGCGGAGAAACCGACGAAATGGTCCGCACCTGGGCCGGGCGTAACTAGTCAGGTAGTTTTTGATCTTGAGTTAGCTGATCGCGGGCATCCAGGGACGGCCCTCGGCAAGTTGGACGAGAGCGTCGAACAGGCTGATGCCGTGTTTGGTGGCGGTGGACAGGTAGCTGCGGATCGCGCAGAACTGGCGGGCGCCGGTGAGCGTGCGTAGGCAGCCGGATACCTTCTGCCGTAGTTTGATCATGCGGATGTCGCGTTCGGAGCCGTTGTTGTCCGCGGGAACCCGCCAGTCGCGGGTGAACCGAAGGTAGTCGGCTTCGCGGTCGACGAGCCGGCAGGCCAGGGCATGGCGGGCGGCCATGAGTTTCGTGCCGCGCGGCGAGGTCTGGCTGATCCCGATGTGAGCGGCGTGGCGCAGCTGCCGGGTCTGGGTGGCCGGTGCCTGCTCGTCGATGGTGACGCCGGTAGTGGCGGCGTCGACGGCGAGGCGGTGCAGGGCGACGAGCGCGTCGCCTGCCTGGGCGGCCCAGCACCAGGTTCCCGTCGGGGCCGCGTCGACGACGGCCTGTAGTTCGCGCAGCACGTGAGCGACGCACAGCTGGTGGGTGGCGCCGGTGTAGCTGTCGTAGGGGGCCCAGGCGTCGTGGACCACCACCCCACCGAAGGCGGGAAGCACCCCGAGGGCGTCGATCCCGCCGCTGCCGCGGGTGGCATGGCAGTCGATCAGCGTGTACTTGTCGGTGCGGGCGCAGTGCACCCAGTGCAGTTTCCCGGCGACCCGCAGCCCCGTCTCATCGGCCCCGATCACGTCGGCGGCGGCCAGCAGACCCCGGACGGTGTCACGGAAGCCGTCGAGTCCGGCGGCGGCACGGGCGGTCATCGCACCGACCGTGCCCGCCGAGATCGGGATCCCAACCAGCTCGGCCAGCGCGGTCGCGGTCCGCTCCTGCGACAGGAACTGACCGGAATACAGGTAGACCACCGCCGCGGCCACCCGCGGCCCGTACTGCACCGGCGCGTCCACCCCGGCCGGTGCCGCCGCCTTCGTCCGCGTCCCGCAGCCGCACTCCCGCTCGATGAGCTGATGTTCGACCACATGCGGACGTAGTTCGGGCAGGTCGAACACCTGCCGCCGTTCGGTCCGGGTCACAGGCCGGCCCGCAAGCCCCGCCCCGCACCCCGCACACGGCCCCGGCTCATGCCGCAGGCGCACATCAGGCTCAGCGAGCATCCGCAGCGTCGATCCCGGATGCCCGCCCTGCCCACCGGGCCTGCGGCCGGTCTTCTTCCGCAGCGACTTCGGTGGCGGTTTCGCCAGCCCGTCCGAACTCGGTGGCTTCGCCGAGTTCCGCGAGTTCTTCGCGACCTGAGCTTCCAGCTCGGCGATCCGCACCCGCGCCTGTTCCAACGCCGCAGCGGTCTCGACCAGCTGCGCCCGCAGACTCACCACCAGCGCCGCGAGCTCGTCATACGACGGCACCGGCGGCGACGCGGGCGGACCATCCGACACACCCGGACCCTACGGCCCGATCAACCACACAGCACCAACGACCCGGGCCTTCAGGCCATCGAGGAGTCCCAGCCAGCCGGGAAACCAAAAACAAACGATCTACCAGACCTGACCAGTTACGGCCGGGCGGGCTGCTCCCCAGGGCTCCACGATTTCCGTCAGCCATGCCATGGATTCCGTCATCGTCCAGGTCAGATTTCAGGCCCGGGCCACCGGGGTACTGGCAGGACTTGCTCCTCCGATCGAGATCACCATGTTCTCCACCGCACCCGCGGAGGCAGTGGAAAACATCACACAGGATTTCACAACCAGCAGTCAGTGAACACAGAAAAGAAATTTTGAATATGCGTCACAAATGGTTGCGGAAAATATTTTCACACCAAGCCAACAAGCCCTCCGGAAGCACTCTTCAGCTGTCTGGCAGCATGGACGCACAGCACGCCTCCGGTATTACGGACGCAGGTTCGGCCACCATACTCACACTTTCCACGTTTCTGGTTCTGGGGACGTTCACCGGTGTCGTTCTGGCGGTCTCGGCAACCGCTGTCTGCCGCGGGCGGGCCGCGGGCGCGGCGGACATGGCGGCGCTCGCGGCCGCGGGTGATTCCTCTGGTGACCCGGCCGTCATGTGCGGGCGGGCACGCGCCATCGGGCTTGCGAACCACGGCCGCCTCCTGTCGTGCACGATCTCAGGGGACACCGTCGAGGTCGCGGTGGCCGTCGAACTCCCGGGAGCGCTCGCCGCCCTCGGGCCGCTCGTCGCCAGGGCCCGCGCCGGCCCGACGAACAGCGCCTCCAGCGGGGGAAGCCACGACGAAGGAAGCCACGGTACGGAAGGCTCATCGTGGGTCCCGTCGGCGGCCGCCATCCCCACGGCGCCGATGCGCTCACCGGCTGTTCGATCAGCTCGGATCGAGCCGGCGCAGGACGGCGTCGAGCAGCCGGCGGGCGGCCGGCTTGTCCAGGGGCTCGTTGCCGTTCCCGCACTTCGGCGACTGCACGCACGACGGGCAGCCGGCCACGCACTCGCAGGCCGCTATCACCTCCCGGGTCGCACGCAGCCACGGCCCGCCGCGCAGAAAGCCTCGCTCGGCGAAACCCGCGCCGCCCGGATAGCCGTCATAGACGAACACCGTGGTGAGGGAGGTGTCCGGATGCAGCGCGGTCGACACTCCCCCGATGTCCCACCGGTCGCAGGTCGCGAACAACGGGAGGATGCCGATCGCCGCGTGCTCGGCCGCGTGGACGGCACCGGGGACGGCGTCCTCGTCGATCTCCGCCTCGGCCAGCAGCCCCTCGGACACCGTGTACCAGACCGCCCGCGTGCGCAGATGCCGCGCGGGAAGATCCAGCGGCTCATCACCGATCACTCGTCCGCTGCCGGTCTGACGCCGCTGGTAGGACACCACCTGGCTGCTGACCTCGACCGTTCCCAGGTGGAGCTCGACATCGCCGGCGATACGGGAGCGGATCGACTCCACCACCCGGATGTCGGTGTCCTCCCGGGCCACCGTCGTCCAGTCCGGTGTGGCTGCCTCCACGAGCGCGACCGCCGCGTCCAGATCGAACTCGATGACCAGGTAGGAGCCGCCCTGATGCAGGTAGACGGCGCCGCGGTGCACCGTCGAGTGCGACGTGGCGGCGTCCACCGTGCCGAGCAGACGGCCGGTGGACGCCTCGACGATCCGTACCGGCGGTCCGCCGACACCGCGGATGTCCACCTCCGGGCGGTGGCGGTGCGTCCAATACCAGCCTGCGGGCCGTCGCCTCAGCCGGCCGCGGCGTACCAGGTCGTCGACCGTGGGACGAGCCAGCGGCCCGAAAAGATCGAGATCGTCCTCGGTCAGCGGCAGTTCCGCGGCCGCGCACTCCAGATGCGGGCCAAGCACGTAGGGATTGTCGGGGTCGAGCACGGTCGCCTCGACCGGCCGGCCGAACACGGCCTCGGGATGATGCACGAGATACGTGTCGAGAGGATCGACCCGGGCGACCAGGACGGCGAGAGCTCCCGCGCCGTCTCGACCGGCCCGGCCGGCCTGCTGCCAGAGCGAGGCCAGCGTGCCCGGATAGCCGGTGATCACGGTCACGTCCAGCCCGGTGATGTCGACACCCAGTTCGAGCGCGTTCGTCGCGGCGACGCCGAGCAGCCGCCCCGATCTCAGGTCCGCCTCCAACGCCCGGCGTTCTTCGGGCAGGTAGCCCGCGCGGTAGGCCGCAACCCGCTCCACGAGGTCCGCCGACACCTCGGACAACGCCCTGCGCGCCGACTGCGCGATCACTTCCGCGCCCCTGCGCGACCGCACGAACACGAGCGTGCGCACGCCATCGGCCACAAGATCCGCGAGCAGGTCCGCTGCCTCGGCGGTCGCCGAGCGACGGACCGGTGTGCCGCCAGGGCCGCGAACCGGGGGGTCCGGTGGCTGCGCCTCGACGGCCACGGGCGCCCCCGATGCCCATCCAGCCGATGTTTCCGCTGGTTGGGACTTCGCCGGTTGGAGCGATGTGGGCTCCGCTTCCGCGCGGGCGGCAGGCCCGGCGGAAACCAGGTCGGCGGAAACCGGGTCAGAGGTGGTCGGATCGGCGGAGAGCGGGTCGGATACGGCCGCTCCGGCGGAGAGCGGCCTGGAAACAGCCGGGCCGGGATACGGCGGAGCCGACGGTGGCCGGGCCGATGGTTCGGATGGCGGGACCGATGGTTCGGGCGAGGAGCCGAACGAGGAGGACGTCTGCCACGCATGTGCCTGCCATGGATACGACAGGGGTGGTTCGTACAGTGCGAAGCTCATCGCGCCTCTCGGGGAGGCGTCCTCCTCGACCGCCCGCACGTCGAGCCCGGTCAGGCGGCCGGCGGCATTCGCCGGCTCCGACACCGTTGCCGAGGCCAGGATGAACACCGGCGCCGAACCGTACCGGGCGCACACCCGCCGTAGCCTCCGCAGGACGTGCGCGACGTGGGAACCGAAGACGCCCCGATAACCGTGGCACTCGTCGACCACCACGTACCGAAGGCCCCGGAGAAAGGTGCTCCACCGTCGATGAGAAGGCAGTATGCCCCGATGCAGCATGTCGGGGTTGGTCAGCACGAACGTGGCGTGGGCACGGACCCAGTCGCGTTCGTACGCCGGCGTGTCGCCGTCGTACGTGGCGGCGCGCACCCCTGTCAGCGTGAGCGCGCGAACCGCGCGGAGCTGGTCGTTGGCCAGTAACTGGTCAGGTCTGGTAGATCGTTTGTTTTTGGTTTCCCGGCTGGCTGGGACTCCTCGATGGCCTGAAGGCCCGGGTCGTTGGTGCTGTGTGGTTGATCGGGCCGTAGGGTCCGGGTGTGTCGGATGGTCCGCCCGCGTCGCCGCCGGTGCCGTCGTATGACGAGCTCGCGGCGCTGGTGGTGAGTCTGCGGGCGCAGCTGGTCGAGACCGCTGCGGCGTTGGAACAGGCGCGGGTGCGGATCGCCGAGCTGGAAGCTCAGGTCGCGAAGAACTCGCGGAACTCGGCGAAGCCACCGAGTTCGGACGGGCTGGCGAAACCGCCACCGAAGTCGCTGCGGAAGAAGACCGGCCGCAGGCCCGGTGGGCAGGGCGGGCATCCGGGATCGACGCTGCGGATGCTCGCTGAGCCTGATGTGCGCCTGCGGCATGAGCCGGGGCCGTGTGCGGGGTGCGGGGCGGGGCTTGCGGGCCGGCCTGTGACCCGGACCGAACGGCGGCAGGTGTTCGACCTGCCCGAACTACGTCCGCATGTGGTCGAACATCAGCTCATCGAGCGGGAGTGCGGCTGCGGGACGCGGACGAAGGCGGCGGCACCGGCCGGGGTGGACGCGCCGGTGCAGTACGGGCCGCGGGTGGCCGCGGCGGTGGTCTACCTGTATTCCGGTCAGTTCCTGTCGCAGGAGCGGACCGCGACCGCGCTGGCCGAGCTGGTTGGGATCCCGATCTCGGCGGGCACGGTCGGTGCGATGACCGCCCGTGCCGCCGCCGGACTCGACGGCTTCCGTGACACCGTCCGGGGTCTGCTGGCCGCCGCCGACGTGATCGGGGCCGATGAGACGGGGCTGCGGGTCGCCGGGGAAACTGCACTGGGTGCACTGCGCCCGCACCGACAAGTACACGCTGATCGACTGCCATGCCACCCGCGGCAGCGGCGGGATCGACGCCCTCGGGGTGCTTCCCGCCTTCGGTGGGGTGGTGGTCCACGACGCCTGGGCCCCCTACGACAGCTACACCGGCGCCACCCACCAGCTGTGCGTCGCTCACGTGCTGCGCGAACTACAGGCCGTCGTCGACGCGGCCCCGACGGGAACCTGGTGCTGGGCCGCCCAGGCAGGCGACGCGCTCGTCGCCCTGCACCGCCTCGCCGTCGACGCCGCCACTACCGGCGTCACCATCGACGAGCAGGCACCGGCCACCCAGACCCGGCAGCTGCGCCACGCCGCTCACATCGGGATCGGCCAGACCTCGCCGCGCGGCACGAAACTCATGGCCGCCCGCCATGCCCTGGCCTGCCGGCTCGTCGACCGCGAAGCCGACTACCTTCGGTTCACCCGCGACTGGCGGGTTCCCGCGGACAACAACGGCTCCGAACGCGACATCCGCATGATCAAACTACGGCAGAAGGTATCCGGCTGCCTACGCACGCTCACCGGCGCCCGCCAGTTCTGCGCGATCCGCAGCTACCTGTCCACCGCCACCAAACACGGCATCAGCCTGTTCGACGCTCTCGTCCAACTTGCCGAGGGCCGTCCCTGGATGCCCGCGATCAGCTAACTCAAGATCAAAAACTACATGACTAGTAGACTATCGCCGCTAATGTGTGGGATATAGGCGGCGGAGTGAGGTGCGGGCGTCATCGGTGGTGAAGTGCCAGTTGACTTGGCGCTGGTTGGCGTTGACGGCTGTCTGCCAGGCGTCGAGTTCGGTGTTCAGGACGTCGAGGGTGTCGATGCGGCGGTCGAGGCATTGGCGGGTCAGGGCGGCGAGTTCGATTTCGGCGATGTTGAGCCAGGAGCCGTGTTTGGGGGTGTGGTGGATCTCGAGTCGTTGCGCGAGTGCGAACGCGACGGCCGGGTCGAAGGCCTCGTAGAGCGAGGAGATGTCGTGGGTGTTGAGGTTGTCCATGACCAGCACGACCCGTTCGGCGTCGGGGTAGTCGAGGGTGAGCAGGCGCCTGACGTGGTGTGCCCAGCCGATCCTGGTGCGCCGTGGGGTGGCCTGGACGCGGCGCCAGCCGGCGAGTGGCTCGACCCAGCAGAAGATCGAGCAGGTTCCGTGGCGCACGTACTCGGAGTCCTCGCGCCGGTCACGCCCTGGCGTGGCGGGGATCGGGTCGCGGGCGTGGGCCAACAGCTGGTAGGGCTTCTCGTCCATGCACACCACGGGCACGCCCGGGTTGTGGGGCCGGGCGTAGACCGCCAGAACGTCTTCCATCCGCGCGGCGAACTGCGCGTTCGCCCTCGGTGGGATGGTCCAGCACTTCCTCAGATGAGGACGCAACCTCGTTTTTAAGACCCGGCCGATGGTGGAATGGTCCAGGTCCGGGATGTCGGCGACCAGCGCGACGTGCTTTTCCAACAGCCGCAGCGACCAGCGTGCATAACCAGCCGGTGGCTGCGAGCATGCCAGCGCGATCAGTCTGGCCTCAACCTCGCCGGTCACCGGGGAAGGCACCGGGGGAAGCTCCCGTGCCTTCCGACCGATCGTGGCCCCCACATCCCCACCGGTCTCGGTGAACCGCTTCGCGACCAGCCGCAGCGTCTCACCCGAGACCCCGACCCGGACCACGAGTTCTTCTTGGGAGGCAACCGGGCCGACCGAGGTGTCCAACGCGAGCAGGACCCGCGCCCGCCGGACCATCGACGCCGGATGAACCCCCGTCGAGGTCACCCGAACCAACTCGTCACGATCAGCCTCGGTCAAGGTGACCGGCCACTTCTTCTGCGAACCCACGACACAGTCCTGACCGGCAGAGGGACGGGGAGACCTGCCAGACCCAACCCTCTCACCCAGACACAAGACACACCAGAACTAAGCAGCGACAGTTTACTAGTACTTCTCTGTCGAATTCCGAAAATGTCGGGGGTGCCAGGAGGCGCCAGTACACAGCGGCATATCGGGGAGCCGGCCGCGGCGCCGGCCTGGTCGGCCGTGGCCGCGGCCGGCGATCGCTTTCCGTGATGTCGAATCTGCAATATTTACTAAACGTGATCGATGTGCTGGTCGGTTCCGCGGCGCGGCAGCGTCAGATCTCGTTGATGATCTTGTTGATCGTGCTGGCGGCGCGTTCCGGTGACACGCTGTCGACGCACAGGCGGTTCATCGCGGCCAGATAGCGGTCCACGTCATCCAGCTTGTCCAGATAGGCCGCGCCGGCAAGCTGCTCGAGGTAGACCACGTAGGGCAGGTCCGCCTCGGGGAACTGCAGGATGCTGAACGCGCCGCCTTCGGCGATGTGGCCGCCGAAGGCGAACGGCATGACCTGGAGCGTGATGTTCGGCTGCTCCGCCAGGGCGATCAGATGCTCGAGCTGGGCGCGCATCACCTTGGCTCCACCGATCGAGCGGCGCAGAGCGGCCTCGTCCAGCACCATCCACAGGCGTGGCGGGTCGGGGCGGGCCAGGATTCGCTGCCGCTGCATCCGGACGTTCACCCGGCGTTCGACGTCGTCACGCGGGGAACCCCGGCCGCCCTGAGCGATGACGGCGCGAGCGTAGTCCTCGGTCTGGAGCAGGCCCGGGACGAACTGGACCTCATAGGACCGGATCAGCGTTGCCGACTCCTCCAGCCCGATGTACGGCTGAAACCAGTTCGGCAGGACATCGCTGTAGTTCTGCCACCAGCTCGGCCGGTTGGCGTTTCGGGCCAGGGACAGTAATGGTTCCCGTTCGGCTTCGTTCGTGACGCCGTAGTGTCCTGAGTCGTTGATTCGTGTGCAGATAGAATGGGCTGGTGCCTGGCCCGAGCGCGGATCCCATCGAGTTGTCGTCTGCTGAGCGTGCGGTGCTGGAGGGCTGGGCCCGACGGCGGAAGACCGCGCAGGCGCTGGCGTTGCGCTCGCGGATCGTGCTGGCCTGCGCGGACGGTGGGACGAACTCGGGGGTCGCGGCCGAGCTCGGGATCACCCGGGGAACGGTCGCGAAATGGCGGGAGCGGTTCGCGGTCGACCGGCTGGAGGGCCTGTCAGACGAGGCACGTCCGGGAGCGCCTCGGAAGGTCACCGACGCCCAGGTCGAGGCGGTGATCGCGAGGACGTTGGAGGAGAAGCCACCGAACGGCGATACCCATTGGACATCGCGGTCGATGGCGAGGGCCAGTGGGCTGTCGCAGTCGACGGTGTCACGGATGTGGCGGGCGTTCGGGTTGAAGCCGCATCTGGTCGAGACGTGGAAGCTGTCCACCGACCCGCTGTTCGTGGACAAGGTCCGTGACGTGGTCGGGGTCTACCTCGACCCGCCGGAGAAGGCGATCGTGCTCTGCGTCGACGAAAAGTCGCAGGTGCAAGCTTTGGATCGCACGGCACCGGTGCTGCCCCTGATGCCGGGTACCCCGCAGCGGATGACCCACGACTACGTCCGCCATGGCACGACCAGCCTGTTCGCCGCGCTCGACCCGACGTCCGGGTCGGTGATCGCGCAGACCTTCCGGCGGCACCGTCACCAGGAGTTCCTGCGCTTCCTCAAGCTGATCGACTCCTCGGTCCCGAAGGGCTACGACCTGCACCTGGTCCTGGACAACTACGCCACCCACAAGACCCCGGCGGTGAAGAACTGGCTGCTGCGCCACCCCCGCTTCCACCTGCACTTCACCCCGACCTCGGCGTCGTGGATGAACCTGGTCGAGCGCTGGTTCGCGGAGCTGACCACCCGCAAGCTGCGCCGATCGACGCACCGCTCGGTCGTCGAACTCGAAGCCGACATCCGCCGATGGATCAACGCCTGGAACAAGGACCCGAAGCCGTTCGTCTGGGCCAAGACCGCCGACGAGATCCTCGAGACCCTCGCCGCCTACTGCCAGCGAATCAACGACTCAGGACAGTAGAGGGTGAGCAGATCGGCGACATCGCGTTCCTTGAAGCTGACGCGGCCGAGTTCCAGGCGGCTGATCTTCGATTCGGAAGCCCGGATGCTGTATCCGGCGGCTTCCCGACTGATGCCCTTGCCTTCACGTAATCGACGCAGCTGGGAGCCCAGGACGATACGGCGCACCGTGGGGCCACGGTGTAGGTCACCTGTTGTCACGACGGCTCACCTGTCGTCACGTCCTGGCCCTTTCGCAGACATAATTCTGGCAGCGTCCCGGTTGGTATCTTCGGTCGTCAGGGTCCCTCCGGATATGTGCAGGGATTCTATCGTCGCGTGTCACGGGTACGGTGTGCTGTCCGGAGTTTGGCGGCGTACCTGTCTGTTTCATCCGCTTCGCTCGTTTCGTTCATGTCGTCTTCGCCGGCTGTCACGCCCGCTGGGCAGCCGATCATGCCGTCTGCCCGGGGCCCCGACCGGGCCTGTCGGGCTCGGCCGGGGAGGCCCTGCTGGCCAGGGGACCGACGGGTCGGTTGGCTGATCGGTGGCCAGACCGCCGTTGGCCGCTGACCAGGCCACCGGCCGGACGGCCGGCTGACCCCGCTGCCGGTGTGGCGGGATTCCGCTCACTCCGGCTCCCGGCCGGCGCGGCGGCGTATCCCGGCGGCGATAGCGCCAAGAAAAATCCGCGCGACAAGGCCGATCACGACGAGATTACCGATCATCTGGATCATGGTGATGATGCGGGCCGTCTGGGTCACGGGGGCAATATCGCCGAAACCGACGGTGGTGAACACGGTGAGTGTGAAGTACAGGGCGTCCGTGCGCGTCATCGCCTGGGTGAATGCGCAGGCCTGTTCGCGGCCGAGCACGAAGTAGGTTCCCGCAAAGATCAGCAGAAACAGTGGGAGGGACACGGCGAAGGCCTCCGCGGCGCGCAGCCCGGGGTAGGCGGACCGAGCGATCCGCCGGATCTGGACACCGATGATGCCGGCGAACGCCAGCAGGGCGACGGCCAGCGCGATCCCCAGGCCCGCGTGCACGCCGTCCCTGTAGGGCCGGTCGAAGGGAAGCAGGTAGTACAGGAGCAGCAGGGCGACGAGGCTCAGGGCCGAGCGCGCCATGGCGCGTGCGATGAGTACGCGCTGGCCGGGCGGCGGCCGGGTGGCCTCGCGCCGGTGTTTCGGCGGGGCCTCGCGCACGTTTTTCGTGATCACGGACTGTCCTGGACGAGGGCGGCGCGGCCGGCCGCCATGGCAGGGCCTGGCAGGCAGTCGGTCACAGGCTCCTCCGCGCCCTGGGGATCACGATCGGTGCTCAGGCCGTCGACCGGCCGCGAACCGCGGGCAGGGCTGGGTCCCCGCCGATGGTGACCCGACATCGCTCGCGGGGTTGATCGGAATCCGAGCCCCGTCGGTGGCTGGGGCCGCGGCAGGTGCGTCTGCCGCGGCCCCAGCCGCCAGCCATGAGCATACGGTCACCAAAAGATCGCATCCGGTGACTGCGAGTCAATGTGAGGTGGGTACGTCAGGCGGTGAAGGTGAGGGAACAACCGCGATCGGACGTGCTGGCCTGGTCAGGAGAGCGGAACACCGCGGGGGAAGGGCCCTGGCGGGGGCGCCTCGTCAGGCCAGCCCCCCGGACGAGAGGGAGAGCACCGGCGACGACAGCCAGTATCTGCAGGACCGGGGAGTGGATGACGGACGTCCAGTGGATGCCCAGGTGGATGTCGTGGTGGCCGTCGCGCCACCTGGCGGCACCGGTCAGCCAGTCCGTCAGCGTCCGCGGCAGCCATCCATCGCCGCGGGTGGTGGGCGTCCGCGCCCAGGTCGAGTGATCGGCGTCCCCGCTGTTGGAGATCCCGCCGATGGGCATGAGCGGTGGGTGGATGACAGCCGTCCGCGTTGCCGGGCTCTGTCGCACCGGGCCCCGTAGGGCGGAGCTGCTGGTGCCGGCGGCACCGCCCGCGGTGACGCTCGCGTTCGCCGTCCCCTGCCCGGTCGTGGCCGCTGCTCGCCCGGTCGGGCCGGTCGGGCCGGTCGTTCCGGTCGGCTTCGAGGGTGCGCGCTGGCCGCGGCTCGCCGACGATCGAGGCCGCGCCGTGGGCTGTGGCCTGGACGTCTGCGCCACCGTCTGGGTGGAGGAAGTCCGCGGCGGTGTCACCGCGGCCGAGGCCGCGACGGACGGCGAGCCGGCCGGCGCCGTGGTGGGCGGCCTGGACGGCGAAGCCGGTGGCTTCGTCGGGGCGCTGGTGGGCGGTTGGGCTGTTCCGCTGGGGCGGGCGCAGGCGAGGTCGCTGCCGGCTTCGTCGGTGCCGGTTTCGTCGGGACGGTGGTGGCGGGCGGCTGGGTCGCTTCGCTGGGGGCCGGCTGCGGGGTTGCCGGCGCCCTCGGCGACGGCTGCGTGCCGTTCCCGGCGTCGGGAACGGGCTGATCAGGCTGGCCTGGTTGGGGGGAGGGCGGTGGGGCACCCGCCGACTGTTCCGCCGACGTCCACGCCACGGTGTCCGGCGGCCGGGTGAGCGCGAGCCCGGTCGCGGTGGGCGGGGCGGACGTCCACGGCCTGCCCGCGGCCGGGGGCGTCGCGCCGTCGCCCGGGGCAGGCGCCCCGGAGGGGGTCGCCATCGCGCCAGGTGGGTTCGTGCTGCCGCTGGGGGTGACCCGCATGGCGACGGCCATGACCAGACCGGTGGTCACACCGAGCGCGATGCCGGCGACCACAGTGATCAGCGCGAGCTGCCAGCGGCGCAGGGCGGTGGTATATCCGGCGCCAGGGCGCCCGCCGCCGTAACGTCCGCTGCCGGGCCGTCCGGGCGGGGCCCCGCCCGCGCGGCCGGCGGGCCCACCCGGACGCTTCGCCACGCGCGGGGGCCGCACACGATCGGCCGCGGGAGCGGCCGCCGCCGATGGCGGCGGCGGTGGCTGGGGGGCGACCATGACCCGCCGGGTGACCTCGTCCGCCAGGTCGGCGCTGTCCGGATAGTTCCGGACGATGCCGGTGACGAGCTCGACAGCGGTGGGCCGTCTGGCCGGGTTCCGGTCGAGAGCGCGCCGCAGCAGCACCGTGAGGCCTTCCGGTATGCCGCGCAGGTCCGGCTCCTCCCGCAGCATGCGCAGGGCGGACGCGGTGGGTGTGTCCGCCGCGAACAGGTGGCGGCCGGTCGTGGCGAACGCCACACACATGGCCCAGGAGAAGATGTCGGCCGCGGGGCCGGCCCGTTCGCCGCGCAGTTGCTCCGGGGCCATCCAGGCGACCGTTCCGATGATGTGGCCGGTCTGGGTGTGCTCGGTCGTGTCGATGGCGTGGGCGACGCCGAAGTCGATGACCTTCGGCCCGTCCCAGGCAAGCAGGATGTTGGACGGTTTGAGGTCGCGGTGCACCAGCCCGGCGGCGTGGATGGCGGCGAGGGCGTCGGCGAGGCTCGCGGCGAGGTCGACGAGCATGGACCCGCTCAGCCGCCCCCGCTCGCTGACGGCCGCCGAGAGGCTCACGCCGTCGACGTACTCGGTGGCCATCCACGGGTGTTCCGCGTCGACGTCGGCGTCGCGGACCTCCGCGACGAACCTGCCACGGACGCGGCGCGCGGCCGCGACCTCCCGGCGGAACCGTTCCCGGAAGTCCGCGTCACCAATCAGCTCCGGCCGGATGACCTTCACCGCCATGGGGTGGCCATCCTCGTCGAAACCAAGGTAAACAGCGCCCATCCCGCCGGCACCCAGTCGTCCCTGGAGCCAGTATCTCCCGACTTTTCGGGGATCAGCGTCGGTCAGCGGCGCCAGCACGTCCGCTCCTCTCCTGCGACTTCCCCACCCTGGGGATCACGCTACCGAGTTGACGGGCATTGTGGCTGTGAGCGCATCAACTTTCCCGAGTGGGAACAAAACTGGTCACCACGTTCAAACGTACGATTGATCACATCCTCTTGTCGCTGCCGGACCGGCGTGTAAAGGTCGTGTACAGATAAAGGGTTCGCAGGTGGTCGGACCGGTTCCCTGATATTAGGAATCAGCTGGCCCGGTAGGGCCGGGGGCGTCGTGCCACCGACAGGTCGTGGACGGCGTGGTCATGTTTTTCCGGTGCGTTTGCCCCCGGTCGGACGCGGCTGCCGCGGAAGCCGCTCGGGGAGGTCCGGAAGGCCCAGCTTCCCGGGGTGTGCGGTAGCGTGCGAAGCGTCGGTGTCCGGGTCCGCCCGGGACTTCCAGAGCCGTCCGGGTAAATACGTTCCGTTTCGTATCCGGAAGCCCACGGGACTGCCCGTGGTGTCGCTTCCCACCGTCCGTCCCCGTGCTGTGGCGTCGTCCGGTGACGGTGTTTTCGGTCACCTGTCCCGCTGTGATGAAACCGGTTTGTGGCATATGCCGCACCCAGGCCGCCGCCGGCGTCCGCGGCTGAGCGGACAAGCAACGCCCGCTGCCCGATCCCGAACTCCATAGCGATGTCCAGCCAGCCCCGCAGGCCGCGTGGCCAGGCCGGTCGCCGGTGCCGGCCACCCCGCCATGGTGGGCCGACGGCGGCGCGTAGCGCACGGATCTCCTGGCTACACATGGTGGCCGCGCTGCGGATAGGACGGACCCGTACGTTGCTGGAGAAAAGCATTCCTCCATACTGTTTGACTGAACCCGAAGACGGACGAACAAGTCGACGTAAGGGATGTCGGTCACGTGATGCTTTGGGCGTATCAGCCGTTGTCCTCCGGTGGGCCGGCCAGCCGGTCGTTCGCCGGCGCGGACCAGCCGTCCGCGCCGAGATGGCGACGCGGCGGAGGAACCGGGTGGGGTACGGCGGCGAAGCCGCTTTGCGTCACGCATAGTGGCCGTCACGGCTTCCCGGTGGATCAAAGAGAGCGCGATTGTACCGCTTTCGCTCGGGTGGTCCGGAAGCCGGTCCGGCAGGCCCGGTGGTCCGGCTTCCCGACGGGACCAAGGTTCTGTGATCATGATTCTGTTGGCCATGGGACCGCGGTCCGGAAGGCTCGCAAGCCGCTTCGGCGGACCCGACATCCCAGGCTGTCGGGAGATCTCAGCCGGCTGGCGCCGGTCGTCACCGAAGTTGTCCGGGAAAGCTGGCCGAACCGGTTGCCGGACATCGTTGCCAAGTAATTTGGAAGGCTTTGCCCATCGGAGTACTATTTTTGTATCGTATCGTCGGTATGAGATTTTCCACGCCGCCGGACAGGTCCGGGCATCTCGTCATGAAGGCCGTTTCCAGGATGACACGAACCCTGACATTTCACCGAGCCGTCCGGACGGGCGGGTTTCGCGGTCGGCCGCCCTGCCGCCGGGAGGCGACCTGATGGGGCGGGGACGGGCGGATTCCGACCAGGCCGTGGGTCGGCCGTGGCTGCTCTATCTGACGGCCGGCACCGTTCTCATGATCGGATACTGGCTGACACCCGTCGGTGATACGGGGCGGGCGGCGCTCTACTGCCTGATCGGCGTGTCGTCGGTGGTGGCGGTCCTCATCGGTGTTGTCCGGTTCAGGCCCACGCCGCGGCTGCCCTGGCTGTTGCTGGGAGCCGGCCAGGTCGTGTACGTGATCGCCGGCATGACCTGCTGTCTGCTGTACGACGTACCTGGCATCATGGATTTCCGGACCGTCTCCGACGCCTTCTTCCTTCCTGCTCCGCTACCCCTTCGTGGTTACGGGCCTGGTGCTGCTCGCCCGGTACCGCACCCCCGGGCGTGACCTACCTGGTCTGCTGGACGCCGGAACGTTCGCGGCCGCCGTGACCATGTTGGCGTGGGTCTATCTCATCGGGCCCCGCGTCCGCGGCGGCCCCGGCTGGCTGGGTGAGGCCGTCCCGTTGCTCGGGCACCCGGCCATGGATCTCGTCCTGTTCGCGGTCGGGCTCAAACTACTCCTGGGATCCGGCCGTCAACCGTTGGCTCTCTTCCTGCTCATGGGAAATCTTGTGGCAGTCATGACGGCGGACACCCTGTACGGCCTGCAACGGTTGAACGGCGCCTACCAGCCGGGAAACATCCTGGACGTGATGTGGCTTGCCGGTTCTCTCGCGCTGGGCGCGGCGGCGCTGCATCCGACAATGGCCCGTATTGCCGACCAGGCTCCGGCCGGCGACGTCGGCCTCGGCCGATGTCGCCTTGCCGTTCTGTTCGGTGCCGCCCTGGTCGCACCTGTCACAATGCTGGTGCAGTACGCCCGCGGGATCACCCACGACATTCCGGTGATCGCCGTGACGTACGCCCTGATGTTCCTGTTGACGATCGCCCGGATGACGGTCCTGCTCTCCGACCAGCGTCGGCTGGCAATCACCGACGCACTGACCGGCCTGTACACCCGCCGTTTTCTTGAGGCGGAACTGCCGATAGAGCTCGCCCGGGTACGCCGTACCGGCGGCCTACTGGCTCTCTTCATCATAGATGTCGACCATTTCAAGGCGATCAACGATCATTACGGTCATCCAGCGGGTGACCGGGTGCTTGCCGAAATCAGCGTCCGGCTGCGCGGGACCACCCGCCTGGGCGACGTACTCGCCCGTTATGGCGGTGAGGAGTTCGCGTTGCTGGCCCCCAACGTCCATTTGGACGAGCTCAGCGTGGTCGCTGAACGGATGCGGACCAGGGTGGCCGCCAGCCCGATCACGGTGAATGCCGACATCTCGCTTTTCGCCACCGTGTCGGTGGGCGCCTGCGCCTTTCCCGTGCATGTATCGGACCAGGTGGAGCTGGTCGGTATGGCGGACCGGGCCCTGTACAGAGCCAAAGCGCTGGGACGGGACCGCACCGTGGTATGGGACGACGTCGCATCAGCCACAGCCGTGCCCGGGGACGGGCCCAGCAGCGCCGCCGACAGCCGAGAGGCCCGAGAAACCCGGGAGACCCGGAACGCGCATGACATCCGCACCACAACCGCGTGAGGCCGTTGGCGTCGGGATCGGGAACCCGGGAATACGAAAATACGGCGAACCTGGCGGACACGGATATACACGGGGAGACGCAGGAAAGCCCGACCGGGTCCGGCAGCCGTTGCCGCATCCGCGGTCCGCTGACCGAAGCGGACATGCGACCAGCTGACCGTACGCGGTCAGCTGACCGGCCGTTTCATGCCCGGTCACGCGGCGGCCGAGGTGGACTTACGTCCAGGCGAACTTATTCGTACCAGTTCCGATGGCGGCGCCGCCACATGACGGTGAGGACGGCCGCGCCGGTCACCGCCGTACCGGCCACACCGGCCGCCACGGCCCGGGTGGCGCCGGGATTGTCCGCGGCCCGGCTGCGCGTCGTCCGTATCACCTGGCCCGTGGATTCCCGGATTTTTCTGGTGCCCGCGGCAATCTGCGGATTCTGGCCGGCCCGGTGCACCAGTTCGTCCGCGGTCTGCCTGGCCCGATACGCGCCGGCCGAGGCCCTGTGTGCCGTTATCGACGCTTTGGGTCCGAGCTCACCCGCATATCCGGCGAGTCGGGTGCGGGCGCCGGCCGTGCCGCTGACTACTCGTTCCCGGGCGTGGGTCACGGCGCTGCGGGCGTCCTCGGCGGTCCGTCCAGCGACCCGGCCCGGACTTACCCGCTCCGATAGCAGACCGAGTTCTTCGCTGAGCCGGGACCTGGTCAGCTCGATGTCCGTTCTGATCTTGTCCGGATTCTCGCCCATGAACGTGCTCCCGTTCTCCTCGATACTCGCGACCGTGCGACAGCGCGGAAGCTCCCGCTCGGACCGGAATCCGCTCGGGCGGGAGCCACGTGGCGGCGTGGCCGTGTCGGCGGTCGGGCATCACAAGCCCGATCTTGGAAATACCCGGGGACGACAGAATTAATCGGCAATACGGCCATTGGCCCGCGGGCCGTGGCCCGGCCAGCGGGCCCGATCAGTAGGCCCGGGCGACGATGCAGACCAGGTCGGACTCGTCCCCGCTGTCCGGGAGCGTTCCGTCCGGCCGCTGGATGCAGCGGACGGTCAACGACTCCTCGGCGAGCTTGGCCTCGCCGCCGTCACCGACGGCGGCCCACGGCAGGCGGGCGAAGCCCACCGACGCCGCCTCGACCGCCTCGGCGAGGTCCGACACGTCGCGGGTGCGGGCGTCACGAGCGGCCAGGGCCGTGTCGTACATGTTCTGCTGGACGTCGTCCAGCAGCGCGGGCACCCGGGCCAGCACGTCGTCGAGCGGTACGGTGATCTTCTCCGAGGTGTCGCGGCGGGCCAGGGTGATGCTGCCGGCGGCAAGGTCGCGCGGGCCGATCTCGACACGTACCGGGATGCCCTTGAGCTCGGCGTCGGTGACCCGCCGGCCGAACGACAGGCCGGGGCGGGCGTCGAGCTGGACGCGCACCCCGGCGGCCTGCAGCCCCTCGGTGATCTGGGAAACCCGCTCGAGGAGCGCCGCGTCGTCCCGGACGGGTAGCACGATCACCTGGACGGGTGCCAGCCGCGGGGGTATCCGCAGCCCGTTGTCGTCACCATGCGCCATGATCAGACCGCCGATCATGCGGGTCGACGAGCCCCACGACGTCGTCCACGCCAGGTGCCGCTGGCCGTCGGCGCCCAGGAAGTCGATGTCGAAGGCGCGCGCGAAGTTCTGCCCGAGCTCGTGGCTGGTCGCCATCTGCAGCGCCTTGCCGTCGCCCATCATCGCCTCGAGGGTGAGGGTGTTGATGGCGCCGGCGAACCGTTCCTTCGCGGTCTTGCGGCCGACGAGGACAGGCAGTGCGAGCACCGAGGTCATGAACTCCCGGTAGACCTCGAGGTGGATGCGGCGGGCGTAGGCGGCGGCGTCCGCCTGGTCGACGTGCGCGGTGTGCCCCTCCTGCCAGAGGAACTCGCTGGTGCGCAGGAACAGCCGGGGGCGCAGTTCCCAACGCACCACGTTCGCCCACTGGTTGAGTAGCAGCGGCAGATCGCGGTAGCTCTGCGTCCACTTCGCCATGTACTCGCCGATCACGGTCTCGCTGGTCGGGCGGACCACCACCGGCTCTTCCAGCTCCTTGCCGCCGCCGTGGGTGACGACCGCGAGCTCCGGGCTGAAGCCCTCGACGTGCTGGGCCTCCCGGCGCAGGTAGCTTTCCGGGATGAACAGCGGGAAGTAGGCGTTGACCGCCCCGGTCGCCTTGATCCGGGCGTCCACGTCGGCCTGCATCCGCTCCCAGATCGCGTAGCCGTACGGTCGGATGACCATGGTTCCCCGGACCGGGCCGTTGTCGGCCAGTTCAGCTTTGGCGAGCACGTCCTGATACCAGCGAGGGAAGTCCTCGCCGCGGGGAGAGAGTATGGCCACCCGCCCACGATATTGCCTGGCCGTCCCGTGCGGTCCACCTGCCCGGAGGCGATGTGGCCGTCACGGTTCGCGGCCAGGTCACGGCTAGGGCTAGTGGGACGGCCTGGCGTCACACGCGCCACGGCGCCGCGTGCGCCGTCTCTACCGCTTACCTCTGCTTACCTCTGCACGCACTTACCTCTACACGTACCTCTACATGCGCTACACGGCCGGTCCGGCCAGGTCTTCGGGGCTGTCGCCGTAGCATCCTGGTCTTTCTCGGAAGACCAGTGACAGGTCGACGTCACCGTGGAAACTCACCAGCGCGGCCTGCGGCGGCACCATGATCATTGCGGATGTCAGGTCGGACGCGGTCGCTCCGGTGCTGAGAACGAGTTCGTGGTCGACCAGTGGGCCGTGCCGCACCGTCACCACCTCGGCGAGCGAGGCCGGCGCAGCGGCGGGTATGCCTCGGGGTTCGGGAACAGGGTCGCCGTCGGTGTCCATGTTCGGGCCTCCTCGATGTGAAGTTAGCAATCCGGTCCGATGCGTTCGCGGCCAACTGTGTGGTCCTTTTTCCGGCCAACTCGAAACGATTTACGAATTACGCTCTTCAGCACCATTTCCTGGGATCGGCACTGTTTGCTTCGGGCTGGCCGGCTTGTTGCCGGATGCTCACGGAATCTTATCTTGCTTTATAGCAAATACCGAGGAAGGTCGGTCGGCCCGGGGCTCCGTTCGCTGGGTGGGCTATCCGCCGGATGGGCTGCGCACGCCGGGCCAGGCCTGTTCGCCGGGCAGGGCGTACACACCGGGCGCGACCGCGACGACGAGGCCGTCGTCGAGCAGGCCGTGCAGCGCACGGCCGCGCTGTACGGGCTCGTCCCACACGGTGTCCAGGACGTCCTGCGGCACCGGGACGGGTGACTCGCGCAGCACCGCGAGCAGCTTTCCGCGTACCTGCCGGTCGGTCCCGGCGTAGCTCTGCGTGCGTCGGCCCGTGTCCGCGGCGGCCGGGCTGCCCGCCCGCCGCCAGGCGCACTCCCGCCGCAGCGGGCAGGCCTCGCACCGGGGGGTACGCGCGACACAGAGCAGCGCACCGAGCTCCATGAACGCGGCGCTGGCCTGAGCCGCGCTCTCTGCGTCGTGGGGCAGCAGGGACTCGACCAGTTCGAGGTCCCGGCGTGACACGGCCGTTCGCTGGTCGTCGCGGCCGTTGACGGCCCGGCCGACGAGCCGCCGGACATTGACGTCGATCACAGCGTGGCGCTGACGGAAGGCGAACGCGGCGACCGCTCTGGCGGTGTAGGTCCCCACTCCCGGCAGCCGAAGCAGATGCTCCAGGTCGTCGGGAACCAGCCCATGGTGCTCCTCCGTGATGGCCACCGCGGCCTGGTGCAGCCGCAGCGCCCGGCGCGGATAGCCCAGGCGCCCCCACATGCGGACGGCCTCGCCGGCCGGCTCCGCGGCGAGCGCCGACGGGGCGGGCCAGCGGTCCAGCCAGGCCTGCCATGCCGGCAGCACCCGGTTCACCGGCGTCTGCTGCAGCATGATCTCGCTGACGAGAACCGCCCAGGGGCTCGCCTCCGGGTGCCGCCAGGGGAGGTCACGGGCATGGGTCGCGTACCACTCGAGGACGGCGTCGGCGAACGCCGTCGAAGCCCCGGGGCCGGGCCTGGCAGCCGTGGCGGCCACGGGTGCCACAGCGGCCGGTTCGGCCGCGTCGACCGACACCGCGTCGGCCGCATCGGCTACGGCGGCCGCATCGGCCGCGGCAGTGGTCACGGATGCCGAGGTGGCCGTGGGAGAGGCGGTGGATGCCATCCCCGCCATCCTGGCATGGCCGCCGGCCGGGCAGGCCGGGGCCCACAGGTGGGCTGGGCCGCGCGGCCCACCGCCATCGGTCGGCGGTCATCGGCTGGCGGCGCGCGTGACGCGAACGGACGCCCGTCTCCGCGCTGTCCAGCGGTTCACACGGACACGTGAGGGTGCACCATGCGGTGCTTCACATGCGGCCGCACACAGCCGCTCCGGTCTACACGTAGCGTTCGAGGATGCTGGATTCGGCGAGGCGGGAGAGCCCTTCGCGGATGGCCCTCGCGCGCGCCTCGCCGACGCCCTCGACGGCCTGCAGGTCGTCCACGCCGGCGGCCAGCAGCTTCTGCAGGGTGCTGAAATGGTCGACGAGCCTGTCCACCACCAGCCGTGGCAGCCGGGGCACCTTGGCCAGCATGCGGTAGCCGCGGGGGCTGACCTGGCTGTCGAGCACGTCCGCGCCGCCGGAGAAGCCCAGCGCGCGGGCGAGCACGGTCAGGTCCAGCAGCTCCGTCGACGACATCGCGGACAGCTGCGCCAGCACCTCGGCGGCGGTACCGACCTTGCCCCCGGACGGCAGGTAGTCACGGACGGTGAGTTCCCGCTCGGTTTCGACTCCCGCCATCAGCTCCTCGAGCTGGAGGGAGAGCAGCCGGCCGTCGGTTCCCAGCTCGACGACGTAGCCCTCGATCTCGTCGGCGATGCGGCGGACCATCTCCAGGCGCTGACTGACCGATATCGCGTCACGAACGGTTACCAGATCTTCGATCTCGAGCGCGGAGAGCGTGCCGGCGACCTCGTCCAGCCGCATTTTGTAACGCTCAAGGGTGGCCAGTGCCTGGTTGGCCCGGGACAGGATCGCGGCCGACTCGTCGAGGACGTAGCGCCGGCCCGCCACGTACAGCGCGATGATGCGCATCGACTGGCTGACCGAGATCACCGGGTACCCGCTCTGCTTGGCGACCCGTTCGGCGGTGCGGTGCCGGGTGCCGTACTCCTCGGTGAAGATCGTCGGGTCGGGCACCAGGTGGACGGCAGCGCGCACGATCCGCTGAAGATCGGACGACAGGACGATTGCGCCGTCCATCTTCGCCAGCTCCCGCAGCCGGGTGGCGGAGAACTCGACGTCCACCTCGAAACCGCCCGTGCAGAGGCCTTCGACCGCCTTGTCGTGACCAAGTACGATCAGGGCGCCGGTGTGGCCGCGCAGGATGCGTTCAAGCCCGTCCCGGAAAGGGGTACCGGGGGCGACAGTGGCCAGTGTCGCCCGGAAGGTGTCATCCCCGGGTGATCCTGCCATCTGGCTCCCTCTGTGTCGGGGCGTCCCGCCCTGGTCATGGTATCGGGCCGGCTGCTTTGCCATGCCGCTCCTGCGATGTTGTAGCGGTGTTTTCACCAGATGTGCTTTTCATTCGCCTGGGCCGTACATGTGCCGTATCGCCTGGCCCAGGTCGCAAACCTCGATCGTCGTCATGTGCTCGGGCGCCGGGCCGGCGTCCGGAGGTACCAGCGCCCGCCGGAAGCCGAGTCTGAAGGCCGCGGTCAGCCGCCGGCGGACCGCGCCCACCGAGCGGACCTCGCCGGCCAGGCCGACCTCACCTATCGCTATCAGGTCGCCGGGGATGGGGCGGTCCTCGACACTGCTGATCGTGGCCAGCGCGATCGCCAGGTCGGCGGCCGGTTCGGCGAGCCGGACACCGCCGACGGTCGCCGCGTAGACGTCCGACTTCCCCAGCTGGATGCGGCCACGGCGTTCCACGACGGCGAGGATCATCGCGACCCGCGCCGAGTCCAGCCCGGAGACCGCCCGGCGCGGTACGGCCGCGGCCGAGCTCGCCACCAGCGCCTGCACCTCGGCCACCAGCGGCCGGCGGCCCTCGACGGCGACCGTCACGCAGGTGCCCGCCACGCCGTCCATCGGCCCGCCGTCGTGCCAGCGGGACAGGAACAGCCCGCTGGGGTCGGCGACCCCGCGGATGCCGCCGTCGCCCATCTCGAAACAGCCGACCTCGTCGGACGGACCGAAGCGGTTCTTGCTCGCCCGGACCAGGCGCAGGGACGAGTGGCGCTCGCCCTCGAAGTGCAGGACGACGTCGACGAGGTGCTCGAGCAGGCGCGGCCCGGCAACGGTGCCGTCCTTGGTCACGTGGCCGACGATGACGGTGGCCATGTCCAGCGCCTTCGCCGCCCGGATCAGGGCCGCGGTCACCTCCCGGACCTGGGTGACCCCGCCGGCGGCGCCTTCCGCCGCGGCGGTGGTGATGGTCTGTATCGAGTCAACCACAAGCAGTTTGGGGC
Organism: Candidatus Protofrankia datiscae; assembly: GCF_000177615.2. Classification (GTDB taxonomy): domain Bacteria; phylum Actinomycetota; class Actinomycetes; order Frankiales; family Frankiaceae; genus Protofrankia; species Protofrankia coriariae. Next base: position 5,002,854 of record NC_015656.1, on the reverse strand, counting down.
GGACCTCGTCGACGTGGGTGAGGAGGGCTTCCAGGTCGGTCTCGGCGGCGATCCACAGCTCGGGGTGCACCGCCCCGGTGCGGCCCGCCCGCAGCCGTACCTGCGCGGCCGACTCCTCACCGGTGACCACCAGCGCCCGCGCGCCGGAGGTGGCGCTACGGGCGGCGACCTCGAGCAGCAGCGTGGACTTGCCCACGCCCGGCTCCCCGGCCAGCAGGACGACCGCCCCGGGCACGAACCCACCGCCGAGCACCCGGTCGAGCTCGGTGACGCCGGTCGGACGGCTGCGGGCCGTGGTGACGTCGACATCCGACATCGGACGTGCGGGCGCCGTGACCACCGCGGCGGGTCGCGCCGTCAGGTTGCGGCTGCTGACCCGGTGGGCCGCGCGGGCGGGGGGAACCTGTGCCTCGACCGTCCCCCACGCCTGGCAGCGCGGACAGCGACCGGTCCACTTGACGGCCTCAGCGCCGCATCCGCTGCATCGGAAGCCGCCCGAGGCGACGCGAGAGCCGGACGGGCCTGGTGTGCTCGGTCGGGGAACGGGAGGCCGAGAGGACATGGCCCGCACCGTATAGGCATGCTCCGACAACTACTACGGGGCGGTGGATAATCGACGTTGTCGGCTGTACGACAACGATTATGTTGATCTGTCCCAGCAGATCATAATGATCGCTTTTGCCTGGATGTCGTCCGGCCCGCGGCAACGCGGCACCCCACTGCCCAGCGGCGACACCGAAGCCGGCTGCCGCGACCCGCGGTAACGGCTGCCCAGGCCGTTCGGGTCAGTGCGCCCGGTCGGTAGAGGCCACGGCGCGCGGCGTGGGCGTCGCGCTGGTGGCCGCGGTGGCCTGCGCGGACGCCCCGGGAGCGGCCGGCTCCACCGGGACGTTCAGGGTGACGCTGCCGGCCTTGGCGAACGTGAACGTGACCGGAATCGCCTGCCCGACGAGCAGTTCGCGGTTCAGCCCCGTCAGCGTCGGAGCGCTGCCGTTGGCGATGTAGATAACGCCGCCACCGGGCTTCAGAACCGACGACGCGGGTGCCGCGCCACCGTTGGCCGCGTCGGAGCTGACCTGGATGATCTGGTCCTCCTGGGCCCCCCCGTTGAAGAAGGCCGAAACCACCTGGGCGTCCCCGCCCCTGGCCGCCGGCCCGGCCACGTAGACGTTGCGCAGCGCGATGGTGCCGACGGCACCGGACACCGTGTTCGTGGTCGTGCGGGCCTGTGACGTCAGCGCGTCGCTGCCGGCCGCGCAGGCGGAGAGCGCGGCCGTGCCGATCAGCGATGTGGCGGCCACCAGCAAGGCGGTCGCGGTACGCACACCCGGGCGGTGGCTCACGAGTCGGCTGCTCCTCGGTGCGGAACCGACGATCGTCACGTCGGTGTCGGTTGACCCCGTCGCCGGGCCGGCGGACGGGACGGGCACGGTCCCAACCCCAGGACGCACATTCGCACAGAACTCGCATACGTGCAGAGTTCGACCGCGGACCACATGTTAGTGCAGGTCCTCCCGCGGCGCGGCGAACCAGCCATGGGACGCCGCCGCGCGGCGGGCCCGCTAGCCGACACCGGGAGACGGCCACGACAAACCCATGGCAAGCCATGACAAGACACAACAAACAGTAACAAGACGGACGGGCCGCGACAGTCATGCCCGCAGCGCCTGTTCGGAACATCGCCGCGCGATGGACGCAGGGTCGGCCCGGGGCCGGTCGGGCCAGGCCGGGCCGGGAGGCGCCTATCGGCCCGGCAACGCCCCCAGCCATCCCTCCAGGCGGTCACCGACGGTGAAGATACGTGGCGGGTGCACCAGGCGGCCGTCCATGGCGACGAGCAGCAGGGTCGGCTGCCGGGGGTCGGCCCGGTACAGCCGGGACAGGGAGGCGCCCGGGTCGTTGTAGCCGACGGCGAACCCCGCGGCCGCGTCCGGCTGACGGACGAGCCGCTCCAGCGAGGGGTCGTCGGTCCACGGCGCCACAAGATAGGTCGGTATCGGCCGGCCCTCCCGGGCCTGGCTCACGATCTCGTGGATGGCCCGCGGGCACTCGCAGGCCACCGGCAGTAGCACGATCAGCGCTGGTCGCAGATCAGTGGCGGGACGGGAGGTACGGGCGGTACTGAGCGGGACGCCCGGCAGCAGCCCGCCGACCGCGCCCGGCGGCACGGTCGTGGACGCGAGCGGGACCGCGCCCTGCGGCGCGAGCGGCCGCGGATGCGCGAGGACGAGCGGCACCATCGCGCCCAGCGCCGCGAGGACGATGACGATCAGTGCGACGGCAGCCCCGGAGGTGTGGCGAGGGCGCCCGCCCGGTGCCCTCGGCCGGTCACGTCGGTCGAGCCGCTCGAGCAGGTCGGGTCGGTGACGCCTGCCGGGCCGGCGGCGCCGGCCGCGCAGGCTCCGCAGGCCCGGGACCAGCCGGTCGACGCGCTCCCGCCGCCGTTGCGCCCGCAGTTCGGCCTGGTAGGCGACCACCTCGTCGTCGAGATCGCTCAGGTCGTCAGGGATCCTGACGTCGACCGGGGGAAGCTCTTCCCAGCGTTGATGCGGAAGGTGGGCGTGCTGGTCGTCCTCGTGGCCGGGGCCGTTTCCGTCGTCCCCGGAGGCGGGAGGCGGCGGCGGTGTGACGTGCACCCCTCCATCGTGGCCGATGGACGGTCCATGTGCCGGGTGGTATAGGAAGCTGGTGCCGTGTCAACAGGGCGGACGCCAGCGGGGCGCGCATCGTCCGGGGGCGGCATCGTCCGGTACGGCGCGGCCCGGGGTGTCGTACACGGTCGCGTGACGACACCCCGGGTGGATTCCACCAGCGGGTGCGGTCCGAGCGGCGCGGCGGTGTGGCTGCCCTACCCCGTGACGCCGATCACGGCGTCACGGGGTAGCGGGAAGCACGGCAACAACATCCGGGTGGGCTGTCCATGCTGGTGGCCATTGCCCGTTTCGCCTGGTCCGGAGCGTCGCCGAGGCGCGCTGGACGCGTCACCGGGACGTCCGGACGGGCCGTCGCCGGCCTGTTCCACAAGCACGCGTCTGACCTGCGTCGATGCACGCGTGTTACCCTGGTGAAGGCGGAAGGGGCACTTGACACATGGCGTTCCAAGTCGGCGAGACCGTTGTTTACCCACATCACGGTGCTGCTCTCATAGACGCGATTGAAACACGCGTCATCAAGGGCGAGGAAAAGCTCTATCTCGTGCTCAAGGTTGCGCAGGGTGACCTCACTGTGCGCGTCCCCGCAGACAACGTCGGGATGGTCGGTGTCCGTGATGTGGTCGGCCAGGACGGCCTTGAGCGGGTGTTCGAGGTCCTGCGGGCCCCGCACACCGAGGAGCCAACCAACTGGTCGCGGCGTTACAAGGCGAATCTCGAGAAGCTTGCCTCGGGTGACGTGAACAAGGTCGCCGAGGTCGTTCGTGATCTCTGGCGTCGTGATCGCGAAAGGGGGCTGTCCGCTGGTGAGAAGCGCATGCTGAGCAAGGCGCGTCAGATTCTGGTCAGTGAGCTGGCGTTGGCCGAGGGCACCAACGAGGACAAAGCCGAAGCGATGCTCGACGAGGTACTGGCGGGTTAGTCGCGGCGGCGGATACTCCGGATAGCCAACGCGTTGAATCTATTTGACGCTTTTTATGCATATGTCTGACCGTGTGGCCGCGGTCGTGCCGGCAGCCGGCCGCGGCGAGCGTCTTGGTGGATCCGTACCCAAGGCACTTCGTTCGTTGGCCGGCCGCTCCCTCGTCCAGCACGCGGTCGAGTCACTGACCTCCGCGGCCCTGGTCGATCAGGTGGTCGTCGCCGCTCCGACCGCGGAGCTGGACGCGTTCGCGGCGCTGCTGGGGCCTGGCGTACAGGTGATCGCAGGTGGCGCCGAGCGGATCGATTCCGTGCGGGCCGCTCTCGCGGTGCTCGACGAGACGGTCGGGGTCGTCCTGGTGCACGACGCGGCCCGTCCGCTGACGCCCCCGGCGCTTGTCGACACGGTCGCGTCAGCGGTCCTGGCCGGAGCGCCCGCGGTCATCCCGGTGCTGGCGGTCAACGACACCATCAAGCAGATCGACGACACCGGCCGGGTCGTACGGACAGTGCCGCGCGATGTTCTGCGTGCCGTGCAGACCCCGCAGGGATTCCGCCGGGACGTGCTGGACGACGCCTACCGGCTCAGCGCGACGCTGCCTCCCGAAGTGGCGATCACCGATGACGCAGGCCTGGTCGAGGCGCTCGGCGTGGTCGTGATGACCGTTCCCGGGGCACAGGAGGCGTTCAAGGTGACCCGGCCTGCCGACCTGGTCCTCGCCGAGGCGCTGCTCGCACACCGCTAGGGTGTTTTCCGTGGATCTTGCTCGATGCGGGCGGCCAGCTGGGCGCCGATCCGCGCGAGTGAAGATCCACGGGAAATGCCCCAGGGTGCGGCTGATGGATGTTGGTCGTCTGGGCGCGGCCCGCGCGATCAGACATCCGCCGGACACGCCCTGACGCGGCGACCATCTACCCGCGCCGGATCCCGACAACACCGGATCCCGGCAACACGGTGGTCGTCGCGGTTCCGATGCCGCTGGAATGCCGACGCCGCTGGAACGGCATCCGGGTCGCGGAGCGCTCCGGCTCGCCTCCGGCCGTCTCCTTCTCCCTGAGTGATGTGTAAGTGATGACGTGTGAGTGAGGTGAGGGATCTGTCCGGACTTCCTCGGGTCGGGCTCGGTGTCGACGTCCACCCGTTCGCGGAGGGCCGCCCCTGCTGGGTGGCGGGCATTCTCTGGCCCGGTGAGACCGGGCTCGACGGTCATTCGGACGGCGACGTCGCCGCGCACGCGTCCTGTGACGCGCTGCTGACCGCGTCCGGGTTGGGGGATCTTGGCTCGGTCTTCGGTACCGGCCGGCCGGAATGGGCCGGTGCGGCCGGGGTGGCCCTGCTGGGTGAGACGGCGAGGCTGCTGGCCGAGGCGGGCTGGACCATCGGCAACGTCGCCGTGCAGATCGTGGGCAACCGGCCGCGCCTGGCCGGCCGGCGGGTGGAGGCACAGGAGGTCCTGGCGGCGGCGGTGGGCGCGCCGGTGAGCGTGTCCGCCACCACCACCGACGGCCTCGGGCTGACCGGCCGTGGCGAGGGGCTCGCGGCGATCGCCACCGCGCTCGTGGTCCGCGCCTGAGCGAGGGCGCGTCCAGGAGCGTCGTGGGCCCGACCTGGCTGTCCGGTTGTTATGCCTGATTGGCATGACAACCGGACGGCCGTCGACCGGATGACAGGGTGGGAAAGCGACAGGAGCGGCAAAGGAGCCTGATGTCGTCATATCTGCCCGAGAAGGTCAAGAAACTCGCGGATTCCCCGATCTACGTGACGCTTGCGACGATCCGGCCTGACGGGTCTCCGCGAATGACTGTGTTGTGGATTGCTCGTGATGGCGATGAGCTTCTGTTGTCCACAATTCGGGGTCGTGCCAAGGAGCGGGATATCGCCCGGGATCCGCGGGTGGGAATCATGTTCCTCGACCAGCGGGATCCCTACGGATATGTCGAGGTCCGGGGGCGGGCCACACTGTCGGAAGAGGGAGGTCGCGAGCTGATCGACGCCCTCGCGCTGAAGTACACCGGCGACGAGACGTATCGCTGGGACGCACCCGAAGCGACACGGATTGTCATCCGTGTCACCGCCGAGCGGGTGTTCACCACCGGTTGACGGCGGTGGTCCGGTGCGCGGCGGCCCGCTGTGGCCCGATGTGCGGCCTTATGTATGGCCTGATGTATCGCCAGGTACGGCGAAACCCCGGGGATCCACCATTGTGATTTGTGATCTTCCGTTGTGACGTGCCGTGCACCATGCTGTGCGTTATACCATGCACGGCTCGTTCCGCATACTGTGCCCGGGCCGCACGTCATCCGACTTCGACCCTCTACCGGAGTCGGATTTCATACATGTTGCGGGCCGTTCATGGAACGGAGTCGTGTCTGACACGGGTGGCGGGGGATCCCGCGTGGGGCTGCGCCGTACTCTTGACAGATGGGACTCCACATCTACGACACGCGCACCCGGCGCCTGCGGCCGTTCGAGCCGCTGCGCCCCGGTCACGTGAGCGTGTATGTCTGTGGGCCCACCGTCCAGTCCCCGCCGCACGTCGGACACATCCGTACCGCCGTGGCCTTCGACCTGCTCCGCCGCTGGCTTGTCGCGTCCGGGCTCGAGGTGACCTTCGTACAGAACGTCACCGACATCGACGACAAGATCATAATCAACGCCAGCCGGGCCGGCGAAAGCGTGTGGGAGCTGGCCACCCGCCAGACCCGGGCCTTCGACGACGCCTACCGTGCGGTCGGCGTCCTGCCACCCACCATCCAGCCGCGGGCCACCGGGCACATCCCGGAGATGCTGGCACTCATCGGCAGGCTGGTGGACACCGGCTATGCCTACCCCGGCGGCGGCTCGGTGTGGTTCCGGGTCTCCCGCTTCGCCGGCTACGGCGGGCTGTCCCACCAGCGCCCGGAAGCGGTCCAGGCGTCACCGGAGTGCGACGAGGGCAAGGTCGATCCCCGTGACTTCGCGCTCTGGAAGGGCGCGAAGCCCGGCGAGCCGTTCTGGGAGTCGCCGTGGGGGCGCGGCCGGCCGGGCTGGCACATCGAGTGCTCGGCGATGGCCGGCAAGTACCTCGGGGAGGTCTTCGACATCCACGGGGGCGGCCTCGACCTCGTCTTCCCGCACCACGAGAACGAGCGTGCGCAGTCGGCCAGCGCGGCCCACTCCCACGGGGGCGCCGGCGGGGGCGCGCCGCAGATGGCCCGCTACTGGATGCACGTCGGTCTGCTGACCACCGGCGGCACCAAGATGTCGAAGTCGTTGGGCAACTCGTTCCTGGTCAGCGACGCGTTCGAGCAGGTCAGGCCACAAGTACTGCGCTACCATCTGCTGTCGGCGCACTACCGTTCGTCGCTGGAGTACACCCCGGAAGGGCTGGCCGAGTCGGCGGCGGCTCATGACCGGATCGAGACGTTCGTCCGTAACGCGCTCGACATCCTGGGCGGGCCGGACGAGGCCGCGGCGCTGGCGGCCGAATGCGCCACGAACCCACGTCGGGATCCCGCCGGGCAGGGCCAGGTGAAGGGCGGCACACGCCAGGGCGCCCGTTCGTCCGGGCGGGCCGGGGCGGTGGTCATCGCCGCCGGCGCGGCCGCGCATGCTTCCGCGGGCGACGACCCGGCCGAGGTGGACAGCCCGGCACAGGCGTGGGCGGCCTTCGCGGCCGCTCTGGACGACGACCTCGCGATCTCCCGGGCGCTGGCTGTCCTCTTCGGCGCGGTTGGCCGCGGGAACCAGGTGCTGTCCAAAGCGCGGCGTCGGGAGCTTGCCGGCTGGGTCGACGTCGTGCGCAGAATGCTGGTCGTCCTCGGGCTCGACCCGGTCAGTCAGTGGCCAGCGGCCGGTTCCGAGCTGCGGCCGGCACTCAACGGCGTCATGGAGATCGTTCTTGATCTGCGGTCGGCCGCGCGTGCCCGACGGGACTACACCGAGGCGGACGAGATCCGGTCCCGGCTGGCCGCCGGCGGCATCATCGTCGAGGACACACCCGAGGGGCAGCGCTGGCACCTGGCGTAGGAGCGCCGGCCAGCCAGCCGGTCAACGGACAGCCGGTTAACGCCAACAAGATAGCCAGCCGGCCCCAGGTAGCCAGGTGGCGTGGGCAGTGTTCACGCGTCCGCGCACGAGCCTGATCCAGGTGAGCCTGATCCCGGTGAGTCTGTCGTTCGGTACGCCTTCCGGCCTGACGGGCGTCCCGAACGACGGACTCACGCAGATCTTCTTGGCTGGCCGGCGCATGGTGACGTCGGCCAGTGGCCGTGCCGCTGACCGCTGTTACCGCTGACGGCTGTTACCGGGAACAGCCGTCAGCGGGAGCGGATCGTGACCCTGGTCCAGGCTCCGAGGTACACCCGGTCGCCGTGATGCAGCGGTATCGGCTGACCCGGTGGGATCGGGTTCGGCTCGTCGTTGATCCGGGTGCCGTTCGTCGATCCCGGGTCGAGCACCGCGTAGCTGCCGTCCGGCAGGAGCTCGAGCATGGCGTGCGCGCGTGAGATGCCCGGGTCCTCGGGGGCACCGGCCAAGTCGATCTCCGGATGGATCCCACGGGACTCACTGCGCCGCCCGATCAGCAGCCGGGAGCCGTTGAGCGCGAACACCCGCCGAGGGTAGATCGTCGGGAACGGGACCCGATGGTCGTCACCGCTGTCGTAGTACTCCCGCTCGGCCTCGACGACCACGTCCCAGCTGGCCTGGACCGGCAGTGGCCCACTGGGGCCGGAACGCGGCTCCGCCGGAACGGGCGCGGGACGCTCCAGCAGGACGAGGTCGAAGCCGCACACCTCGCAGAAGCGGGCACCCACCTCGTTCGGGTTGTGGCAGTTCGGGCACGCGGCATAGCCCTCGACCGGCTCCCGAACATCCCGCGCCGGACGCTCGAAGCCAGCCTGGTTCGGCGGGGGCCGGTGGTAGTCGGTGGCCGGTGCTCCCGTCGAGGGGCGGGCGGCGGCCCCGCGGTCGAGGCCGTACGGGTCGTCGACACCGCCCGTGCCGGGCGCGGGGGGCGCGGGGGACCGGTACGGGTCAGCCCGCTCGTAACCCCACAGGTCGGCCCGGTACGGCTCGTCGGAAGGCTCGCCGCGGGGGTCCCGGTAGGGATCGGGCGGGTAGCCGTCCGCGCCGTAGCCGCCCTGGGCGTAGGGGTCGGGCGGGTAGCCGCTGGAGGAGTATCTCTCCTGGCCGTACGGGTCGCGGCCGTACCCGCTGGCACCGTAGCCACCGGCTAGATGGCCGGCGGAGTCGTAGCCGTCCTGGGCATAGCCGTCCCGTCCGAACGGGTCGCCCGGCAGCGACGGGTTCGGACCCGACTGCCCCGGGCCGGCCGGCAGCGGCCCGGAGCCTTCCGCCGGCCGCCGGCCGTAGGACGGCTCCCCGTGGCCCCCGGCGGCATGGTCCGGCTGGTGCGGTCGCCCGCGACCTGACGACCCGGTCGTCCCGTCAGCGGGATGAATGACATAGGGCTCCTGGTTGGCTACAATCCGCATACCACATTGATCGCAGTAGTCGGGAGCCAGAGACAGGTGCCCGTCTGGGCAGCGTGCACTCACCTGATCACCTGTTCACCCTGACGGTCCTGGTCGACCGTGTGTCAAGGACCATTTCGTCAATGGTGTCGACGTTCCGTTTCAGCCGAACAGTACCTGCGCTTGCGTCCTCAATGTCGACCACGTGTTGAAGTAGGCGGTATGTACCCTCGTTGCCGGACTGACGCGCCAGCTGTGCGCTTCGACCAAGTTTGATGGTAGCGGTCGCCTCGTCGCCGTCGCGTCGGGCCTGCAGTCCCTCCTGGATGGCCTGGGCGAGCTCGACCTGGCCGGTGTAGGGGCCGACCTCGGGTGCGATCCGGGTGGACAGGTCGATGTCGCTGGTCCAGACCGCGCGGACGCGCTCACGGCACCGCACCTGGCCGGACACGACCACGCCGACCTGGGCGGCCAGCATCTCCATATCGTCTGTACGTGGTGGAACGGTGACGCATAGATGATAGTCGCGGGATTCACTGCCCCATGCGCCGGTCGGATAATCGACAGTCAGTTCGTCGACTCGCGTGGCAATTCCGGTGAGATCTGTCACGAATGGTGCGACCTGTCGCAGAAAACGTACAGTGGCGTTACGTGGCGTCCACACCCGTAGGCTGACCCGGTCCACTGCCCGGTTCGTCGCGTTATTGATCATGGATTGGAAGTCGGTGGCCAGGTCCTGCGGGCGCCGGACCGCGTCGACCGTGCCGAGCAGGGCCGTCGCGACGCGGCGGAGCTCGTCGACACGCCAGTCCGCTCCCACGCCCCGGCAGTCGCACTGGAAACGCCCGACGCACGCGGCGACGGCCTCGTCGAACTCGGCCGCGCGCTCGCCGTTGCGTCCGTCGGTCAGCAGGATCGCGTGGTGGATGGCATCCGGCCTGGTGGCCATCAGCTCCCGGGCGCGGGTGAGCCAGCGGCCGATCGCGGTGCCTCCGTCGGCGTCGACGCGTCCGATCCGCTCCTTGGCCGCGGCCCGCGTCCGCTCGTCGGCCCGGACGAGCTCACGGCCGGCCGGATAGACGGCCTCGGCGATCCCCGACCCCCGCACGATCGCGAACCACGTGCCGTCGGGCAGGGCGTCGACCGCGGCCGCCGCCGCCCGCCGCATTTCGACGATCTTCGTCCGCGGGTTGCCCATGGAGCCGGAGCAGTCCAGCAAGATGACCTCGGCGAGCTCCACCGGGCCGCGCTGGCCCGGCAGGCCCGCCGGGTCGTACGCTCCCCGGACGGTGACCACCGCGTGCACCTCGCCGTGGCCGTGGGCCAGGTACTCGTTCTGGAAGACCTCCACGGTGAACGGCGTGGTCATCGCTGCTCCCTTCCGGAGGTGTGCCGGTCGGCGTGCCCGTCGGTGGGGTCCGGCCCGACCTGCGCGATCACGACCGTGATGTTGTCGTGGCCGCCGCGGTCGATCGCGTGCCCGGTCAGATGACGGGCGATCATGAGCGGTGAGGCGTTCGGCGGGAGCTGGCCGACGACCGCGGCCATGTCCTCGGCACGGGAGAGGTAGTTCCACAGCCCGTCGGTGCAGACCAGCACCGTGGCCGAAGCGGGCAGCGGGAAGGCGCGGACGTGCGGGGTGACGTCCTCGGCGTCGCCCCCGAGCCAGCGAGTGAGGGTGTGGGCCCGCCGGTCGGTCTCGACCGCGGAGGCGGGGATCAGCCCGGCGCGGGCGGCTTCGGCCGCCCAGGTGTCGTCCTCGGTCAGCCGCTGGAAGCAGCGCGTTGTGAGCAAATACACTCTGCTGTCGCCGATCCAGCCGACGGTCACGTGCCCGGTGCCGTCCCGTTCACGGGTGATGATCGCCGCGGCCAGCGTGCAGGACGGTGAACTGCGCCCGATGGCGGGCATCCGAGCCACCGCGTCCTGCGCGGCGGCCACGGCGGCACGCACCGCCTGTTCGGCCCGCCTCGGGGGCAGTTCCTCGCTGAGCGGGCCGGGTGGGAGCGGGCCAGGTGGGCAGGTCGGGAGGTCGGCGTCCGGCCAGTCGGTGCGGTGGTCGCCGCGGCGGCCACCGCGGTCACGGTAACGATCATGATGGTCGGGCGGGTCGCGATCCTCACCGAGGTCCGCGCCGAAGCCGGGGTAGCCGAACCCGTCGGGGCCGGCCGGTCTGCCGCGGTCATGGTCGGTGCGGGGCTCCGCGTCGTCCCGCTCCCCGCCGGGGCGGGGGCGGGTGATGGGCCGGGCGAGGATCGCCGCCGCGGTCGCCGCCGCCACCTGGGCTGCCGCCCGGGCGGCCAGTCCGGATCCGGGCGTGCTCGACACGCCGTCACAGACCACCGCGATCAGCGTGGAGCCGACCATGAAGACGCCCATCGCGTCCTCGTTGGTGGTGTGTCGTACCCCTCGGTCACAGACGCCGGCGATCGGGCCGAGGTCGATCTCACGATGGTCGGCGTCATCGGTCCCTACCGGTGGTGTGGCCCGCAGCAGCGTTCCACACGCTTCGCAGAAGCGGTCGTCCGGACGTACCGGAGTCGCGCACGCAGGGCAGCGACCCCCGTTCTGGTCGATTCCGTACCGTCCCTTCCCCGTGGCGGGGTCGTGGCCTACCCGCCCGGTCTCCGTGCCTTCGGCCGTGGCCTGTCCACGGCCGATCACGTGCGTATCACCTGGTCGGACCAGCGTCCACGGGCGGACGCGGTCTGCCGCCGCCCTGGCGGCACACCGGGGCCAGGCTGTCGGAGCCGGGTCGGCATGTCGGCAGTATCAACCGAGGCGTCGCGGCGACGCCGCGGCCAGGAGCCTTCCCTGCTGGACGCGCGCTCGACCCATTGTGCGCCGAGGCCGGCCCGCGGCCCCCGTCCGGCCGTGAGCGAGCCGGACCGTCCGCTCCCAGCCTTGATCCTGACCCGGAATCCGCGCCCGATCCCGGCCCCGCTCTCGGCTCCGGCCCTGGTTTCGGCTCCGGGTTCGGCCCTGGGTTCGACGAGGTGCGGCGATCGACCGCCGCACCGAAGGCGTGCACCAGCGCGGCGGCCCGGTCGAGATCGGTCGGTGCCGTGTACAGCACCGACCGGGCCTGTCGGTACAGGCCGGCAAGTTCCGGTTCCGCGGCGACACCGCGTCCGACCGCCTTGGCCTGCCAGCCGGCCAGCAGCCCGCGCAGGTCGTCCCGGGTACGCAGCATGGCCGCGTTGGCTTCGGCGACCCGGCGGGCGGAGATCGCGGTGGCGTCCGCGAGCTCCCGCCAGCGATCGAGGCCTCGGCTCGCCTCCTTCCAGCGGCCCGCCGCCGCCGTCGCGGTCAGCCGGTCGAGCCAGGTCCGCAGGCCGTGACGCTCGTCGTCGAGCACGTTGTCGGGCAGACGGGTCAGGGACGCTCTCGACCGCAGGACGCGGCCGCGGGCCCGCTCGGCGTCCGCCGCGGCCTGCTCGATGAGAGCGATGATGCCGGTCAGCAGCTCGTGGGCCTCCCGCAGCGCCTGGGGCAGGGCGTCGTGCCGTCTGGCCAGTTCGTCCAGCCCGCTACCGGCCGCCGCGACCGCCGCCGCCAGCTGCGCGGACAGGCTCTCGGGCAGCGAGAGCGGATCGGTGGCGGCTCGCTCGGCGAACTCGGCCAGCAGCCGGCGGGCGATGGCCAGGCCCGCGTCGTCGTCCAGGCGCAGCCGGGCAGCGGTCGCGGCGGCGGTGGCGATCCGCTGTTCGGCCGTGTGGACGATGGCCAGGTGGGTGTTCCAGGCGGCTGTGATCTCGTCGATGCAGGTGCGTACGGTCCGTAGCGCCGCGTCGGTACGGCTGGCCAGCTTCGCCGGGCGGACGCCCAGCTGTGGCACCGGGCCGTGCAGCAGCAGGTCCAGCTCGTCGATGGCGCGGGCGTCCAGCCGGGCCCTGTCCCCGCGCAGGGCGCGTGCCCGTCCGGCGAGATCGGTGAGGACGCTGTACCAGTGCCAGGCATCGGTCAACGCGCTCAACGCGGTCGTCGCCCGCTGGCGGGTGCCGCCGGTGAGCCGGTCCGGAACGAGTAGGGCCCGCTCGGGCGCGTTCTCCAGGGCCATCAGGGCGGCAGCCTGGGACGCGACCGCCTTCGACAGCGCGGTCAGGGTCCGGTCGATCCGCTCCTGGGTCGTGTTCACCATGGTCACCGGCCTCGATGCCGCGGTAGCGCCGGATCGGGTGCCGGTCCGGTGGCTATCCTGGTGATCGTCCCTGTGATCGTCCTGGTGGCCCCACCGGTGACCGGGTGTGGGCCCGTCCAGCGGGACAGGGCCGCGAGCATCCGGCCGGTGCCGGTCGCCTCGAGCGCTCCGTCGGGCCGGCGGGGCGTCATCGGCACTCGTCGCCGTGTCGCCGACCGTCCGTCCAGGTGCGTCCGGTGCCGCCAGCAGCGGTTACTGTCCGTGCCGCTCGCGGGGTGCGGAGCCGACCGACGCCGGCGGGCGTCCGTATGTGGGGCCGTGCCTGGCGTGCCGTCATCGCGGTCACCTGCGTTACTCGTGATGATGTGGCTGCCCGTGGTGGTACGGGCCCGGTGGCGGGGGTGCCAACTCCGGCGGATCCAGTGAACAACGCCGCGGATGTGTTGGCCGTCACGCTCTGACGATAGTGCTGCTGTCGCGGGGTTTGAGATAGGGGTTGTGCCGATCCGGTGTCACCTTGCGGACAGACAAGCCGTCCGGACGCTGCCCCGGCGGGCCGTGTGTCCTGGCACCGTCCTCGTATTGCGGCGGTCAGCCGATCGCGCTCACTGTCTGTTACAGATTGGACGCCTGTCAGGCGGCGTGGGCCAGGGCCGCGGGTGCCCGGTCACGAGGGAGCGGGCCAGCCGACGACACGGGCTGTGGAGATGCGGGCCGTGGGTCGCGGGCGGGGATCGGGCCGTGGGGCAGCGAGACGGCCCGTGCGGATGGGCCAGCGCGCAGGGGAGCGGGGCTCCGCCTAACCGTTGACCGCCGCAGCCTGACACGGATGGGCCAGCGCGCGGGAGCGGGGGTGGGATAACGGAGGGCGGTATGACAGGGCGGGACGAGGGCTCGGGATGAGGGGTGGCGCCGTGAAGGCCGCGCTGTTCGTGACCTGTTTCAACGACACGGCCTTTCCCGGGACGGGGAAGGCCACCGTCGAGCTGCTGAGGCGGCTCGGGGTCGAGGTGGACTTCCCCCCGGCGCAGACCTGCTGCGGGCAGATGCACGTCAACACCGGTTACCGGGACGAGGCCGTGCCGTTGGTGCGTGGCTTTGTCGAGGCGTTCGAGGGATACGACGCGGTGGTCACCCCGTCGGCGTCGTGTGCCGGCACGATCCGTCACCTGCATGCCAGGCTGGCCGCCGAACGGGGTGACGCGGCGCTGCGGGACGCGGTGGCCCGCACGGCACCACGGGTGTACGAGCTGGCGGAGTTCCTCGTCGACGTGCTCGGGGTCGTCGACGTCGGCGCGTACTTCCCGCACCGGGTGGCCTACCATCCGACCTGCCACTCGCTGCGGGCGCTCGGGCTTGGCGACCGGCCCCAACAGCTGCTGCGCGCGGTGCGTGGGCTCACCCTCGTCGACCTGCCGGCGGCCGAGGAGTGCTGCGGGTTCGGCGGCACATTCTCGATCAAGAACGCCGACGTGTCGGTGGCGATGGGTGCGGACAAGGCACGCCATGTCCGCCAGACCGGGGCGGAGGTGCTGGTGGCCGCGGACAACTCCTGTCTCGCGCACATCGGCGGGCTGCTGTCCAGGTGGCGCTCTGGAGTGCGCGTCCTGCACCTGGCCGAGGTGCTTGCCGGGACCGGCGACGCACCTGTCGCACCCGCCGAACCAACCACGGCCGCCGCGTCCGCGGGGGCCGGGCGTGCCGGGCGGCCCGCGGTCTGGCAGCGGGGACGGGCCCGGGCGGGGGGACGGCCGGCATGACAGCGATCTTCCTGGGGACGCCGGCGTTCCCGCGGGCGGCGCGGCAGGCGCTGGCCGACACCCAGCTGCGCCGCAACCTCGCGCACGCCACCACGACGATCCGGGACAAGCGGGCCCGGGCCGTCGGCGAGCTCGACGACTGGGAGGCGCTGCGCCTGGCCGGAGCCGCGATCAAGGAGCGCACGTTACGGCATCTGGACGGCTATCTGGAGCAGTTCGAACGGGCGGTCACCGCGGCCGGCGGCCAGGTGCACTGGGCCGGTGACGCGGCCGAGGCCAACCGGATCGTGATCGACCTGGTCCGTGCCGCCGGCGTCGGGAGTGGCGCCGGCGGGCGCGCCACCGGTGCTGACGAGGTCGTCAAGGTGAAGTCGATGGTCACCGCCGAGATCGGCCTCAACGACGCGCTGGCCGCGGCCGGTATCACCGCGGTGGAGACCGACCTGGCCGAGCTGATCATTCAGTTGGCCGGTGACCGGCCCAGCCACATCCTGGCCCCGGCGATCCACCTCAACCGGGCGGAGATCCGGGAGATCTTCCTGCGGGAGATGGCGGACGCGCCGGCCGGCCTGACCGACCAGCCGTGGGCGCTGGCCGCGGCGCGGCCCGCGCGCACCTGCGGCGCAGGTTCCTCACGGCGAAGGTGGGGATCTCCGGGGCGAACTTCGCGGTCGCCGACAGCGGCACCCTGGTGGTGGTCGAGTCAGAGGGCAACGGCCGGATGTGCCTGACCCTGCCGGAAACCGTGATCAGCGTCGTCGGTATCGAGAAGGTGGTGCCGACCTGGTCCGACCTGGAGGTGTTCCTCCAGTTGCTGCCCCGGTCGTCGACCGGGGAGCGGATGAACCCGTACACCACGATGTGGACCGGAGTCACCAGGGGTGACGGCCCGCGCGCCGTCCACGTGGTGCTGCTCGACAACGGGCGCAGCCGCGCGCTGGCCGACCCGGTCGGTCGGCAGGCACTGCGCTGCATCCGCTGCTCGGCCTGCCTGAACTCCTGCCCGGTGTACGAACGGACCGGCGGCCACGCCTACGGATCGGTCTATCCGGGCCCGATCGGCGCCATCCTCACCCCGCTGCTGAACGGGGTGGACGCCGGGCCGGTGGAGAAGGCGCTGCCGTATGCGTCGTCGCTGTGCGGCCGCTGCTTCGAGGTCTGCCCGGTGCGTATCGACATTCCCGAGGTGCTGGTGCACCTGCGCGGCCAGGTCGTCGACGCCGCGCGCACCCGCCCGCGGCCGACGGCGGAGGCGGTCGGGATGCGCGCGGCGGCCTGGGCGCTGGCCCGGCCCGACCGGCTGGCCGCCGTCCAGCGCGGCGTCGGCGCGGTGCGGCGGCTGCTCGGCGGCCGACAGACCGTCGGTCCGGTGCCGCTGCCCGGCCCGGTGGCGGCGTGGAGCCGGGCGCGCGACGTCCCGCTGCCGCCCCCGGAATCCTTCCGTGCCTGGTGGGCGCGTACCCGCGGCGGGAACACGGCTCCGGCAGGGGATGCGCCTGCGACGGATAGCGACCCCACGGCGGGGGAGGCTCCCGCGCTGGAAGGTGGCCGTGATGAGCGCGCGTGAACAGATGTTGCGCCGGATCCGGGCGGCGCTCGCCGACGTGCCCGCGGCCGAGCGGCCCGAGGACGTCCCGGTTCCCCGCGACTATGCCCGCCCGCGCGCGGCCAGCGCGCCTGACACCGCCAGCGCGCCTGACACCGCCAGCGTGGCTGACACGGCCGATACGGCCGATACGGCCGGCGCGCGGCGGCGGTCGGCGGCGACCGTGGAGCTGTTCCACGAACGGGTCGCCGACTACCGGGCCGTTGTGGACCGGGTGCGTCCGGACGGCCTGACCGCCGCGATCGTGAAGGCGCTCACCGGCGCGCGCCGGGTCGCGGTTCCCGCCGGGCTGCCCGCGGACTGGCTCGCCGCGGCGGATCGGGCGGTGGCGCGAGCAGGCGGGCAGGTGGTCCGGGACACCAGCGAGGCGCCGCTGTCCGTGCCCGATCTGGACGCCGTCGACGCGGTGCTCACCGGAGCCGCGGTGGGGGTGGCAGAGACCGGCACGATCGTGCTCGACGGTGGCCCGGCCTGCGGGCGCCGCGCGCTGACGCTGGTCCCCGACGTGCACGTCTGCGTCATACCGGCCGGGGACGTCGTGGACGGCGTACCCGCCGCGGTCGCCCGTGTGCGCCCGGACCGGCCGCTGACCTGGATCTCCGGCCCGTCCGCGACCAGCGACATCGAGCTGGAACGGGTCGAGGGCGTGCACGGGCCGCGCACCCTGCACGTGATCGTCATCGACGAGGCTCCCGACGCCATCGGCAGCTCCGGAGCCCCGGCGGAGTCCACGCCATGACCCGATCTGCCCATGGCCGACGCTGTGCGTGATTGTTCCGCACGGCGGGTTCGGCGCCTACCTGATCCGGCTCCGTTCGCGGGACGTTCGGCCGGGCCGGTGGACCCCGTCGGACCTGTTGGCCTGTGACCTTTGGTGGGCGAAAACCGTGCCCGTGGAGGGTATGCCCTCACTGGTCGACGCCGGACTGGCTGACGCTGGGGTGGACGTCGGAAACCTCACTCGGCCGGGACGGCGCGGCCACGGTGCCTGCGTGCCACCCAAGGCCGCGGGAGGACACCGGCAGGGAGATGATGACGATGTGGTGGCATGGTGACGGCCTCGGCGGCTGGGGGATCGCACTGATGACGATCAGCATGGTCGCTTTCTGGGCGCTGGTCATAGTGGCGGTGGTCGCCGTGATCCGCTATCTCGGCCGTCCCTCGCAGCAGCCGCCCATGCCGCCCGCGCCGCCCTACCCGTCGGCACCCGAACAGGTGCTCGCGGACCGGTTCGCCCGCGGCGAGATCGACGAGGAGGAGTACCGCCGCCGTATCGAGGTCCTGCGCCATTCGGGGCAGGACGCCGGCCAGGCCCTGGATCCACCGGCTTCCGGCCCGGCCGCCCGGTCCTGACCGGAGCGCGGTTTCCCCGATCGGATAGTTCCTGCGCGGGACGGTGGGCGTCGCACGGCGCAGGCGTGCGACACCGCTGGCCCCGTCGGATGGTCATGCTGCCTGGGTGATGACCCGACCGGGAGATCCGGGAAGCGCCGGTTGGTAGCCTCCGCCGCTTCCCGGCTCCGGCCGGATGACGGTCAGCCGACGGGCAGGGTCACCGCGGCCGTGTGCAGCACGTCGGCGGTCTGGAACTGTACGAACAGCCGCCAGTTGCCGGCGCGCGGCAGGCTCGCCTCGAACGGCAGGGCCGGGCCGCCATCCTTTCCGCCCGGGGTCGTGCCTGTCGGATGCAGGTGGGCGAAGGCAAGGTCGCCCTCGTGGAAGGCGGTCAGGTGCGCGTAGGTGTCCAGGTAGAGCTGCAGGTCGGTGACGGGCCTGCCTCCCGCGGACACGGTGATCGTCAGGGTGCCCGCAGCCTTGGCCGTCGGTCCGCTGGCCAGGGTCAGGGTGTAGCCGTCGACCGTGGTCGTGGTCGACGCGGGCGGCAGCGGGGTGTCGGCGGAGCTGCCGGCGACGGTGACCGGCTGGCTGAGGACCGTCGGGACGTCCGCACCTGAGGCGTCCGTGGTGATGAACGAGGCGTATACCCGGTACGCGCCCGGCCGGACGGGCTGGAGCGGCGCCGTCCAGGTACCGTCGCCTTCCACGTCCGGGTGCACGTGCTGGAAGCCGGTGAGGTCCGACCGGATCAGGTACAGGTGCATCGGCCTGGTCTGGTCCAGCTTGAACGCGGTGACAGGTGTGCCGTCCCCGTTGGCCGTCCCGGTGCCGTGGGTCTCCGGCGGCGACAGGCGAGAAGCATGATCGTGCTGTCCCGGGCCCGCCAGGATCCGGAACCGGAACGAAGTCGGCTGGTTGGCCGGCAGCGTCGACGCGGCCGGGACGAACCGCAGCCCGGATGCCTCGGCGGCCAGACCGTCCCCGGCCGGCAGGCCCCCCATACCCGGCATCTCGGCATGGCCGGGCATCCCTCCGGACGCCGGCATCCCACCGTGCCCAGGCATCGCAGAATGGCCCGGCATCGCGGGAGACTCCATCGGGTGCGCCGTCCCCGGCCCGGTCGTGGCGGAGCCCCCGCAGCCGGCCGCCGCCAGCCCGACCACGACTGTGACCCCGACCAGCACGCGCGCACAACGCGGGCGGACGGTGGATGGATACGGAACGCGGGCACGCGAACGCAACAATGTCAGCATTGAGATCAGAAATCTTTCCGGACGGCGCGTGGTACACGCGCGGATGAACAGCAACGTCAGACCAGCCGGAGCCTTGCTCCGATCAGCGGCGTTGCGTCACGTCCGGGATATGCACAGCCTGGTCAGCAGCCCTGAACCGGCCGGTGGCGGGGCACGGCGCCGTCGGCCACCGCTGTCGGCGCCGGCGCCCCGTTCCCCGATGGGCCACGTCCCCGCGATCACAGCGATGCCGAGCAGGAGCGCCAGCAGACCGAGCAGGCCGCCCGGCCCCGTCCGGGGCGGCAGTGACACGCACAGGGCGCCGTGCCCACCGGCACTGTTGGTGATTATGAATGGTGGTGGCGACGTGGACGTCCCGTGGCCGGCCGCCAGGGCGTGTACCGGCAGGGACGACGACGCGGATGCCTCATGATCGATTATTGGGGCCGCCGCGGGCGGGTGCCGTACCGGCGGAGCCTCGTGGCCGGTGCCCAGGCCGTGGGGCGTCGTCGTCGACCCCGCTGGGCGGGCACCGCCGGGGCATCCCAGCCCCACCGCCATACCGTGCATGACGAACAGCCCAGCCAGCGCGGTACACGCCAGCATCAGGCGGTACACCGCCGACATACGACGGGGCGGTACCAGGCGGGCCGCCGCCCGCGTCGGTACCGCCCCACCGGCCATCGCAGTCTCTCTCCCGCTGGAACCAACGACTGCCCACCATGGTAGACAGCCGGGTACGGGGTAGACGGCCTGCTGTTGACGCGGCATCCACAGCCTGCTCCTGCCAGTGGGGTATCTGGGAGCGGCCCTGACGGGTGGGTTCCGGCGGGGCTGAGGCCGCCGTCCGACAGCGGCCCGGTCCGCTCGGAAGCGTTTCCGCTGGCAGGCGCGTTCGTCAGGACGGCAGTAGCACGATCTTGCCGCCGAGGTGGCCGGTCTGGCTGGCGTCGAGGGCGGCGGCTGCCTCGGTCAGCGGATACGTACGCCAGATCGGCAGCCGCAGACGGCCATCCTCGATCAGGGCGAGGATGTCCCGGATCGCCCTTATGGTGTCCTGCCCGCCACCGCCGAGGTGGAAGCGGACCCCGTGGTCGGCGGCGTCGAACGCGGCGATGGTGAGCACCCGTTCGGGCCCGCCGGCCAGCTCGATCGAGACGGGCAGCTCACCGCGGCCCGACGCGTCGAGCACGGCGTCCACGCCCTGGGGAGCGGCCGCGCGGACCCGGTCGGCCAGGCCATCACCATAGGTGACCGGGATGGCGCCGATCGAACGCAGCAGCTCGTGGTTGGACTCGCTGGCGGTACCGATCACCCGCATGCCACGGGCGACGGCCAGTTGCACGGCGAAGACGCCGACGCCACCCGCGGCAGCGTGGATCAACAGCGTCTCGCCCGCGGTGACACCGAGCAGATCGAGCACCTTCCACGCGGTGCCGCCGGCACCGGCAAGGCTGCCGGCGACCTCCCACGGCACCTCGGCCGGCCTGGTTACCAGCTCCGCCGGGTCGGCAAGCGCGAACTGGGCGTAGGAGGGGGTTGAGGACGAGCCGAGCACCTCGTCGCCGACCGCGAAGGCGGTCACGCCGTCGCCGACCTGGTCGACGACACCGGCGACGTCGCTGCCCAGGCCCGCCGGCAGGTCCAGCCTGATCAGCTCCTGCAGGGCGCCCTGGAGGATCTTCCAGTCGACAGGGTTCACACTCACCGCCCGCACCGCGATCCGCACCTGGCCCGGACCGGCGACCGGGGCCGGGGCGTCGACGATGCGCAGCACGTCGCTGGTGCCGTACTCGGAGAACTGCGCTGCAATGGGCATCTGCTCGGCTCACAATCTGCTGACGGTCACAACGAGTGGTCATTCGCCCGGCCGGGGATGGTCCCACCGTCCAGACAGCGGACCGATTCGTCCTGACTTGTAACGCTGTTGATCGTAATTTGTAACATTTCCGTGCCGCGGCTTCCGTGTCCGGGCCTGGTCGTGCCCGGTACCGCTCGACCAGGCGATCCTGGGCCGGCCGCACGGACGGAGTCGCCAACGTCCATCTGACGGTCACCCGACTGGCTGGTAATCACCCGACAATCGACCCCCACTCACTCGGGGCTCACTCTTTAATCACCCGGTGTGACTATCGGCTGTGGCTGTCGACGGAGTCAAAATGAATATCGAGGGTGACGGCGGGGAAGATCTGAACCGATCGTGATCGACAGGCGTTTTCGAGGGTGGTGTCGCGTGTCACAGACGACTTCATGGCAATGAATCGAGGGCAACGATGTGCTAAGAGTCGAAAAGACTGTGCGATCATGTTTGTTTCGTGTCGATGTCCGGCTCCTCGGGTGCTCCTGGCATGCCCGGGGTGGGCGAGAAGACGCTGCGGACGTGACCTGTTCGCGGGGGAGGGATAGGCCTTGACAGCGTGTGGATCGGGCAACTGTCGGCGGATGGACGTCGGTCGTGGGGATCGTCTGGATGGTTGTACTGTCCCGTCTCGCCATGATGATCATAATCGGCGGAGGAGAACTTCATGATCGCATCGGAGGCTCGGCTGATCGAGCAGGTGGTCAGCGCGACCTGCTATCCCCTGACGGAGCCGGGTGGCGCCGACTGGGAGTACGTGGTTTCTCGTACCCGGCAGGAGTTACACACCCACGGCTGCAGTATACTGCACAACTTCATCCAGCCCGCCCGGCGTGAAGAAATACGACTGGAATGTGCCGCGGTCGCTCCCCGGGCATATTATGACGTCGAGACCGTCAATGCCTACAACATAGCCACCGACGCGGATCTGCCGGCGGACCATCCTGGTCGGCTGCCGATGCGGCGTGGTAACGCCTTCGTAGCGCGAGATCGTATCCCCGACGATTTTGTCATTCATCGGCTCTACACCAGTGAACTGTTCCAGAATTTTATTGCCAGTTGTTTCGAGCTGCCCCGGGTCCACGAGCTCGCGGATCCCCTGGCTGGGCTGTGTCTCAACGTCGTCACCCCGGGCATGGAACATCCATGGCACTTCGACACGAACGAGTTCGCGGTGAGCCTGCTCACGCAGGAGCCAGCGGACGGCGGGGCATTCGAGTACTGCCCGGGTATCAGGTCCACGACGACGGAGAACTTTGCCGACGTACAGGCTGTGCTGGCCGGCCGCGGTGGGCACCTGATCCGTCGGGCGTCCCTGCGCCCCGGGGATCTGCAGCTGTTCAGGGGCCGTTATTCGATGCACCGGGTGAGCGCCGTGCGAGGTGGCACCGCGCGCCACTCGGCGATTTTCTCGTACAGTGAACGCCCTGGGGTGGTCGGCAGCGTGGAACGGACGAGGCAGCTTTTCGGCCGGGTGCTGCCCGAGCATCTGGCGGCCGCTGGACACGCCGTGCGGGTCGACCAACTGTTGGATTAGGCCGTTTCCAGCGGACGCCGGTCGGAGCGGGTGACGTCCCGCTCCGACCGGGAATCCGCCGCCGGAAACGGCCTGGGGGGGGCGATCGGCGGCCCGGGCCCGGCGCCGGTCAGTTGCCTGTTCCGTGATCCAAGGAGGAACCCAACCCGTGCGTTTTGATGCCACTGGAAAAGTTTCGCTCGATCACATCTACACGCAGCCCGACCCGTACGCCTATTTCGACACGTTGCGCAAGCTCGACTACGACATCCCGCAGCTGGCGAAACCGTATTTCGTCAAAATCATCGAGGCGTACCGGGAGGCACAGGGAAAATCAGGTGCCAACGTCCTGGACATCGGTTGTTCCTACGGTATCAACGCGGCTCTGCTGAAATGTGACGCAAGTATGGCGGAACTGTACGGACGGTACTGCGACCGGGACGTCGACACACCGGACCGTGACACGCTGCTGGCCCGTGACCAGGAGCTGGTCCGGTCGCGGGCCGACCCGCGCCGGATCCGGTTCGTGGGCCTGGACACCTCGCGGCCCGCCCTCTCGTACGCGCTCGCGGCCGGTTTCATCGACGACGCGGTGCACGCCGATCTGGAGGAGAACGACCCCACCCAGCGACAGCGCCGGCAGTTGGCCGGTACGGACCTGGTCATCTCGACCGGCTGCATCGGCTACGTCACCCACCGGACCCTCATGCGGGTGGTCCACGCGAACGACGAGCGCCGGCCGTGGATGGCGCATTTCGTCCTACGGATGTTCCCGTTCGAGCCCGTCGAGGAGAGCCTGGACGGACTGGGATACGAGACTGCTCATTTCGAGCACATGTTCCGGCAACGGCGCTTCGCCTCCCCCCAGGAGCAGTCGCTCGTGCTAGACACCCTCTACAACGTCGGCGTGGATCCGAGCGGTCTGGAAGCCGACGGCTGGCTCTACGCGCAGCTCTACGTCTCCCGGCCGCGCGGCACGAAGGATTGCGTGGTCATCGACCTCGCAACCAGCAATGGATCATCAACCGGCAAGGAATCGTCCAAATCCCCACAACCACCGAGGTCGAGGATCACATTGACCGTCAACCAGGAACTGAGCGTGGCCCAGAGACTGTCCGCCCCCGCCCCTGTCGCAGTCCCTGGCAATCAGGAGCCGCCCACCCCCACCCCTGCCGAGCAGGAACTGTCCGCCCGCACCTTCGGCAATGAGGACCAGCTGCCACGGGTGCCGCTGCCCACGCTGGAGGAGAGCTCCGAGAGATTCCTCGAGTGGGCGGCACCGCTGCTGACCGCGGACGAACTGGCTCGGACCGAGGCGGCGGTGGCCGCGTTCCGGCGGCCGGACGGCCCCGGCCAGCGGCTCCACCAGGCACTGGTGGAATATGACGCCACCGAGGGCGTGCACAGCTGGCTCGACACGTTCTGGCCGTCCCGGTATCTGGGCCGCCGCGACCGCATCGCGCTCAACGCGAACTTCTTCTTCCTGTTCAAGAAGTCGCCGCTGCGACAGATCGAACGGGCCGCCGGCCTTGTCGCCGCGGCCGTCAACTACAAGCTGCAGCTCGACGACGAACGCATCCCACCGGCCGTCCAGCGGGGACGGCCGCTGTCGATGGAGCAGAACAAGTTCCTGTTCTCCACGACGCGGATACCCGGGGCCGTGCAGGACACCGTCCGCGTACCGTACAGCGAACAATGGCCGGGCCCGTCCCAGGCGCGTCACATCGCGGTGTTCTTCCGCGGGAACATCTTCCGTCTGGACGTGCTGGGCCCCGACGGCCGGCCGTACACCTTAGACGATCTTGCGGCGGGCCTGGAGGCGATCAGGAAGGCCGGTGCGACCCCGGCCGCGCCGGACACCGCCGTCGGACATCTGACCACCAAGGCCCGGGCGGAGTGGGCGGCCAGCCGGCAGACGCTGACTGCCCACCACCCCGGCAACGCCGCCGCGCTCGACGAGCTGGAAACCGCGCTGTTCCTCCTGGACCTGGAGGACATCACGCCCACGGACACCCAGGAGGCGTGCGACCAGCTGTTGTACGGCAACAGCGGTAACCGGTGGTTCGACAAGGCCGTCTCCCTGATCGTCTTCGAGGACGGCACCGCGGGTATCAACATCGAGCACTGCGGTCTGGACGGAACCACGATTCTCAGCTTCGTCGACACGCTGCTGGGTTCCTCACCCGAGGAACACTCGGCGCAGTCGGGGGCCGTCCCTCAGGGCCTGCCGGACATCAGACCCATCGAGTTCGTGCTGGACAGCGACCTGCGGGCCAACATACAGGCCGCCGGCGAGGCGTTCGCGGCGTATGGCGCCGCCACCGCCACGACCATCCTGTCGTTCGACGACTTCGGCGGAAACCGGGCCAAGCAGCTGCGGGTGTCACCGGACGCGTTCGTGCAGCTGGCGTACCAGCTCGCGCACAAGCGGGCCAAAGGGCTGACAGGCGCCACCTACGAGTCGATCGCCACTCGGCAGTACCGGCACGGGCGCACCGAGGCGATGCGCGTCGTCACACCCGAGGTGCTGCGCTTCGTGGCCACGCTGGACGATCCGACGGCGGACGCGGCGACCCGCCGGGCGGCGTTCCGGGCAGCCGCCGAGAAACACGTGGCACAGGCGAAGCAGTGCCAGTCGGGGCAGGCGCCCGAACAGCACCTGTGGGAGCTGCAGCTCATCCAGAAACGGCGCGGTGAGGAGCTGGGGGTGACCGAACCGCTCGACCTGTACGACAGCCCGGGCTGGGTGAAGCTGCGGGACGACTACCTGAGCACCAGCTCCGCGCCCTCGGTCAACATCGAGTACTTCGGTTTCGGCTCGACCAGCAGCCAGTGCATCGGCATCGCCTACGTGCTGCTGCCCGACCGCTTCAACCTCTACCTGAGCACACCGCGCGCGGTGGCCGACGGGCTGTACACCTTCGTCGACCGACTCCGTGAAGCGGTCTACGAACTCCAGGACCTCCTCGCCACCGAAACCCCCGTGGCCTGACCTGTCCCTTCGTCCCCGAACATTCGCAACTGTTTCTCCTGTTTCTCCGCCGAGGTGGCGGCTGGACGGGGTGGGTGAGCCGTCACCCGTTCCGTCTGCCGCCTCCTCCGTTGACGACGAAGCCGCCGCTACCGGCGCCACCGCCGGTGAGGCCGCCGGTGAGGCCGCCGCCGGCTGGTCCGAGGCCGGCGCCGCCGAGGCCGCGCGGGGTGGTGTTGCCGGTGGGCAGGGGGGCGTTCAGGTCCGCGAGGACGACCTGGTCGCCTTCGGACAGGCCGGACGTCACCTGGGTGAAGGCCGTGCCGACCGCGCCCACCCGCACCGGCACGCTGGTCGCCCTGCCGTCGCGCAGGACGGACACGACGTACCGGTTGCCGATCCGCAGCACCGCCGATGTCGGCACGGCGAGTGCGTCCGTCGCGCTGGCGGTGACGATGGCCACGGCCGCGCCCGAGCCGGCGAACAGCTTCCCGCCGTCGTCGTTCAGGCCGATGGTCACCGGATAGGCCGCCCCGGACGACGATCCCGACGACCCGGCCGAGGCCGTCCCGCCGGACGCGGTGGACGCCGCCGGGAGCAGGCCGACCGCCACCACGGTGCCGGTCAGTGGGGAGCTGGTCCCGTCGGGGGTGATCCTGGCCCTGGCGCCGATCTTCACGGCGGCCAGGTCGCTGTCGCTGACGGTCGTCGTCACCTGCATGGCGTCCGGGTTCAGCACGACGATCGTGGCTGTGCTCGACCCGGCGCTGACGGACTGGCCGGGGGCGATGTTGACGGCGGCCACCAGACCGCTGATCGGGCTGATCAGCCGTGCCTGGTCCAGGCTCTGCTGGGCCACCAGGAGCACGGCGTCGGCAGCGTCGACCGCGGCCTGGTCGGCGGCGATCTGAGCGGCGGACGCCGGTGCGCGTGAGCCGCCCGTTCCCGCGCCGCCCGTCCCTGAGCCGCCCCCGCCCGCGGCACCACCCGCACCCGTGCCACTCGCCGCGGACCGGCCTGTCGCGCCGCCCCCGGCTGCCGTGCCGCCGAGCGTGTTCTGGTCGCCGTGGGTAGTTGTCCCCCCGCTCTGGCCCGTGCCGCCGGTCGCTGTCCCGGCTCCGGTCGGTCCGGACGACGGTCGGTCCGCACCCGCACCCGCTTCGGTGCCCGGCGCTGTTCCTGAGCTTGCTCCTGCTCCTGGGGCTGCTCCTGTGCCTGGGCTCGCGCCTGCGTCCGGTTGCGGCCCGGGGGACTGCTGCCCGCCCTGGGCCTGGGCCTGGGCCAGCAGCTGTGCGACCGCGGCGTCGAGGGCCGCTATGTCCGCCGCGACCGCGCGCAGCCGCTCGTTGAGCGCCTCCTGCTCGGCGAGGACCTGCTGGAGCAGCGCCGCACAGTCCGTACCGTCGGGCGCCGCGCTGCTGGTCGCCGGCGTCGTGGCCGCCGCGGCGACCGGTGACGACAGGGATGCCGGGGCCACGGTGCCCGAGCCCGAGATCCCGCCGCCGGGCGTGACGCCGGATGCTGCCGAGCCCGAGGTGGCACCCCCGCTCTGGTGCTCTTCGCCCTGGTGCAGGCCGTCCAGGAACGACTGGCACACCGACTGCTCGTGGGCGAGATCGGCCTTGATCTGGGACAGGATCGTGTCGGCGGCGTGCTGGTCGGCCAGCAACCGCTGTTGGTACTGCCTGACGAGCTCCTCGGCCGAGCCCGCCGCCCCGGTCGTCCCCGTGCCGTCGGCGGTTCCGGCCGGCGCCGTGCCACCCGCGTCCCCTGTTGCCGTTACCTGGCCCACATCCTGGACGCCGGCTCGGCCCGAGGCGACGAACAGCGCCGCGCTGACCCCGCCGATCCCAGCCGATGCCGATGCGGGCGCGGCGGTGGACGCACTGGTGGACGCCGAGGCCGTGCCGGCCGTGGTCTGGCTGGTCTGGTCGGCGGCGAGCCTCGCCTGCGCCGAAGCGAGGGCGGACCGGGCGTTGTCGACCGCCGCGGCCAGGGTGGACGTGTCGAGCTCGGCCAGCACGTCACCTGTTGTCACGTGCTGGCCCACCGTCACGGCAACCCTGGTCACCCGTCCGCTGACGGGGAAACTCACCGCTGCCTGGCTGACGGCTGTCACGGCGCCGGTGGAGTTCAGTGTCGCCTCGACACTGCGATGGGTGACCGCGGCGGTCCGGTAGGACGGCCCGCCCGAGGCGGCCGTGGCGGCGAGAACTCCGCCGCCGGCCCCGCCGGCGACGACGATGACAGCGATCACCGTCGCCCGGCGGCGCAGCCGCTGCCGCCGGCCGCGTGAGTTCCGGTCAGCCACGGGTGCTCTCCCCGGTGCGGGTGGGCTCCCGGACAAAGACCGACGCGGGCACGAGCGGTTCGGGCACGATCGGTTCTGGCAGGTTCGGTTCGGGCACGGTGGGCTCGTTTTTCTGATCGTGGCCCCGGAGGCGGGACAGGGCCGGGCGGCGGCGGGTCGTCATTCGCTGCGCAACGCGTCGATGGGGGCCAGCCTGGCCGCCCTGCTGGCCGGGTAGACGCCGAATCCGACGCCGATCCCCATCGCGACGACGATCGCGCCGACGGTCGCGGGGAGCGAGACGTCGATCCGTTGGGAGATCAGGTGGGGGAGCAGCGCGTCCCCCAGCAGCCCGAGGGCGGCGCCGGCGAGCCCGCCAGTCAGGCCGAGGATGGACGCCTCCACCAGGAACTGGCGTCTGATCACCCGGGGTGGCGCGCCCAGCGCTTTGCGCAGGCCGATCTCTCGGATGCGTTCGGTGACGGAAACCAGCATGATGTTCATCACGCCGATGCCGCCGACCAGCAGTGAGATCGCGGCGATCCCGCCGAGCAGCACGGTGAGTGTCCGGTCCACCGAGGTGGCGGCGGCCAGGATGGACTGTTGGCTGGCGATGGTGAAGTCGGCGGCGGCGGGCGTGCTGACGCGGTGCAGCGCCAGCAGTGTGTTGGTGGCCTCCTGGTGGGCGGCCGACAACGTCTGCGACGACGACGCCTCCAGGTAGATGTTCTGCACGGAGCCGCGGGCCGCCCCGCCGAACACCCGGTTCGCCGCGGTGCTGATCGGCAGGATCGCCTGGTCGTCCTCGTTGGCCGTGGCGGACGAGCCGGCTGCCGCGAGCGTCCCGACCACCTGCATGGGGACTCCGGAGACCGCCACGGTCGCGCCGACCGGGTCACGGCCGCCGAACAGCTGCTCGGCGGTGCTGGCGGCGAGCACGACGACCGCGGCCTGGGCGGTGATGTCCTGGCTGGTCAGGAAGCGGCCAGACGCGATCTTGCGAGCCCGGACCGACAGCCAGTCGGGCGTCGTCCCGACGACCGTGGTGGTCCAGTTCGACGTGCCGGCCGTCAGCGACAGGCTGCGCTGGCTGGCCGGCGCGACCGCGGCGATGTCCGGAGCGACGTCCTTCGAGGCCAGGGCCTCGGCGTCGTGCACGGTCAGGGTCGAGGCCGAGCCGAAGCCGCCGCGGACGCCGTCGCTGCTGGTGGCGCTGCCCGGGGTGACCACGAGCAGGTTGCTGCCCAGGGAGTTGATCTGGTCGCGGACCTGGTTCTGGGTGCCCTGGCCGAGGCCCACCGTGAGGATGACCGCGGCGATGCCGATGAGAATCCCGAGGACGGTCAGGGCCGAACGGGACCGGTGCGTACGTACCGCCTCGATGCCGATGCGCAGTGTCTCCAGCCAGCTCATGGGCGGATCACCCAGGTGAGCCGGGCCAGGTCGCCATGGGCTGCCTTCCCGTGCCTGTGCTCGGGCCCGAGCACAGGCACGGGAACGGGGCCCGGGCCGGCGACGGCTCCGAACCCGGCGCTGGCGCCGAATCCGACGTCCCCGGGCCCGTCGGCGTCGTCACTCGGATGATCAGAGCTGGTGTCGTACTGGATGCCGCCGTCCCGGATGCGCACCACCCGGCCGGCGGTGGCGGCGACCTCGGGCTCGTGGGTGATGAGCACGATCGTGCGGCCGGACGCGTGTAACTCGCCGAGCAGGTCGAGCACGTCCTGGGTGGACGCGCTGTCGAGGTTGCCGGTCGGTTCGTCGGCGAGGATGAGCGCGGGGTCGGTGACCAGCGCCCGGGCGACGGCGACCCGCTGCTGCTGGCCGCCGGAGAGCTCGTTCGGGCGGTGGGCGATCCGGTCCCCCAAGCCCACCTTCTCCAGCGCCTCGATCGCCCGGACGCGACGCTGCGCCCGTCCCGTCCCGGCGTAGCACAACGGCAGCTCCACGTTGCGCCACGCGGACAGGGTGGGAAGCAGGTTGAACTGCTGGAAGACGAAGCCGATCCGCCGGTTGCGGATCTCGGCGAGAGCGTCCTCGGACATCCGGGCGACGTCCTCGCCAGCAAGGCGATAGTGGCCCGCGGTGGGTATGTCGAGGCAGCCGAGGATGTTCATCAGGGTCGACTTCCCCGACCCGGACGGGCCCATGATCGCTATGTACTCTCCCTCGGAGATGCGCAGGTCGACGCCGCGCAGCGCGTCGACCTCGATGGCGCCGGTCCGGTAGGTCTTGCGAACACCGTCGAGTTCGATGACGGGTGGCGAGCCGGCCGGCGGCTCGGCGAGGAGTGATCCGCTCTCGGCCACGGCTCAGCCCGCCCCGCCGCCGCGGACGCCTCCGCCGAACCCGGCACCGGCACCGGCACCGCCGAACCCGGCACCACCGAACCCGGGACCGCCACCGGCACCGGCCGCCGCCGAAGCCGCCGGAACGGCCGTTCGGGACTTCCCCGCCACCACCGGAGCGTCCGGCGGAGGCCGTCTCGGGCAGCAGCACCATGTCGCCGGCCGCCAGCCCCTCGGTGATCTGCGTGACGCCACCGGAACTCGCGCCGACCGTCACCGTCCGGGACACCTGCCGGCCCTCGACCAGCTGGTACACCTGCGCCTGGGCGCCGCTGTAGTGCAGGGCCGCGGTCGGCACGGTCAGGACGTCGGTGAGCTGCTGGACGATGATCTGAACCTGGGCGCTGGCTCCGAGGTGCAGCCCCGCCGGGGTCCCGGTGACATCGATGGTGACCGGGTACATCGCGACTCCCGAAGCAGTCCCTGAGGTCGTCCCCGAGCTCTGGGCCGGCAGCAGACCGACGGTGGCGACCGTTCCGGACAGCGTCGTGGTGGCACCGTTCGGGGTGATGACCGCCTGGTCGCCCTTCTTGACCTCGCCGATCTGGGTGTCGTCGACGTTCGCCGCGATCGTGTAGCCGTCCGAGCCGACCACCACCACCTGCGCGGACGAGGCCGACGCCGCACTGGTCGAGGCGGAGCTCGTCGAGCTCCCACCGCCGCCTCCGCTCCCGCCGCCCGTCCCGCCGGAGGCGGCCGTTCCGCTGCCGGAGACCTGCTGGCCGACCGTCAGGTTGACGGTCGCGACCGTGCCAGCGATCGGTGAGGTCAGCGTCGCCTGGGACAGTGACTGCTGTGCCGCGGCCAGCGCGTTGCGCGCGGCGGTGACTGCCTGGTTGTCGGCGTTCACCTGTGCGTCGGACGCCCCGGCGCTGCGGTCCGCGGACAGTTTGGACTCGCTGGTGGCCACGGTGGCCTCGGCCTGCGCGACCGAGGCCGCCAGCGCCGCCGAGTCGATCGTGGCCAGCACCTGTCCGGTCATGACCTGCTGGCCGACGGTGACCGAAACACCGGTGACCCGGCCGGAGACACCGAAGGTCAGGTTGGCCTGGTGGGCGGCCTGAATGACCCCGGTGGCCGAAACCGTCTGCCGGATCGTCCCGGGGCCCGCCGCCACCAGCCGCGGGCCGCTGCCGTCGGCGGACGAGGAAACCGCCAGGCCGATCGTTATGGAACCCGCCACGATCACAATGGCAGCCACCGCCGCAAGGGCAAGTGTCCTGTGTCCGATCCGTAGGCGCGTACGCCGCACCTGCATCCACTCCTCCGAAAGCCCCGGTGGACGGGGCGGGCCCGCTTGCGTGTCCGGCCGGCCGAAGAGCACACGATCACAGGTTTTTCGCGTGCCCGGACGACCTGCCGGAGACACCGGAACAAACACGGCCGGTGCTGATCGCGAGTGGTTCCCGACCGGGATCAACGCGCCTCAGCCTCGCGGAGAAGCCTTGGTATTTGCTGAGGGAATCCGGTGGAATTCCTGATCGTGGCTTTATCCGGCCATGATGTTCTGACCGGCGTCCGCTCGTTGTTGAATTGTTTGGCCGGTGCGTCCGTCAACGGAGGTTTTCGGTTACGGCGCGCGGTGCCGCGGCGAGCTCGCCGATCGTGGCCCGGGCTCGCTCGTGCTCCTGGCGCCGGCCCGTCTCGGTGGCCTGCCGCGCCGGACGCCGGCCGGGCGGTGGCCGGGTGGTGGTCGAGCCGGCGGCGACCGGGATGCGAGACGGCGTTCCCACAGTGTTCCTACAGCGTTCCCCACTGTGTTCCCCACCGATCTGGTTGACAATCATTCGGGTGTTGCCTAGCGTCGACCGCATGAGCCGGCATACCTATCTGGTCTGCCGCGCGCACGTTGACCTCCGTCGCGTGGCGAGCGCGCTCTGTCCGTCCGCCTGATGCCGCCGCTGGATTCTCAGCGTGCCCAGGCCGTCCGGATGCATGCGGTCCTTCTTCGTCCCGGACTTCTCCGTTTCCCTGCCGGCAGGCGGCATCGAGAGGGTCGTCGGCCCTGACCAGGGTTTCGACTCCATCAGACTGATCATCTGCGAGACGGGCAACGTGGGTCCGCGCGTCTGCCCACCACGTGGGCCGTGACGACATCCGCACATCCGCGGCCCTGCCGAGTCCGCATGCAGCACCGCAGCGCGAGGAGGTCAGCCGTGCCGGCACTCAACCATCCCCTGGCGTCGTCCGTGACCGCGGGTCGCTCGGACCCGACAGGCACCGCCGCGGCGGTGCTGCGCGCCGTGTTGGATCACGGGCCGGTGGCGCGCACCCTCATCGGCCGCGCGACCGGGCTGAGCCCGGCCGTGGTGTCGCGGCAGACCGCCGATCTGATCTCCCTCGGGCTGCTGCGTGAACTGCCGGCGCTGTCCAGCCCGCCACGCGCCGGCCGCCCGTTCGTCCCCTTGGACATCGACACGCAGCGTCACCTCGCCTGCGGGGTGC
This sequence comes from Candidatus Protofrankia datiscae, assembly GCF_000177615.2. Lineage (GTDB taxonomy): Bacteria > Actinomycetota > Actinomycetes > Frankiales > Frankiaceae > Protofrankia > Protofrankia coriariae. Next base: position 4,970,320 of record NC_015656.1, on the reverse strand, counting down.
ACATCGCCGTCCCCAACATCACCTTCGGTCTGGTGGACCTGCGTGGCCAGGTGGTGGCCCAGGAGAGCGTGCCGCACCAGGGTGACGCGCGCGAGGTGCTGCGGCAGATCAGCCAGTATCTTCCCGGCTTCGTGGCGCGGCACGCCCGAGGCAGCAGGCTGCTCGGACTGGGAGTGGTCACCGGCGGATGGGTGGACCCGCAGCGCGGCGTCATCGTCGAGCACGGTCTGCTCGGGTGGAGTGACGTGCCGGTCCGTCAGGTGCTCGCCGAGACGACCGGCCTGCCGGTCCATGTGGACGGCCATGCCCGCGCGCTGGCGCAGGCAGAGATCATGTTCGGGGATCCGCGGGCCCGGCGCAGCCTGGTGCACCTGTTCGTCGGGAACGTCGTCGACGCGGCGATCGCCACCGGCGGCGAGGTGCACTGGGGCCCGCACGCCGGCGCCGGGGACGTCGCCCACCTGCCGCTGGCGGACAGTTCGGTGCGCTGCCCCTGCGGGCGGTCCGGCTGTGTGCAGGCCGCCATCTCGGAACGGGTCCTGGCAGAGCGGGCGTTTCGGGAAGGGAGGATCGAAAAGCCCGACCTGTGGCTTCTGCTGGACGCGGCCCGCTGTGGCGACCAGCGCGTGCTGGCGCTCTTCCGCGACCGGCTGCGTGTCATCGGCCGGGTGGTGGCCCTGCTGCTGGACGTGATCGACCCGGAGGTGCTGGTGCTCACCGAGGCAGCCGCGATCTTTCTGCCGGACCTGCTGCCCGACCTGTACGAGCAGATCGCGGCGCACTCGCGGGTGTGCGACAGCCCGGAGCGTATCGTGCTACCCACCCGCTTCGGAGCGCACAGCCTTGCCGTCGCCGCGAGCGCGACCGTGCTGGACGCCGTCCACCGCAGCCCGCGCAGCCTGCGCCCGGCCCCGGCCCCGGCCTCCGCCCGGGCTCGGACCCGAGCCCGGGCCGGGGCCGGGCGGCTGTCCGACTGAGTTATTTTCACTCGAGCGGTAAACATTGACCCGGCCGGCCTGCAGTATGAGTATCGAAACATGAGCGACATCGGGTACGCCGTGTCCGGGCATGCATCTTCTGAATGTACGTTGCCTGCGTGCGCATCGTGCCGGTGCGTATTGACCGGGTGTGCCGACCGTGTTGCCCGTCGCTGTTCTTCCACATTGTGCGACGTGGTGGTTCCGATTGTTTCGTAGGCGTCGGGGCCGTGGTATCGCGGCATTCTTCCGAATGATTCAGGGCCGGTCGCCGGCTGTTGCCGTCGTTTCCTGCGTCACTCGTATTCCATCTGTATTCCGGTGGCCGGCCCGTCTGTTCACGTAGGAATGAATACGGCGGTGCGGGTCTGGGTTCTGTTCCGGGACCGGCCGCGGCCGCGGCCGGCTGTTCTTTCCGCCAACCAGTCTGGAGCACGCAGCGATGACAAGTACCGTCCAGCGGCTGGGTATCGACGTCCGGCCGCTTTCCGGGCACACCGGAGCCGAGATTCACGGCGTCGACCTGAGCCAGCAGCTCGACGACGCCACGATCGCCGAGATCCGTTCCGCCCTGCTGCGCTGGAAGGTCGTGTTCTTCCGCGACCAGTCCATCGGCCACGCCGAGCAGATCGCCTTCGGCGCCAGGTTCGGTAAGATCACTCCCGCCCATCCGCACGAGGACGCCCCGCCCGAGGGCTTTCCGCAGATCCTGCCGATCGACAGCCGCCGTTACGAGAAGAAGTTCGGCAAGCGGAAGATCACCTATGACAACGGCTGGCACACCGATGTCACGGCGCTGGTGAACCCGCCGGCCGGGTCGATTCTGCGCGCCGACATCGTCCCCCCGTACGGTGGTGACACCGCCTGGACCAATCTGGTCGCGGCCTATCAGGGCCTCCCGGAAGAGCTGCGTGCGTTCGCCGACGGGCTACGGGCCAAACACAGCTTCAGTCCCCGCCTGCTGGCCGGGACCCCCTACGGGGAGAAGATCGCGTCGAATCCGCTGCTGGCGATCCACCCGGTGGTCCGGGTGCACCCGGAAACGGGCGAGCGGGCGCTTTTCGTCAGCCCGACCTTCACCTCCGGGGAAAACGAGATCATCGGATTCTCCACGCGGCAGAGCCACCGGATTCTCGACCTCTTCTACGAGCAGATCGCCCGGCCCGAATACACGGTGCGGTTCCGCTGGAGCCCGGGCGACGTCGCCTTCTGGGACAACCGGGCGACCGCCCATCTGGGCCCGTCCGACCTCAACCACCTCGACTTCGACCGCGTGCTGTACCGGATCACCCTGGAAGGGGACATTCCGGTCGGGGTCGACGGGCGGCAGTCGGAACTCGTGGCCGGGCAGCCCTTCCTCGCCGACTGACCGACGCACGAGGCGGGCCACGGGTCGGGCGTGGGCTTGCCGCTACCCGGTGGGCAGGTCCTCCGCGGGCACGGACGGTCTGGCCCGCCGGCCGGACAGCCGCGCCTCCAGGTAGGTCGCCAGCCTGGTCACCAGATAGTTGATGAGGATGAAGATGCCGCCGATGACCAGATAGGTCTGGATCGGGTTGTGCAGGGTCTGGATGGCGATCAGGGCCCGGCGCAGCAGCTCCTCGTAGGAGATGAAGGCCCCGAGCGAGGTGTCCTTGAGGATCACCACGAGCTGGCTGATCAGAGCCGGCAGCATCGAGCGGAACGCCTGTGGCAGCAGGACGATCCGCAGCGTCTGGCCGTGGGTGAGGCCCAGCGCCGAGGCCGCGTCACGCTGCCCCTTCGGCACCGCGAGGATGCCGGCTCGGACGATCTCGGAGATGATCACCGAGTTGTAGGCGGTCAGACCGATCACGATGTACCACAGCGGCGGCAGCTTCAGCCCGTAGACCGGGAGAACCTGCGCCGCAAAGAAGATCGCGATCACCACGGGCACGCCGCGCAGCAGCTCGACCGCCCCGACCACGGCCCACCGGTACCATCGGGCCGCGGAGATCCTGGTCGTCGCGATGAGCACCCCGAGCAGCAGGGAGAGGGACATCGCCAGGGCGGCGGCGGTCAGGGTGTGCACCAGACCGCCGCCGAGCAGGCGCCACAGGTCCGCGAAGTCCTCGTCCCCGGGGTTGAACAGCGGACTCCACCGGCTGCCGTCGAACTGGCCGTTCGCCGCCAGCCGGCGGACGGCCAGCACCGCCAGGCCGACCAGCACGACACCGGCGACAACGCTGGCGACAGCGATCCGTCGGCGTCCCCGCGGGCCCGGGGCGTCGTAGAGAACCGAGCGGCTCACCGCGCCACCCGCAGCCGTTTCTCCGCCGCCAGCACGAGCAGGCCGGCGGGGATGACGATGACGAGATAGCCGATCACGACCCCGGCGTAGACCGGTAACGCGGGTTCCCCCCGCGCGCCGTTCAGCGTGCTCGCGACGCTGTAGAGTTCGCCGCCGACGCCGAACGCGCCGACGATCGCGGAGTTCTTCACCATCGCGATCCCGACGTTGCCCAGCGGGGGGATGACCGCCCGGATCGCCTGCGGCAGGATGACCAGCCGTAACGACTGGCCGAAGGTGAGGCCGATCGAGCGGGCGGCCTCCGCCTGGCCTGTTTCCACCGCGCCGATTCCGCTGCGTACCGCCTCGCAGACGAACGCGGCGGTGTAGACGGTCAGCCCGGTGACCCCGAAGGCGAAGTACGAGCCGTTGATCCCCACCTCCGGCAGGCCGAAGGCGAAGGCGAACAGGACGATCGTCAACGGGCAGTTGCGGACCAGTGTGACGTAGACGGTGCCCACGGCGCGCAGGGGCGGCACCGGCGACACCCGGAATCCCGCGAGAACGACCCCGAGCAGCAACGCCGCCACGGCGACCAGACCACAGATCGTCAGCGTTCCCAACAGGCCGTCGGCGTACAGGCCGAGGTTGTCGGTGATGACATCCATGGCGGCTCCGGGGCGGCGTCGGCTCGGGTACTACGGGCTTACGGCACTAACAGAACTGGCAGCAGGTTACAAAGGTGACGAAGGCGCAGGGTCGGGAAGATGTTGATCAGGAGCAGGTGGCGAGCGTGGGCAGGGCCGGCGCGGCCCCGGCGACCTTGCCCGCCGTGGACTCCCAGGCCTTCGCGTAGCGGCCGTCCGCCGCCGCCGCGGTCAGCTGCTCGTCGATGAACTGGCAGAAGGCGGTGTCACCCTTTTTGATGCCGATGCCGTAGGGCTCGGTGGTGAAGGGCTTGCCGACGATCTTGAACGCGCCGCCACTGGCGTCCACCAGGCCCAGCAGGACGACGTTGTCGGTGGTGACGGCGTCGACCTGGCCGGTACGCAGCGCGTCCGCGCACTTGGAGTAGACGTCGAAGAGCACGATGTTGGACGCGTCGGCGTATTCCTTGATTTTCTCGGCCGGGGTCGAGCCGGAGACGGAGCAGACCTTCGCGTTCGTCGCGCGCAGGGACTCCGGCCCGGTGATCGTGGTGTTGTCCTTCTTCACCATGATGTCCTGGCCGGCCTGGTAATAAGGACCGGCGAAGCTGATGAGCTGCTTGCGCTTGTCGTTGATGGTGTAGGTGGCGACGATGAAGTCCACCCTGCTCTGCTGGATCGCGCCCTCCCGCTGGGCCGACGGTGTCTCGACGAAGGTGATGTCGTCAGGGTCGATCCCCAGGCCGTCGGCGATGATTTTCGCGATTTCGACGTCGAATCCCTCGACATCGCCGCCGAGGCCCTTCAGCCCGAACAGCGGCTGGTCGAACTTGGTACCGACGGTGACCTTTCCCGCCTCGGCGAGCCTGGCCGCCGTGGTGCCGGCGGCGAAGGTGGGCTTCGCCGGGGTTTCGGCCTCCGTACCGGTCGTGTCGCTCCCACAACCGGCGGCGGCGAGTGCGACAGTACCGGCGAGCACGGCCGTCACCAGCCGTCGTCCTCGCCGTGGGTACCGCTGGAGTGGGTGGTGCTGGAGCGGGAAACGTGGAATCCGCATGGTCGTCCTTTCAAGGGGGAGCCTGTCGGCCAAGGGCGGGCACGGGCCGGCTCAGTGGGGGAGGACACGGGCCAGGAAGTCGCGGGCCCGCTGTGTACGCGGGCTGTCGAAGAAGTCCGCCGGAGCGCCTTCCTCGAGAATTCCGCCGTCGGCCATGAACACGACCCGGTCCGCGGCCCGCCGGGCGAACCCCATCTCGTGCGTGACGACCACCATGGTCATGCCGTCGCGGGCGAGCTCGGCCATGACGTCGAGCACCTCGGCGATGTATTCCGGGTCGAGCGCCGAGGTGGGTTCGTCGAAGAGGATCACCTTCGGGTCCATGGCCAGCGCCCGGGCGATCGCGACACGCTGCTGCTGCCCGCCGGAAAGCTCGGCGGGATAGCTGCCGGCCTTCGCGCCGACGCCCACCCGGTCGAGTAGTTCCCGCCCCCGGTGCTCGGCCGCGTTCCGCGGGATTCCCCGGACCTTTGTCGGCCCGAGCGTGACGTTCTCCAGCGCCGTCTTGTGGGCGAAGAGGTTGAAGGCCTGGAAGACCATGCCCACTTCGGCCCGTAACCGCGCGAGCGCGCGCCCCTCCTCGGGCAGTTGGCGCCCGTCGATCGTGATCCGGCCGGCGTCGATGGTCTCCAGCCGGTTGATGCAGCGGCACAGTGTCGACTTGCCCGATCCCGACGGGCCGATGACGACGACCACCTCGCCGCTGTGTACGGTCAGGTCGATCGCGTGCAGGGCACGGAAATCGCCGAAGGACTTCTCGACGCCCTCCATGACGATCAGGGGTTCACCCCGGGTGCTCTCCGTCACATGCAACCCTTCGGTCAGGCTGAGCGGAACGGTAGCAGGTGAGCTCCGCCTGCCTGGGCGGCGTGTCGGATGTCGAACGGTTCGAGCCCGCGGTCTGGACCTGTCGCGATAGCCGTGGTCTGTGACCTGACGACGATCCAGACGTTTGGCGAACGCGGTCCGCCCCGGTCCGCCGCCGGCGGTCGCGGTTGACCGGGCGCCGGTCCGGCGAGCGTATCCGGTGAGGCGGACAGGCCGGTTCCGGGAACAGGACGGGCCGGTTTCCAGGGCAATGGTGGGCCGGCCGTTCCTGGATTCCATAATATGCTTGATTTTCGGCAGGTCGCGGTGGCGGAAAAGCGACCGTGATGCCACCGGTGTACTCCGTCCACGGTAAAATCACCAATCGAATCTGATCGCCGAGATCGGAGATACCGGTTACTGGAATTCGCCGTCGGCAGGATGAGAACGTTCAGGTTCGGGTGGGTTCCGGGTCGGCACGGTGAAATATGTGAGTATGCGGATGTTCGTCTGGCTTTCACTTCCGGTCCACCAACGACGCATCGGAACACACTAATCTGATTCGGCTCCACAGCAAGCGCTCGTGCTTGTTCCCGCGGCACTTCTGGAGGTCTGCTGTGTCTGTTCTTGCCCATGTCAAACGCCCGCGTTGGGCCCTCGCCGCTCTCGGTACCACCACGGTTCTGGCCGCCGCGACGGTCGGACTACTGGCGCCCAGCGCGCAGGCGGCGACGCTGCCGACGCCCGACCACGTGGTCGTCGTCGTCATGGAGAACCACGGCTACCCGCAGATCATCGGTAGCTCAAGCGCACCGTACATCAACAACACGTTGAAGGCCGGGGGTGCCAATCTTACGCAATACTATGCTCTGACCCACCCCAGTCAGCCCAACTACCTGGACATCTTCTCCGGCGGCACGCAGGGCGTCACCGATGACAGTTGTTATACCCCGCAGTTCAGCAGCGCGGCCAACCTCGGCTCCGAGCTGATCGCGGCCGGCAAGGCCTGGGGCAGCTACAACGAGGGCCTGCCCTCCCAGGGTTCGACGGTGTGCACCAACAGCAGCACTAAGTATGCGCGCAAGCACAACCCGTGGTTCGCCTTCAGTAACGTGCCGCTGAACACCGCTTACACCTTCAATCAGTTCCCCGCCAACTACACCACGTTGCCGAAGGTCTCGTTCGTTATCCCGAACCTGTGCAACGACATGCACGACTGCTCGGTCGGCACGGGTGACACATGGCTGCAGAACAAGCTCGGCGCCTACGCCACCTGGGCCAATACCCACAACAGCGTCCTCATCGTGACCTTTGACGAGGACAACGGTTCCTACGGCAACCGCGTCGCCACGGTGCTCTACGGGCAGCACGTCGTCCCGGGCAGTTCCTCGTCCACGACCTACAACCATTACAACCTGCTACGCACCCTGGAGGATCTGAGCGGCCTGACCACCCACGCGGGGAACGCCGCGAGCGCATCGGACATCACCGGTATCTGGAACTAGTGTCCTGAGTCGTTGATTCGTGTGCAGATAGAATGGGCTGGTGCCTGGCCCGAGCGCGGATCCCATCGAGTTGTCGTCTGCTGAGCGTGCGGTGCTGGAGGGCTGGGCCCGACGGCGGAAGACCGCGCAGGCGCTGGCGTTGCGCTCGCGGATCGTGCTGGCCTGCGCGGACGGTGGGACGAACTCGGGGGTCGCGGCCGAGCTCGGGATCACCCGGGGAACGGTCGCGAAATGGCGGGAGCGGTTCGCGGTCGACCGGCTGGAGGGCCTGTCAGACGAGGCACGTCCGGGAGCGCCTCGGAAGGTCACCGACGCCCAGGTCGAGGCGGTGATCGCGAGGACGTTGGAGGAGAAGCCACCGAACGGCGATACCCATTGGACATCGCGGTCGATGGCGAGGGCCAGTGGGCTGTCGCAGTCGACGGTGTCACGGATGTGGCGGGCGTTCGGGTTGAAGCCGCATCTGGTCGAGACGTGGAAGCTGTCCACCGACCCGCTGTTCGTGGACAAGGTCCGTGACGTGGTCGGGGTCTACCTCGACCCGCCGGAGAAGGCGATCGTGCTCTGCGTCGACGAAAAGTCGCAGGTGCAAGCTTTGGATCGCACGGCACCGGTGCTGCCCCTGATGCCGGGTACCCCGCAGCGGATGACCCACGACTACGTCCGCCATGGCACGACCAGCCTGTTCGCCGCGCTCGACCCGACGTCCGGGTCGGTGATCGCGCAGACCTTCCGGCGGCACCGTCACCAGGAGTTCCTGCGCTTCCTCAAGCTGATCGACTCCTCGGTCCCGAAGGGCTACGACCTGCACCTGGTCCTGGACAACTACGCCACCCACAAGACCCCGGCGGTGAAGAACTGGCTGCTGCGCCACCCCCGCTTCCACCTGCACTTCACCCCGACCTCGGCGTCGTGGATGAACCTGGTCGAGCGCTGGTTCGCGGAGCTGACCACCCGCAAGCTGCGCCGATCGACGCACCGCTCGGTCGTCGAACTCGAAGCCGACATCCGCCGATGGATCAACGCCTGGAACAAGGACCCGAAGCCGTTCGTCTGGGCCAAGACCGCCGACGAGATCCTCGAGACCCTCGCCGCCTACTGCCAGCGAATCAACGACTCAGGACACTAGGCGACCGTGTACCTGGTGAGCACCTTGCACCACTGAGTCGGCCGGCCCGGGTGACCACCCGGGCCGGCCGACCAGCCTCCCCGTACCCGTTGCCGCCTTCCGGGCCGGGTCAGGCGGGGTACGCTCGGAACAGTTCTTCGATCTTCGCTCGGCCCTGCCGCGCCAGCCAGGTCTCGAAGTCCATCAGCCCCGGGTGGAGCGTGCGCAGCGTGGGGATGTCCGCCTGCCAGCCGCCCTTGTCGGTCGCGAAGAGGTACGCGGCTCTGAGGTCGTCGAGGTTGCTGCCGGCGAGGGGCCCGAACTGCGTGACCGCTTCCAGCGAGAGCTCGCGGTACTCGATGCTCCGCCCGGTCGCGCGGCTGATGACGGCAAGGATCTGACGCGCTGTCAGCTCGTCGCCGGCAATCTCGATCTCCTTGCCCAGGTAGCCCTCCGGGCGGGCGAAGGCGAGCGCGGCGAACGCCCCGATGTCGTCGACGGCGATGATCTGGACCGGTCCGCCGTCCGTGGCGAAGCCGCGCTCGGCACCGCCTACCGACGTGTAGACGAAATGCTCGATGTCGGCGGCCCTGGCCGCGTCGGCCACGTTCACACCGAGGCGCACCTCGTCGATCGCCGTGCCGGGCCTGTCGCGGACGGGCTGATCCCATGCGGGCTGGACGCTGAAGACGCCGTGGACACCCTGGGCGGCCGCATCCAGCGAGGCGCGGTCGTGCATGTCCCCGGCGACGATCTCGGCTCCGGCCCGCGCGAGCGCCTGTGCGGCCGCGCTGGACGGGTCGCGGGTCAGGGCCCGCACCTGCCATCCGTCCGCAAGCAGGTATGCGGCGGCCGCGGCTCCCTGCCCTCTGGTCGGTCCTGTCACGAGGATGCTCTTGGACGTCTTGGCCATGATCCCTCCCGGTAGCGGGCGTCTGAAGGAGGTAGTCTCCGGACACGATTCGGAGCCTCGCTCCGGAAATATATGGAGCAGTGCTCCATATCGCAACACCCGGGAGGCGCACCACATGGCGAAGCCGACGAGCGACACGCCCGCAGCCGCTGACCCCGCCCTGCGCGCGGACGCCCGCCGCAACTACGACCTGTTGCTGACCGCTGCCCGCGTCACCTTCGCCGAGCACGGCACCGACGCCTCCCTGCGGGAGGTCGCGCGACGGGCCGGTGTCGGGATCGGGACGCTCTACCGGCACTTTCCGACCCGGGAGGCGCTCGTCGAGGCGCTGATGCGCAACGGCTTCGACAGCCTGCGTGCGAAGGCGGAGGAACTGCTCACGTCCCCGGCCCCGGGCGACGCGCTGATCATCTGGCTGCGGGAGATGGCCGTCCGCTCGGTCGCCTACCATGGGCTGCCCGCCTCGGTGCTGGCCGCGCTACACGACGAGGGCTCGCATCTGTACTCCTCGTGCCATGCCATGCGTGCCGCCGCGGCCCGCCTGCTCGTCCGCGCCCAGCGGTCCGCGGCCGTTCGCCCGGACGTCACCGCCGAAGAGCTGTTCGTGTTGGTGGCGGCGATCGCCTGGGCGGGTGAGCGGACGTCCGGGGGAGCGGAGCTGACCGACCGTCTGCTGTCGCTGATGATGACCGGGCTGCAAACAGGCCTGCCACGAATCACAGATCACGGATCACGGAAGGCTAACGGCAGCCTTTGACGCGACACCGCGTCGACGGCGGGTGAGACTACGAGTTCGCCGTGTGGCCCTGTTTCACGCCGTTTCCCCGCCCCGCGCCCGCGGCATCCGGGCAGGATGCGCCAGGGCGGGAGGCATCCGGGTGGGAGGTGTCCGGGCGGCGGGCACCACGTGGGAGCTCCGCGAGGGAGGCCGCGATGCCGGCCAGTACCCACTCCAGGCCTTCGTCGAACCTTTGCTGCGCCTCGCCGCGGTCGGTCAGCAACGCGAGGTCGGGACCGAGGTCGGCGATACGGGGGTAGTCGCCGGTTGCGACGAGAGCGCGAAGGTAGCTCTGCATCAGATGCTGCTGTTCGGCGGCGTTCCCGCTGTCCCGCGGGGGCATGCGCTGTTCCAGGTGCTCGGTGACGATGTGGCCGATCGTGTAGGTGTCGATGGTCCGCAGGATGCAGATCTTGCGGCGCTGGTCGATGTCGAGGCTGGCGACGGCGGCCAGGGACTGCTCCATGTGACGGATGGCGTTGGGGCCCAGACGCGGCCAGGTGCCCCTGGCCTTCACGATCCAAGGGCGTCGTAGGGTGACGGCGCGCGTCTGTTGGGCGATGGTCCACAACGCCTCCCGCCAGTTGGCGGGCAGTGGCTCGGGGACGATGATGTCGGCGATGGCCTTGTCGGTCATCAGCTCGAAGAGGTCGTCCTTGCGCTTGATATGCGAGTAGAGGCTCATCGGACGAGCGCCCAGCGCCGCCGCGACCCGCCGGATGGAGACCGCGCCCAGCCCTTCGGCGTCGGCCAGCGTGATCGCCGCGTCGACGATCGCGTCCCGGCTGAGCCCCGGCTTCTTCTCCTTGGCCAGGCGGGTCCACAACAGGCCGACCGGCGGCCGGTCGGCCTGCGGAGAGGCGGCCGGCGCCTGGATCGCGGCATGGCGCTCGCAGGACACGCAATGAGGGTATCGCCGGATCGGATCCGGCGATACCGCGTACGATTAATCGATACGACGTCCCGTTCGATGGACGCTGTACGAGATATCGATACGGTGTAGCGTCAACGATGGCCGCGTATCCGACCGCCTACGTCGCGCCAGGACACTCCAATATCAACTGTTTCCGGAGGCTCGTGATGGCAGAACCCCAGGCGTCCACCGCGTCCGGGCGACCGAACGAGCTGAACAAGCCGAACGGGCCCCGGGAGCCGAAGCGGGCGGGGGCGGACCGGCTCGACCCGGCACTGATCCGTCTCGCCGGAATCATCCTGGTCGGCGCGGTGGTCGTGCAGTTGGACACCACGATCATCGCTGTCGCCATCGACACTCTGGGCCGCTCGTTCAACGTCGGAATCTCGACGATCCAGTGGGTCAGCACCGGGTACATGCTCGCCCTGGCGATGGTGATCCCACTGACCGGCTGGTCGGTGGAGCGGTTCGGCGGCAAGCGGATGTGGATACTGTCGCTGGCGCTGTTCCTCGTCGGGTCGGCACTGTGCGGCTCGGCCTGGTCGGCCGGCAGCCTGATCGCCTTCCGGGTCATGCAGGGCATCGGCGGCGGCATGCTCCTGCCGCTGATGCAGACCCTTCTCGCTCAGGCCGCCGGTCCGCAGCGGCTGGGGCGGCTGATGGCCACGGTCGCCGTGCCCGCCCTGGTGACGCCCATCCTGGGACCGGTCATAGGTGGTGTGATACTCGACAACCTGAGCTGGCGTTGGATCTTCTTCATCAACGTCCCGATCTGCCTCATCGCTCTGCTGCTGGCCTGGCGAGGAATGCCCGACGTACGGACCCCCGGTCGGCACCCGCTGGACGTTCTCGGGCTCGCGCTGCTCTCCCCGGCGCTGGCGGCGGTCGTCTACGGCTTCTCGGAGGCCGGCAGCCGGGGCAGTTTCGCGGACGCGAACGCGAGTGTCCCGCTGATCGCCGGCGTGGTCCTGCTGGTTCTGTTCACCGTGCACTCCATGCGGGTCGCCATCGAACCGATCATCGACCTACGGATGTTCCGCAGCCGCGCCTTCACCGGTTCGGCCGCGATGATGTTCCTCTTCGGGATCTCGTTGTTCGGCGCGATGCTGCTGCTCCCGCTGTACGAGCAGCAGGTCCGCGGACGCAGTGCAGCCGGCGCCGGGCTGCTGCTGGCTCCGCAGGGGCTCGGGATGATGATTACCATGGTCGTGGTCGGCAAACTCACGGACCGGGGCAGTACCCGGCTGCTCGTCCTCACCGGCCTGCTGCTGAGCGTGCTGGGCACTGCCGCCTACACCCAGGTCGGCACCGACACCAGCGAGTGGCTGCTCGGCCTGTCGCTGGCCGTCCGTGGCGCCGGCCTGGCGGCAGCCCTGATACCTGTCATGACAGCGGTCTACCAGGGCCTGCGCCGGGACGAGATTCCGCGCGCCACCTCGGCGGTGCGGATCTTCCAGCAGATCGGCGGCTCTCTCGGCACCGCTGTGCTCGCGGTGGTCCTCTCCCAGGGAATCGCCGACCGGGGCGGAGCCGGTCAGGTGGACGCGGCCGGGCTGGCGGACGCCTTCGGGAACACCTTCTGGTGGACGCTGGCCTTCACCGCCGTTGCGGTACCGTTCGCCTTCCTGATGCCCGGCCGGAAGACGGCCGCACCCGCGCGGGCCGCCGTCCCCGCGCAGGCTGCCGGCCTGGCCCAACCGACCGGCCCGGCCGGGCCGACATCCCCGGCGGATGCCGCGGGCCCAGGAGATATCGATCTTCTGCCTGGTGTCGCGCGGACGGCGGCCGCACCGTCCCCGGGCCTGAACGAAGGCTGAGGGCGCTGAGCGTAAAGCCCGCCGACCAGCTTCGGCGTACCGCCAGGTCACGGCTCGGCGTCTGACCCAGCCGGCCGGCAGTCTGACTCAGTCAGTCGGCCGGTCAGTGTAGGCGCAGCGCGGCAGAGCTCGTGACCACCCTCTCCCACTCCTCCGCGTTGACCGGTGGAGTGGCCAGCGGCCGTGGGCCGCCAGGGCGCAATCCGTCGAGGAGCAGGTCCAGATGGCGGCGCCACACCATCGGCGCGATCTGGTCGGTCGCGTCGATCAGGCTGGTCAGCGTCCACAACAGGACGGAGACGTCCCGGTAGGTGACATCCGGGCGCAGCCGGCCGGCCTTGCGGGCGGCGTCCAGCAGGCTGTCCACCACCCGGGCGATCTCATCCCGCAACGGCCGGCCGAGGGTGGAGTCCCACAGCCGACCGCTGCCCATCCTCTCGCTGGCGTGCCGCTCGGCGAACGTCCGCACGAACGTCTCCAGGCGTTCGCCGGGTTCCCGGTGCTCACCGGCGGCCCTGGCCAGGCTCAGGATGCGTTCGAGATAGGGCAGAGCGATCGCGTCCAGCAACGCGCCCTTGGTCGGAAATCGGCGGTAGACGGTGCCGATACCGACTCCGGCGCGGCTGGCGACCTCCTCCATGGTGAAGGCGGGGCCTCGCTCGCCGTACACCTCGGACGCCGCGGACAGCACCCGTTCCCGATTTCGTGCCGCGTCGCAGCGTAGCCGTTCCGGCGCCGTGACCTCTGACGGCGCGGGCACGGACGAAGTTTCCGCGGTCCTGCTCATGACGACACGGTAGTAGGGTCACGCGGCGAATACAGCCTCTACCAGGACTGTGTGGTCGCCGGAGCGCCGCCGCGCGGCTCGGGCAGCGCCATGCTCTTGGTGGCCGCGGCCCCGGCGGCCGGGGTGCTGGTGGGCTGCCGGCGTACCGGCACGATCGCGGCCGCCACCGCGGCGGCAACCATCGACACGGCCAGTACCGCGAAGCTCACACTGTAGCCGTGCTCGCTCGGCAGCCCGCTCGCCAGCGCGCCGGAGGCGAGGATGCTGGTGACGACCTGACTCCCGATCGATCCGCCGATCGTGCGGATGTTCGCGTTCATCCCGGTCGCGGCCCCGGTCTGGGTGGGCGGAACAGCCTCGATGATCAGGTTGGACATGGACGAGAACGCAAGCCCTATACCGATGCCCTGGATGGTTGTGGCGATGAAGAACTCCCAGGGCTCCCGGTGCGCGACCGAGAGTATCAGGAACGGGACCGAGGCCAGCAGGGAACCCACCACCAGCGGCTGCTTGGCCCCACGCCGGACGGTGATCTTGCCGATCAGGGAGCTCATGATGATCATTGCCATGCTGGTGGGCAGCATGTACAGCCCGGAGGTGGTGACCGAGGCGTCGAAGCCGTAGCCGGCCTCCGGGGGCGCCTGCAGGAAGGGCGGGATGACGATGAAGGTCGAGTACATTCCGACGCCGAGCAGCAGCGCCGCCACGTTGGTCCACCACACGGCCGGGACACGCATCATCGTCATGTCGATCAGCGGTACGGCGGAGCGTTCCTCCACCTGGATCCACAGCACGACCAGCGCCACGGCCGCGCCGAACAGGGCCAGTGTGCCGCCGGACGTCCAGCCCCAGGCGCTGCCCCGGTTGAGCCCGAGCAGCAGTGCGACCAGCCAGCCGGACAGCAGCGCCGCGGCCGGGAGGTTGACCCGTCCCGGGTTGCGCACCGGGGACTCCGGGATGAACAGCGCTGTTGCCAGGGTGGCGATCGCTGACATGATGAGCGGGATCCAGAACAGCCAGTGCCACGACAGATGGTCGACCACCGGTCCGGCGATCACTATGCCGAACGCGCTGCCGATGCCGAGCATCCCCGACATCATCCCGATGGCGCCGGGCACCCGGCGGGCCGGGAACTCGTCGCGGATGATGCCGAAGGACAGTGGGAACAGCCCGCCGCCGAGCCCCTGGATCACCCGGGCGACGATGAGAACGCCAACCGAGCTCGTCAGCGCGGCCAGCAGCGATCCGGCGGTCAGCGAGGCATAGACGACGACGAGCATCTTCTTCTTGCCGAACATGTCGCCGAGGCGGCCCAGGATGGGGGTCGCGACCGAGGCGGACAGCAGGTAGGCGGTGAGCACCCAGGTTGCCGTCGTCTGGGAGGTGTGCAGATCCCGCTGGATGACCGGTAGTGCCGGCAGCACCATCGACTGCAGCAGCGTGTAACCGGCAGTGCCGAGTGTAAGTGCGGCAAAGGTGATGGCGACCTGCCGGTCGCTGCGTTCTGTGGACATGGGTCTCCGTCCCGGACAAGCGGAATTGCCCTCCGGATCGTAACAGTTAAGCGGAGCTTGCTTCCGTTTAGCTGGCCGGTCACTCGGCGGCCCGGAGTCGGCCCGGCTGCTGGTGGTCGAGACCGTCGCGGCTCGCCGAAGGCGCCACGCGTGGCCGCGTCACGCCTTGTCCGGTGTCGTAGCTGGTGCACTGGTTGCTGACCAGCCTCGACCGATCACGGTCGATCGCGTGTGGTCGCCGTCAGTCGTGGGACGGCGTACCCTCCGCCAGCGCGGCGGCGAGCAGGAGTCGCAGGGTTGCGCGTTCCTGGGGGCTGAGCGTGTCGAGGATCCTGTCCTCGACGGCGTCCATCCCGCGTTCGGCGGCCATGAGGGCGCCGCTGCCGGCGGGCGTGCGATAGACAAGGTGGCGCCGGCGGTCGGCCGGGTCGCGCCGGCGTTCCGCCCAGCCCAGGCGCTCGACCTCGTTGAGGAGCAGCACGAGGTTGTTCGCGTCCAGGCACAGCACGTCGCTGAGCTGCCGCTGGGGGATGCCGGTGTCCTCGCCGAGATGGTTGAGGGCCACAAACTGCTTGAGCGTCATGCCGAGCACGTCGTCGGTGGCCTCCCTGTACACGCGTCGGGCGAGGCGTGTCAGCAGGACGATCGACCCTGAGGTGGTTGCGGCGACGCTCATGATTCCAACGATCTTATCATTGCGGGGTCAATATTGCTTCTTTGATAATCAACGATATAGTGACTATTCCATGAGCGACATCATCGTTCCGGCTCCAATCACGCTCTCCCGCTCGCGGCGGCGATGGCTCGCCCTGCTGGTCGCCCTCACGGCGCAGCTAATGATCATTCTTGACTCCAGTGTGGTGAACGTCGCGCTGCCGGTCATCCAGAACGACCTGCACTTCAGCCAGGCCAACCTCACCTGGGTCGTCAACGCCTACATGATCAGTTACGGCAGCTTCCTGCTGGTCGCCGGCCGGCTTGGTGACCTCGTCGGCCGGAAAAAGGTCTTCCTCGCCGGCATGGCGCTGTTCACCGCCGCCTCGGCCGCCTGCGGGCTCAGCGACGGGCAGGCGTTCCTGATCGCCGCCCGTTTCGCGCAGGGCCTGGGTGGGGCGCTGGCGTCGGCGACCATCCTCGCGTTCATCGTCACCGACTTCCCGCAGCCGCAGGAGCGGGCCCGGGCGATGAGCGTCTACCTGCTTGTCACCGTCAGCGGCGGCTCGCTCGGCCTGCTGCTCGGCGGTGCCCTCACGCAGGCTCTGGGCTGGCACTGGATCTTCGTTATCAACATCCCGATCGGCCTGCTCGCGTTGCCGGCCGCGGCCGCGTTCCTCTCCGAACGTCCCGGCAGCGGCCTGCGGCAGGGGGCCGACCTGCCAGGTGCTGTTCTGGTCACCGCGGCGGCGCTGATCGGCATCGACGCCATCGTGCAGGCGGCCGAGTACGGCTGGCTGTCGGGGCACACCCTTGGCCTCGGCGCGGTCACGGTCGCGCTGCTCGGCGCGTTTGCCGTCCGTGAGTCACGCACGTCGAACCCGCTCGTTCCGATACGGATCCTGCGGCTGCGCAGCCTCATCGGTTCCAGCGCCGTACGCGCGGTCGTGGCCGCCGGCATGTACGGAGTGTTCTTCTTCGGGGCGCTGTACCTGGAGCAGACCCTCGGGTACGACGCCGTCCACACGGGGCTTGCGTTTCTGCCACAGACCGTCATGGTGGCCGTGCTCTCCATGGGGATCACCGCCCGGCTTGTGTCCGCCTGGGGGCCCGAGCGGGTTCTCGTCGCCGGGCTGATTTCCATGATCGTCGGACTGCTGCTGCTCGCCTGGTCGCTCGGGGGTGAGCACGTCGACTACTTCCCGGGGCTCTTCTTCGCCTTCGTCCTGGTCGGGCTGGGGACCGGCGCGGTCTTCATGCCCCTGCTGACCATGGCCGTGGCCCAGGTCGCGCCTGCCGACGCCGGCCTGGCCTCGGGGATCGTCAACGTCTCCATGCAGATCTCCGCCGCGGTCGGCCTGGCCGCGCTGGGGACGCTGTCCAGCAACCGGACGGCCGGCCTCCTGGCCGACGGCCACAGCCAGCTCGCCGCGTTCACCGGCGGCTGCCGTCTCGGGGTGCTCACCGGCGCGGGATGCGTGGCGTTCGGCCTCCTGCTCGCCGTCACCGTGCTGCGCGCTCCCCGGAGCAGGCGGGAAGTCGTGGACGTCCCGAGCCAGCCGGCCGACGGAGCTGTCCTGCCCGGGCAGTCGGCGCGGAGCCGCTGACGGGCACCGCGCACCTCGCCCACGAGAAGGCGCCGGCCGAGGCCGGTCGGAGCGGCGATGCCGTACAGTGGGCGCGTGTCCCCGCCACCCCGCCGAGCGCAATCACCGTCAGTAGCGGAAATGGCCCGTGGTGCGGCCCTGGACGTGGCGCTGGAATGTACGGATCCACACGAGATCGGCGGATTTGACAACTTTCCGTGATGGGGTGCTGTCCATCCGCACCTTCCTGGCTGGATAGCCTCCCTATGCGGCCGAGTGTCACCAAGGCGGAGGCCCCTACGCTTGTCCTTCCCGAACCCGCCGGAATCGGAGCATGCCCTGTGTGGACGTACCACGACGCCCGATCGTCACGGGCAGTGCGCCTGGTGGTTATCGCCGCGTTGTGGCTCGGGGTAGTCGCGGCCTGTGGTGAGGAAGCCGGGCCGCCCGGGCCCGCCCTGCCTCCGGTGAGGGCTTCGGGACTGCCGGGAACCCCGCCGTTGTCGCCGTCGGCCGCCGGCGGCGGGGGTGGTGGGGCCCAGCCGGTGAACGTGTACGCCGCCGCCGGGGCGAACCAGCTCAGCCCGGCCGTCCGCGGGGCCAGGCAACTCGTCTACGTCCCGAACAGCGACAGCGACACCGTGGACGTGATCGACCCGACGACCTTCAAGGTGGTCGACCATTTCGTGACCGGCCGTAATCCGCAGCACGTCGTCCCGTCGTGGGACCTGTCGACGTTGTACGTGACCAACAACGCGGGTAACAGCCTCACCCCGCTCGACCCGGTCACCGGGAAGATAAAAGGGCCGAACATCCCCGTCGCCGACCCGTACAACATGTATTTCACCCCGGACGGGAAATATGCGGTCGTCGTCGCCGAGGCGCTGCAGCGACTGGACTTCTACGACCCGAAAACCTGGGAGCTGCGCACCCAGGTGAAGGTCGACTGCCCTGGCGTCGACCATGTCGACTTCGCCGCCGACGACTCGTTCTTCGTGGCCACCTGCGAGTTCTCCGGCAAGCTGGTCAAGGTCGACCTGCGGACGCTTTCAGTCGTCGGCTACCTGACGGTCGGTGGTATGCCGCAGGACATCAAGCTCGACCCGCGGGGCGAGTTGCTCTACATCGCCGACATGATGGCGGACGGCCTGCACATCATCGACCCGGTGCGCTTCCAGAAGGTTGGTTTTCTGGCGACGGGCAAGGGCGTGCACGGCCTTTACCCGAGTCGGGACGCGACCGTGATGTACGCGTCGAACCGCGGCGAGGGCTCCATCTCCGTCATCGATTTCGCGACCCGCCAGGTCCGGCAGAAATGGCAGCTTCCCGGCGGCGGCAGCCCGGACATGGGCGGGGTGTCCGCCGACGGGTCGGTGCTGTGGCTGACCGGCCGCTACAACGGCGAGGTCTACGCGATTTCCACCAGGGACGGGAGCCTGCTGGCCCGGATCAGGGTCGGCCCGGGCCCGCACGGCGCCTGCGTCTGGCCCCAGCCCGGCCGCTACTCCCTCGGCCACACCGGCATCCTCCGCTGACGCGGCCCACGTCGCGCCCGTCCGCTGGCCGAGGAAGCGCTTTGGCCGGCTCGGCTACCCTCGACGACCTTTCCGGTTACGAAACGCTGGTTTTTCGACCTGCCGCGCCAAGGGTTCAACTGTTATTTGTCGAATTTTTTCCCGGCCCGGGAAAACCGTTGCCCCCATTATTCTAGTTTTGCGGCATGAAAAAACGTGGAATCTTTGCTGTCCTCGCGGCGGCTGTCCTCTGCTCGCCGGTGGTTCTCACGTCGAGTGCGTCGGCGTCGGGTCCCGGTGCCACCGTCCCCACACGTCCGTTGCGGATTCTGCTCACCAACGACGACGGATGGCGCGGCCCGGGCGGATCGGGCACCCCGTTGATTGCCGCGTTGCGGGACGCGCTCAGAACGGCCGGGCATCATGTGGTCGTAGTGGCACCCGGTACCGACCAGAGTGGCCAGGGCGGCCGTATCTCCCTGCCCCCGCTGCAGCTCACGGTCGCCAGTCCCGAACCCGAGGTGTGGACGGTCACGCCAGGGTCGCCGTCGGACAGCGTGTTCTTCGCCTTCGACGAGATCTTCGCGAACCAGAAGCCCGACCTGGTCATCTCCGGGATCAATCCGGGCAACAATCTCGGTCAGGCGGCCAACCACTCCGGCACCGTCAACGCCGCCCTGACCGCACTCGAGTTCGGAGTACCCGCGGTCGCGGTGAGCCTGGAAACACCGGGCACCTGGCAGGAAGGTACCGCCGCCGCGGCGAAGAACTCGGCCGGGTACATAGTCGATCTTGTCCGGCGGCTGGAGACCAGATCGCGAAACGGCACGCTGATACCCCGGGGAGTCGGCCTCAACGTCAACTATCCGGTACTGGCCGGACCAGTCGACCCTGCCACCGGTAAGCCCGGCTCGGTGCTGCCTCCCAGAGGAGTGCGCTCCACCACGCTGGACACCAATCTGTTCGCCAACTTCGACTACAAACCGACCAGCGGGTCGGCCGGGCAGCCGGGTATCTACACGATCGGGCTCACGCTGGGGGGCGAACCCGCTGTCGCGGGCACGGACACCCGCGCCATCCAGGACGGGTTTGTCAGCGTCACCCCGCTGGAGGCGGACCGCGACGTGGACGGTTCCACGCAGGGCTGGCTCCGCGGAATTCTCTGACAGGACATACAACGCCTTCCCGGCCGGGAACACCTCCCGGCGGAACAACCGGGCCCGCGGCGGGGAAGGCCGAGGCTTCGACGGCGCGGGAGGTCCGGGAAGGTCTCTCGAACGCTGGCCGGGCCGGCCACCGGCACCGGCCGCCATACTGATTCCATGCGCCAGGCCTTCGCGCACACCGCGGTTCTCGTCATGGCGCCCGAGGCCGACGTACGGGCGCCGGGCGCGGCCGTCACGGTGGCGTTGTGCGGTAGCTGAGGTGGTCCCCGTTCTTCGGACAGTGATCCCTATGTGGGATAATTGATCCGTGGTAACTGGTCAGGTCTGGTAGATCGTTTGTTTTTGGTTTCCCGGCTGGCTGGGACTCCTCGATGGCCTGAAGGCCCGGGTCGTTGGTGCTGTGTGGTTGATCGGGCCGTAGGGTCCGGGTGTGTCGGATGGTCCGCCCGCGTCGCCGCCGGTGCCGTCGTATGACGAGCTCGCGGCGCTGGTGGTGAGTCTGCGGGCGCAGCTGGTCGAGACCGCTGCGGCGTTGGAACAGGCGCGGGTGCGGATCGCCGAGCTGGAAGCTCAGGTCGCGAAGAACTCGCGGAACTCGGCGAAGCCACCGAGTTCGGACGGGCTGGCGAAACCGCCACCGAAGTCGCTGCGGAAGAAGACCGGCCGCAGGCCCGGTGGGCAGGGCGGGCATCCGGGATCGACGCTGCGGATGCTCGCTGAGCCTGATGTGCGCCTGCGGCATGAGCCGGGGCCGTGTGCGGGGTGCGGGGCGGGGCTTGCGGGCCGGCCTGTGACCCGGACCGAACGGCGGCAGGTGTTCGACCTGCCCGAACTACGTCCGCATGTGGTCGAACATCAGCTCATCGAGCGGGAGTGCGGCTGCGGGACGCGGACGAAGGCGGCGGCACCGGCCGGGGTGGACGCGCCGGTGCAGTACGGGCCGCGGGTGGCCGCGGCGGTGGTCTACCTGTATTCCGGTCAGTTCCTGTCGCAGGAGCGGACCGCGACCGCGCTGGCCGAGCTGGTTGGGATCCCGATCTCGGCGGGCACGGTCGGTGCGATGACCGCCCGTGCCGCCGCCGGACTCGACGGCTTCCGTGACACCGTCCGGGGTCTGCTGGCCGCCGCCGACGTGATCGGGGCCGATGAGACGGGGCTGCGGGTCGCCGGGAAACTGCACTGGGTGCACTGCGCCCGCACCGACAAGTACACGCTGATCGACTGCCATGCCACCCGCGGCAGCGGCGGGATCGACGCCCTCGGGGTGCTTCCCGCCTTCGGTGGGGTGGTGGTCCACGACGCCTGGGCCCCCTACGACAGCTACACCGGCGCCACCCACCAGCTGTGCGTCGCTCACGTGCTGCGCGAACTACAGGCCGTCGTCGACGCGGCCCCGACGGGAACCTGGTGCTGGGCCGCCCAGGCAGGCGACGCGCTCGTCGCCCTGCACCGCCTCGCCGTCGACGCCGCCACTACCGGCGTCACCATCGACGAGCAGGCACCGGCCACCCAGACCCGGCAGCTGCGCCACGCCGCTCACATCGGGATCAGCCAGACCTCGCCGCGCGGCACGAAACTCATGGCCGCCCGCCATGCCCTGGCCTGCCGGCTCGTCGACCGCGAAGCCGACTACCTTCGGTTCACCCGCGACTGGCGGGTTCCCGCGGACAACAACGGCTCCGAACGCGACATCCGCATGATCAAACTACGGCAGAAGGTATCCGGCTGCCTACGCACGCTCACCGGCGCCCGCCAGTTCTGCGCGATCCGCAGCTACCTGTCCACCGCCACCAAACACGGCATCAGCCTGTTCGACGCTCTCGTCCAACTTGCCGAGGGCCGTCCCTGGATGCCCGCGATCAGCTAACTCAAGATCAAAAACTACCTGACTAGTTACGACCAGGTTTGGTGATCCCCGTCTTCCGGCGCCGCCGAGGCATCCCGTTCCCGGGTGGCCGCCAAGCCGTCCACGCTGGCCGCCTGCCGCTTGGGATGGGGCGTCGTTATGACCGTTTGACCCCGCCCGGTTCCAGGCGGATCGGGTTGCTCCAGGCGCGTCCTCCGGTCCTGTCCTCGACGGTGACCCGGCAGTATCCGCACCGCTCGAACATCGCGACGGGCAGGGAGCCCTCCGTCAGCGATTCTCCCTCGATCACCTGCGCGCCCGGAGCGCCTCCGGTGACCAGTATTTTGCGCACCGGTGAGCAGCTCACCGTGACCATGCCGTCGTGGAACTGGATGTCGTGTAGTTCGGGTCCGGTGCTCGAGTAGTAGTGGCCGGCCTTGAGGGCCGCGAGGAGCGCTTCCGGGGTGAGGGCGTCGGCGCGTACCTGGACCCAGGCCGCACAGCCCGGCGGGTCCTGGGGCTGGAAGTGCGCGTCGTCGGCGGCGTAGGCGCCGAGCCGGTGCCCCCGGTTGAGCAGGATGTCGGTCAGATGCCAGCTGTCGCCCCGGTCCTCGCGGGCCGAGAGCGCGTTGTGGACCTCGACCGCATGGGCCGCGTCCAGGCTTTCGGCGTCGGCGAGGGTGAGCAGCGAAGCCGCGGGGTGGGCCATGCCGATGAACGCGCCCGCGGCCCGGGCCCGGCGTGCCAGGTGCGGTCCACTCTCGTCGGGTTCGGGAGGCGGGAAGCCGAGTGGCAGTCCCACGGCGACGATGTGCCATTCCGAGGAGAACTCGGTGCGCGGGGCATGCAGCTCCGCGCCCAACAGCGTGGTGAATCCGGGGGTGCGCAACGGCCGGGTGTCTGTCAGCGGGAACCCGTACCTGGCTCGGAAGTGATCGGTGATGGCCAGGAAGTCATAGCCGGCCTCCCGGTAGCGGCGCCCGATCTCCGCCGGCGGCAGCGCCCCGTCGGACCGGTCGGAGTGGGTGTGGAGGTTGCCCCGCCAGAAGCGGCCGGGCCGGTGGAACGGCAGGTCGATCACGGGTACTCCCTGAACTACGGGCAACTGGTCGGTTGCCGAGGCCCCCCGCTCCCAGGCGGCCGGCAGGCCGTCCGGGCTGGGCCGTCTGCAGCTTGGGTGGGCGTGGCTGGGCGATCCTGCCGCATCCACGCTCAATCTTATCCATTTTTGTCCGTATTCGCGAAGTCGGTGGATCGCTGGCAGGTATTGCCCACTTGACTGGTTGGGATGGTCATGGTGCCGTTGATGGTGTGTGGAGAACAGTTCTCCTGGTCGCCCGGATACACATCGACCTCATGCGGATGACCTGCGGGCGCTGTTACCGCGGCTGATCGGCTGCCGCCTGTACGGCCCCGTCTGCGCAGGCCCGGCGGTTCACCGCCAGCAAGCACCGCGCGTTCCACCGTCTCCCATGTGCCTCCCGCCGTGCCCGAGTCGCATGGTCATTTACGCGGGCCGCCGCCGGACACGGGGGTTCGTGGCACAGGTCCTGATCCGCCGCGCTTCACTCACCCTTCCGCAGAGGACCCTTGTGAGAAAATCGCCGACCCGGACAATGCCGATTCAGCCGACAGTGCCGGTTCAGACGGTCATGCCGATTCAGCCGACCGGAACAGCCGGGATGACGGCCGCGTCCGCCGAGCATCCAGTGCGGGTACTGCTGACCCGACGCGGCCTGCTGGCCGGTACCGGCGCCGGCGGGCTTGCCGCGTTCCTCGCGGCGTGCGGCGGTTCGACGGGTGACGCGGACGCCGCCGACTCCTCGGCGTCCTCGACCGCGGGCGGGAAGCGGGGAGGCACCGTCACCCTGAGCGCTCCGCCGCCGCCGACCGCGCTGGATCCGGTGACGATGTACGACGGCACCGCGATCGCCCTGGTCCAACTCGTCGCCGACTACCTGATCTGGCTGGACTCCGACTTCCAGCTGCAACCCCGGCTGGCAACCGCGTGGACGTCGTCGGAGGCGGGCCGGACCTGGTCGTTCACCATCCGCCAGGGAGTCGTCTTCTCCGACGGCACACCCCTGGACGCGGCCACGGTGAAGGCGTCGTTCGACCGTCTGCTCGATCCCGCGAACAAGTCCGCGGCGCTGTCGGCGTTCGACACGGTGCTCAAGGCCGGCGGTGTCTCGCTGGCGGGCTCCGACACGGTCGTGTTCCGCCTCGAGCGGCCGTTCTCGGAATTTCCCTATCTGGTGTCCGCCGGCAACTACAACGCACTCATCCTGAAACCGGACTACCAGGTGGGCACGTTCGCCCAGAAGGCGATCGGCACAGGCCCGTTCCTGCTGAACTCCTATGACAGCGGCACGGGCGCGTCGTTCACCCGTAACCCGAAGTACTGGGATTCCGGGAAGCCGTATCTCGACGGCGTCCGGGTGGCTTTCTACAAGGACGAGCAGGCCGATCTGCTCGCGTTGCAGAGCGGTGCCGTCGACGGGCAGATCCTGTCGGACGCCGGCCTGGTGGGCCCGGTCGCGGGCGGCGGCTCCATCGCCGTCGACAAGGTGAACAGCACCGGCCTGACCGCGTTCACGCTGTCGCGTCGACAGGCCGCCGTTCACGCGGAAGGAGGTCCGCCAGGCGGTCGCGTACGCCCTGGACCGGCCGGGTGTGCTGACCAGCGTGCACAACGGGGTCGGCGTCCTGGGCAACGACCATCTCTTCGCGCCCTCGTTCGCCAGCGCCCCGACCGACCTCCAGCAGCGTGCCAGGGACGAGGCGAAGGTCAGGTCGCTGCTGGCCGCCGCGGGCGTGGACAACCTGCGTTTCACCCTCAGCTTCGACCCGCCGAACAGGTCCTACGCGCTGGTCATCCAGGACCAGCTCAAACAGGTCGGAATCACCGTGGATCTCGACCAGCAGACCTCCGGGGCGTTCTACGGCGGCGATCAGGCCGCCGACACCCCGTGGCTGTTCACGACCGCGAACCTGGTCGGCTGGGCGGGCCGGCCCACGGCAAGCCAGTTCATCATCCCGATGGTGAGAAGCCAGGGGGTGTGGAACGGCTCCAAATACGCCAACCCGGTCGTGGACGCGGCGGCCACCGCCTACGACGCGGCCACCGACCCGGCCGAACGGAAGAAGCAGGCGGAAATCATCGCGCGGGCGCTCAACGAGGACGTGCCGGTCATCGTCAGTGTGTGGAACGGCGCGGTCCGCGCCTACCGGACCGACCGGATCAAGGGGCTGCGGGCGCACCCATCCGCGTTCCTGGATCTGACGACCGTGACCAGGGCCTGATCGGGCGTGGCGCGGTTCCTGGTCCGACGGCTGCTGGCGATCCCGGTCACGCTGCTGGCGGTCAGCCTGCTGGTGTTCGTCGCGACCGAGCTGATCCCCGGTGACGTCGCCCGGGCCGTGCTCGGCCGGGAGGCGAGCCAGGCGTCCGTGGACGCGCTACGCCACCAGTTGCGGCTGGACCAGCCGCTGCCCACCCGGTACCTGCACTGGCTGGGCGGGTTCGTCACCGGCGACTGGGGACAGTCCTACACGCTCGGGGTGGCGGTCCGGCCACTGACGATGGGCCGGCTGGGCCAGAGCCTGCTGCTGGCCCTGCTCGCCTTCGTGCTGCTCGTGCCGTTCGCGCTGGCGCTCGGCCTCGCCGCGGGGCTGCGGGAGGGGCGTCCGCTCGACCGGGTTCTCAGCGTGACCGGTCTGAGCCTCGGGGCCACGCCGGAGTTCGTCACCGGGGTCGTGCTGTTGGTGGTCTTCAGCGTCCAGCTGCACTGGCTGCCCTCCTCGGCCCAGGCGCCCCCGGGAGCGGGGCTGGCGACCCGGGTGGAACATCTGCTGCTGCCGGCGATCTCGCTGGTCCTGCTGTGTGCCGGCTACGTCGCCCGGCACGTGCGGGCCAGCACCGTCGCGACGCTGTCCAGCCCGTTCATCCGGGCGATGCGGGTGCGCGGGCTGTCCGAGGGGCAGCTCGTGCGCGGGCACGTGCTGCGCAACTGCCTGGTCCCGGCGACGAGTGCGCTCGCCGTCCAGTTGCAGTTCCTGCTCGCCGGGCTGGTCACCGTCGAGCTGCTGTTCGGCTACCAGGGCATCGGCGACCTGCTGCTGACGTCCGCGACCAGCAAGGACGTGCCGACCCTGCAGGCCACCGCGATCGTCCTCGGCGCGGTGGGAATGCTCGTCTACGTGGCCGCGGACGTCGTGTATGCGCTGCTCGACCCGCGGATCCGGCTCGGGAAGGCAGCTCACCGGTGAGCCAGGCGAGCCCGGTGGGCCGGGCAGGCCAGGCAGGGCCGGTGAGCGTCGTCGGCGCCGGGCCACCGTCGGTCGCCGCCGTGGTCCGCGGGCCAGGGGTCGTCCGGAGGCTGGTGCGCCGGCCGTCGTTCGTGGCGGGCGCGGTCCTGCTCCTCGGATGGGCCGTCGTCGCGGCGTTCTGGCCGCATCTCGTCCCCGTCGACCCGATGACCCAGCATCCGGCCGAGCGGTTCCGTTCGCCGGGCTGGGGTCATCTGTTCGGCACCGACCAGTTCGGACGGGACGTGCTGGCGCGGGTGCTGGCCGGTGCCCGTCCCGTGCTGGAGGTCGCTCCGCTGGCGACCGCGGTCGGGGTGGGCGCCGGCAGCCTGCTCGGGCTGGTGTGCGGCGTCCGGCGGGGCCTGCTGGACGAGATCGTCATGCGGGTCGTCGACGTGCTCGCGGTCTTCCCGAGCCTGGTCGGGGCGGTGGTCGTGGTGGCGCTGGTGGGCAGGTCCGCCACCACCCTGGTCGTCGTCATCGGCGTGTTCTTCGCGCCGATCGTGACCCGCAGCGTGCGGGCCGCTGCGCTGGTCGAGCGGGAGAAGCCCTACGTCGAGGCGGCGCGGCTGCGCGGTGAGCCGTTCCCGTCCCTGCTGGGCCGCGAAGTGTTACCCAACGTCGCCGGAACCGTGCTGGTGGAGGCGACGTCCCGGCTCGGTGACGCGGTCTTCGCCGCCGCGACCCTGTCGTTCCTCGGACTCGGCCAGCCGCCGGGCTCCCCGGAATGGGGCGCCTCCGTGGCGGACAACCGGGTCTTCCTCCAGCACGCCTGGTGGACGGTGCTCTTCCCGGCGTTCGCCGTCGCAAGCCTTGTCATCGGCGTCGCCCTGGTCGCGGACAACCTGCGGGAACAGGTGGCGGCGCGGTGAGCGGGCCCGCGATTGGTGGCGCGGTTGACCGCACAGTCGGCAGCACACCGGCAGGCGCGACCGGGCCGGGCACCTCCGAAGGGCTCGTCGTCGACGGGCTGAGCGTGAGCTACCCGGCGTCGGGCGCGCGGGCGGCCGCCGTGGACGGGGTGAGCCTGCGGGTGCGTCCCGGCGAAAGCTACGGGCTGGTGGGGGAGTCCGGTTCCGGCAAGAGCACGCTGGCGGCGGCGCTGGCCGGTGTCCTGCCCGATGGCGGCCGGGTCGAGCACGGCAGCATCCACCTGGACGGCGTCGACGTCGGCGGCCTGCCCGAACGGGACCGGCGCCGGTGGCGGGCGGCCGCGTTCGCCATGGTCCACCAGGGTGCCACCAGCAGTCTGGATCCGACGGTCCGCGTCGGCGCGCAGGTGGCCGAGGCCTGCCGGTTGCAGGGGCTGTCACGCGCCGCAGCCCGCGGGCGGGCGCTGGAGCTGCTGGCTGCGGTGCGCCTGCCGGAGCCGGCCGTGATCGCGCGGCGGTGGCCGCACCAGCTGTCGGGTGGGCAGCAGCAGCGGGTCGGCATCGCGGCGGCGCTCGCGTCGCGTCCGCGGCTGCTCGTCCTCGACGAGCCGACCACCGGCCTGGACGCGGCGGTGGCACGCGAGATTCTCGATCTTCTGCAGGTGTTGCGGCAGGAGATCAGCGCGGCCGTCGTGCTCATCAGCCATGACCTTGCGCTTGTCGCGCGCCGTTGTGACCGGATGGGAGTTCTCTACGCGGGATGCCTGGTCGAGGAGGGCCGGGCGGCCGATCTGCTCACCGCGCCGCGGCACCCCTACACCGCCGGCCTTGTCGCGGCAGCCCCCGCGGTCGGGGTCACCCGCCGGGAACGCCGGCTGCTGGCGATCGCGGGCCAGCCGCCGGCTCCCACCGAACGTCCGGGCGGCTGCACGTTCGCGGACCGCTGTGCGCTCGTCGACCAGACCTGCCGCACCCGGGAGCCACCGCTCGCCCCTGTCCCTCCTCTTCCTGCCGTCCCCGTCCCTGCCGCCGTCTCTGCTCCTGCCGCCGTCGTCCCGCCGGACAGGCTCGCGGGCCCGGGCCGGCGACCGGACGCGTATCCGGACGAGCACACAGTGCGCTGTCACCACAGTGACCGGACGACGCCGCACCTTCCCGCGCAGGCCACGGAAGTGGATGACGCGGGTCCGGGGCCAGGTCCGGGGCCAGGCCTAGGCCCGGCCCCGGACCCGCGGCCGGGCCTGCTGTCCGTGCGGGGGCTGTCCCGCGGCTACGGTCGGACGCCGGTGCTGGACGGGATCGATCTCGACATCGGCTACGGCGAGGTGCTCGGGCTCGTCGGCGAGTCCGGCAGCGGCAAGACCACCCTCGCCCGGGCGCTGGTGGGTCTCGGGCCCGACGGCCCGGGCGAACTCCGGCTCGCCGGGCGCCTCCTGCCGGCGCGGCTGTCGCGTCGGTCCGCCGAGGACCGCCGCCGGGTGCAGATGGTCTTCCAGGATCCCGACACCACCCTCAACCCGCGACACTCCGTGTCCACCGTGCTGCGCCGGGCGTTGGTGACGCTGCGAGGATCGGGCACGGTCACCGACCTTGCCGGCCGGGTCCAGCTCGGCCCTAGCCTCCTGCCGTTGCGGACCGCCCGGCTGTCCGGCGGGCAGAAACAGCGGGTGGCCATCGGCCGGGCCTTCGCCGGCGAACCCGAACTGGTCGTCTGCGACGAACCGGTGTCAGCGCTGGACGTGAGCGTTCAGGCCGTTGTGCTGGAGCTGCTGGCGGCCGCGCGGGACACCGGCGGCGTCTCCTACCTGTTCATCTCCCACGACCTGGCCGTGGTGGGCTACCTGGCGGACCGGTTGGCCGTCCTGTACCAGGGGCAGATTGCCGAGGTCGGTCCCACCTCCGCCGTGCTGTCCGGCCCGCACCATCCGTACACCGACAGTCTGACCGGGGACGGTGTGCCGGGCCAGGTGTCTGGCCGTCCGGATTCGGCGGGGCGGGTCGGCTGCCGGTTCGCCTGGACCTGCCCCCACCGGCTGGACGGCCTGTGTGATCGGGTGGCTCCTCCCGTCCGGCTGCTGTCCGGGCCGGTCGGAGCGCCTGCACACACGGTGCGTTGCCACCTCGAGCTGTCTGATCTGCCCAGGGCCGCGTCGACACCGCTCGCCGGGTCAGGTACGCGGGTTACGCGGGTAATGCCAGCCGCGGCAGGAGAGAGCGTGACGTCCGGACGCCCTGTCGCCGCGGAGACGTCGGCGAGCCCGGCCAGCACCGGCACCGACGCCAGCACCAGCACCGACGCAGGCACCGACACAACGACATTGACAAACGGAAAGGGAGTCCGGACATGAGCGGCACGACATCGACCGGAACATCAACCGGTTCCATCGCGACCGAGACAGGTGAGCGGGATCCTTTCTCGCCGCGGCCGCGCGACCTGCGCCCCGTGCGGACCGAGCCGAACGGCCGGCGGATCCGGGTGTTCTTCAACGGGCAGGTGATCGCGGACAGCATCCGGACGCTGTACGTCTTCGAGACCGGGCACCTGCCGGTGTACTACTTCCCGCGCGCGGACGTCCGGTTCGACCTGCTCACCCCCACCGACCACCACACGCGCTGCCCGCGCAAGGGCGACGCGTCCTATTTCACCATCACCGTCGGTGATCGCAGCGCCGAGAACGCGGTCTGGGCCTACCCGGATCCGATCCCCGACGTGGCCGAGCTCGCCGACCACGTCGCCTTCTACTGGGACAGCGCCGACGCCTGGTACGAGGAGGACGAGGAGGTCTTCGTCCACCCCCGCGACCCCTACAAGCGTGTCGACGCGCTGCCCTCGTCGCGGCACGTCGAGGTCCGCGTCGGCGGCGAGCTGTTGGCCGACACCCACCATCCGACCCTGCTCTTCGAGACCGGGCTGCCGATCCGTTACTACCTGCCCAAGCTCGACGTGCGATGGGACCGGCTGACACCGGCACCGACCCGCACCCGCTGCCCGTACAAGGGCGAAGCGCGGTACTGGTCCTACGAGGGACCGGACGGTACGCGGATCGACGACATCGCGTGGAGCTACGCCGAATCCGTTCCAGAGATCCCGAAGATCGCTGGTCTTGTCGCGTTCTTCAACGAGCGGGTCGACCTGACCGTGGACGGTGTCCGCCAGCCGCGCCCCGGCACGCCCTGGTCCTGACCGGAGTATCGGCCCCGCACTTCACATATCTGTCCAGATATGTTCGTATCCGTCCATATCTGTTCTTATTCATCCCACGGTCCGTTCGCGCCTCGTCCTGAAAATTCGCTCCCGCTCCCGACATCCCGGCACCGCAATCCCCGAGACATCCCCGGAGGGACATCCGCCATGAGCGACACGATTCCCGTCATCGACTTTCAGGCGGCCCTCGCCGAGGACGCCCCCGCCGACCTGCTGCGGCGGATCCGCGACGCGGCCGAGAGCATCGGACTGATCCAGGTGGTCAACCACGGCGTCCCGCTGGAACTGATCGAGGACTTCGAGCGGCGGATCGGGCGCATCCTGCGGCTGCCCCATGCCGAAAAGGCCTCGCTCGCCAGCCCCACCGGGCATCCCTACCGCGGCTGGCGCCAGTGGCCCGACGACTTCGGCCGCCTGGAGCTCGAGCGGTACTCGATCGCCCAGTTCGACAACCCGGCCGACGCCACCGCGGCCGGAGTCGGCCGGCGCTGGCTCGGGCTCTACGAGGATGCCAACGTCTGGCCGTCGCAGGACCGCGACCTGCGCGAGGTCGCCTTCGCCTACACCGACGCGGCCGTCGGCCTGGCCCGCCGCGCGCTGGGCCTGTACGAGCGCATCCTCGGCCTGCCCGCCAGCAGCTTCCCGCACGACGAGCCCCCCCTACACCAGCTTCGTCGTCAACGACTACCCGACCTGGACCTACCCGGACACCGCCTCCGACGAGGACAAGCTCCTGCTGCTGGAACACACGGACACCTCGGCCGTGACGATCCTGCACCAGAGCGGTGACTACGCCGGGCTGCAGGCGCAGCTACCCGACGGAAGCTGGATCCCGGTGCCTGTCGTGCCCGGAGCGCTGCAGCTGTTCTCGGGGACGATCCTCACCCGCTGGACCAACGGCCGGCTACGTCCCGTCCGCCACCGGGTCGTGGCGGGCGGCACGGTGACCCGGCGGTCTATCGGGATCTTCTACCATCCGAGTCTCGACACCGTGCTCGAGCCGTTGCCGGCGTTCGTCGGCGCGGACGGCACCGACTTCGAACCGGTGGTGCTGGGTGAACTCGCCGAGAACGTGGTCGAGGACTACATGAGGACCTACGGCCGTCCTGATCAGGTGGCGGCCCGGCGGGAGGGCCGGCCGTACGTCTCCGAGCTGGCGGAAACCTCGGCCGGACGCTGAACCACCCACCCGACCGAACATCTGTCAGACACGGCCTGGTCGGTGACGCGGGTGAAGGCGTTCCGCGGGTCGGCGTAGGCGTGCATCCGCACCACGAGGCCGTCGCGCGGGTGTACACGTCGGCGGCGTCGGCCGTGGCCGTGGCCGACGCCGTGGCCGTGGCCACCGCCGCCGACTAGGCGGCCGGAGACGTGAGGGAGGACCACCAGGTCGTCGCCTTCCCCACGGCGGAACTCGCATCCCTGTGTCGCGGCACCGGCCTGATCCGTACGCCACCCCCCGACGAACAGCGAGCCAACGACGAGTTGCATGCATTCGTCGATCGCTCGAGCAGGTCAGGCCCGATGGGATCGGGGGGCGAACGGAACCGAGAGGGCGTTGCTTCCGGTCTGTCGGGCCAGCGACCTTCTACTCGTCATGCAACGTCGCGCGGCTAGAATCGCAACAGCTTGTGCGGAGGATATGAACGTTTTCGTGATGGTGGGCGGTAGTTGGTGCCGTCCGGGGGTGGACGCCGAGCTGTGATCGTTGACCGTACGCGGATAGGTGCCGCGCTGCCCGCCTACGAGCTGGGAGACCAACTCGGTACCGGCGCGTTCGGGCTGGTGATCGCGGGCCGGCACCGCCGGCTGGACAGGCCCGTGGCCATCAAGGTGCTGGCCGCGGCCCAGGAGGGCGCGGGCACCGATTTCGCCGCCGAGGCGCGGCTGCTCGCCGGTATCGACCATCCGCATGTGGTCCGGGTCTACGACTACGTCGAGACCGTGGACCTACATCTGATCATCATGGAGCTGCTGGGCGGGGGGACGCTGACCCGCCGCCGGGTGGGCCTGCCGCCCGAGGACGCCTGCGCGGTCGGGCTGGCCGTGGCTGCGGCGTTGTCCTGCGCGCACGGCCAGGGGATGCTGCACCGCGACATCAAGGCCGACAACATGCTCTTCGACA
The DNA here is from genome assembly GCF_000177615.2 of Candidatus Protofrankia datiscae. GTDB lineage: Bacteria > Actinomycetota > Actinomycetes > Frankiales > Frankiaceae > Protofrankia > Protofrankia coriariae. The sequence continues at coordinate 4,937,973 of NC_015656.1, read as the reverse complement.
CCACGGGCCTGCTGAAGGTCACCGACTTCGGGATCGCGAAGATCGTCGAAGGGACGGCGGCCACCGCCAGCGCGCTCGTGGGCACCCCCGCCTACATGGCCCCCGAACAGATCACCGGTGGTCGGCTGGGGCCGGCCACCGACCTGTACGCGCTGGGGATCGTGCTCTACCAGCTACTGGCCGGCGTGGCGCCGTTCGACCCGAAGCTGCCGGTGCGCGCGCTGTGGCAGCAGCACCTCGACCTCGTCCCCGCGCCGCCGGCGGGGACGCCCGCCCCGGTCGCGGATGTGGTCCTGCGCGCCCTGGCCAAGGACCCGGCCGACCGTCAGCCCTCCGCCCACGCCTTCGCCCTCGAGCTGGCCCATGCCGCCGCCGACGCCTACGGCCCGGACTGGACCGCCCGCTCCAGCATCCGGCTGCGCCTCGACGACGACGTCCGTCAGGCCGCCGGCCACGTTCCGGCGCCCGGCGAACGGGTGCCGCCGACGGCCAGGTACGTACCCACGGCACCACCGCCACCGGCCGACGCTTTCAGGCCCTCAGCGCCACCCCCGCCGGCTGATGCCTTCAGGCCCGCGCCACCGCCGCCGGCTGATGCCTTCAACAAGCAGGAACCACCCCCCTACCAGGACCGTGGCCATGAGCCGAGCCTGGGAGCCGACCGTGGCACCGATACGGGCACGGGCAGTGGCACGGGCCATGGCGCGCAGCCGCCCTGGCTGCATCAGGCACAGCCGCCCTGGCCGGGCACGCTGCCTCTCCAGTCGCCGGCCGCGCCCGGTGACGGCGGCCGGGGCCGGGGACCTCGACGTCGGCTGTGGTGGGCGTTCGCCACCGCTCTCCTGCTTGCAGCCGCCATCGCCGCGGTTGTTTCCCTCACCACCCTCACCGATAGCGACGAAACCTCGTCGGCGTCCGGAGGAACGGTAGCCGTTTGGCCCAGCCCGACCGTCTCATCGGCCTCATCAGGTTCATCGGCCTCATCAGGTTCGTTGATTTCGTCGGATTCAGATGTTTCATCGGTTTCGTCAGCCTCGCCGGCTTCGGGCGGTGCCGCCTCCGGAGCCGCCGGGGGCACCAGTTCGTCAGCGGCCTCCGGGGTGAAGCCGTGGTCCGAGACGAACGCGGTGCTGACCGCGACGGACGGCGTGGCCACCTCGGTACGGGCCGAAACGCTGTCCTACTGCATTTCCGTGGGGCACGGCATCACACTGTCCAGCGGACAGGACATCCCGTTCGAGAAAATGAAAAGCATAGAGGTGCTGCGCTCGGACGAGCAGTTCACCCCGAACGGCAAGGCCGACCTGGTCGTCACCCTGCTCACCGGCCAGACGGCGCGGGGTGGCATCGGAACCGGCTGCGATTTCTTCGGCACCAACGACCTGGGCCGTTTCAGCATCTATCCGAACCGCCTGAAGCGAATAGACTTCCAGCGTTAAGAGTGCGGAAGGCCGCGGACGACGTCCGCGGCCTTCCGCACGGAACATGATTCGGACGAGTTTGTCGTTCGGTACGTTTTTCGGCCCGGTTGACGTGCACGACAACAGCCATACGCCGATCTTGCCTGCTGTCCGCCAGCGGACGTTGTCGCCGGTGCGGCTGTTGATGGTCAATTGATCGTTGCTCCGTGTGTCCGGCGGAGGGCGGGGGCTGCCTGCCCGATCCGGGACGGCCAACCGAGTTACGGCCTCGGGGCGGAGCCGGCGGGCGAGGGGGCTCCTGACACCCCGGCCCGCCGCTGGAGGCGGCCCGCCGGGCGGCCACGATCTCCCTGTGCCCTGTGCCCTGTGCCCTGTGCCCTGTGCCCTGTGCCCTGTGCCCTGTGCCCTGTGCCCTGTGCCCTGTGCCCTGTGCCCTGTGCCCTGTGCCCTGTGCCCTGTGCCCTGTGCCCTGTGCCCTGTGCCCTGTGCCCTGTGCCCTGTGCCCTGTGCCCTGTGCCCTGTGCCCTGTGCCCTGTGCCCTGTGCCCTGTGCCCTGTGCCCTGTGCCCTGTGCCCTGTGCCCTGTGCCCTGTGCCCTGTGCCCTGTGCCCTGTGCCCTGTGCCCTGTGCCCTGTGCCCTGTGCCCTGTGCCCTGTGTTGCCGCGTCGGGCCGCCGTGTCCGCTGGGCCGGTAACGTTGTACTGGTCATGACCGTGTCCCTTGACGGCCATCCGTGGCCGAGTTCCGGCAGCCGCCGTACGTCTCGGCAGTCCGACCTGTTCGACCGGCTCGTCGAGATTTTCCTGCGTGAGGGGTTCGCGCACTTCACACTTGCTGATCTTGCCGCGCGGCTGCGTTGCTCGAAGTCGAGTCTCTATGCGCTGGCGCACAGCAAGGAGCAGCTTGCTGTCGCGGTCGTCGTCCACTTCTTCCGTACCGCCGCGGCCGAGGTGGAGCGGCGGGTGGCCGGGGTCACGGATCCTGGTGCGCGGGTCGGTACCTATCTGGCGGCCGTGGCGGAGGAGCTGAAACCGGCGTCCGAGGCCTTCCGGCGGGATCTCGCGGCCTTCCCACCGGCCCGTGACGTCTACGAGCTCAACACGCGGATCGCGGCGGCGCGGATCCGTACGCTCGTCGCCGAAGGGGTGGCTGACGGGGCCTTCCGCGATGTGCACGCGTCCTTTGTCGGGCACGTGGCGACTCTTGCCATGGTTGCCATTCAGCAGGGTGAGGTCGCGGGTGTCACGGGCCTTTCCGATGCCGACGCCTACGCTGAGCTGGCGAAACTGCTGCTGCACGGGATCGTCCGGGATACGGGTACGGGTACGGATGCCGCCGGACGGCCTGGCCAAACGGCCAACGGCCTGTCCGGCTGACGGTGCGGAGGGATGGCGGCCCGCCGGGGCACGTGCGCCGGGCCGGGGTAAGGCGGGTCAGGAGCGGGCGAGGTGCCGGCTGATGACCAGCCGCTGGATCTGGTTGGTGCCTTCGAAGATCTGCATGACCTTGGCTTCGCGCATGTACCGTTCGACCGGATAGTCGTGGGTGTAGCCGGCACCGCCGAACACCTGGACGGCGTCCTCGGTGACTTTCATGGCGGCGTCGGTGGCGACCAGTTTGGCGATGCTGGCCTGGCGGGAGAACGGTAGCCCGGCGTCGCGGCGGCGGGCGGCGGCGAGCGTGGTGGCGCGTGCCGACTCCACGGCGGCGGCCATGTCGGCGAGCAGGAAACCGAGCCCCTGGTGCTCGATGATCGGTTTGCCGAAGCTCGTGCGCTGCCGGGCGTAGGCGACCGCGTCGTCGAGGGCACGCTGGGCCAGGCCGACGGCGGTGGCGGCGATCCCGAGGCGGCCGGAGTCCAGTGCGGACAGGGCGATCGACAGCCCCTGCCCGGGCTGCCCGACCAGTCGGTCGGCGGGCAGCCGGACGTCGGAGAAGTTCACGATGGCGGTGGGGGAGCCTCGCAGCCCCATCTTCCTCTCCGGTGGCTGGGTGGTCAGGCCGTCGCTCGTGGCGTCGGCGACGAAGCAGGAGATGCCGCTGGAGCGGTCGTCGGAGGTGCGGGCGAAGACGGTGTAGAAGTCCGCCGCCCCGCCGTGGGTGACCCACGCCTTGGTCCCGGCCAGCAGGAAACCGCCGTCCGTGGTGGCGGTCGCGCGGGTGCGCATCGCGCTCGGGTCCGAGCCGGCGTGCGTCTCGGACAGGCAGTAGGCGCCGAGCAGGTCGCCGCCAAGCAGCCGCGGGAGCAGGGTCTCACGTTGCGCCGGGCTGCCGGCGATGGCCAGCGGGTAGCAGGACAGCGCGTGCACGCTGATGCCGACGGCGACCGCCGCCCACCGGTAGGCGATCTCCTCCAGGACCTGCAGGTACACCTCGAATGGCTGGCCGCCGCCACCGACCTCCTCGGGGTAGGGCAGGCTGAGCAGCCCGGCCTGGCCCAGGACCGTGAACGCGTCACGAGGGAACCGGCCGGCTTCCTCCCACTCCACCACCCGCGGCTCGAGTTCCTTCTCCGCGATCGTGCTGGCGAGTTCGACCAGCTCACGCGCCTCGTCCGAGGGAAGTAGACGTTCCGCGGGCATCCGGACCTCCTTGACTGACTCGGAGAGTCGATACTCGAAGTCGTACCAGGGTACTGCTTCATTCCTTTTCAGCAGGTGGGTTCGGTTGCCACGGCCACTCGGAACGCGTGTCGGGAGGCGTGGAGCGTCCATGAGGCCCTGGGCGGTCGCGCCGGGCCCGCCGGTGTGACCAGGCCGGGCCGGCCAGGGAAGCCAGGCGGTACGACCAGGTCAACTTTTCTGATCATGTCAGGAGGTGTCGGGGCCGGGCCGGAGGCTGACGGCGTCGGCCGCCATCGAACTGAGCGGACCGCGCCTGCCGCCGACGTAGCCGTAGAACGTCGAGCGAGAAATACCAGCTCCGGTGCGGTCCTCTCGACGCTGAGATCCCGTGGGAGCCGCCGGAGCCGATCATCAAGGTGGGAGTCCAGCTTATGATCGTTCGGTGGATGAATCAGGAGCGCCGGCGTCGGCGGTGCCGATCCGATGTTCTTGCTGTGCAGATGATGCCGGTGCCGTCATGGCATAACACCCACCGCCGCTGACCTGCGGTTACAGGTCGGTTTCGTCCAGATTCCCTAATTCGGGCGTTGTGCCGCGCCACATCCACTAAAATCATGGGGTTCGCTGTCGTGCTCGTCACCGTGAGAAAGGTCAGGATCAGGCGTGGGGGAACTCGCCATTGTCACCGGTGCTTCGCCGGATTCGTCAGGTATCTCTGAGGTGAATTATATCAACCAGGCAGGTGGCCGGAATTCTGCGCCGTTGGATCCGGTTGTCCGCGGTGTATACGACAGGTTGCGGCAGACGCCGGCCGCCGCGAAACAACTGACTTCCAACGGACTGTCGATCCCATTTGACGGCGACCGTTTCACGTTGCTGCGCGACAGCGCCCCGCTGCTGCCCGATCCGGCCGCGCTCCGACGCCGGTTCCACGAGGACGGCTACCTGCACCTGCGCGGTGCGCTCGATCCGGACGAGGTCCGCGCGTTACGGGCCGACTACTTCTCCCGGTTCGACCCGGTCTACCTGAGGCCCGGGACCGACCCGGTCCACGGTGTTTTCTCCGGGCAACTGCCGCCGGACCTTCCACCGCACGGCTGGCCGGGTCATCCGGCCCACAGCTTCGTCCGTTCGGCGGCTTTCACCCGGTTCATAGAGAATCCGAGACTGCTGCGCCTGGCCGAGACACTGCTGGAGGCCCCCGCGCTTCTGCTGCCGCGGCGTATCGTCCGGCATTTCCACCGTGGGTCGCCCACCGCGACCCGCGCCCACGTCGACTTCGACTACCTCGATGCGGGTTCCGACCGCCTGGTGACGATGTGGATACCGCTGGGTGACTGCTCGGTCGAGACCGGCGGCATGGTCTACCTGGAGGGGTCGCACCGTCTCGGTCATGAAAAACTGGCACCCCTGCGTGAGGTGACGGACCGTCCGGGCGATCCCCGGCCGATCAGTCACGACCTCTTCTGGGTCTCCAGCCAGCTGGGCCTGCGATGGATGCACGTCGTCAGCAGGGCTGGCGACATCACCCTGCACAACTCGCACCTCATCCACGCGTCCCTGGACGTCACAGGAGATGTGATGCGGCTGTCCACCGATCTGCGCTTCGCCCGTCGTGACGACGCCATCGACCACCGCTGGACGATCCCCTGGTCGGGCGACGACGGGAACTGAGAATTCCGCCTCCTCCTTATATCGCTCCTCATATCGCTCCCCGCATCGGCTCGGGCCGGCCGGCCCGAGCCGATGCGGGGAGCGGCGCGTATGCGGCCCGTCCCGCCGATGTGGCGCGGGTGTCGAACCGGCTGTCGCGGCCGCGGCGAACAACGATGTTTTCGCCGGCCCGGCCCGAACGTCGGAACAGCCGCCGGCGACGGATTCGAAGCGGAGACGACTCAGCATGGAGCGGTGGTTCTGCCGGGTGTACGGAAAAATCCCGAGAAGGTCGTTCCCCGCATATCGACGCATATCGGAGCCGGCCTCGCCCGCTGGTCACGGAGATGCTGAACAGTATCCTGATGACGTCAGCACGGACCGACGTGCACGGATAGGAGATGCGGCGTGCAGAACGACCCACGATCGATTTCGTCCGCGGGAGACGCGCCGGATCGTGCCGGGGCTGCCACCGACACCGATATTCCGGTGACAGTACGCATTCCCGCTGACGGGATCGAGTTGGTCGGTGACGCCTACGGCAACCCGGCCGCCGCCCCGGTGCTGCTCCTGCACGGCGGTGGCCAGACCCGCCATTCCTGGGGCACGACCGCCCGCATGCTCGCCCGTGACGGCTGGTACGCGCTCGCCATCGATCTACGTGGGCATGGCGACAGCGGCTGGTCCCCCGACGGGATCTACCCCCTCGGCCGGTTCGCCGCCGATGTCGTGGCGGCCGTGCGGTGGACCGGGCGGGTGCCCGTGCTCATCGGGGCATCCCTCGGTGGCATTGCCTCGCTGGCGGCTCTCAGGCAGCATCCCGATCTTGCGGCTGGTGTCGTCCTTGTCGACGTCTCACCGTTCCTGCAGGCCGCCGGTACGAATCGCATCCGCGAGTTCATGACAGCCAGGCCGGAGGGCTACAGCTCCCTGGACGAAGTCGCCGACGCAGTCGCGGCCTATCTTCCGAACCGGCCCCGACCGCGCAACATCAGCGGCCTGCGCAAGAACCTCCGTCGGGTCGACGGTCGGTGGTTCTGGCACTGGGATCCCGCTTTTCTGCGTGATACCAGCAGCCAGCTGTCCCAGCGCGAGCACGTAATCACGTCCGGGCTCGCGGAGGCGGCCGCCTCGCTGCGGATCCCGACCCTGCTCGTGCGTGGTGGCCAGTCGGACGTGCTGAGCGTCGACGATGCCCGTCGTTTCCTTGAGCTGGTTCCCCACGCCGAATATGCCGACGTGGCCGGAGCCCATCACATGGTCACCGGTGACGACAACTCGGTTTTCGACCAGGCGGTACGCGACTTTTTCGACCGGCGCGTCCGTCCCCGTCAACGTCTCGGCCTCGACACGGCCCCGCCGTCGTTGTGACGGGTCCACCGGCATTCATCAGCTGATCGCCCGGCCCCGCGGCGTGCCATGGGCACCGCGCGGTGTCAGATGAGTTGTTCGGCCCAGATGGTTTTGCCGGTGCGGTTGTAGCGGGTGCCCCAGTGGTGGGTGAGCTGGGCGATGAGGAACAGGCCGCGGCCGTTTTCGTCGAGGGTGCGGGCGCGGCGGAGGTGGGGGGCGGTGTTGCTGGTGTCGGAGACTTCGCAGATGAGGGTGCCGCGGTCGCGGATGAGGCGGAGGTGGATGGGGCCGGTGGTGTGGCGGATGGCGTTGGTGACCAGTTCGCTGACGACGAGGGTGGTGGTGGGGATGGCGTCGGGGAGGTTCCAGGTGGTGAGTTGGTTGGTGGTGTGGGTGCGGGCGTAGGCGACGACGGCGGGGTCGGAGGGTAGGTCCCAGGAGGCGACCTGGCCGGTGGTGAGGGTGTGGGTGCGGGCGAGCAGGACGGCGATGTCGTCGTCGGCGGGCCGGTCGGGCAGCAGGGTCTTGAGAATGTGATCACACGTGGCCTCGAGAGTAGGGGCCGGTGTGGACAGGGCGTGGCGGAGCATGTCGAGGCCGGTGTCGATGTCGCGGTCGCGGGATTCGATCAGGCCGTCGGTGTAGAGGGCGAGCAGGCTGCCGTCGGGGAGGTGGTGGTCGGTGGCTTCGAAGGGGAGGCCGCCGAGGCCGAGGGGGGGTCCGGGGGGGATGTCGAGGTAGGTGACGGTGCCGTCGGGGGTGACGAGGGCGGGTGGGGGGTGGCCGGCGCTGGCGATGGTGGCGTGGCCGGTGGTGGGGTCGTAGACGGCGTAGAGGCAGGTCGCGCCGAGATCGCCGCTGCCGGGATCTCGATCGGTGGTCAGCCGGGTGATGACGTCGTCGAGCCGGGTGAGCAGCTCGTCGGGGGTGGGATCGGCGTCGGCGAGGGTGCGCACGGCGGTGCGCAGCCGGCCCATGGTGGCGGCGGCGTGGATGCCGTGGCCGACGACGTCGCCGACGACGAGGGCGACGCGGGCGCCGGAGAGCGGGATGACGTCGTACCAGTCGCCGCCGACGCCGGCCTGGGCGCCGGCGGGCAGGTAACGGGAGGCGACGTCCACGGCGGCCGGGCGGGGGAGATCATGGGGGAGGAGGCTGTGCTGGAGGGTGAGGGCGGTGGTGCGTTCGCGGGTGTAGCGGCGGGCGTTGTCGAGACAGACGGCGGTGTGGGTGGCGAGCTCGTCGGCGAGCAGAAGATCGTCGGAGGTGAAGGGGGCGGGGTGGTGGTGGCGGGTGAGGACGGCGGCCCCGAGCGTGGTGCCTCGGGCCCGCAGCGGAACGATCATGACGGAGTGGGGGGCGGTGGTACCTGGGATCCAGGTGGTCGGGATCCAGGTGGTGAAGGCGGGATCGGGGAGCGGGCAGATGGCGGGCCGGCCGGTGGTGAGGGCATGGGCGAGAGGAGAGCCGGCGGGGTAGGTGGTGGTATGGCCGAGGGGGGCGGTCGGACCGGTGGGGAGGGTGGCGGCGTAGCCGATACAGCGCAGGGGGAACGGGGCGCTGAGCGGGCCAGGAGTGGGTTCGCTGCCGCGGTAGACGGTGTCGAGGAGGGTGACGCTGATCTGGTCGGCGAAGCGGGGGACGGTGATGTCGGCGAACTCCTGGGCGGTGCGGTCGACCTCGAGGGCGCTGCCGATGGCGGTGGTGGCCTCGTTGAGCAGGGTCAGGCGTTGCTGGGCCCAGTACTGTTCGCTGATGTCGATGGCGGCGGTGAACACGCCGTGGATCCGGCCGGCGGGGTCGCGGACCGGGGAGGTGCGGACCGCCCAGGCGCGTTTGCGGGTCTCGCCCTGCGCGCGGCTGAAGCTTTCGTGGCGGGCGGATCGGCCGGTGGCCATCACGTGGCGGAGATGGTCCCAGGTTGCCTGGTAGGCGGGGTGGGGTAAGGCGTCCATCAGCCGGTGGCCGCGCAGGTCGGTGTCGGTGTTACCGATCATGCGGGTGGTTTCGGTGTTCAGCCGGCGGATCCGCATCTCGGTGTCGACGAGCGACAGGCCGATCGGTGCCTGCATGAACGCCCAGTCGATCAGAGGCCGGTCGTCCACCGGTGTCTCCCCCGCTTCCCGCGGCTCCCGCGGGTCGCATGCCTGCCTGTCATGACACGCCTGCCTGTCATGAGAGGCCGAGGAAGGAGCCCGGACGGGTGCGAGGCCGGTGTGGAGCACGGCCAAGTACCACAGGGTGACAGCACCGGCGGCGTCCAGGAGGGGATAGGCGCGAATCCCCAGCGGGAGGATACGGCCGTCATGGTGACAAACGGTGACCAGTCCTTGCCAGCCCTGCCCGTGCGCGACAGCATGCCGGGCCGGCGGCGGCAGCGCATCGGCGAGCAGTGTGCCCACGGCCGTCCCGATGACCTCCGCCGGGGTGTAGCCCAGGAGTTGGTATGCGCTCTCGCTCCAGCCTGTCACGATCCCGTGCGCGTCCACCGCGGCTGTCACGCTGCCCCCTGCCAGGTGGACGTCCGAGCACCCCGCCAGCCGGTCGAGCGGTCGCTCATCGGACCGGTCAGCCGGCATGTCGGTACACGGTCTGTCACCGTTCATCGGATCCCGCCTTCGCATGAGGCCGTGGACGAACCGGCATCGTCTACACCCTACTTACCTCCTCATCGCCTTTTCATTTCCGTTTCCGGGCCTTCTTACCACCTGGTTCGCAGGTTCGGGCGCCCGCGATTCCGCGCGCTGACCAGCATCACCGGCATGGTTCGTGCACTTTCGCGCGTCGTCCCGCAACATGGCGTTTGACGGTCACGTAATGTGCCATTACCGCCACCAGGTGGTCGGCCGCTTTCGATGGACATATCAGGATGCCCGGCGGTGGGGGTGGATGGAGTACTGAGCGGGTAGGCGGGACTTCCGCTCGGCGTGACCGGCGACTCGCGCTGTCACGACCGAGATCCGCGCGGGCCTGCGCTGCCGCGAGATGACGGTGCGAGTGGCGCTCGCTGGAAGTCCGGCGGGGATGCTGGCCGGAGATCCGGTGGAAAGGGGGATACCGGGCACTGGGGCATGGCCGCCGTACGCCGCCGCCGATCACCGCCGGCGGCGTACGTTCTGTCCAGTCGTTCCGGGTCAGTTTCCGCCGGTGTCGGCATAACGACGGACAGCGGCCAGAGCCGCGCGGAGCGTCGCGGCATCGGCCGGTACTCCCGCCGCCGGGAACCCGTCCTGCCCGCTGGCCGAGCTTCGGTCGAAGTACAGGGTCGCGTAGGCGGCGGTGTCGCGCTGGAAACGCCACCCTTCGGAGAGCGGGCCGGCGTCGACGGCGTCGTAGCCGATCGCGTCCAGGAAGGCGGTCACCGCCGCTTTCGCGTCCGCGTCGTCCCCGGCGATCGGTAGGGCGCTGCGGTCGGGCGTCCCGGCCGGCCGGGCCAGCGACAGCAGATGCTTGAAATAGATGTTGTTGAACGCTTTCACGACCTTGGACGTTGGCAGGTGCTTCTGGAGGAGCTCGCTGGTCGTGGTCGATTCGTCGTCCAGCTCGGGGATCTGCCCGTCTCGTTGCGGGTAGTAGTTGTTGGTGTCAATGACAGTCCTGTTGGCAAGTGGTTCGACGGGCACGCTGCGGTAGACCCGCAGCGGAATTGTCACGACCACCAGGTCCCCGGCTTCCCCGGCCTGGCCTGGGGTTGCGGCGCGGGCGCGCGGGCCCAGCTCGTCGACCAGCTCCTTCAGCGTCTCAGGCCCTCGCGAGTTGCTCAGGACCACGTCATATCCGGCCGTGACGGCCAGTCTGGCCAGCGTGCTGCCGATGTTCCCGCTACCGATCAATCCAATGGTTGTCATATCCGGCCCCAACCATCAGCTCTCCGATCGGCATTCCCGGGAACGGGCCACCCTGGCGGCCCCTGGCCCGGCACCCGTTGCCGTGGCCGGGGCAAAAGCCTGCGAGCAGGATGAACACCTTGAAAACAGCACTGCCGGTGCGGTCTCGTGGGTGGCGCGGGTGGCGGCGCCGGGGAGGAGCGGCGCCGGGGAGGAATCGCGGGCGGCGTCCCGTCGCGACCGTGGACCGGAGCCGTACCGGTGGTGGGCAGGGCACGACACCGTCCGGTCGAACACGGGAGACATGGATGATCTTCTGGCGGTCGGCTGCCGTGTCCCGGCCGGAACAACATGTGGAATCCGCTGTCCCGGCCGGGACGACGAGCACGAAAATATTGGAAGTATTATCGGCCGGTCTTGGAGGAGCTAGTTCGGGGTCCCGTTGGGCAATCCTTCGGAAACAGCGTTTCCGGCCTGGGAGAAGGCGCTGGAGAAGAGGCCCTCCACCACGCCGGAGATCGCGCCCAGGGCATTGGAGCCAGCGCCGGCCGCGGAGTCCCCGCCGGTGGCGGGATCCGTGCCGGTGGCGGGGTCGTCGATGGTTATGGCGGTTCCGCCGCCGATTCCGGTGTCGGTGCTGGTGGGCAGGGCACTGGCGGGAGCTGTGCCCAGGAACACGGCGAAAAGCCCGGTGGCAATAGCGACCACGGCACGCCGCAGGGTTCTGGCAGTCATTTTACTCCCAGCGGATACAGGTGACGGATGTTCCTCTTCAAGAGTAGGTCGGCCGGCAGGGTATCGGAACCCGAAGGCTGCGCACTGTGGCGCTGGCTTCATCACAATGTTCCGCACGGCGTCCGGGTACATGGCGGGAGCCGGGATCGCTCGGCAATTGGCTACCCGGTCGGCCGGCCGGTCGGATAGCCGGATAACCGGTCGGAAGAACGACGCTTCCGGCGGCCGGCCGCGGTGAAGGAGCGGCTGGTGGTATTTCGTTCGCCCGTGCTCTCCGCACGGGGATCGGCGAGGCCAGGGACCGAGCGAGACCGGGGGTCGGGTGCGGGGCGGCGTGCCGTCAGCCGTGGCGACGGACGGTCATCGGCAGTCCGTCTCGGGGCCGCAGGGTCACCAGCGGCTCAGGGGTGATCTTCAAGCCGGAGACGGGCTCGAACGTCCAGCGGCGGCTGATCGTCGCGAGCGCGAGCACCCCTTCGGTCCGGGCGAAGCTGTTGCCGATGCACTGGTGCGGGCCGCCGCCGAAGGGGAAGTAGGCGTAGCGGGGCCGGTCGGGGTCGACCCGGTCCCCGAGCCAGCGGGCCGGGTCGAACCGTTCCGGTTCCGGCCACCATTTCTCGTCGCGGTGAACGACCCACTGGCTCAGCAGCAGCGTCGACCCTGCGGGCAACGGATAACCACCGACGACACGGTCCTCCACCAGATACCGGCTCATCGCCCACACGGGCGGGTAGAGCCGCATCGACTCGCTGAGCACCGCGTCGGTGAACGGCAGGCGGGGCAGGTCCGCGACTGTCGGACGCCGGCCGGCCAGGACGCCGTCGAGTTCGGCGTGCAGTGCCGCGGCCACCTCGGGATGTTGGCCGAGGAGATGAAAGGTCCAGGTCAGCGCGTTGGCGGTGGTCTCGTGACCGGCGAGCATGATGGTCAGGGTCTCGTCCCGAACCTGGCTGTTGTCCATGCCGTCCCCGCTGTCGGCGTCACGGGCGGACAACAGCAGCGACAACAGATCCCGGCCTTCCGCCCCTTCGCGGCGGCGGCGTTCGATGAGGTCGTAGACGACCCGGTCGAGGGCCTGGCGAGTCTCGCGGCGACGCCGGGCCGAGGGCAGCGGCAGCCGTTCCAGCAGCTCGAAACCGGTGTGCAGGGCCTTGCGGGCGGCCACCGTGTTCTCACTGATGGCGGCCCGGATCACGGCCACGATGTCGCGGTCGGTATCGGCGTCGACATCGACGTCGAACAGGGTCTTCGTGACCATCGCCAGCGTCATCTCGATCATCTCGTCGTGTATGTCGAGATGCTGCCCGTTCCGCCAGCGCGCGGCCCGCACGTCGGCGATCGCGGCGAACGTCTCGCCGTACTCGAAGATCCGCTGGTGGTGGAACAGCGGTTGCATGAGCCGCCGCTGCCTGCGGTGCAGCTCACCGGAGCTGGTCAGCAGGCCCTGCCCGAGCACTATAGTGAGGGGCTGCACCGCGGTGCCGCGAGAGCCGGGGCCACGGCGGACGAACCCCCGCCGGTAGGAACGGTGCGACCCGACCAGCACGTCGGCGATCGCGTCCGGATCCGCCACCAGGAACGCCGACAGCGGCCGGGACGACAGCTGCACGACCGGGCCGTGGGTCTGGCGCAGGCGGACGAGGCCGGCGAGCGGATCGGCGCGCAGCAGCTTCCTCGCGGCGCGCAGGCCACCGGCCGATCCTGGAACAGGGTGCGCGCGTATCGGCACGGGCCCCGGCGTGACGGTGGCAGGCGGGGTAACGGTCATCGCGGACCCTCCTCGGGAACACGGGCGGGGGCAGGGGGCGCTCAACCAAGCAGGACGACCGGCAGACTGATCTTCACGATAATCGCGATCTAGGCGGTGCGGCGGGAGACACCGGCCACGTCCGTCCGCCTGGACCTGTCCGCCCGCCGGTTCGGCGGGTGCTCGACCGCCCCGGCGGGCGCGGCTGTGAACGCCACGGCGCTGTCCACGCGCGGCCTGCCGGCAGGTCCACGGGCGAGGCCCCCAGGCCTGGGCCGGCCGACTCGGTCGGACTGATCGAATCGATGATCGAAACCCCGATACCCGCGGGGCGCGGTGGGTATCGGGGACAGGGGGTCAGGCCAGCAGCACCCGGTATGTCAGATAGATGACATATCACCTACAACACATCACCGCGGACGGGGTGAAAATCCCCGCGGCGGCGACGGGGACCGTCTCGGTGCTTCCGAACCTCCCGGACAGGTTACGACCGAAGTGGAGGGTTCCCACTTTCGTGGACAGTCCTAACTATGCAGCACGAAGTGTTTGTCCGTCAAATTCTTCCTCGAACTCGACAGGCGTGAGATAGCCGATCGAGGAGTGCAACCGCTGCCGGTTGTAGTAGATCTCGACATATTCGAAGATCCCCGCCCGGACGCGGTCTATGGTATCGAACGGGTGGAGGTGGACGAACTCCTTCTTGAGGGTGGCCCAGAAGGACTCCGCCGCGGCGTTGTCGAAACAGATCCCGGTACGGCCGACGGAGTTTCGGACGTTGTTGTCGCGACAGAAGGCGACGAACTCACGGCTGGTGTACTGACCGCCTCGGTCGGCGTGGAATATGACGCCGCCGGGTGGCCGCCGGCGGGTGACGGCCATACGAAGCGCGTCGAGAACGAGTTCGGTGCGCATGTGATCGGCGACCGCCCAGCCGACGATCTTCCGAGAGAACGCGTCGATGACGGAGGCCATGTACACCCAGCCATCCCAGGTGCGAATATATGTTATGTCGCCGTACCACAACTGGTTCGGTGCGGACGCGGCGAAGTCTTGGCCGACAAGATCAGGCAGCGATGAGGAGTCCGCGGCCTGCACCGTCGTCACCGGCCGGCGGGGACGCGGATGCACGCTGACCAGGCCCATCGTCGCCATCAGCCGCTGGACCCGCTTGTAGGCGACGGCGACGCCCTGGCGGCGGATCTCGTGGAAGATCCGCCGCACGCCGTACCGCCCCTCGAGACGGTCGAAAACAGCTCTGATCATGGTCGACAAGGTGGCGTCGTCCTTCTCCCTCCGAGACGGGCCGCGTTTCTTCCACGCATAGTAGCCCTGTCGGGACACGTCGAGTTTCTTGCACATGTAGTCGACGGGAAAGGTGTTCGCGCCGTCGGCGGACACAGGCTTCTTCGGAGCGTGTATCGAGATGAACTCGAACTTTACTTCTGCTCGCTCGCGAAGAAGCTCGCCGCTTTTTTTAGGAAGGCGATGTCCATCTGCGCCTGCGCGTACTTCTTCCGGAGCTCCTCAAGTTCCGCGCGCTCCGACACCGACAGCGGCCGCTCCTCGGTCTCGCCGTTCTCCTTCGCCTTCTTCACCCAGTTTCCCAACGTGGTCTCGTGGATACCCAGACTCTTCGCGACCTCGGTCACCGACCGGCCCGAGTCGAGCACCAACCTTACTGCCTCGGATTTGTACTCCTGGGTGAACTTCCGGCGAGCTGACCCCATGACGCTCCTTCCCTATGGACAGCGAACCTCAGGTTCGCTGTCCACGGAAGCGGGATCACTCCACGAAGATCCATCGGACCCGGCTCAACCGGAGTACGGGCATGGTGACCTCGCCGGCCGGCGCTACTGACAGCGGACTGCTGTGGCTGCCGCTCCAGACCTGCCAGGCGCGCAGGCGGGGGAATGTCCCGCATCCCCGCGGACGCGAGTTCGTGGCGCCACCGGATCAGGTCGAGGGTGCGGGCGGTGGCGAACACGGTGCGGTCCGGCCGTAGCAGCACGGCGTGGGCACGGTGACGGGTCAGCCAGCGGTCGAGCGCCCCACTCGGGTCATGGATGAGCCTGACGTCGTCCGAGGTCGCCGGGAGGGGGGCGGGTGCCGGGACGATGCCGACGTAGCGGGTGCGCAACCGGGCGAAGAAGGCCCGGGTGTCCTCGCCGACGACGGAGGCCCAGTTGAAGGCGAAGATCCAGTCGGTGCAGTGGGCGAGGACGGCGAAGCCGTCTCCCAGCAGGTCGTCCAGTGGGATCTCGACGGGTGCGGCGGCGGTGCCGGTGCCGGCACCGGCGGCGGTGCGGACCAGCGGCTGCGGGCACAGCCGCCCGGCGGGCTGCCGGCGGCCCGGCAACAGCCGCGACGCCGGTCTGACGAGCGGGCCGGGGCGCAGCGGCGGGCTCGCCGAGCGTTCCATCAGCCGTTGGAAGGCGTCCAGGCCGGCGGCCTGGACGAACAGGGCTTGGCGCGCCGTGCCCACGGCGGTTGTGCCACTGGTCATCGTCCGGCCGAGCATGACCGCCATACGGACCAGTTGGCGGGCGTGCGGCCGACGCTCGCTCTGGTAACTGTCCAGAAGCCGCTCGTCGGCATGGCCAGCCAGGACGAGGCCGAGTTTCCAGGTGAGGTTCGCCGCGTCGCGGACGCCGGCGCACAGCCCCTGGCCGAGGAACGGCGGTGTCTGGTGCGCGGCGTCACCGAGGAGGAACACCCGGCCGCGCCGCCAGCGCCGGGCGACGAGCGCGTGGAAGGTGTAGGCGGTCTGGCGTACGACGGTGAGCTGTCGTGGGTCGACGCCGCCGAGCCAGGGCGCGACGAGCTGGCGGACGACCTCGATTCGTGACAGTTCGTGAGCGGATTCACCGGCCCGGATCTGGAACTCCCAGCGGTAGCGCCGCGGGCCGATCCGCATGTACGTGGCGGCACGGCGTCGGTCGCAGACCTGGTGGATGCCGTCCCAGTTCGCCAGAGGCTGCTCGCTGTGCACGTCGACGACCAGCCAGGACTGGGTGAAACGCAGATCTTCCATGGTGGTGCCGACGGTTGCGCGGCTGCTGCCGTTCGCGCCGTCGCAGCCGAGGACGGCGTGGGTCCAGACCTGCTCGAGACGACCGGAGACATGGTCACGGATCGTGACGCGCAGCGGGGCTGGGCCGTGGGTGTGCCCGGTCTCGACGGCGACGGCTTCGGCACCGCATCGCAGGTCGACGTGCGGGAAGCGGGCGAGCCCCCGGCGGAGCACCGCCTCCAGCATGGCCTGGTCGAACATGTTGGCCCCGGGATGGCCCTGCCCACTGTCGACGGGATCCCGCTGGAAGCGGGCGAGCGGCTGGTGGTCGGCGTTCAGCAGCTGCAGGCCCAGCGCAGGTCTGGTGATGGCCCGTACCTCGTCGGCGAGACCGGCGGACTGCATGATCCGCAACGTTTCGTCGTCAAGATGTACGGCCCGGGGCAGCGGGTAGATGTCGTGGTGGCGCTCGACGACGAGACAGGCGATGCCCTGCCGGCCGAGAAGATTGGCCGCTGTCGTGCCGCTGGGCCCGGCACCGACGATGACGACGGGAATTTCTCGGGGGGTGAGCGACGGCATGCCAGGCATCCTTCGGGCGTTGCGGGGCGGGGAGGTGCACGGGCCACGGCCGGCCCGGCGCGGATAACCGGGACCGGGCGGGTGGCATTGCCGTGGCTGTGCCCGGCGCCGCGTCTCGTCTCGCGTGCAGTGCGGCGGACGTCCTCGCACCCCGCGCGGATCATCGGGTGTCGGCGGGTCCGGGCAGTGGCGCAGTGGCGGCTGCCGGCAGCCTGGCCTACACAGGCCACCGGCAGCCGCGGGTGGCCTGTGCGGTTGTCGGCGTTCTGTCAGTGGGCTTTCAGCAGGGCGGCGAACAGGGTCAGGCCGGGGCCGAACCCGAGGGCGACCACCACCTTGCCCGGTCGGATCTCGCGGGTCCGCAGCAGCCGCTGGAGAATGATCAGGACGGTCGCGCTCGAGCAGTTGCCGTATTCGCGGAGGATGTCGTAGGAGGGGGCGGTCGCTTCCTCGCTGAGCTGGAGCTGGTCCGCGACGGCCCGCAGGATGCGCGCGCCGCCGGGGTGGATGGCCCAGCCGTCGACGTCGTCGATGGTGTGGCCGTGTGTGCTCAGGAGGGTGGTGACGAGGTCGGTGACGTGGCGTTCGAGAACCTCCGGGACCTGGGGTGACAGCCGCATCCGGAAGCCGTGGTCGGTGACGAGCCAGCCCATGTAGTCGCTGACGCTGCTGTCCGTGCTCGCCATCACGTCGACGATCTCGAGCTGGCTGGCCACGGCGCTGGCTGGCTGTTGATCGGGCGCGACCACGACGGCGGCGGCTCCGTCGGCGAACAGCGAGTGCGCGACGATCTGCTCGAAGTCCTCGATGGTGGGGTTGCCCGCGTGCAGGGTGGGTGATTTGGGCTGGGCGTGCAGGCTGGAGAGTTCGACGCAGAGCAGGAGTGCGGGTTTGCCGTGGACGGCGACGTATTCGGAGACCGTGCCGAGGCCGGGGACCGCGGCGTGGCAGCCCATGTGGCCGATGATGACGCGGCGCATGTTCGCCGGCATGCCCAGTTCGTGGGAGAGCAGGATGTCCAGGCCCGGGGTCACGTAGCCGGTGCAGGACACGACGGCGAACAGGCCGAGGTCGGCGGGGGTGAGGCCGGCTGAGGTGAGGGCGTCGGCGGCGGCCTGGCGGCCGAGGGGGAGCGCTTCGGTGAGGTAGCGACGCATCCGTTCGCCGGTGGTCCATTCGGTGGTGGGTTCCTTGCGGGGATCGACGGCGTAATGTCGGCTGACGATTCCGGACGAGGCCCATACTTTTTCGGCGAGCGGGTTGGCCGCGAAGTGGTCGCGGAAGAATTCCCACAGGTCGTCCTGGGCGACTTGTGGTGGGGTGGCCACGGCGGTACCGACAATGTACGGCCGGGTGAGGTTGCGAACGGCGGGAGTGTCGGTGAGAAAAATGGACGTACCTGGCAGGTCGATCTGCTCGGTCAGCGTCATGTGGTCCTTCCTTAGGTACGGAACGTTTGGTCACGGCTTGCGAGCTGGTATTGGTCCTGTGGCGTGTCCGGAGCCCTCGAGGGCAGGGCTTTCCAGCTCACGATGCCGGAGGTGTCGCATTTTCTTGCTTCCCGTACATCCCCCGTGACGCCCCTGGCCTGTGTCGGTGTATCGCGATGACACAGGATCCGCTCGTCACGGCGTGGGTGTTCCGGATCGTCGGTCGACGCCCAGGATTTCCGGCGCTTCCCTCCTGTCGCCTTGCTATGTTTTCGGGCCCGGATACGGCGGCCTGGAAGAACGAGCCGCCGCTGAATCCGGAGTCGTTGCGCGAGCCTCCCGGCCTCGGCTGCCGCTCCGCTCTTCGAAGCCGAGTCCGCGTACAGAGTAACACGAATCGATTACTCTGCGTGATTAATGTTGGCGCTGTTCAGGAGACGACAACGGCCGTCGGGCCTCGGGCAGGTACCGGGGCCCGTGCCGGGACAGGTTGTGGTCCGGCTACCTCCGCCTGCTTCCGGGGCTTTCCGGACACGAATGGTTCATACGGATGGTTCTCGAGCGGATCTCCTGAATCCTGGTCATCAGCTTTCCCTGGCTTTCAGTGGGCTTTCAGCAGGGCGGCGAACAGGGTCAGGCCGGGGCCGAACCCGAGGGCGACCACCACCTTGCCCGGTCGGATCTCGCGGGTCCGCAGCAGCCGCTGGAGAATGATCAGGACGGTCGCGCTCGAGCAGTTGCCGTATTCGCGGAGGATGTCGTAGGAGGGGGCGGTCGCTTCCTCGCTGAGCTGGAGCTGGTCCGCGACGGCCCGCAGGATGCGCGCGCCGCCGGGGTGGATGGCCCAGCCGTCGACGTCGTCGATGGTGTGGCCGTGTGTGCTCAGGAGGGTGGTGACGAGGTCGGTGACGTGGCGTTCGAGAACCTCCGGGACCTGGGGTGACAGCCGCATCCGGAAGCCGTGGTCGGTGACGAGCAGACCCATGTAGTCGCTGACGCTGCCATCGGTGAGGGCTGTGACGTCAAGGACTTCCAGATTCGTTGTGCCACCCGCCGAAAATGCCCGTTCAAAAGGCGCGACCACGACGGCGGCGGCTCCGTCGGCGAACAGCGAGTGCGCGACGATCTGCTCGAAGTCCTCGATGGTGGGGTTGCCCGCGTGCAGGGTGGGTGATTTGGGCTGGGCGTGCAGGCTGGAGAGTTCGACGCAGAGCAGGAGTGCGGGTTTGCCGTGGACGGCGACGTATTCGGAGACCGTGCCGAGGCCGGGGACCGCGGCGTGGCAGCCCATGTGGCCGATGATGACGCGGCGCATGTTCGCCGGCATGCCCAGTTCGTGGGAGAGCAGGATGTCCAGGCCCGGGGTCACGTAGCCGGTGCAGGACACGACGGCGAACAGGCCGAGGTCGGCGGGGTGAGGCCGGCTGAGGTGAGGGCGTCGGCGGCGGCCTGGCGGCCGAGGGGGAGCGCTTCGGTGAGGTAGCGACGCATCCGTTCGCCGGTGGTCCATTCGGTGGTGGGTTCCTTGCGGGGATCGACGGCGTAATGTCGGCTGACGATTCCGGACGAGGCCCATACTTTTTCGGCGAGCGGGTTGGCCGCGAAGTGGTCGCGGAAGAATTCCCACAGGTCGTCCTGGGCGACTTGTGGTGGGGTGGCCACGGCGGTACCGACAATGTACGGCCGGGTGAGGTTGCGAACGGCGGAGGCGTCAGCGAGAAGGGCGGATCCGCTCGGCCGGCCAGCTCGCTCCGTCAGTGTTGTCATGTGGTCCTTTCTGGAGTGCGGAGCATTCGGTTGCTGCCAGGGGCCCGGTCACGGCCGAGGTCGATGTCGGCCTGGCGTGTCTGTATACGGATACATCGATTTACGGAGGTATCCACCCGGTCGCCGCTGGTTGATCGAATGCCCTGTTCTCGGGCGCTCCCACTCGGTGAACCGGGGATTTTCGGTCGCCGGCGGCGCGAAAAGAAGCATGGTCACGTCGTCTTCGATTTTTCGGTGCGCGGGGAACCAGGGCTTTTCCCGGCCACCACCATCCGTGCCGTCACCGGGCGACGGCACGGATCCCCGGTCACGCCGTCTGGGGACCCCGCTGCCCTCCATGGTGCGGGAGACCGGCCGGATCGCCGGCCGTGTCGGCCCGCGTCCACTGGACGCGCCCCGATCGGTGGCTGCGTTCCGGCCAGCCGTCCCGGAGGCGAAGCAGCCGGCCGTCCGGAGCTTCGGCCGCGGCTGGCGATGTGATCGCGCGGTCATCGTGGGAGCCCACAGCCCGATTCGCCGGCTCCGACCCGCTGACCCCGACCCCAGCGCATCTCCGCTCCTTGAACTGATAAGCGCCAAATCAACCGCTCACTGGATCCAATCTCTTACGCAGAGTAACAGTTGCTGGCAGCTCTATGCGATGACTGCTAGGAGTCGTGGTGTCGGTGCCTGGAGCGGCTGCCGAGTAATCGGCGGCTGTCTTCCGAGTACCTTCCTGGAAACTGTCGCCTATCTGACAGTGGACGGCGATGTCGCGCTCCCGCCGTGTCCGGGGCTGTCCGCTCGACAGGCGACCGTTTGTAATATTTGTTCAGAAAAAGGAAAAATTTCCCTACCGGTCGGATAGGTGCTCGTACGAGAGGGCCCGGCCCGCCGGGCCGCTGGCGGGGCGGGCGATGCGAGGAACCGGGCGTCCGGCCTCCGGCGCGGTTTCAGTCGGACTGGCCGTCTGATCGCGTGTCGTGGCGGTCCTGCGCGGCGCTGACCAGCTGGGCGTGGTCCCGGATCCAGATGAACAGTTGCTGGAGGGGCCGGGTCAGCCCCTCGCCAAGCGGGGTGAGGCTGTAGCTGACCCTGGGTGGGGACGAGGGCTCCACCGTGCGCTCGACCAGGCCGTCCCGGACGAGGGTGCGCAGCGTCTGGGAGAGCATCTTCTCGCTGATTCCTTCGATCTTCGTCCGCAGTTCGTGGAACCGGAGCGGACCAGTGGCCAGCCCGGTGAGGACCAGCACGCCCCAACGGCTGGTGACGTGGTCGAGCACCACGCGAGCGAGGCAGTCGCTGCGGAACGCGTCGTCGGCTGTACCTCCCGGGAGGCTCTCGGGGGGCTGCGGACGTGCCGACACGCCACAGAGCATACCCGGGTATCGCTTCTTACTAAAAGTAAGCTCCTATACTCTGGTTACCAGAGGGGCGACACCAGAGAGTCGAGTCGGGGGCCTGGGACGGAGGCGCGATGAATGGATCACGTGAGGTGGCGCTGGTCACCGGTGGAGGCCGCGGCATCGGCGCGGCGACAGCACGCGAACTGGGCCGCCGCGGCTACCACGTAGTGATCAATTTTCGGAGCAACGCCGATGCCGCCCGCGCGGTCGCCCTCGACATCGCGGCCGCGGGGGCGACGGCCGAGTGCGTCCAGGCCGACGTCTGCGATCATGATCAGGTCGAGCGGATGGTCGACACCGTCCTGGCTGACCGTGGCCACATCGATGTGCTGGTCTGCAACGCCAACACCGTGGCCCCGCCGTTCGCCCCGTTTGCGTCCCTGGCATGGAAGGACTTCATCGACAAGGTCAGCGGTGAGCTCGCCGGGGCCTTCTTCGTTACCCAGCACGTACTGGCCGCGATGCGACGCCATGGCGGCGGCCGGATCGTGTACGTCTCCAGCACCGCCGCCGACTACGTCGGGCCCGGCAGGCTCGCCCACTCGACGGCGAAGTCGGCGCTGAACACCTTCAGCCGCCATGTCGCCGCGGAAGCGGCGGTGTACGGGGTCACGGTCAACACGATCGCCCCGGGCGGCGTTCGCACCGAGGCGACCGCCGCGGTCCTCACACCCGAGCGCGAGAAGCATCTCGAGGACCACTCGATCCTGGGGCGCGTACTCGAGCCCGAGGACATCGCCGTGGTGATCGCGCAGACCGTCGACGCGGGTATGCGAGGCGTCACGGGGGCGCTGATCCGCATCGACGCCGGCTTCGGTGTGCTGGTCGGTGGGCCGTCGTCCAGCACGTGACATCCGCGAGAGCGGTCTCTTCGGGACCATCGACGCCTGGAAACACGGCTCGAAACGCGTTCTTCACGTGGCCGGACGGCCATGTGACCGAACAGTCTTTACGACAGTCTTTACGCGCCTGCGCGGCCGGGTGCGACCGAGCCTGTCCCGGCCGCGATTCCGTCAGCCCGCTCCGTGTGGTGCCCGTCCGATCGCCGTTTTGTGGTCGAACATGCCTTTTCCTGGGCGCTGGAAGCCTTTTCGGATATTCCATTCGGTTTTTCCGGCCAGCTCGTCCGGCGGGTGCAAAATTCCGGGCGTGTTCCTGGTTTCGATCGGAAATTTTCTCGGCGGGTCTGGGATTATCCTGAACCTGACCTCGATGTCGAGCGGAGAGGAACTCGATGGCCACACTCAACGAGGATGCCCGGAATCTGCTGAGCCGGCCGGTGTACGCCTGGGTGACCACCCTGCGCCCGGACGGGTCGCCGCACAGCACGGTCGTCTGGGTCGACGTGGACGGCGACGAGATCATTTTCAACACGGCGGTCGGTCGGGCCAAGGAACGGCACCTGCGCAAGGATCCGCGGGTCTCGATCGGTGTGCTCGACCCGGAGGACGCCTACCACCTGGTCAGCGTCTCAGGGACGGCCCGCCTCGAGATCGACAGCGCCGACGCCGTCATCGATCGTCTCGCGAAGAAGTATCTCGGCGTGGACAGCTATCCTTTCCGCCGGCCGGACGAACAGCGAATCATGGTTCGGGTGGAACCGCGGCAGATTATCCACAACACCGGCCGGTGACGGCCGCGGGCCGGGCGCACGGCTTCGGTTTCGTCCCGTAGCCGGCCGGGAGCAACCGGCCTGGAGAGGCCTTTCGGATGTTTTTCGGACGCGCCGTCACGAACGTGTCCGGAAACATCCGCCCGTCGAGAAGCGAAATCCGGCCGTTGGTCGGGCCCGGCGAACTGTTCCGGGGCCGCCGGTCCGGGCCGTTCGGCGACGGGATGGCTGGTGTAAGGCTTCACGATTGTTCAGGTGTGATGCTGTGTCGGCCCGGTAGGGGCCGCGCCAACAGCCGGACGATCTGCCGCCGGCCGCGCGTCGCCAGGTCATGCGCCGTGGGTGTTACGTGCCCTGAGTGTTTACGTGCCCGGGGTTGTGCGCAGTGGGGGCGGGTCCGCGCTCCAGGGGAACTCCGGGTGGTCGCTTTTCGTGATCATATGTTTGTCGCGCGTCCCGGAATGCCGGGCTGGTGCCCGGGAGGGTGGGTGGTGTCCGGGTGGGTGGTGACGGTCCGATTTGACACCCGAACCGGGAACCGTTTCCATTACGTGGTTGTCGTCCCCAGGATGGAGTCGTCCCACGTATGTCCCGGATTCGTTCGTCCGCAGGCGTCGTCAGCGTCCACCGCGCTGCCGGTCTCGCGCTGCTCGCGCTGCTCGCCCTGTTCGTCGCCGGCTGTGGCTCCGATGATGACGATGGGTCCGCGTCGGCGGCGCCGCCGGAGAAGCTCCAGGTGGTGGCCACGACCACCCAGGTCGCCGACTTCGTGCGGGCGGTGGGCGGCGACCGGGTCCAGGTGACACAGATCCTGCGGCCCAACGTCGACCCGCACGACTACGAGCCCTCACCGGCCGATGTCAAGGCGATCGGTGAGGCCGACGTGCTGGTGGCCAACGGTGTCGGCCTGGAGAAGTGGCTCGACGAGACGATCGCTTCCGCGGGTTTCGAGGGCACCCGGGTCGACGCCAGCCGGGATGTGAAGATCCGTCCGGGCAGCGGTGAGGAGGAGGAGAAGGACGGGGATCCGCACGTTTGGCACAACCCGCTCAACGTCAAGATCATGACTGCCAACATCGAGCAGGCGTTCACCGCCGCGGACCCGGCCGGGGCCGCCGCCTACCAGGCCAACCGCGCCGCCTACGACGGCAGGCTCGACGCGCTGGACGCCGACATCAGGCGACAGATCGACTCGCTGCCGCCCGCCAACCGCAAGCTGGTGACCAATCATGACGCGTTCGGCTACTACGTCGACCGGTACCAGCTGACCTTTGTCGGGTCGATCATCCCGAGTTTCGACACGTCGGCGGAGCTGTCCGGTCGCGACATCAGTGATCTCGTGGACAAGATCAAAACTACCGGGGCCAAAGCGGTCTTCTCCGAGTCGTCGCTGCCGCCGAACACGGCTGAGACGATCGGTCGGGAGGCCGGCGTCAAGGTGGTGGCAGGTGAGGACTCCCTGTACGGCGACACCCTTGGCCCGCAGGGCTCGGACGGTGCGATCTACCTGCAGATGGAGGAGCACAACACCAGGACAATCGTCAACGCTCTGAAATGAGCTGCAATGATGCGTTGATGTGACGGCTGGCACGGGGGCCGGCAGGGGGGCGAGGTGGGACCTGACCCGGGTCTGAGGATCCTTCGGATGGGCTGGAGCGGGGCCGGTCCGGGACGGGGCTGCTGAAGTTGTGAACCGCGACAGGCCGTCGGGGTCTGAGGTGAGGCATGGTGAAGTGAAGCAACAGGTGGCCGACTCCCAGGTCAGCGCCAGCGCCAGCGTCGGCGTCGGCGCAGTCCCTGTGAACGCTGACGACAGTCCCTCCTCCGCTGTGGTCTTCGATCGCGCCAGCGTCGCCTACGGCCGGCTGCCCGTCCTCGAGGACGTGGACGGGGTGGTGCGCGCGGGGCACATGGTTGCCCTCATCGGCCCGAACGGGGGCGGCAAGTCGACCCTGATCAAGGCGATCCTCGGGCTCGTCCCGGTCGTCCGAGGCCGCATCCAGGTACTCGGCCGGACACCGGCCCGGGCCCGTCAGGACGTCGCCTACGTCCCGCAGGCCGACGTCCTGAATCCGGATTTTCCGGTCTCCGTCAGCCAGGTCGTGCTGATGGGCCGTTACCGCCAGATCGGCTGGGTACGCCGGCCGCGCCGGTCCGACCGGCTGATCGCCGCCGAGGCGCTGGCCGCGGTGGGGCTCGCCCACCGCGGTGGCGACCGTTTCGGCACCTTGTCCGGTGGTCAGCGGCAGCGGGTGCTGCTCGCCCGGGCGATGACCCAGCAGCCCAGGCTGTTGCTGCTGGACGAGCCGTTCAACGGGGTGGACACGCTCTCCCAGCAGGCGCTGCTGTCAGCGATCGATGGTCTGCGCGCGGCCGGTACCACCGTTGTCATCAGCACCCACGACCTGTCCCTGGCGCACTTGGCCTGTGATGACGTCTGCCTGGTCAACCGGCACCAGTTCGGTTTCGGCCCGACCGCGGCGACGCTCACCCCCGAGCGGCTGCGGGCGGCCTACGGCAGCGCCGCGCTCGAGCTGCGGGGCGAAGGTGTCATCGTTGCCCATCCGTGAGCCGACCATCCGTAAGGTGACCATCCCCGAGCTACCCGGCATGAGCCGTACCTGGGCGCATCGGCCGTTCCCGGATCGTCCGCCGGCAGCGGAGCCGCCGGTGGGAGGGACGCCGGCACGGGGGTCGGCGACGGATGTGTCGGCATGGAGCGTCCGGACAGATGATGCGCCGACGAGGGATCCGCTGTGCTGAGCCGGTTGCTGCTGGATCCGTTCGCGCTGCCGTTCATGCGGCGGGCGCTGATCGAGGTGCTGCTGCTCGGCGCGCTGGCGGGGGGCGTCGGAGTGTTCGTGGTGCTGCGCCGGCTGGCCTTTCTCGCGGACGCGCTCACCCACGCGGTCTTCCCCGGCGTCGTCATCGGCTACCTGGTGTCGGGGCAGTCCGGGATCGTCCCGGGAGCACTGGTCTTCGCGGTCCTGGCCGCGGTGCTGTTCACCGTTGCCGCGGCCAGGGCGCGGGTGGGTCAGGACGCCGCGCTCGCGATCCTGCTGACCTCGTTCTTCGGGCTGGGGGTCGTGCTCGTGTCGCGGCAGCGGTCCTACACCGCCGACCTGACGACGTTCCTGTTCGGCCGGGTGCTCACCGTCGACTCAGCCCAGATCACGCAGACGGCGGTGGTGGCCGTGGCGGTCGGCCTGGTGCTGTACGCGCTGCGCAAGGAGTTGCTGCTGCGGACGTTCGACCAGCAGACCGCGCAGGCCATGGGCTACCGCGTGGTGCTGCTCGACCTCGTCCTGAACCTGATGATCGCTCTGGTCGTCGTCGCCGCGGTCAAGGCCGTCGGGACGATCCTGAGCATCGCGCTCCTGGTCGTTCCGGCGGCCGCCGCCCGGCTGCTCTCCGACCGTCTGCTGGTCGTGACCGGGCTCGCAGTCCTCTTCGGCATGCTCGGCGGCTGGCTGGGGCTCGCGGCCAGCTACGAGGCGTCGATCAACCACGGGGTGCGGCTCGCCTCGGGAGCCACGGTCGTGCTCGCGCTGGTCGTGTTCTACCTGCTCGCGTTGGGTGTCGGCCCGCTCGTCCGGCGCCGCTGGCGGCGGGGCGCGCGGCTGCCGGAGGAGGTCGCGGACGTCGACGAGCTGCGGGCCGGCCGGCTTGCCCCGGAGGCCCACGTGGGCGGAGGCGTCCGGTAGATGGCCGCCCTGGACCTGCTGTCGGATTCCTACACTCGCCGTGCCCTGGTCGAGGCGGTGTTCGTCGGCGCGCTGTGCGGCGCGGTCGGCGTGCATGTGGTGCTGCGGCGGCTGAGCTTCTTCGCGATGGCGATGACGCACGCCACCTTCCCGGGGGTGGTGCTCGCGGCGATCCTGGGGATCAACCTCTACCTCGGTTCGGGGGTTTTCGGCTTCCTGGTGGTTCTTGCCGTGGCCGCGCTGTCAGCCCGCGGCGACAACACGAGCGTCACCGGCGTCGTGCTGTCCGGCAGCTTCGCCCTCGGGGTGCTGCTGTTGTCGGCCCAGTCAGGGTTCACTAGAGATCTCACCGCCTACCTGGTCGGATCCATCCTCACCGTGCAGGCTGACGACCTGGTGACCTCCGGGATCGTCGCGGCCGTCGTACTGGTGGTGCTGGCGCTGCTGTCCAAGGAACTCGTCTTCGGGGCCTTCGACCGGGACGCGACCGTCGCGGCCGGCTATCCGGCCGGCCGGCTCGACGTCGTCTTCCTGTTGCTGGTCGAGGTGACGATCGTGACCTCGGTGCCGGCGGTGGGGACGATCCTGTCGGTTGCGCTGATCGTGGCGCCGGCGGCGACGGCCCGGCTGTGGTGCGACAGCGTGCGGGGCATGACCGTGCTCTCGGTCGTCATTGGGGTCGCCAGCGGTGTCATCGGCCTGGCGATCAGCCAGCAGT
Organism: Candidatus Protofrankia datiscae; assembly: GCF_000177615.2. Lineage (GTDB taxonomy): Bacteria > Actinomycetota > Actinomycetes > Frankiales > Frankiaceae > Protofrankia > Protofrankia coriariae. The sequence goes on along the minus strand of NC_015656.1, from coordinate 4,910,466 downwards.
GGTCCGTGGCGGCCGGCGGTGCGATCGTGCTCACCGCTTCGGGGATCTTCGCGTTGTCGGCGCTGCTCGCGCCCACCATCGGGACGCCGTCCCGCCGCCGGCAGGCTCGCGTGGAGACGCGGTCGACCGTGGGTGCTGTGGGCGAGGAGGGCCCGCTGCCCGGGCCCGGCGGCGCGCCCACGCGCGGCGGTACGCCGGGTCCGGTAGCCAGCGGCGGGATCAGCAGTTGACGAACTCCGGCTGCTGGTTGAGCACCTGGCTCTCGTTGGAGACGAACCGCCGGTACTGTTCCCCGCCGACCGTCTCCGGACGGAACGCGGCTAGGCGGTGACAGTTCTGGAAGGCGAGCGTCACGCCGAAGCGCTGTTCCAGCGCGGCCCGGATGGAGGTGCTCGCCATCGCCCGCAGCAGCTGCCCCTGCGCCGCGTCGTCCGGCGGCGGGACAAGGTTGTCCGTGAAGTCGCGATCGTTGCCGGGCAGCTCGCCGGCGAGCCGTTCGACCAGTTCGTAGGCATATGGCAGTGAGTCGCGCACGCAGGTGAGGAAGGCGTCGTCCGGAACGTGGCCGCGTTCGGCCTGGGCGAGTAGATCGGGGGAGACGGTCAGGGACACGGAACCTCCTGGGACGGCTCGGGGGCGGTTCATCCGAGCCGCACTGTCTCCGATTTGGAAACCATTGTCAATACGGATTGCATCGAGGTGGTCGCGGGGCGGCTACCTCGATGCCAGGGTGCGGGGATGCCCCACCCACCGGTACCGCCAGCGATCAGCGGTGCCGGTGGGCCGGTCGGACGATGGCCCGATTGGCCGGTGGGCCTGATGATCATCCGATCAGCGTCATGAGCTCGCGGCCGTCCACCCAGGCGCCGGTGGCGTCGACGAACCCTCCATCCGACCACCGCAGAATGCGTACCGCCGTGTTGCAGACCGCTGGAAACGCTTTTATAAGGGTGCCGTCACAGGTGAATGAATGGGCCATCACGTTCGGATGATCCCGGGCTGCCCTAAATGCGTTCCGAAGATTTTCAGGGGTTGTCTGTGTGATTTCGGTGAGCAGCGAACGCGCCGCGAGAACGGTCGAGAAAGATGCCTGTGACAATGGTGAGCGCGACGCTTCCGGTACATTCTCGCGAAATGCTTTGGAATCCTGGTCGCCACCGGTGGCGTCGAGCGGAAGATAGCCGGATGCGAAGTTCATGTTACCGATGGCCTGGCCGCCGGCACGCGCCACCGCGGCCGTCGCGCAGGAGCCGACGAAGTATATCGGTGCTTTTACCTGAAGGCTGCCCGCGACCTGTGCTATGCGGGCACACGACTGGGCCGAGAAAACAACGACAATCGCGTCAGGGTTTCCGGACGCGACCTGGTTGACAGCCGGAGCGAAGTCCGCCGTGTCAACTTTCTCCGGCACCAGTCGGACCTCCGACACCCCTTTTTTCTGCAGAATGCTCCTGGATCCCTGGATGGCGGCGGTCAGCAGTCCAGGCAGGTCCGCGTACAGGGCATGGACCTTTGTGACATGTTTGGTGGTGGTCAGATACTCGGTAATTCCGAGCAGTTCCGTGAGCGTGCCGCCGGTCAGCGAGAAGGAGTTGGGCGAGCTCAGCTCCCCGCTCAGCTGAGGTGATCCGCTGACATAGGGAATGCCGGCCTGCTGGTAGAGCGGCATGGCCGCCTCGGTGCTCAGATCCACCCCGCCGATCACGGCCACGGGGTCGGCGGCTATGAGCCGGTTGGCACAGTCCTGGGACGACTCCGGTGAGCCATTTGTTGCACAGGGGACGAGTTCAAGCGGTCGGCCGTGAACCCCGCCGAGCGCCGCGTTGGCGTAGGCAACGGCGCTCTCGGCGGCTATTCGTGTCTCGGGAAACGATCCGAGCGGGGTGTTCTCCATGGAGACGAAGCCGAGCTTGACAGGCGGTCCGTTCAGGTGGTTTGCGGGCTGACCTGGGCTGTTGGAGCCGCTGCCGCGCTGGCTGGTGCACCCGGCGAGGACGGCCAACGTGACTGCGGCTGCTGCGACGACACGGCGGGACAGCGTCATATTGCCAGAAGTTACACTGCCTTAGCCCACAAGGCACCGTGTTGGTCCACAACAGGCTGCCCTGTCGATTGGAGAGCGCTGTGTCCACGTATGTCGCGGCACTGATCCTGGGTCTGGGCGCGGGCGCGGTGTATGCGGCGCTGGGACTTGGGCTGGTGCTGATACACCGTGCCTCGGGGGTGGTCAATGTTGCGCACGCCGCGTTCGCAATGTACGCCACCTACCAGTATGCGGAGCTGCGGGACGTGGGGGACATCGTCCTGCCTGTCGTGGGTCTTCCGCCCCGTATTCATCTGACCAACAGCCCCACCTTTGCGCTGGCGTTGACCGTGTCACTGGCCATGACCGCGCTGCTCGGCCTGCTTGTGTATTTTCTCATATTTCGGCCGCTCCGGCACGCCCCGCCGGCCCTGTCCCTGGTCGCCTCGGTCGGTCTCATGATCGCCCTGCAGGCGCTGGCGGTGCTACAGTTCGGGTCGGACAACAGGTTCATTGATTCCGTACTTCCGCAGAAATCCTTCTCCGCGTTCGGGGTGACCGTTCCGGTCGACCGTCCGCTGCTCGCGATACTGGTCACAGGTATCGGAATGATCATGTGGGCGGTATCCCGCTGGACGCTGTTCGGGCTCGCCACCAAGGCGGTCGCCGAATCCGACGAGGCGGTGGAACAGTTCGGTTACCGGCCGGAGGCCGTCGCCGCGGTGAGCTGGGTCGTGGCGTCCGTGCTCGGCGCGCTCGCCGGAATACTCGTCGCCCCGATCAGCGTGCTGAGCCCGTCCACCTACACCCTGTTCATTGTTCCCGCGCTCGCGGCGGCGCTGCTCGGTGGGCTGTCGTCGTTCGGCGCCACTATTGTCGGCGCGTTGCTGCTCGGTATGCTCCAGTCGGTTCTCCTGCCCCTGCAGCACGACGTCCCGTGGCTCAACCAGCCCGGTCTACGGACGCTGTTCCCGTTGCTCGTTCTCATCGTCGTCGCGGTCACCCGCGGCCAGCTCATACCCGGGCGGGCCAGGGCCGTGTCAGCGGTCGCGCGGCTGCCCCGCGCGGAGCAGACCGGGCGTCCGTTGCGCGATCTCGCCATCCTCGTACCGGCCGGAATGATCGCACTGCTTGTTCTCAGCGGCCCCTATCGGCTGGGCCTGGAACGCAGCCTGGCCGCCGCCGTGGTGTGCCTGTCCTTCGTCGTGCTGACCGGGTTCGCCGGCCAGTTCTCCCTCGCGCAGATGTCACTGGCCGGGGTGGCCGGATTCCTGCTGGCCCGGTTGCAGGGTGGCCTCGGTGTGCCGTTCCCGCTCGCGCCGCTGCTCGCCACCGCGGCGGCCACCGCCGCGGGCCTGGTGCTCGGCGCGTTGTCACGGCGGATACGAGGGGTCGATCTCGCTATCGTCACGCTCACCGCCGGGGTCGCCTTCCAAGAGATCGTCTTTGTGAATCCGTTGATTACCGGTGGGCTTGCCGGCTCGGTCGTCCCGCCGCCGAAGCTTTTCGGCCTCGATCTCGGCGTGGCCGGGAAGGGCTTCCCACGGCTGGAGTACGGACTGCTCTGCCTTGCCGTGTTCGCGCTGTGCGGCTTCGCGGTGGCCCGGCTGCGCGCGTCCACGTCGGGCCTGCGCATGCTCGCGGTCCGCTCCAACGAGCGGGCGGCCTCGGCCGTGGGCGTCGACGCGGCCCGGACCAAGCTGCTCGCGTCCGCCGTCTCCGCCGGGATCGCCGGTCTCGGCGGATGCCTCATCGGTTACGGTCAGGGCAGGTTGTCGTTCGACTCCTTCGGGGTGTTCGCGTCCCTGTTCTTCCTGGCGATCGCGTCGGTCGGCGGGGTGATGAGCGTGCGCGGGGCGATGCTGGGCGGCCTGCTGGCCCCCGGCGGTGTGGTGTTCACGGTGCTCGACAACTTCGGCCATCTCGCGCGCTACCAGTCGTTGCTGTGCGGTGTGGCTCTGGCCGTCCTGGTGGTGGTACGTCCGGAAGGGCTTGCCTACGATCCGCGACAATCGAAGCCGACCCGACGGTTGGCCCGACATGCCGAGGTGGCCCGGTGACCATACGTCTGGACGTCGACGGGCTTTGCGTCCGCTACGGGAAGGTCGAGATCGTCCACGACGTGTCGTTCGCCCTGCGTGCCGGCCGGGTGACCGGCCTCATCGGGCCGAACGGCGCCGGGAAGACCACCCTGATAGACGCGATCACCGGGTTCACCCCGTCCAGCGCCGGCCGGATCGTCCTGGACGGAACGGTGCTGAACCCGCTGCCGCCGCACGAGCGGTTCCGCCGGGGCCTGGCCCGCACCTTCCAGTCGCTGGAGCTGTTCGAGGATCTCTCCGTCGCCGAGAACCTGGCGGTCGCCGGGCCGGAACCCGCCTGGACACTGGAGCTGGGTTCGGTCGCGGACCAGCAGCCGGCCATGCTCAACCACGACGAACGGCTCGCCGTCGGCCTTGGCCGTGCGCTGGCCGCGGGCGGTCAGGTGCTGCTGGTGGACGAGCCGGCGGCCGGTCTGGACTCGACTGCCCGGTCCGTCCTCACCGGTCGGATACGACGTCTGGCTGAACGTGGCTGCGCGATCCTGCTCGTCGACCACGACATCAAGCTGGTCTTCGAGGCCTGCGACGACGTCGTGGTGCTCAGCGGCGGCCGGGTGGTCGCGCACGGCCCGCCGGCGGAGGTCCGTGAGCGCGCCGAGGTCCGCGAGATCTATCTCGGCGCTCCGCCGGCCAGCACGGTACGGCTGCCCACACAGGCCCGGCCGGAGCGGGCGCTGGTCGTCGAGAAGGTCGTCAGCGGGTACGCGGGTGTCCCCGTGCTGCACGACCTCTCGCTCGAGGTCCGGGCCGGTGAGGTCGTCGCCCTGCTGGGGCCCAACGGTGGCGGCAAGACGACCCTGGTCCGCACGGTGGCCGGGACGATCGCGCCGTTTGGCGGTCGGGTAACCGTGCTCGGGCAGCCGGCGCGGCGGGCGCACCCGGCCAGGCTCGCCCGCCGCGGCCTGGCGGTGGTGCCGCAGGGCGGCACACCGCTGCGCGGCCTGACGGTCCGCCAGATCCTGCGGTTGGCTGTCGGCCGTCGGCCCGGCGACCAGATCGAGAAGACGCTGGAGAGCTTCCCCACCCTGCGTCCGCTGCTCGACCGGGGCAGCGGCGAGCTCTCCGGGGGCGAGCGGCAGCAGCTCGCGCTGGCCAGCGCCGTCGCTCGCCGGCCACGGCTGCTGCTGGTCGACGAGTTCTCCGCCGGCCTGGCGACCGATCTCGCACTCAGCCTGCTGGCCGTCCTGCGCCGGCTGGCGGACGAGCACGGCACCGGCATTCTGCTGATCGAGCAGCATGTGTCGCTCGCCCTCGCCGCGGCGGACCGTGGGTACATCCTCGACCGGGGCCGGATAGCCTTCAGCGACACCGCGGCGGCTCTCGCCGCCGATCCCGACCTGATCAACGCAAGCTATTTCGGGATGGGTTAGGGCGTGGTCCGGTCGAAGGCCCACAGGCTGTGGCCTGCGCGGTCGCGGCCGGTGGCTGCACTCCTCGGCCGGTGGCCCCGGATCCGGAAGGGATCTCGCACGTGGGTGGACGGGAACGGGCAGCGGTATGAATGACCATGGTCCGGCGGCTGGAACGCCCACGCCGGCCGGGACAGCCCGTCCGGGCAGCGTGCTCGCGGTGATGGCTCATCCCGACGACGCGGAGCTGTGGGCCGGCGGCACCCTCGCCCTGCACGCCCGGGCCGCCGGGGTCACCATTGCCGTCCTGCGCAACACCGCCGACCGGATGGCCGAGGCCGCGGCGGGGGCGCGCGTTCTCGGCGCGCGCCTGCACGTCCTCGACCCCGAACGGCTCGCCGTCGAGATCCAGGAGCTGCTGGTCGAGCTCTGTCCCGAGATCGTGGTGACCCATCCGCCCGCCGATGTCCATCCGCGCCACCGGCGGGTCGCCGCGGCCGTGCTCGAGGCGCTGCCGCGGGCGGTGCTTGCCACCGGCCGTCCGCGCCGGCTCTACACCTGCGACAGCTACAACTCCCTGACCATGGACGGCCCGGTGCGGGCCACCGCGATCGTCGATGTCACGGCCACCTTCGACGTCAAGCTCCAGGCGCTGCGCGCGCACGGCGGCACCCAGCCGATCGGTGAGGAGTTCGCTCCCATGGCCGAGAACCTCGGTCGGTTGTGGGGCGCCCGGATCGGAGTCGCCTACGCCGAGGGCTTTGTGGCCCTGCCCGTCCTGGGACGGTTGCCCGGTGCGACCTGTCTCTGACGGCTCGCCGAGGGCCAGAAAAATCGATCTTGTTTGATGGGTCTTCCGTTTGGTTGATCTTCATGAGTGTGGATCGGCATTCGGATGATCAGTATCCACCGGGCCCGACCCGGGGACGCGACTGAATCGATCATGTTTCTTCCGTGGCGGGCCCGTGGGGCCGTCCGGTCGGGCTGGTGGCGGGAGCACGTGAAATGGAATACCCACCGCATACCCACCGGGCGCCGGCCGTCCGATCGCGTGGACAAACCCGGGCGGCCCGCCCGGGCGTGACCTGGCTATCAGTTTCCCGGCGCGGTGTCGGGGCAGAAAGGCTCTGAAGATCCGGACTCTTCCGCCGCTGTCTTACCGGCTGCCCCGTTCGCGGTGTGGTCGAGGTGGACCCCGCGGGTGGGCATTTGGCGGGACACTTCGGGCATATTTAACTCTCCGTAATCGCCATTACCGTAAGGATTGTGATCGTCGCTTACGGGAGTCATCGACGGAGATCATATATGTGATCCCTGCGTGCTCCTCGGAAGATTGGATCTTGAAAATTTGGCCTTGAGTTGTCCTGGGTTGATCCTTGCGTGTGACGAGTATCACATCATTGACAATGACTCTGAAGATCATTCAATTGTGTCGAATCGGGTGTTCGGGGCAAAAAGGAAGGAGGCAGTCGGGGCGATGATGTCGTCCCGACTGCCTCCGAGGCCCTCGGCGCCTTGTCCGGCGCCGGAGCGGGGGCCGGTTCCTGTTACGGAGACCGGCTATGATGTCGCCGTCAGTAATCAGGCGGTCTGAGCCTGCCGGCTCCGTCCGACCGGTGGAACCGATCCGATCGGAGCCTCTGGCGTGGAAGGATCATGAGTGTGTTGCCTGTGAACCGTCAGGCTGAACCGTCAGGCTGAGCCGACGGCGGTCAGCGCGACGCGGGCGTGGTCCGTGAGATCGGCGGCTCCGGGGTATCCGGTAAGTTCGATCTCACGGCACAGCGTCGCCACATCTCTGCCAGCCATACCGGAGTCGAGAAGGGCTGCCTGTTCGACGGCCTGATGGCCGAGTTGAACCGCCGCTTCGGCATCTCCGGCCCGCACGTGCGCGACGCCCAACCTGGTCATGGCTTCCACGCGGGCGCGTGGGAAATCACCGGCCAGACCCTCGGCCGCGGCATCCAGGTAGGGAATCGCGGCGGCCCCGTCGCCACTGGACAACAACGCCTCACCGGCGAACAGCGAAATACAGGGCGGCACGCACCAGTAAATATGCGGCGGATCCTCCGCCGGCTGGGACTGATTGATGAGATGAACCGCGTCCTCGGCAGTTCTTGCGGCCGAGGCGCTTTCACCCGCGCGACCGTACGCGAGAGCGAGCGCGCCGGAGATAGCTGCTTTCTCGGTAGCGGTCATCGCCGTGCGAGCGCCGGCCTGAGCCGAGCGGAGCATGGTGATGGCGTCGTTCGGGTCGCCGTACCAGGACGCCTGCTCGGCCATGCAGCGCAGGATGTTGGCCCCCAGCGCCGGCTGCCCGGCCTCCCCGGCGGCCCGTAGCGCCACCATCCACAGCCGCTGGGCGCCCCCGTGGTAGCCGCTGTCGAACGCCGCCCAGCCCGCCAGCCGGGCGAGCTCGGCGGCCACGGCGTACAGCCGTGCCTCGTGGGCGTGGCCGTACAGCGCGGTCCGCAGGACGCGTACGGCGACCCGCAGCTCCGCCATGGACAGCTCGTATATGTCATCTCCTCCGAGAACGTCATCCATTCGGCGAAGCGTTTCGACCCGCCGCTCGAAGCCGGCGACGAGCGAGTCGCTCACACGCTTTCCCTCGAGTGCCGCGGCGAGCCCGGCTGAATCGGTCATGAGCCAGTGGTGCGCGACCGATGTCAGTGCCACGCCGGACACACTTAGAAACTTCCGCCTTTCCATGTTGGCGGTCACCTCCTCGAACCCGACGTTCAATCCGTCAGGTCTCCACAGAAGGTCGAGATCGGCGTCTGCCCATCGAGCCTCCCCATCGTCAACTGAATTGGACAGGAGTGCCAGGGCCCCGCTTTCGGGCCCGGTGTAGTCGCACGCCCAGCCTAGGGCAACGACATTCGTGCAGTAATAGCGAGCAAGGAGATCACAGTGTTCCCAGCTTGGGCGCTTGCCGCCCTCGTACTCCGAGAGGCGCTGTGCGGTCAACGCATCCCACGGTCTACCGATGTCCTCGGCGAGACTCTTGATCTCTTCCGCTGCCCGCGCCAGAGACAGGCCGCGGATCTGGCGTGCATGCTGCAACGGACCGATGGTAACCCTTCGAGGAGGCATCTGACCTTCTCCCATTTGGCCGTCATGTCAAGGCATGTACTCGGAACGTAGCCAACCCCCCCACCGGAGTCTAAGGACCCGCGGTCACCTGTGCTGAGTCGTTGTTCCTGGTTGGTCCGCGGAGGAGCACCTTGATTTTTTCCGGATTCCGCCCCCGTGGGTATTCGTCGGCCCCGTATGCGGCCCCGGCCGGAACCCCGCCGCGGCGGGACTCGGGCACACGCGGAGTATCCGGACGGTGATCGTGCGGATCTGCGAACTGGCCGGTAGCTGTACCGTCGGGCCCTGAATTCCACCATCCCGAACGAACTGGGAACACCGACTGTTGTCCTTCAGGCCTTATTTCCGTGTTCCGCGGGTCTCCGTGGGTGCTATTCCCGGATCCTGCGTTCTGAAACATTGTGAGTAGACAGCAACATGGGCCGGCCGTACGCTTCTGCTCGATTTAGTCGTCATGTCGACGCGACCACAGGACGGTGTCGTATGGGTAGAAGAGTTCTTGTGCTGGACGCCGACGGCGAGTTGCGCGGCCAGTTCGAGGACGTGAACTCCGCATACATGTGGAGCCGGGTCCGGACACAGGAGCCGCCATCCGCGGAGGATTTGGAAGTCTGGCGCCAGCGCAGCGCCTGCCGGGACGAGGACCCGGAGCTGTTCTTCCCCGTCGGTACCACCGGGCCGGCCCTGCGGCAGCTGGAGGAGGCCAAGGCCGTCTGTCGCCGCTGTCTGGTGATCCGGGAATGCCTCAACTGGGCGCTTGGCACCGGGCAGGAGGCGGGGGTGTGGGGCGGCCTGGACGAGGACGAGCGCCGTGCGCTGCGCCGCCAGCTGGTCAACCCGCCGGCACCACGGATGCCACGGTGAGCACGCCAACGTTGCAGCGCATCACAGCCCCGGTACCGATGGCCGCCGCGATGGCCGACTGGCAGCACACCGCGGCCCGACTATGGATAGCCGCACGTGAATATGCCGAGGCTGTGACCTCGGAAAGCGATGTCATGACGTCGCTCGCCCGGTTGATCGCCGATGGCGCGCCGGACGAGGAGATCGACCAGGCCCGTGCCCTGCTCACGCATCTGAGGGCCGTGCGCGCTGCCGTCGGCCGGCGGCTGGGCCTGACCGAACTGTCGGATGAGCTGGCTCGGGCCGGCTGGGAACTGCTGTCCGCCGTCCCGTCGGCGCGGGAGTGCGCGATCCCACGGCCCCGGCAGGGCGCGGCCTGATGATCCGACTCGCAGGGGCGGCGACAATGATCGTCGACCGTCCTCGAGCAGCGGGCCGCGGCCCGCGAGGAACGGTCCGCCGCGGTCCCGACGTGTCGGGACGCCCACGCCGTGGGAACGTCGGCGGATTTACCGGAAATGCGGAAACCGTTACCACGACGAAATATTCACTGCTCGTTCGGGCCGGTTACGGTTCCCCTTCCGGGGCCGGTGCGAATCCGACCGGGAATCGTTACGACACAACACCACGTGGATCCCCGTGCCACACGTCGGCCACCTCGGTCGCGAACCGGTGGCAAACGGCGGGCGCTCGCCGGACGCCGGTTGTTCCCGGCCGCGCCGGGTCCGGCCCGCATGGCCGGTAACCACGTGGTGAAAAAGCTCCCCGGACGGCCGTCGACAGTAGTCGTGGCCCCTGGGTGAGACCCCGGCGCGGGTCATCTGGCGCTCCCCTCCGCGGATGGATGGCCCGCGCCGGCCGGTGAAGTCGACCAGCCCACCAGATCGGATACCACTGTTTTCCCGCTCCGCCCGTGACCCCGGAGGAGAACATAGCGGGGTGGTGATCCGACTCCTTCGGAGCGCCCGCGGGCAGGATGTCACGAAATGACACTCCTGCCCGCGGGCGCTCCTCATCCTGCGTTGCGGGATTCTTGCCGCCGCCACGAGTGGCCGCCCGAGTGTAAACGACGCGACAGGGTAACTGGTCAGGTCTGGTAGATCGTTTGTTTTTGGTTTCCCGGCTGGCTGGGACTCCTCGATGGCCTGAAGGCCCGGGTCGTTGGTGCTGTGTGGTTGATCGGGCCGTAGGGTCCGGGTGTGTCGGATGGTCCGCCCGCGTCGCCGCCGGTGCCGTCGTATGACGAGCTCGCGGCGCTGGTGGTGAGTCTGCGGGCGCAGCTGGTCGAGACCGCTGCGGCGTTGGAACAGGCGCGGGTGCGGATCGCCGAGCTGGAAGCTCAGGTCGCGAAGAACTCGCGGAACTCGGCGAAGCCACCGAGTTCGGACGGGCTGGCGAAACCGCCACCGAAGTCGCTGCGGAAGAAGACCGGCCGCAGGCCCGGTGGGCAGGGCGGGCATCCGGGATCGACGCTGCGGATGCTCGCTGAGCCTGATGTGCGCCTGCGGCATGAGCCGGGGCCGTGTGCGGGGTGCGGGGCGGGGCTTGCGGGCCGGCCTGTGACCCGGACCGAACGGCGGCAGGTGTTCGACCTGCCCGAACTACGTCCGCATGTGGTCGAACATCAGCTCATCGAGCGGGAGTGCGGCTGCGGGACGCGGACGAAGGCGGCGGCACCGGCCGGGGTGGACGCGCCGGTGCAGTACGGGCCGCGGGTGGCCGCGGCGGTGGTCTACCTGTATTCCGGTCAGTTCCTGTCGCAGGAGCGGACCGCGACCGCGCTGGCCGAGCTGGTTGGGATCCCGATCTCGGCGGGCACGGTCGGTGCGATGACCGCCCGTGCCGCCGCCGGACTCGACGGCTTCCGTGACACCGTCCGGGGTCTGCTGGCCGCCGCCGACGTGATCGGGGCCGATGAGACGGGGCTGCGGGTCGCCGGGAAACTGCACTGGGTGCACTGCGCCCGCACCGACAAGTACACGCTGATCGACTGCCATGCCACCCGCGGCAGCGGCGGGATCGACGCCCTCGGGGTGCTTCCCGCCTTCGGTGGGGTGGTGGTCCACGACGCCTGGGCCCCCTACGACAGCTACACCGGCGCCACCCACCAGCTGTGCGTCGCTCACGTGCTGCGCGAACTACAGGCCGTCGTCGACGCGGCCCCGACGGGAACCTGGTGCTGGGCCGCCCAGGCAGGCGACGCGCTCGTCGCCCTGCACCGCCTCGCCGTCGACGCCGCCACTACCGGCGTCACCATCGACGAGCAGGCACCGGCCACCCAGACCCGGCAGCTGCGCCACGCCGCTCACATCGGGATCAGCCAGACCTCGCCGCGCGGCACGAAACTCATGGCCGCCCGCCATGCCCTGGCCTGCCGGCTCGTCGACCGCGAAGCCGACTACCTTCGGTTCACCCGCGACTGGCGGGTTCCCGCGGACAACAACGGCTCCGAACGCGACATCCGCATGATCAAACTACGGCAGAAGGTATCCGGCTGCCTACGCACGCTCACCGGCGCCCGCCAGTTCTGCGCGATCCGCAGCTACCTGTCCACCGCCACCAAACACGGCATCAGCCTGTTCGACGCTCTCGTCCAACTTGCCGAGGGCCGTCCCTGGATGCCCGCGATCAGCTAACTCAAGATCAAAAACTACCTGACTAGTTACGCGACAGGTAATCTAATCTACTTGCGCACGAGTGACACGAGTGAAGGGAGCCGGCTGTGACGAACTGGCACGTGCGGTCCTACGACACCAACGATCACACTGCGACGGTCCATTTGCTTGAGGAGGTCAGAGCTGACGCGGAAGGACCATCCTTTGACCTGACCGACACGGTTCTCGCGCTGCGGGAGGGCACCCCCGCGGTTGTCGCCGTCACACCTGACCAGTTCGTGGGCGTCGCGGTCGCGAAATACGAGCGCGGATACGCCCAGGTGATTGCGCTGGCAATTTCGCCGGCCTGGCGCTACCGGGGGATCGGATCCGCCCTCCTACAAGCGCTGGAGAACCAGTTGCTGCACGCCGGACACCGTCGCATCACGACGCTGCTCGCACCGGGGCAGTTCGGTGAACTGGCCTTCCGCAACCGGGGATTCGCCAGGACCGGGCTCACGCTCTACGAGAAGTACGAACCGCTGCGGCCGGTGGACGTCACGACCGTGGAACGCTGGGGCGGCACCCTGCTCACCGCGGCCGAATGGCACGGGCTGGCCGGTATGGCCGACGGCAAGAGGCTGGTGGAACAACGCCTGTTGCTGCCCATCAAGGAAAACGAACTGGCCGAGACGTACGGGCTCGTCACCCCGACGGCCATGCTCCTGTTCGGGCCACCGGGCACCGGTAAGACGTCGTTCGCCCGGGCGGTGGCGGCCCGTCTGGAGTGGCCGTTCGTGGAGCTGCTGCCGTCCCGACTGGTCGCGGCGGGCGACGGCAACCTCGCCGCCGAACTGCGCACGGCCATCACCGAGCTCATGCAGGTCGAGCGGGTGGTGGTCTTCATCGACGAGGTCGACGAGATCGCCCAGGCCAGGGACGCCGTCGGGCCGGAGAGCCAGTCCGTGGTCAACGAGCTGCTGAAGGCGATCCCCCAGTTCCGCAGCACCCCGGGGCGTCTGCTGATCTGCGCGACGAACTCGATCGCGGCGCTCGATCCGGCCTTCGTCCGCCCGGGTCGTTTCGATCTCATTCTCCCGGTCGGACCGCCGGACGCGCCCGGGCGCCGCCTGCTGCTCGACCGCTTCCTCGAACGGATCGACAACAAGCAGGTGGACACCGAACCGGTGGTCACGGCGACGGAGCTGTTCACGCCGGCCGACCTCGCCGCCATGGTCCAGCGGGCGGTGGCGGCGGCCTTCCTCCGCGCGGTCGACAAGGGGGAGCGGCTGCCGGTGACCACCGACGACCTGCTCGCCGCGGCCCGCTCGTCACGGCCCACCATCAGCGCGGAGGAGCTCGAGCGCTTCCGCGCCGACGCGAAGATCTTTACTCGTAGCTGAAGCAGCGTCTGCCTCCACACTGTGTTCCCCCCTCCCCACGGACGTTCTGTCTGAGCTTCCAGAGCTGCTGAGCGCGCGAGAGAAATCATGATCGCGTGCTCGGCGGTCGACTACTGTCGATCTTTCTTTGAGGCCGTCTCCGGCGACAGACACAGGTGCGTTCACCCCGCTGGTCGTCCGGCCGTCGGCCCTATGCTGATCGGGAAACTGCGACGATCCGCGGGGTGGCGGCCGGCGGCAGCCCGGGCCCGTTGCCGGTGGCGGGCGGGTATCGGCCGTCTGTCGGGTTCGCATCATTCGTCTGCATTGCCACCGATGGTGCACAGTGGATGTTCCCGTGTCTACTGCGATCCAGCAGTGTTGTGTTGGGCATGTCTTGTTGGCGACTGCAAACTGTAGCGCGAGCGTCGATGATCGTCCGCACCTGGCCGGATCATGGTGGTGTCGTCGCTCGTCCGGCGGCGGGTGGCGGGGTGCGATCCTGCCCGCATCCCTGCCGCGTGGCGCGGTCCGCTCGTGGTCGTATCGTGGTGATCGGCGTTTCCTTGTTCGTTGGTTGTGGTCATGATGGGGACAATGCGGACAGTGCGGACAGACGGAAACGCGGTCGCGACGACCGACAGCGGCCCGCTGGGCCTGTTGGGCCTGCTGGTCGTGCTGGTCGTCGCCGACATCGTCGTCCCGTGGAGCAATCTGACCGGCTTCTACGGGCTGGTGCCGCTGCTTGCCTCGGCCACCGGAGCGCCGGTCGTCACCGTGATCGTGGGGCTGGTAGCGGTGGCCGCGAGCGTGGTGTCAGGAGCCTGGGAGGACTTCGGTAGCGGGCAGTACGTCGCAGCCTGTGTCCTGGTCGCCATCCAGGCCGGTGTCGCCGGCTACGTCGCGGTGACGCGGCTGCGCAGGGAGAAGGAGCTGGGGCGTGCTCTCGCCGTGGCCGACGTGGCCCAGCGGGCGCTGCTGCCAGCCGTCCCCAGGGCCGTCGACGGGATCGCGTTCGCCGCTCGCTACCTTTCCGCGGCGGCCGAGACCCTGGTCGGAGGTGACCTGTACGAGGTGGTGACGGCACCCACCGGCACCCGAATGATCATCGGGGACGTGAAGGGCAAGGGGCTGCCGGCGGTCCGGCTGACCACGGTCGTCCTCGGCGCCTTTCGGGAGGCCGCCGTCATCTACCCCGAGATCGAACGGGTCGCCGAGGCCTGCGCCCGGGCGGTCTCTCGGGAGGCGGGGCCCGAGGACTTCGTCACCGCCCTGATCGTCGATGTCCATCCGGACGGGATGCTGCGAATGATCTCGGCTGGGCACCCGCCGCCCGTGCTCCTGTCCGGGGACTCCGCCCGCCCGATACAGATCATCGACCCCAGCCCCCCGCTCGGTATCGCCGAGCACTTCACGGCGACCACCGGCCGGTGGGATCCCGGTGACCGGTTGCTGCTGTTCACCGACGGCCTGATCGAGGCGCGCAACAGCGAGCGGGCCTTCTTCCGCCTGGACGACCACCTTGCCGCGCTCACGGCCGTCACCCTCGACGCCGCGCTGGACGGGCTCGTCTCCCACGTGCACGGTCACGTTGGTGGCAACCTGCACGACGACCTCGCCCTGCTCATCGCCGAGCGCCTGCCCGCGCTGACCACCCGGCCGGTCGAACGCGTCGGGACCCCGCACGACCGGACCGCCGGACTGGTGTAAGCGGGTAACTGACGTGGGTGAGCGGGTATGGGCGGGCGTGCCCCGCGGTGACGGCGGCTGCGGAACCCGGCGGTCCAGGTCATCCACTGGCACACCTTTTGTCTTTTTTGTCACTTCCTGTTTCGTGCGTCGTTAGTCATCTCACTCCTGTCCCGTGTGGGCACCGTCGCCGAGGCGGCCTGGCTGTGGGCGGGCGCTGACCGCGACCTGCCGCCGGGCTGCCGACGGTTGCCGGCAGCCCGGCGGCAGCCGTCGGCAGTTGGCCCGGGTACCGTTCCCGCGTGTATCCGTCTGGTAAAAAGCGGGTTTCATCCGCCGTCCGTTGTTACGTGGTTTGTGGTCTCCCGTATCGGCATCGGGAGTTCGGCCGGTACGCTTCGACGCGAGTGGGCGAGAAAGGAGATTTGACAGTCGTGGTGCGTCTCACTCGAGAATATCTGCTTTGTGTCGGAAATTCGGCTGGCGTACCGGCTGCTTTGTCGGCCGGTCGGCCGCCGGCAAACCAGCCGGTGCGCGGGGGCTTGGTCCCGGGGTCGCCGGGGACGTGTTACTGGTCGCCGAGGGTGTGTTACTGATGGACGATGTCCCGGATGCTTCGGTCAGAGTGCTGGGGCCCTGTCGGATCGCGTCGCCGCTGGCACCGCTGATCGACGACAAGCGGACGACCCAGCACTATGTCGACGAGGATGATCGCGTACTGCTCGACGACACGCTGTCGATGGTTACTCAGCGTGACGTGTCGCTGGACAGTCTGCCCGGCTTCGAGCCGGCAGGGCCGCGACGGAAGATTTTTTTCGACCCGTCGAAGACCCGGGTCGGAATCGTGACCTGTGGGGGACTCTGCCCCGGCCTCAACGACGTCATCCGAGGCCTGGTGCTGGAGCTGACGTCCCACTACGGCGTCACCCGGATCTTCGGTTTCCGCAACGGTTACCAGGGGTTCATCGCCCGGTACGCCCACAGCGTGCTGGACCTGACCCCCGATCTCGTCAGCACCATCAACGAGAACGGAGGAACGATCCTCGGCACGTCCCGAGGCCAGCAGGACCCGGAGGAGATCGTCGACTGCCTGGAGCGGATGAGCATCACCATCCTGTTCGTGGTCGGCGGCGACGGCTCGCTGCGCGGCGCGCTTGAAATCGGCCGGGTCGCCCGTGAACGCGGAGACAAGATTGCCGTTGTCGGCGTGCCGAAGACGATTGACAACGACGTGCCGTACATCGACCAGAGTTTTGGTTTCCAGACCGCCTTCTCGAAGGCGTCCGAATCGATCCGGGCGGCGCACGTCGAGGCGATGTCGTCGCCCAACGGTATCGGGGTCGTCAAACTCATGGGCCGGCACTCGGGTTTTCTGGCATGTTACGCGTCCCTGGCGAACAGCGACGCGGACGTCGTGCTCGTCCCCGAGGTGCCATTCACCTTCGAGGGCGGGGGCGGTCTCCTGCGCTTCCTGCACAGGCGCGTCGAGGAACGGGGGCACGCGGTCGTCGTCGTGGCGGAAGGCGCCGGCCAGGACCTCCTCGCCCGGGAGGAGGCCGGCACGCCCCAGGGCAGCGACGCCTCGGGCAACGTGAAGCTGCGGGACGTGGGCAAGCTCCTCACCCGGCGGATCACGGACCACTTCACCGCCGCGAACATGGAGGTCAACCTCAAGTACATCGACCCGAGCTATGTGATCCGCAGCGTGCCGGCCAACCCCTATGACAGCGTGTACTGCATCCGGCTTTCGCACGCCGCGGTGCACGCGGCGATGTCCGGCCGCACCGAAGTGATCGTCGGACGGTGGCGCCGCCGGTTCGTGCACGTCCCGATCACGATGGCCATCAGCCACCGCAGCCAGGTCGATCCGGCCGGTGACCTCTGGCTGTCGGTTCTGGAGGCGACCGGCCAGCCGGTCCAGTTCCGCTGATCCACGGCGACCGGCCCGTCCGAAGATGACTCCGGGTGGGAACGGTCCGAGAAGATGACGCTGGGCGAGAGCTCCAGGTACCCGGTCGCCCGGACGGCCAGGAAACCGGGCCTCCGGCAGCGCGAGGATCCGCGAGGAGCACCGTCGCGCTGCCCGCGGCCCGGACAGGCGGCCCGGGCAGGCGGACAGCCAGGCAGGTGTGCGGGTGCGCCGTGATCGCGATGACGGTGATCCGTCATCGCGAGGGTCGACCGGCGTAAAATCGGTCCGTGCCTGCGTACCAGTACCGTTGCCGCACGTGCGACACCAGTTTCGAGGTGCGACGCGGCATCAGCGAACCGGCCGCTGTCAACAATCCGTGCCCGGACGGTCATGTCGACACCACCCGGGTGTTCACCGCCGTCGCCGTCAGCCGTGGGGGGTCGGCGTCGGCCTCGCCTGTGCCCGTTCCGTCAGGCGGCGGCGCCTGCTGTGGCGGCGCCTGCTGCGGTTGACCATCGGATGACACCAGGAGAGATTCTGTTGTGTATGTGATGTGAAATTATTGCCGTAACTCCGACGTCTGCCTCTTGATCGGATTTTTCCGTCTTCCTCGATGGGCGGAACTTGTTTAGTCTTACTAAGCAAGTTTTCGATGCGGAGCATCGTCGACGTTTGAGGAGGGGCACCAGGTGCGGGACGCGGATCATGCAGAGCCGGACGCGGCGGACGATCGCGACGCGGCGCGACCGTCCGCTGTGGTTGACGAATCCGCCGCACCGGGTCTGCAGTACAAGTGGATTGCGCTGTCCAACACCACGTTGGGCATCCTCATGGCCACGATCAACTCCTCGATCGTCCTGATCGCTCTGCCGGACATCTTCCGCGGAATCAACATCAACCCGCTGGAGCCGGGTAACACCAGCTATCTGCTGTGGATGATGCTGGGCTTCCTGATCGTCACAGCCGTCCTGGTCGTGACCTTCGGGCGTCTCGGGGACATGTACGGACGCGTCCGCATGTACAACATGGGTTTCGCGATTTTCTCCGTTTCCTCCGTCCTGCTGGCCCTCACCTGGATGGATGGCAGTGCGGCGGCCCTGTGGCTCATCGGCTGGCGGATCGTGCAGGGTGTGGGCGGGGCGTTCATCTTCGCCAACTCCACCGCGATCCTCACCGACGCCTTCCCCGTCCAACAGCGTGGGCTGGCGCTGGGCATCAACGTGGTGTCCGGTATCGCCGGCACGTTCATCGGGCTCCTGCTCGGCGGTGTGCTCGCCCCCGTCAACTGGCACTACGTCTTCCTGGTGTCGGTGCCGTTCGGCGTGTTCGGGACCTTCTGGGCCTACGCCAAACTCCGGGACAACGGGGTGCGGCAACGCACCTCGATGGACTGGTGGGGAAACGCGACGTTCGCCAGCGGGCTGATCATACTGCTGGTCGGGATCACCTACGGCATCCAGCCCTACGGCGGGCACACGATGGGCTGGACCAACCCCTGGGTGCTCAGCGCGATGATTGGTGGCCTGGCGGTCCTGGTCGCCTTCGCGATCATCGAGTCGAAGATCAGGGAACCCCTGTTCGACGTGCGACTGTTCCGCATCCGCTCGTTCACCGCCGGCAACATCGCCTCCCTGCTGGCATCGCTTGGACGCGGTGGGCTGCAGTTCGTGCTCATCATCTGGCTCCAGGGGATCTGGCTGCCGCAGCACGGCTACAGCTTTACCGAGACGCCGCTGTGGGCGGGTATCTACATGATCCCGTTGACGATCGGGTTCCTGCTGGCCGCGCCGGTGGCGGGGGCGCTCTCCGACCGGTTCGGCGCCCGTATTTTCACGGTCGGTGGCCTTGTCATCGTCATCGCCAGTTTCGTGCTGTTCATGGTCATACCGGTGAACTTCTCCTACCTGCCGTTCGCGCTGATTCTGTTCATCAACGGCATCGGTACCGGCCTGTTCTCCTCGCCGAACCGTGCCGACGTCATGAACGGGCTGCCGGCGAACAAGCGAGGGGTCGGCGCCGGTATGACGGCGACCTTCCAGAACTCCGCCATCGTGCTGTCCATCGGCCTGGTCTTCATCCTCATCGTCGCCGGGCTCTCCCGTACCCTGCCGGCGACCATGTTCAACGGCCTGCTGGCGCAGGGCGTACCGGACGCCACCGCGCGGACGGTGGCCGACCTCCCACCGATCGGCGTCCTGTTCTCGGCATTTCTCGGCTACAACCCGATGGAACAGCTGCTCACACCGCAGACACTGGCGGCGCTGCCGGACGGTGGTGCCCACGTGACCGGACACGCCTTTTTCCCGAATCTGATTTCCGGGCCGTTCGCGGACGGCCTTGCCGCCGTGTTCGTGTTCTCGATCACAACACTGGTGATCGCCGCGATCGCGTCCTTCGTCGCTGGATCCGGCCAGCCGGCGGCACCAGCATCGGGCACCGCGCCGGTGAACGCCGAACCGGTGAGCGTGCGGCGGCAGCGGGGCGGGGAACCGGGAGCGGGCCTGATTCCCGGCCATCGTCTCGGAGAAGCGGAGTCGTCCGGATATACGGGGTGACGGTCCGGGGCCCAGGCCGTGATCGACCAGATTCCATCTGGAACGGCCCAGGGCCCGCTCCAGCGTTTCCGCCGGGCGGCTACCCGATGTTCGTCCCGACCTTCGGGCGGGTCTGCGGGACCGAGTGCTGCCAGTCCGCGAGCAGCGTCCGGATACCGGTGACCAGCAGCAGCGGCTGGTCGAGCATGAGATGGTGTCCGGCGAGCGGGATCTCGATGACCGGCGCGACCCGGCCGAGCAGTTCGTACATCTCGGTGCCGATGTCCGGGGTGATCAGACCGTGTTCGGCGCGAAACAGCGCAACCCGACAACGCACCTCCTTGAGGATCTGCGGGGAGGGCCGGCGGCCGCGGAAGATTCCCGGATCGAACTTCCAGGTCCAGCCTCCCTCGACAGCGCCCATGGACGACCGCGCCACGTGGTTGACGACGTAGGGCAGCATGTTGGGTTGATCGGGCACGGTCCGGAAGCGGGCC
This sequence comes from Candidatus Protofrankia datiscae, assembly GCF_000177615.2. Taxonomy (GTDB): domain Bacteria; phylum Actinomycetota; class Actinomycetes; order Frankiales; family Frankiaceae; genus Protofrankia; species Protofrankia coriariae. The sequence continues at coordinate 4,890,445 of NC_015656.1, read as the reverse complement.
AGCGCCTCGGTCACGGTCGGGTAGACCCGCAGCGGTCCGAACGCCGTGCGCTCGCGGGCGGCTCTTTCCTCAGGGGTGACGTCGGCGACGGGGGCATCGAGGATGACGATCCCGCTGATCCGCTCCGGGTAGCTGGCAGCGGCCATGATCGACGCCCAGCCACCCATGCTGTGGCCGATCACGATCGGGTTGCCGGCCAGGTGGGCGTGTTCAGCGACCCCGACTATCTCGGCAGCCCAGTTCTGGAGACTGTAGTCATCGCGGCGCCCACTGTCGCCATGGCCGGACATGTCGATGGCGACGACCCGGTATTCGCTGTCAATCAATGGCGCTATGTGATCCCACCAGCCGGCGTGCGCGGAGCCCCCGTGTACGAGGATGATTCCCGGCCGGTCCGGTTCCCCCCAGCATCGGTAACTGATCCGGCATCCCTCGACCTCCGTTACATACTGTTCGGGCCGCCGCTCGAGTGCGGTCCGGAACCAGCCGGGAGTTTCGATGTTCATGCTCTGTCTGCCATGTCGGTCTGCCGTTCCGGTTATGCGGTGCTGGACGGTGTCGTAATCCAGTCTGGCCGGAATCCTGTCATCGGACGGACCAGGACGGTCCCGATGGCAGGAATCGTTGGATGTGCTCACCTGGCGTGACTGGCAGGGCGGCTGGGGCGGAGCTGACCGAAAGCCGGCGCCGATCCGGGATCCGGCCGAGTTCTCCCGGTTTGTGTTCGTCGATATCCGTACGGCACACCGGGGATGCTCTCATGGCTGAATAGCAGCCTTCCTGTGTTGGGTGCTGCATGGTGCTCCCGTGCGATATGGGAGCACTGTCGAGCGATATGGTCCCATATTGTGTGGCCTGTCGACACGGGTCGGCCCACATGGCGGGGCAGTGTGTGGTGGCGGGTTCGCGTTACCACCAACGTCAATACCAACGCCAACCGGTACGCTGCGGAGCGCGGCGCCGATAGGACGTCGCCGGCTGCCGGCTCCCAGTCGTCGGGCCGGTGCGAACCGGTGACGCCCGACCGAGGCTGCCGCTGCTCACTCCCGGCTGGCCGCGACGAATGCCTGGACGGTCCCGGCCGAAAGGACGCCGAGCGGCTGGCCGTCGTCCTCGACCGTGATGGTCGTCTCCGCCGTTATGCCACGCAGTGACCTGTTGACCGCATCGGTGAGAAAGTCGCGCCAGTCGAGGAAGATCTCAGGCTGGAAGGTGTCGATCATTTCCAGCAGTGGGCGGGCGGGATCGGAAAGCCTGTCGAGATCCCCGACAGTGACGATCGACGATCGAGCAAGATCTTTTTCCAGATGCACGAGACGGGCATACCGAACATTTGCGTCGCGCATTTCCCGAGCTGCCTCGCCGCCGGTCATCGTGTCCCGAAGTTCGATGCAGGGCTCCACCTTGTCAACGAGTTCCACGACACCGGCGAGGCTTCTGACGATCTTGTTCCGTGTCACCTTGTGGCTCCTTCGGACCGCTTCGCAAGCCGGGGATTCGCGGCATCCCGGGCTGGCGGTTCCAGCTTCCGGGCCTTTCTGACCATTCAGTCCTCTCGGATCTGCCGGGCTTCAAAGATCTTCGTGATCTTCCGTGCCTGTCGCCGGGCTGTCGAGCGCCCGGGAAAAATGATCGTGTTGTTTTCGGTCCGTGGGAGATCCGCTGGCGAGTCAGGTTCGGCGCTGTCTCCGAGCACCCCTTTATGTCCGCCGTGTCCATGGATATCCCGATCGGACTCATATCCGTAACGGGCGGTTCGCGGCGCTGTCACGGTACTGGGAGGGGACTCGAGACGGGACCAAAGTCCTGGCCGTTCCGGCTCCCCTTATGGGCGCCTTCCCGATAGTCTTGCTGTGCGTCCCGGCAGAGTGGTGCGTGATCTGCGTTCCCCCCGTACGTCAGATCATGTCTACCCTCTGTCGGGGCCTTTCATGCTGCCCGCGACCTGTCACCGTGCCTGGTCAGACCTGGTCGGCGACCATACGGCGGGTGTGCCGGGCGCCGCTCGTCCACAGTGGCGATGCCCCTGGACGACCAGGCCCTGCGTCGACCTTGCCGACCTTGTCGGCCCTGTGGACACACCTGGCGGTCGGGTACTTTCCCCGAAGATCGATATTGCTACCTGTTTATGGCGCGCTGACACGAGGTAGCCTCCGGTCGTCGGCGAGCCGTAAAATGCACCCGCCGACTGATCGCAAGGCCATGGTTGCGTTGTTGTGATTCAGGCTCGCGGCCGTTGTGGCTGGTTTGTCGGATCATCCAGGTGACTTGTCCCACTGTGGTCGGACGAGTATCTGTCGGATGGGTATTGGACAGCAATGAGATCTACTATTTAATGGATACGCCAAAACGTAAACCGGGCGCTCGGCGGTCATTCCTGGGCCGGGCGGGCGGCTCTCCGGTGGGTGGCCGTGAAAAGGATCAGGGGAGGATGTCCAAGAGCGGGATGATCCTGACGGCCACCCGGTGGGCGAACCGGTAGCGTCGCTGTCCACCGTGCCCGGACCGGCAGGTGGTGACTTGACAGGACGCGGGACTCTGAAGGGGTGCAGATGCAGGTTCCATCAGCGCGGATCGTCTTCCCGGAAGCCGATCGTGCGGAGATTGCGTCGTCGGTGTCGGGGATCCTGGCCAGCGGGGCGCTGACGCTCGGTGCGTATACGAGGGAGTTCGAGGCCGTGTTTGCTGCGGCCCACGACACCCCTTTTGGCATTGCGGTCAGTAGCGGCACAGCGGCGCTTGAGATTATTCTCCGGGCGCTGGACGTGGCGGGTTCGGATGTCATTATACCCACGAACACCTTTGCGGCCACCGGTTTCGCCGCCCTGCGGGCCGGCGCGAACCTGGTTTTCGCGGACGTGGACCCCGGCACGTTCGCGCTCAGCGCGGCCACCGTGGCCGACGTGCTTACACCGAGTACCCGAGTGGTCATTCTGGTGCACATAGGCGGTCTGATCACTTCGGATGTCGACGCTATTCGGGCACTGTGTGACGAACGGGGTATTTTTCTGGTCGAGGACGCGGCGCACGCCCACGGAGCGAGTCATGACGGTCGCCCCGCGGGGTCCTTCGGCACGGCCGCGGCGTTCTCGTTCTATCCGACCAAGATCATAACTAGCGGCGAGGGCGGGATGATACTCACCGCCGACGAACGCGTGCGGGACGAGGCGGTAATATTCCGGGACCAGGGGAAAGCCGGTTTTCTCGGCAACGTTCACATCAAACAGGGCTACGCCTGGCGGCTGAGTGAGCTGCATGCCGTGACCGGGCTGGTACACCTGCGCCGGTTGTCCGAATTCCTCGAGGTCCGCCGCCGGGTCGCCGCCCGGTACGACGCGGGACTCGACCGTATCGACGGGATCGAGCCGGTCCGGGTGCCGGCCGGCGGGTACAGCAACTTCTACAAATATCTGGCTCTGCCGCGCCCGGGCACTGATCGGGCCCGGCTGAAAAAGGAGCTCAAGGAGCGCCACGGTGTGTCGCTGTCGGGTGAGGTGTATGAGGCGCCGCTGCACCAGCAGCCGGCCTTCGCGTCGTATGCCGGCGGCAACCTGCCGGTCGCCGAGGATCTGTGTGCCCGTCACGTGTGTCTTCCGGTCCACTCGGACATGACCGAGGCCGAGGCGGATCACGTGCTTGCGTCGCTCGCGTCCGCTCTCGAGACCCTGGCGGTACAGCCCTGATCAGGTGATCATCGCCCGTAACAGTTCTCGGGGCAATTTCATCGGGCGACCCGGCCCGCAACCGACAATTCTGGACGGATGACCATGCGTATAGCCGTCACCGGAGGCTCCGGGTTCATCGGAGCCCATGTAGTGGACCGGCTCGCCGATGCCGGCCATGACGTGATTGCACTCGACCTACGGACACACAGGGCAGATCCACGCGCTGATCACAGGGTGCTCGACGTTCTGAACCTGCCCGCTGTCACCAGCGCGTTCGCCGGCTGCGAGGTGGTTTTCCACCTCGCTGGCATGTCCAATGTCGACCATGCCTTCGCCGACCCGATCCGGACCGTGCGGCTCAACGTCGAGGGCACGGCGAACGTCTGTGAAGCGGCGCGTGTTGCCGGTGTGCGCCGGGTACTGTTCGCTAGCACCGTCTGGGTCTACGGCGCGGCCGGCGGCGATCCGGACGACCCGCACCCGCTGACCGAGGACGTCGAGTTCGCGCTGGTTCGTGCCGGTCATGTCTACACCTCCACCAAAATTGCGGCGGAGCTGCTGCTCCACAGCTACCAGCAGACCTATGGTGTGGATTTCACGATTCTGCGCTACGGCATTCCCTACGGTCCCGGCATGCGGGACGAACTGGTCCTGGCCCGGTTTCTCCGGAAGGCACTCGACGGGGAACCGCTCACGATCGCAGGCGATGGCCAGCAGTTCCGCAACTATGTGTTCGTCCGTGATCTGGCCGACGCGCACGTGCTTGCTCTGGCCGACTCCGCGCGTAATGCGACGATCGCGCTCGAAGGTGATGAACGGGTCAGCGTGCTGGCGATGGCACAGGCGGTCCGCGACCATGTCCCCGGCGTCCGGATCGAGCATGTTCCGGCGCGCCCGGGCGACTTCCGGGGGCGGCCGGTGTCGAACGCGGCGGCCGAGGCGCTGCTGGGCTGGCATCCCACCACCCGGTTCGCCGAAGGGGTCCGGCAGTATGTCGAGTGGTACCTGGCCGATCGGCGGCCCACCCGTGACCAGCTGGCCCCGATACCACCCCGCCAGGCGGCCGACGGGGTCGGCGTCTCGGCGTCGTCCGAGTAAGTCATGGCCGACGAGATGGCCGACGGTCCCACGGGTGGCCCGGTGACGGTCCCGGCCCGGCAGCCCCAGCACGCTGGGAAGCGGGCGCTGCTGCTGTCGGGCTCGCTCGGGATGGGCCACGATGTCATGGCGCAGGCCTGCGCGCACTCGCTGACCCTGCGTGGGTTCTCCACCCGCACGCTGGACTCCCTGCGCATGATGGGCGGCCGTGCCGGCGCCATGGGGGAGGCCGTGTTCCGGGGGATGCTGGCCGTGCCGGGCCTCTACGACGCGGTGCACTTTTCGCAGATGCGGCCGGGCGGCCCGTTGGCGCGGGTGATCGAGGCGACCGCGTCCCGGTTCCTCGTTCCCAGGCTGGCGTCGACGTTGCGCGAGCAACCGGTCGAACTGCTTCTGTCGATCTTCGCGACCGGGGCCGCGGCGGCGAGCCGGATCAAGGCCGAGCATCCCGGCATGATCACAGCGGTGTTCTGTACGGATGTCTGCGTCCACCGGCTCTGGGTGCATGACAACACCGATCTGTACCTGGTCACCTCGGCCACGGCAGCGCGGTTCGTCCGCCGGTTCCATCCCCAGGCGCGGATCGCCGTCGTCCCGACGCCGGTGCGTCAACCCTTCTACGACCCGCCGACGCAGGCCGCGGCCCGGGCCGCCCTCGGCATCCCCGCTGACGCGCGCTGCGTACTGCTGATGTCAGGCTCCTGGGGCCTCGGCCCATTGGTCGCCGGTGCCCGGGCGTTGGCCGAGTCCGGCGTGTGGGTGATCGCGGTGGCCGGGCGCAACGCCTCGCTCGAGGCCCGGCTGCGGGGGCTGGCACGTACCCGTCAGCAGGTTATCCCGTTCGGTTTCACTGACCGTATTCCCGAACTGATGGCAGCAAGTGATCTTGTGGTCACTTCGTCGGGGGACAGCTGCAGCGAGGCCCGCGTGATCGGACGAGATCTCCTGCTGCTCGACGTCGTGCCCGGTCACGGCCGGGACAACCTCCAGCTCGAACTCGACCGGGGCCGGGCGGACGTGACCTCCGCGGACACCGCGTCCCTGCGCCGGTCGGTGCTTGCCGCGCTGGATCGCACCAAGCCGCCCTCGGTCCGCGTGGTCGGTACGCCGGACGCCTGGGAGCAGGCGTTCGGCGCCGCGCTCAGCCAGGTCGAGCTGGGTAATGGCTGGTAGGACTGGTAGGAGACAGCCCGCGCGGGCGTGGTGCGGCAGCGGAGGTGGGATGGTAGGGGACGTGGGACGCAGCGGTGGCACACGTACGCACCTCGGCCGGATTCCGGGCGGCGCGTGAACAACGCGCTCGCCGTCGGCGCACCGATCGCGGTTGTGTCAGCGGCCTTCTACGGGATGGCTCCCATGATCCAGGCTGTCGCGGCGCGGCAGGCACCACCTGGTGGTGGGCTCGGGCTCGGGCTGTTGCTCCGTCTTACGGTGCGCCCGTTGTGGCTGCTCGGGCTCGCGGTCGAGGCCGGATCGTTCCTGCTGGAGGTGCTGGCCCTGTCGGTGGCCCCGGTGGCCCTTGTCGCGCCGCTGATGGCGGGCGACATGGTGGTCTTCGCGTTGCTGGCCCGACGGTTCCTCGGGGAGCGGATCAGCCGGGCCGGCTGGCGCGGGATGGCATCCATGGTCGCCGGAATCGCCCTGCTCACCTTTGCCTTCAGCCGCGGCGCCGAGGTCGGCGACCGGGCGAGCAACCATGACATGGGGCTGTTCCTGGCCTGCGGGCTGACGTTCACGGCTGTGGGCGCGTGGCTGGCGAACCGGGCGGGCAGAGGGGAGCGGGTCGCCCAGGCAGCGCTGCTGTTCGGGCTGTCCGCGGGGGCCTGTTACGCGATCGCGACGTTGGCGACCCGTCAGATCGGCCTCTATCTGGACGATCATGAGTTGGCCCGTCTGCTGGCCACCCCGACCCCGTACGTTCTGATCCTTTTCTCCGTGCTTGCCCTGGGCCTGGAACAGCGGGGGCTGCAGGGGCAGGCGGCGGTGATCGCGTTTCCGGTGACCAGCGGAGTCTCGGCCTTCCTGCCGGTGATGCTCGGCCTGACCCTGTTCGGCGAGTCGGCGCCCGAAGGACCGCGGATGGTGGCCTTCGTCGCCTCCCTGCTGCTGGTCGCGGTCGGGATTTTCGGTCTTGGCGGGGACCGGGTGGCGACCAGTGCGCCCGAGCCGGAATCCCGGCCCGAGTCGCTGTCCGAACGATCACAGCGATGACCTGGAAGACCCCACCTGGCACAGCGGATCGCCGATGCCGTCCGCGGGACAGCTGCTGCCCACGTTCTTCACGAAACCGGACTTTTCATGAAAGCGTACCTTTCGTAAGGACAGCTCCGCGCGGAAACGATCTGTCGTCGGCGAACGCGGTGATCCAGCTGATTCGTTCTGCCGTTCTGCCGGACCGGCTGTCCGGAGACGGGGCATGCCCGGACCAGCCGAGCGGATCCCGCATCGCTGGGATGCGCGGCGACAGGCGATACGGGAGAAGAACGAGACGGCCCTGATGGGTTCGTTCTTGTCCGACCTGCCGACGGATCGGCTCGGCTGAACCTGCTGACCGGGACCTGACCGGCTGGCGGTCGCGTGTACGACGGTCAGATCAGACGTGGAACCTTTCCATTGCCCTACGGACACGGGAGTTCGCCTGGGCAAAGCTGATCTTTCCGTCAACGTATGCGGCGAGGGCAGTGCGGCGCACCCGCTCGGCACGCGGATCCTCCAGCGGGGTGCTGAGCAGGTTAGTCGTGACAGTGGCCACGCTGATCACCTCCCGTTGCGCGGAAACAACAGCGACAAAAAGACCGTCTGACAGCGTCAGACGTGTAATGGATCCAGGGAAGGGTTCGCGCTCCATGGCGATCGTCGTTCGGAGCGCCGTGTGATCGCTTACTTACGTCCCGCCGACGCGTGATCGTGGCAACCAATCGGATCTGCAGGTCGGGCGGAAGGGAAGCCTGAGACGCCCCGACCCTGGGGCTTCCGCCCAGTCGATGGCGTTCATGGCACCTACGCTCCTCCACGGCAACAGCGGGTGTGGATACCCGCCAGCAGGGTCGGGATGACGTCTGCCCGCGTCCGTCGTCAAGACCAACGCTGGAAGAACCACAACCCGACCGGACAGCTACAAGAGTGCGCTGTTGTGGGCCCGATCGCAAGACCCTTTCTGTCAGGTCATCGATCGTATCCTGACAGCGACCATCGCGGTGGCTCGCCGGTCGGCCGCTGCCGGCCGGCGTTGCCGCGAACACGAAGGCCGCCTGGGCGTCGTGCCCTGGGCGGCCGGAGATTACGGCGGTCGCACCTCTATATGATCATGCTCTTGCACCTGGGGCCCGACAACGGCCCCGGGATCCGGGCCTCGATCCCTGGCGGCCCGGTTTCCGGTTCCCGGGGCCCGAGGTCCGAGGTCCGAGGTCCGACGGCGACGCGATCATGCTGTCCTCCGTGCCGCCGTCGATTGTCCGGATCCTTCGGCGTCCAGTTCTTTCAGCTTCGATGGAGCACCGCCTCGTCGAGGATGACCCACAGTCGGGGCGGGCTGTCGCCGGTCAACCGATTCTGCCGGTATAAATAGTTACAGAATCTTGAGGATGTGGGGAGATCTCGCCGCGTTCGTTCCTGGCGTGTTAATTGTGTCCCGATTGTTTGAACGGTATTCCGTCTGGGTGCCGGTAAATGCGCGTCGACGCGGGACCGGTGTCCTGTGTTTCATCCGGGTTCCTCCTGGCGAGACCCGTAACGTCCGCTCGCCGTGAACCGGAGACGGACGAGGGCGCGCCTGCCCGGCGGGTCCCTGAGGAGATCCGCGCCGGCCGTGCCAGGGGACTGATCCGTATTCGCCGGAGAGGGCCCGAGCGGCGCGGAACCGTATACGGCAGATTTGTTTTTTTGTCTGTCGGATCCCTGTCCGGCGTCGCGGGTCCGCTCAGGTAGTGTTGCTGTTCTCAGCAACGCAGGACGCGTCGAGGAGGTGAGTCCCATTCCCACGGTGTCAGGTCCCGCGGTGTCAGGTTCCCTGACGTCAGGTCCGATGACGTCAGGTCCGATGGCATCAGGTTCCACTGTGTCAGGCTGGGCGCTCCCGCCTTACGGCCGTGTGATCCGACCGCACGGTGCGCTGGGGGCTCAGGCCTCTCGGCAGCACGAAAGAAACATGATCGTGCCGCTTTCGGCTCGCTAGGTGGCCAGGAGGGCGCCCTTCGGCATCCCGAAAGGTTCCCGTGTCGTTTTCTCCAGCACCTTCTCCAGCACCGTCATCTCTGCCCGCCGTCGTTGCCAGGCTGCGGGCCGTCGGCTGTGTCTTCGCCGAGGACGAGGCGCGGCTGCTCTTTCGCGCGGCGCGGACCGAGGACGAGCTTGCCGCCATGGTGGATCGGCGGGCCGCCGGCCTGCCCCTTGAGCACATCCTTGGCTGGGCGTGGTTCTGCGGCCTGCGGATAGCCGTGGACCCCGGTGTCTTCGTGCCCCGACGCCGCACCGAGTTCCTCGTCCAGCAGGCTGTCGCTCTCGCCCAGCGGCTGGCCGCCGGACGCGTCGGCCAGCCGCCGAACCGGCCGGCGGCGGTCGTCGTCGACCTGTGCTGCGGCTCGGGCGCGGTGGGCGTCGCGCTGCTTATGGCCCTGGACGCGGTCGAGCTGTACGCGACCGACCTCGACCCGGCTGCGGTGCGGTGCGCCCGCCGCAACCTTGCCGGCGCCGGAGGCCAGGTGTACGAGGGCGATCTTTACGAGCCGCTGCCCGTCACGCTGCGGGGACGCGTCGACATCCTGGCCGCCAACGCGCCCTACGTGCCCACCGAGGAGATGGGGCTGCTGCCTCCCGAAGCCCGTGTCCACGAGCGGCGGATGGCGCTCGACGGCGGCACGGACGGGCTTGACGTCCTACGGCGGGTGACCGCCGAGGCGCCACAGTGGCTGGCGCCAGGCGGCCGCCTGCTGGTCGAGACCAGCGGGCGGCAGGCGGCACGGACCGTCGAAACCGTCGCCCGCAACGGGCTGCTCCCACAGGTGGTCACGTCCGAGGAGCTGAACGCCACCGTCGTCATCGGAACGAAGCTCACCCGGTAGGGAGGGATCCTCTACCACGGCCTGCGGGAGATGAGAGCTCAGGGCCGGGGGTGCGCGGACGTGGGGCTCCGGGCCTTCACCTGGCCAGAAAGAGGAAAACAGAAAGATGAGGAGAGGAAAGAAAGAAGAGGAGAAAAGAAAAGGCGAGAACGGGCAGGTGAAGATCAGTTCTGCTGTTCCGCCGGAGCGGGACGCAGAACCGCGCCCAGCGGGTGCGGCTCGTCGCCAGCCGCGTCCCGCAGAGCGAGCGCCGCTCGGTCGACGCCGTCGACGGTCCGCACGTCCGCGCCTGTCGGTCCGGGCTCCGCGAGATCGTCAGGACGGATCCGGTTGGGCACGGCTATGTAGTCACCGTCGGTGAAGGGTCGGAGGTCGGCGCCGAGCGGTGTCGTTTCTGTTTCCTGCCCGGGTGAAAGCCTGGCCACAGCGTCACGGCTCCTTTGTCACAGTGTCTGCATGGCGACGATTTCGGCTGTGCCGCCGGGGCCACTGCTGTTGGTCACCCGGACACGTACCGGTCGGCCGGAAGCCTTGGCTGCGGTGGCGACTGTCAGGACTTCTGATTCGGTCGGGTCCGGCTCGGTGTAGATCCGCCGCCATCCGACATAGCCAATCGTGTAGCGGTACTCGATCCAGGCCGTGCTGCCTCCCGCAAAGACGTTCAGGACGTATGCGTCGTAGTCGATCCACTGGCTTTGGTCCCAACCAGAACGCGCCATGACCGGCCTCCCCCTGTGCGTGGCCCAAGACGACGACCTCGGGCTCGGCTACCAAGGGTGATTTTTGCGTCGCCGCTGTGCTATCTCCAATCCGACACAGTCCACTAACCGACCTGGCGGTCCGGTCCCTCGCCGCCTGCGTCGGAAGCCGTCACCATCTCGTCAGGACGCCTGCGGCCGGTCAGAAGTCCTGCGATCAAGTTTTGTGATCAAGAAGGGAAGGTCGGTGGAAGTCCCGGCAAGTTCTGAGGCTCTTCACAGCATGTTCCCAGCTTCCGCGGTCATCGTCCGTGTCCATGAGCTTCACGCGGTATCCGGCCGGCGGGGCACGGACGCGCGGATCGAGCCGCGTGGGCGCGGCGACGCCCACGCGGGAACCAGGTCCCCCGCGCCTGCCGGGAGGCCGGGTCGTGTCGGGCGCGGCCCGCGGCCGGCCCGTGCCGCCGCGCTGGTCCCCGGGGCTCGCCGTACGGCTCGCCCTGGCGGCATGGGGAGTCGTGGTCGTGGCCCTGTGGTGGTTCGACACCTCCGCGTCCAGCGTCCACGGTGCCGGGCCCGCCATGACCGCGGCCGGCCGGGTCAGCGGCCTGCTGGCGGCCTACCTGGTGCTCGTGCAACTCCTGCTCATGGCGCGGATCCCCGTCCTCGAACGGGCGGTCGGGTTCGACCGGCTGGCGGCCTGGCACCGCGGGCTGGGCGCGAACGTCGTGCTGCTCATCGTCGTCCACATCCTGCTCACGGTGTGGGGCTACGGCCTGACCACGCATCATCAGCCGCTGTCCGAGCTCGTCACGGTGGTCACGACCTACCCGGAGATGTGGAAGGCGACCGTCGGCACCCTGCTGTTCGTGGCCGTCGGGGTGGTCAGCGCCCGCGCGGTCCGGCGGTGCGTCTCCTACGAGGCCTGGTATCTGCTGCACCTCACCGCCTACCTTGCCGTGCTCCTGGTGTACTCCCACCAGACGGCGACCGGCGTGGACTTCGTCGGCCATCCGGTCAACCGGCTGCTGTGGCAGGGGATGTACCTGGCGGTCGCCGCCTGCCTGGTCATCTGGCGGCTGGTCCTGCCGGCGGTGGCCGTCGCCCGGCACCGGATGACGGTGGAGCGGGTGGTCCACGAGGCACCCGGGGTCGTCTCGGTCTGGATCCGTGGCCGTGACCTGCATCGTCTCGGCGCGGTGGCGGGGCAGTTCCTGTTGTGGCGGTTCGCCGCCCGCGGGCATCTCGTCAGCGCGCACCCCTATTCGCTGTCCGCCCCGCCGCGGCCGGACCGGCTGCGCATCACGGTCAGGGCCACGGGCGATCACTCCCGCGCGATCGCCCACCTGCGGCCGGGCACCCCGGTCGTGGCCGAAGGCCCGTTCGGGCACTTCACCGCCGAGCACGCCACCCGGGGCAGGACGCTGCTCGTCGGCGGGGGCAGCGGGATCGGACCGGTCCGGGCGCTCGCGGAGGACCTGCTCGCCCGCGGCGACGACGTCGTCGTGGTGCACCGGGTCAGCCGGGCGGACGATCTCATCCTGTGGCTGGAGTTCGAGAGGCTGGCCGGCAACGGACGGCTGATCGTCCACCGTGTGGTCGGTTCCCGGCGCGACCTCGGACACGACCCGCTGGCGGCGCGTTTCCTCGTCGCGGCCGTGCCGGACGTCGCCGAACGGGATGTCTTCGTCTGCGGCCCCCCCGGGATGACACGCGCGGTCGTCCAGGCGCTGCGCGGCCTCGGGCTGTCCGACAAGCAGATCCACACCGAGGAGTTCACGCTGAGATGAACGAGAATGCCGGAAAGCCCTACCGGGCGCGGCTCGGCTTCGCCGCGCTGATGGCGACCGTCGCCCTGGCTGTCGGCGCGAAGACCGCGACCGGGCCCGGCGAGCGGCCCGTGGCGCTCGCCGTCACGCCGGCCACAGTCGGGGCGAGCCAGCAGCCCGCCACGACGGGCGACCCGGCCCCGGCTCCGGCTCCGACGTCGGCTTCGGGTGACGGCAGCTCGACTTCGGCGTCCGGCGACGCCGGTTCGTCCGGTTCGAACTCCTCCGCTTCGAGCTCATCCGGACCAGACTCCGCCGGTTCGCCGTCGGGTTCGGGCCCATCGGGTACGGCCACCGCCCAGATAGTGACAGGCGACGCCGTGAGCACCCGCTACGGCTCCGTGCAGGTCCAGGTCGTCCTGAGCGGAAAGACGATCACTGATGTGGTGGCCCTGCGGCTACCGGACCGGGAGCGGCGTGATATTGAGATCAACAACTGGGCGGTGCCGATCCTGCGCCAGGAGGTGCTCGACGCCCAGAGCACCCGGATCGACACCGTCTCCGGGGCCTCCTACACCAGCTACGGTTACGCGCAGTCCGTCCAGTCCGCTCTGGACAGGGCCGGTGCCTAGCCGGCCGGGCCGGGTCCACGCCGAACCGGTGATGGGCACGGTCGTCAGCATCAACATCCGCCGCCCGCCCGGCGCCGCGGAACTTGGCCCGTCGGCACTGGACGCGGCGATCGCGGCGGCGGTCGCGGTGCTGCACCGGGCGGACGAGGACTTCAGCACCTTCCTGCCGAGCTCCTGGGTCTCCCGGCTGCGGCGCGGCGAGATCGGCCTCGACGACTGCCCGGACCACGTCCGTGAGGTGTACCGGACAGCCGACGCCTGCCGGGAGCGGACCGGCGGAAGCTTCGACCCGGCCTGGCGGACGGACGGCACCCTGGATCCGACCGGTCTGGTCAAGGGCTGGGCGGCCGATGCGGCATCCCGGGCGCTGACCGACGCCGGCGCCCCGGACCACTGCGTCAACGCGGCCGGGGACCTGCTGGTCCGGGGAGCCTCGGGGACGGGCCGGCCCTGGCGGGTCGGGATCGCCGACCCCTTCGAGCGGGCCCGGCTCGTCGCGGTGGTCGAAGGCACGGATCTCGCCGTCGCCACGTCCGGTGTCTCGGAGCGGGGCGGACACGTCGTCGACCCGCGCACCGGGACCCCGGCGAGCGCGCTGGCCTCGGTCACCATCGTCGGGGCGGATCTGACCCTGGCGGACGCCTACGCCACGGCCGCCCTGGCCGCCGGCCACGCCGCGCCGGCCCTGCTTGCCGATCTCGCCCGGCAGGGATGGGCCTGGCTGACGGTCGACGCCACCGGTCGGCTGGCCCGTTCGGCCGGCTTCCCCGGTCAGGTGGCCGCCGCCGCGTCCACGCCCTCCAACGGCGTCATACCGCCGGATACACGCCCGTCAGAGCGGCTTTCCTCCGTACCTGCCTGGTCCGCTCCCACCGCTGTCGGGCCCGGATGACCGGCCCGACGCGGGAGACGGGTGAGACTGGGCGGATGGAGCGTCCGCTCAAAGTCCTCGTCGTCGACGACGAGGAGGCGATAACCGATCTTGTCGTCATGGCGTTGCGCTACGAGGGTTTCGACGTGCACGCCGTGCATTCCGGACAGGCGGCGCTGACCCGGGTCGCGCTGTCGCCACCGGACCTGCTCGTGCTGGACGTCATGCTCCCCGACATCGACGGGTTCATGCTCTGTCAGCGGCTGCGTGGTTCGGGGCGGGGCATGCCGACCCTGTTCCTGACAGCCCGCGACGCCACCGAGGACAAGGTGCACGGGCTGACCCTCGGCGGGGACGACTACGTCACGAAGCCGTTCGCTGTCAGCGAGCTGGTCGCCCGGGTCCGCGCGATCCTGCGTCGGGCCGGGGCCGCCGACAGCACGCCCGGGCCACTGCGCTTCAGCGATCTCGAACTCGACCCGGAGACCCGAGAGGTGCGGCGTGGTGGGCGGCACGTGGAGCTGACCGCCACCGAGTACCGCCTGCTGCACTATCTGCTGGCGAACGCCCGCAAGGTGCTCACCCGGGCCCAGCTTCTCGACCACGTCTGGGGGCACGACTTCGGCGGGGAGGCGCGGGTCCTGGAGACCTACGTCAGCTATCTGCGGCGCAAGATCGACCCTGTTCCGCCATCGTTGATCCACACGGTGCGTGGCGTCGGTTACGTTCTGCGTCTGCCGCGTTGAGTGGACCGGTCATGTCGCTGCGCGCCCGGCTGCTGCTGGCTCTGGTGGGTCTGCTGGCGGTCGGCATGGCCCTCGGCGCGGCCGGTACACGCGGCGCGGTGGCGACCTACCTGCGCGGCCGGCTGGACCAGCAGGTACGCGATGCCCATCCGGTCATGGAACAGACGCTCCTGCGGGCCAGCGGATACGGTGACCGCGGCTCCGGCGACTCAGGTGGTTATGATCTTGGAGGGCGCGCTTCCGGCGGGGGCGACTCCGACGACCATGACCCGCGTTTCGGCAGCGCGTTCCTGGTCGGCACCTACGGGGCGTTGTACGACGGCAGCGGCCGCCGACTGGCCGAGACCAGCCCCAGTCCCAGCCCCGGCGGCCCGAGCACTCCGACCCGGCGTCCGAACGTCACACCGAATCTGCTCGCCACCGCGCAGACCCATCCGGACCTCGCGACCGTCCCGCTGTGGACGGTGCCCGCCCAGGGTGGCGGGAGCCGGTTCAGGGTGCTTGCCGAACGCTTCGACAACGCGGACGTCCTCGTCGTCGCCGTGCCGTTCACGGAGATGGACGCCACTCTCGACAACGTCACCAGGATCGAGATCGTCGCGAGTTCGGTGATGCTGGCCGCGCTGGCCATGTCGGCCTACGTCATCATCCGTCTTGGCCTGCGTCCCCTCATCAGGATCGAACAGACCGCGGACCTGATCGCACGGGGTGACCTGACGAAACGGGTCGCCGACGCCGACCCCCGCACCGAAGTGGGGCGGCTCGGGCTCACCTTCAACGCGATGCTCACCCGGATCGAGGCGGCCTTCCAGGCCCGTGAGGCATCCGAACGGCGGCTGCGCCGCTTCGTCGGGGACGCCAGCCACGAACTGCGGACCCCGCTGACCTCGATCCGCGGCTACGCCGAGATGTTCCACCGGGGCGCCGCGAACCGGCCCGAGGATCTCGCGACGGTCATGCGCCGCATCGAGGAGGAGTCCGCCCGGATGAGCGTCCTGGTCGACGACCTGCTGCTGCTCGCCCGGCTGGACCAGCGGCCGGTGCTGGAACGCCAGCCCGTCGATGTCTCGGCCATGGTCCGTGACGTCGTCACCGACGCCCGGGCGGTCAACCCGAACCGGACGATCGAGGACGAGGCGCCGCCGATCCTCGAGGTGGCCGGGGACGAGGGACGGCTGCGCCAGGCCGTCGGAAACCTCGTCCGCAACGCCGTGGTCCACACCCCGCCCGGCACCGCGATATCCGTTGTCGCGGCACCGGGCGGGGCCGGCGCCGCAGGCCCGGATCCGGCCGCCCACCGCGGCGTGGGCCCGGCGGAGGACAGCCGAACCGGTGAGGTCGTCATCTCGGTGATCGACCACGGGGACGGCGTCCCCGAGGACGCCGTCCCGCACCTTTTCGAACGTTTCTACCGGGCTGACACGGGTCGTTCCCGGGACGGCGGCGGGACCGGACTGGGCCTGTCCATCGTGGCGGCCGTCGCCGCCGCGCACGGCGGACGGGTTGAGTACCGGCCGACCCCGGGAGGCGGGGCGACCTTCCAGCTCATCCTGCTGCCATGGTGGGGAGACTCCCCGCCGGACGACGAGGTCACCGCGACGACATGACCGGCCGCGGGTCGTTTCCGGCGGGCATCAGAGCGCTCGCCTGACCGGATTCGTACCCCTGCCGGGTCCGACCGGGGATCGGGATGCGCTGATGACTGACCGACCTCGCCTATTCTGGACGTATGCCGGAGTCCGTTAACTTCGACCAAATAGCCGACCGTTACGACGAGACGCGGGGCGGGACCGAACGCGGGCGTCGTGTCGCCAGCGAGCTCGCGCCCCACCTGCCCGCCGGTGCCCTGCTGGAGATCGGGGTCGGCACCGGGCTGATCGCCAGCGTCTTCGCGGAGCATGGCTGGTCGGTGGCCGGTATCGATCTTTCCGAGCGGATGCTCGCCCACGCCCGCCGTCGCATCCCGGGGCGGGTCGCGCGAGCCGACGCCACGGCGATCCCCCTCACTGACGGCAGCGTCGACGCGTGCGTCGCCGTCCATGTCCTGCACCTCGTCGGGAACATACCGGCTGTTCTGCGTGAGGTCGCCCGGGTGCTGCGGCCAGGCGGCCGGCTCGCGGTCGCCGGCGCCGGGGAATCGACCGTCACCTCCGACATCTCGGAGATCATCCGGTCGATGAACGACGGGCTGTCGGATAGCTCACCGCGCCCGGATACTCCGGAGGCCGTCATCCACCTCGCGGCGGAGAACGGTCTGCGGCTCGTCGCGGACTTCGCCATCGACCGCTCCGGCGGGCCGGCGACTCCGGCGGCCGTCGTCGATCAGATCCAGCGCCGGACGTGGTCGCAGCTGTGGGATCTCCCCACCGAGAAGTGGGCCACGTTCGTCGAACCCGCGCTCGACGCGCTGCGTACTCTCCCGCATCCCAGCCGGCCCCGGCCGACCGGGGCGAGGACGCCCTCGCTCGTCTTCGAGAATACCGGTCTGTCAGCCGCCTGATCTGCGGACTGGCGGGTTTCCGTCCAGACGGTTCTTCCCGCGGCGACGGTGAGCGTCAGTGGATGGCGGACAGCGCCTGGTTGACCGCCGCGGCGTCGAACCGCTCTGGGGCGAAGTCGATGGCGTTGTCGACGCCCAGCCATTCCAGCTTCTCGTCGTGCTCGGGGTGGTCGGGATTCTTCAGCACCTGCAGCAGCTCGACATACCCCCAGATACCGCCGCAGTCCTCCGGTGGAGCGGCGCGGCGCCCGCCGGTGCAGCGGGGATAGCGCACCGCCGGGTCCGGGCTGAAAACCTTCTCCACCAGGACGTCGTGTTCCCAGCTGTCGCCGAAGTCGTAGGTGTAAAGAATCCTGTCGTTCGAGCTGTGTGCGACCTGTTCCAGCGTCACCGCCGCCTCGGCGCGGTAGCCCAGCTCCGCGTCGGGGCTGCCGAAACTGCCGTACCGGGTCTCGAAGACATGCAGATGGGAGTCGTACCAGCCGAACGCGGCCTGGATGACGCTGTGCAGCCGGTCGAGACGGATGTCGGCGGGCACCTCCAGCCGGCGCCAGATCGGCGGTTTCGTACCACGCAGACCCACTTTGATCTGGTAGGTCGGCGCCGGCCCGGCTGCCTTCTTCCGTTTCGCCGGCAGTGCCGCCGACGGCGCGATGCTGGGCGGGGCCAGTGCGAAGCCGTCAGGAATCAGCACGGGGCCACCGGATGTTGGCAGCGGCCGGCCGCCGCGAACGAGGTCCGCGCCGCCTGCCCGCCGCTCCAGCAGCGTCAGGCCGGGGGCGAGGCCAGGGTCGAGGTCGAGGCCGTCCTCGTCGTCGTCGGTGGGATGCGGCGCGGGCGGCCTGCCGGGCTCCGGCAGGGTTGCCAGCCGGGCCCGTAGCAGCATTGCCAGGGCCGGATAGGCCGGGCCGTCGTTGTCGTCATCGCCGTCGAGAAATTCGGCCAGGTTGAGAGCGACGTCGCCCGCGTCGTGCACCGCCCGTGCGGCGAGGGCGTTCTCGGCCTGCCAGCGGAACTCCTCCGGGCTCAGGCTCTCGGTCCTGATCCGGATGCCGTCGGCACTGGCAACGGTATGCAGCATTTCGACTGCGTCAGATAGCTTGTCGGCGTCGAGGACGAGAATGTCGACGGCGGCGCCGCAGTCGTTGTGATCGACATTGATGATGACGGCGTGCCCGCGTCCCGCTCGATGGAACGAGCAGACCAGCATCGACGCTTCTCCTTGGTCGTCGTTCAGGCGCTGAAAGTCACCGGCCGTCACCGGTGCCTCCAGTTCGTCCGCCCATACCGGGCGGACGATGCCGTCCTCGACCAGACGGTCGGCGGCGTCGCCCGCGGCCGTGCCGAGGCGGCCTGGCGCGACGGAACCGATCGCCAGCAGCGTCGCCAGCGCCTCCGCGGTGCCCGCGGTTTCCAACGCCGGGACAAGCCCGCGGACGAACGCCTCCTCGGCCTCCTCACCGATCAGGTCACCGGCCGAGAGCAGCGTCGCGCCGAGAGCTTCCGCCTCCATCGGGTCGTCAACGGTGAGCAGAAGCTCCCCGCTCGCGAGCAGCCCGTCGATGACCAGATCCAGCTCGTCGCCGCCCGAACACTGCGGGCAGTCGCAGGCGTCCAGCGTGTCCGGGGTGTCCGACGTGGGCGGCACAGTGGGGCGTGACCCGCTCCTGGCGTCCCTGGAGGAAGTCCTCCGTCTGCTCCCGCGGCCACGGCTGGTGGGGCTCATAGGGCAAGTCTGCCCCCATCCGCCGCGCCCGACTCGTCCGGTACCGCATGGCCCGCCGGGCAGGCTCGTCCGGCGCAGATCTCGGCACACTCGCGCCGAACAGTAGACGATGCCGGCGAATGGCAGATCATGCGAACGATGATCGAACGCGCCCCGACCCATCCCGCCTACGCCGAGCTCAAGGAGTTCCTTTACCAGGAGAGCTCGCGGGTCCTCGACGAGATCGTCCGGGCCGGGATCGCGCGCGGCGAACTCGACCCCCGGCTCGATCCCTCCCGGGCGATCGACCAGCTCGCCGGACCGTTGATCTACCGGCGTCTCCTCACCGGACGAACCTTCACCGAGGCCTATGTGCGCGATCTCGTTGACGACTTCCTGCACGCCCACCGACCGCACCGGTGACGAGGAAGCCCGGACCCCCTGTCGAAGAGGGACTGTCCCCTGTGTCGAGTTGGAACCAGACGGTCTTGCCGGTGTGGGTGGGGCGGGCACCCCAGCGGGTGGCGAGTTCGGCAACGAGTTGGAGGCCGCGGCCGCCTTCGTCGTCGGCGGTGGGGTTGAGCAGGCGGGGGACGCGGCTGTCCCCGTCGGCTATCTCCACGTAGAGGGCGTGCTGGCCGCGGCGGAGGGTGAGGTGGCTGGGGGTCTCCGCGTAGCGGATGGCGTTGGTGACCAGTTCGCTGACGAGGAGTTCCACCAGGTCGGCATGCTCAGACAGCTCCCAGGCGTCGAGGGCGGTGACGGTGATGTCGCGGGCGGTCTTGGCGGCTCGGGGGTCGGGGGACAGGACGTTGGTGCAGACCGTCGCGGCGGTGGCGGCGCGGATGAGGAGGAGTGCGACGTCGTCGTCGTAGCCGCCGGTGCGGTCGATGAGGGTGAGCAGACGGTCGGCTGTGGTGTGCAGCAGGTTGCCCGAATCGGCGAGGGCGGCCTGCAGTCGTCGGGTGCCTTGGTCGATGTCGATGGTGGGGGATTCGACAAGCCCGTCTGTGTAGAGGGCGAGGGTGGTGCCGGGCGGGAACGGGTAGCGAACGTCGGTGAAAGTCTGGCTGGCGACACCGAGGACGATCCCACCGGCGTCGTCGAGGAATTGGACGTCGGCGTGCGGGTTGACAAGGGCGGGAGGTAAGTGGCCGGCGTTGGAGACCGTGATGGTGGCCGTCGCAGGTTCGAAGATGGCGTAGATGCAGCTGACCATCGGCGCCGTCGGTGCCGGCGCCGATGGTCTGGACAAGGTCGTCGAGGTGGGTCAGCACGTCGGCGGCGGGCAGGTCGAGAGCGGCGAAGGCACGGACCGCGGCACGGACCTGCCCCATCACGGCGGCGGCGGTCAACCCGCGTCCCATGACGTCGCCGATGACGAGCGCGACCCGGCCGGCGGACAGCGGAACGACGTCGAACCAGTCACCGCCGACCTCGGTGCCCGCGGTGCCGGGCTCGTACCGCCAGGCGAGGTCCAGGCCCTCGACCTCGGGCAGGCCGCCAGGCAAAAGCCCGCTTTGCAGGGTGAGCGCGGCTCTGCGTTGGCGGTCGTAGGCGCGGGCGTTGGCAACCGCGTTGGCGATCCGGCTGCCCACTTCGGCCGCGGTCTGGACATCTGGCTGGGTGTAGGTCCGCCCGGAGAGCCCGAGACCGAGGAAGATCGTCCCGTGGTATTCGTGTCCGGCCAACAGCGGCACCGCTATGCCGTGACGAACGGCGGCGAGGATGTACCCGAAGTACTTCTCCCGGTCCGGATGGTGCGTCGCTCGGATAGTCCGGTCGTCCAGGTCGAACCGGACGGGCTGACGCATGGCCAGCGCACGATACGCGGGATGGTCCGGGTCGAGATGAAAGACTATGTCCGAAGGGACCTCTGGGGGCATGGGGGCCACACCAGGCGTGTTCGCTCCGACAACCCGGCGTTGTTGCAGGCTGGCCGGCCTGGCGTCGGGGTCCAAGGGCTCGTTGGTGAGGAAGAGTTCGCACCAGTCGGCGAATTCCGGGACCAGGAGCTCGACCATCCCTTCCAGCGTTGCCGTCAGGTCCAGCGACGCCCCGACCAGCCCGCTGGCCCGGCTCAGCAGCCGCAGCTTCCGCTCGACCGTGTCCCGCCCGGCCTCCGCCCGGCGCTGCTCGGTCACGTCGACCACCGCCACGCCCACGGCCACAGTGATCTGGTCCGGGCTGGGGATCGGGTAGTGGGAGACCCGCCAGACGTGCTGGTCAGGCCAGGTCGTGGGGGTTGCGCCGGTGATCTCGACGTCGATGATCGGCTGTCCGGTGGCGAACACCCGCCGGATCACCTCCCACGCCTGAGGTTCGACGCCGGGCAGCAGCTCGGACAGGGCCTCGCCGCCCAGGTCGTCCGCGGACAGACCGTTCATTATACGTATCGCCCGGTTCATCCGGAGGACCCGCAGCTCCCGGTCGACGATCAGCAGACCGATCGGAGCCATCTCGAACAACTGTGCGACGAACGTCGACCCGTCCGGCGCGGTCGGGCTAGTGTCCTGAGTCGTTGATTCGTGTGCAGATAGAATGGGCTGGTGCCTGGCCCGAGCGCGGATCCCATCGAGTTGTCGTCTGCTGAGCGTGCGGTGCTGGAGGGCTGGGCCCGACGGCGGAAGACCGCGCAGGCGCTGGCGTTGCGCTCGCGGATCGTGCTGGCCTGCGCGGACGGTGGGACGAACTCGGGGGTCGCGGCCGAGCTCGGGATCACCCGGGGAACGGTCGCGAAATGGCGGGAGCGGTTCGCGGTCGACCGGCTGGAGGGCCTGTCAGACGAGGCACGTCCGGGAGCGCCTCGGAAGGTCACCGACGCCCAGGTCGAGGCGGTGATCGCGAGGACGTTGGAGGAGAAGCCACCGAACGGCGATACCCATTGGACATCGCGGTCGATGGCGAGGGCCAGTGGGCTGTCGCAGTCGACGGTGTCACGGATGTGGCGGGCGTTCGGGTTGAAGCCGCATCTGGTCGAGACGTGGAAGCTGTCCACCGACCCGCTGTTCGTGGACAATGTCCGTGACGTGGTCGGGGTCTACCTCGACCCGCCGGAGAAGGCGATCGTGCTCTGCGTCGACGAAAAGTCGCAGGTGCAAGCTTTGGATCGCACGGCACCGGTGCTGCCCCTGATGCCGGGTACCCCGCAGCGGATGACCCACGACTACGTCCGCCATGGCACGACCAGCCTGTTCGCCGCGCTCGACCCGACGTCCGGGTCGGTGATCGCGCAGACCTTCCGGCGGCACCGTCACCAGGAGTTCCTGCGCTTCCTCAAGCTGATCGACTCCTCGGTCCCGAAGGGCTACGACCTGCACCTGGTCCTGGACAACTACGCCACCCACAAGACCCCGGCGGTGAAGAACTGGCTGCTGCGCCACCCCGCTTCCACCTGCACTTCACCCCGACCTCGGCGTCGTGGATGAACCTGGTCGAGCGCTGGTTCGCGGAGCTGACCACCCGCAAGCTGCGCCGATCGACGCACCGCTCGGTCGTCGAACTCGAAGCCGACATCCGCCGATGGATCAACGCCTGGAACAAGGACCCGAAGCCGTTCGTCTGGGCCAAGACCGCCGACGAGATCCTCGAGACCCTCGCCGCCTACTGCCAGCGAATCAACGACTCAGGACACTAGGCGGTAGGATCCCGTCGTCGGCGGCGAGCCGACAGGATGTCAGAAAGCCGAACATGCTGGTACCGTTCTTGCGTAGGAAGAAGTCCACCATCCCGGTGCTGAACTCGTGGCGGCGCGCGGCCGGGACGCTGATAGCGTCCATTCCCTGGGACATGAGATGGCCATTCATCATGTAGCGCGCGGTGCGCTTGTCGCCGTCGTAGTAAAATTGTTGCAGCGAGCCGAAGAGAAAGTAGGCGACTGCTTGCTCGAACTCGTCGTCGATTTCGGTGGAGAGGAACTCCAGCCCCTGAGAGAAGATGCGGCGCAGGTTCCCGCCTCCGTGCTCGGTGGCGGGCGGTAGGTAGCGGCCGTGTTGTCCGAGGCTGACTCCAGGGGTGAGTGTCTCTCTGCCTTCGCCGCGGAAATGGCCTGACTCCAGTTCCTCGTCTCGAGCGAGCAGAAACTGGAGCCTGTCGGAGACCTCCTTGGACAATCGGAAATCGTGCGTTCTGACGAGCCGGCCGAGCTCGCTCGCTGCCTCGGCGAGGTTCAGGATCTGACGTTCGTCGCTGATCTTCCGTCCGCCGACGGTGATTCCGTCCAGCAGCGTCTGGACCTCGGGGTAGGTGAACGGGTTGCCCTCGAGCACCGCCGCGTCCCACACGTACTCCGGCAGCGACCGGTGGAACCGCCAGACGGCGCGCTCGACCGAGAATCGCGGAATATCCCGGCTCACCGCGGACCGATCCCAGGTGAATCCGAGGGCGCCCAGCATCGTCCCGCTCGTCGCCACGAATCGCACCTCCTCGGATCGTACGTGACCCGCACGTACCGCGAGCCATGCCGGTGATCCAACGATACGGCGGCCACCGGGATCTCAGAGTGTCCGGCAGGCCGGCCTGCCGGAGCTGGTTGGGTCACACGTCGAGTCTCGGCGATAATGCGGAGCGGAAACCGGCGGACGCCGTGCCGCGCGCCCGGTTCGTGCCAGGGCGCCTCCAGCAACGGCTGTGTCACGGACTGGTCGGGGACGGCGGCGACGATCCTGTCGGTCCGTTCGCGCTGACATCGCCCACCGGGCCGCTGACCGACGGTCCGCCGGCGCGGGAGGCCGCGAAAGCCCGGGTGGTGGCCGACCGGTGGCACGTCGGGTTCACCGACATCAGCGGCGGGCAGGGGATGCTCGGGCAGGTCGAGGGCCGCACGGCGACGACGTCGCGTACTGGCTCGCCAGCCAGCCAGCCGGCGGCCTGGCGTGACCGGGTCCGGTACGTCGCGGTCGACATGTGCACCGTGTTCGTCTCCGCGGTCCGCCGGTACCTGCCCCACGCCGAGCTGGTCGTCGACCACTTCCACGTCGTCAAACTCGCAGGCGACGCCATCGCGGAGGTCCGCCGCCGCGTCACCACCACGACCCGGGGCAGACGCGGACGCGACAGCGAGCCCGAATGAAAGATCCGTAACCTGCTGCGCCGCAACCCAGATCGCGGATTCGATGTTCTTCATCCGCCCCGTTCTTCATCCGCCTCGATGTCGATCTTGATGTCGGGGCGTAAAGCGGCTAGCCACTCAGTGCGATGAACCGCTTGAGCTTGCCTGTCGAGGCGTGCCGGGGGATCTGCTCAACGACGCTTACGCCGATGTCGGGATTCGTAAGTCCATACGGCCGCAGCGAGAAAGCCAGTGCCGCGGCTACCGCGGCGGTGTCGGGTGACCCGACCACGAGCACGTCCGCCCCGCTCGCGGTCTGACGCACCTGATACTCCGAGATCAGCGGGTCGGTACCCAGCACGTGCCGGAATGCGCTCGCCGGGACTATTCGCCGCCCGTAGCGGAAGTCGTCGTCACGCCGACCGACGATGTCGGCGACGCGCGGCATCGAACTGCCGCATACGCAGCGGCCGGGCCGCAGCGTGATCTCGTCACCGAGGTCATAGCGAATAAACGGGAACGTGCGCCCCGCGAGCCCGGTCGCGAGCGTGCGCGCCGCCGGCTCATCGGGGGCGACCGAGCGCCCGGCCGCATCGACCCGCTCGAGGATCACCTCGTCCTCGCAGATGTGAAGGCCGTCGCCGTGGCCGCAGCCGACCGCCTGGACGCCGATCTCGGTCGAGCCCCACAGGTTGTGGACGGGGGCACCCCAGGCGGTGTCGATCGCATGGCGGTCCTGTGCGCTGAGCGGCTCGGAGTTGGTGCTCACACGAACCGGCCGGATATCGAGCTCTCCCACGATCGCGGCCTGGGCGAGGCGGCCGATCATCGAGGCGTAGCCCACGAGATGGGTCGGCCGCGCGTCCGCCACCGCGTGCAGCACCTGATCGAACGGCGCCGCCGCCGGAATCACGACGGTCTGCATCGACGGTCTGGTCGCGACGTCGAACAACGGCGTGCTGGCGTGTGGCGGCTCGCCGGCCTCCACCACGGCCAGTCGCACCGGGCGGCCGGCCGAGCCGGAAGCGCGCTCGCCACGCGCCTGCCATCGCCAGGCGAGACAGGCGAGCGTGACGAACTGCTCCCAGTCCCATACGTAGACGCCGCGTACACCGCTTGAGCCGCCCGAGCCGAATACCTGGAGTCCCGCGGGCGTGTAGGAGAACCAGCCCTGCTGGGCCAGTACCCGCTCGGCGCCCGCACGGTCGATATCGGGCGTGGCGACGATCCTGTCCCATTCATCCTGGATATCCTGCTTGACCATGGCTGGCAGCCGTGCGAGGTCGTCGACCGTCGCCGTGGCCGGGTCGATGTCGGCCATCCGGGCCGCGTGGAACGGCGAACGCTCGCGTGCGAACCCCAGCAACGACCGGAGTCGTTCGGTGCGGTAGTGCTCGATTCGCTGGCGCGGCCACGCCAGCCGCGCCATATGGTCCTCGATCGCGGCCTGCACAGCGCTCAGGTGCGCTGCGCGCAGACGCTGGTAGGCCGCCTTGGGGTCCTCCCGGGACACGCACACAGTGTCGGCCACGAGCGGCGGTCACGCCAGCCGCGCGGCGGCGGCAGTGCGCCAGCGGCCGGCACCGTCAGGGCAATGGTTCGAAATAGCGTCGGGGCCAGTCAGGTGGAGACCGTCTCCATCGGGACGTGTAGAACGGCGAAGCGGGCCAGCCAGAACCGCGGTCTCGATCCCGGCAGCAGGCGGCCCTTGGCGCGGCAACGACCGGCCGCGGGATCTACAGACTGTCCGGAGGCAGGACAGCGCCGGTGAGCAGCGCGGGCGCGAGAACGCGGCCCAACTCCTCGGTCGACCGGATGATCGCGTGGTGCGCCGAGATCTTTTCGTCGAGCGCGTCGAGGAGATCGGCGATCGCGTGCTGTGTCTCCCACGGGGGCAGGGCGAGCGGGAGGTCGCCCAGGGTTCCGGCGGTGACGGTCGGAACTACGGCTCCGGTGACGCGCTGGGCCAGCCAGTCCTGGACCATGGGCTGGCGAAGGTAGTGGTTCAGATATCGGGGGAGTACCGCGGCATGGGGGCGCAGGAACAGGCAGGCGCCGCCGAGCAGCCAGCCGGTGTGTTCTGGACCGGCCAGGGCGTGGCGCCTACCGTTGCCGACCCGGGTGCACACGATGTCACCCTCCCGCAGGGCGTAGCGTTTCATCCGGTCCGCTGCCTCGGGCCGGATGGTGACACAGCCGTCGGCGACGATCCGGTCGTCCTGAATGCTCTTCGGAGTGACCATCCGGACTCCGTGGGAAGCACGGTCGGCGGGGCGGAAGGTCGCGCCGGACGGTCCGGCCTGCACCTGGCATGCGTCGCCGAGCAGGAGCCGGTGCCAGGTGTCGGGCACCGGGCCGATCAATGCGCTCACAGGTTCATCCATCTCAGGTATCGGGCGACCGTGGCGTCCGCGTCCGCGGCTCGGCGCTCGTGCCGGTCCAGGTACCGGGAGAGATCGCGCAGGCTGGCCGTGACCGCGTGGACGTCGATGCGGGTCGGGCCGGCGGCGACGTAAGGGCCCGGGGCGAGGCGGTAGGCCCGGTCGCGGATCTGCTCGGAGGTGGCCGTGGCGGCGAAGCCCGCGACCGCGCGGTACGTGCCGGGGCGGCTGCCCTTCCAGTCCTGGTAGGCACCGGTGATCCTGGCGACGTCGTCGTCGGTCAGGATCCGGTAGTCGCGATCGATGACGGTGCCGACCGCGGTGGCGTCGACGAAGAGCACGTCGCGGCGGCTGTCGCGGCTCGGCCTGCGCAGCACCCACAGGGTCGCCGGGGCGGAGGTCTCGCGGAACAGACGGCTGGGGAGGGCGACAACACACTCCATCACCCCGTCTTCGATCATGTTGGTGCGGATGGTCACCTCCGCGGGATTGTCGGTGGTTGCGGCGCTGTGGGGCATGATGACCACCGCGCTGCCGCCGTCGTCGAGGAGGAGGGCGGCGTACTGCAGCCAGGCGAAGTTGGCGTTGTGCCGGGGTGGTGGGCCGTACCGCCAGTGGGGCCGGTGGGCGGGGTCACCGTCACTCCATCCGGACATGTTGAACGGAGGGTTCATCGCGACGACGTCGTAGCGTGTCGTCCTCTGGTGGTGCAGTCTGAGCGGTTCGACCGGATACTCGCCGAGATCAGCGGGGAGTCCGTGGAGGGCCGCGGTGAGCTGGGCCAGCCGCCAGGACTGCTGGTCGAGGGCGTAGCCGTGCAGGACCTGGGCGGACTCGGTGCTGTGCCGCCTGGAGCGGGCCCGGGTGCCAGCGGCCGCCAGGAGCTCACCGGAGCCACAGCAGGGATCGCAGATCCGGGCATCCGGCCGTGGGTCGAGCAGTTCCATGATCACGCGTGTCACTGAGGGCGGAGTGAAGAACTCCGTTCCACGCCGGCCCTGGACGGCGGCGAGCTGTTCGAGGAGGAACTGGCAGGTCGCCGCCCCGAAGCACTCGGTGCCAAAGGCCGGCCACGAACCCTGACGACCCGCCCGCGCGATGATCGCGATGGCCCGTGTCAGCTCGTCGTCAGACCACAGCTCCCGCCGGATCCGCGCATACACTCCGGTAAGACCCGGGGAGTGCACGGCGCGGGCGCGCAGCGCCCTCTCCAGAAGCGCGCCGACACCGCTGTCGGCGGTGGTCAGCTGCATCCAGCGTTGGACGTCGGAGCCACGCAGGTCGAGCAGGGACAGTACCAGTTCGAGATTCGTGCCGATTCCAGCTCTGCCCCACAGGCTTTCCAGCGGCTGCCAGAGGTGTTCCTTCAGTATGGCCTGTGCCGCGTCCGGCCTGTGTGCTGTCTCGGCGGAGGAACGTGAGGGCAGGCCGAGATTCTTCCGGAACCGTTGGCCATAGGTGGTTCCGGCGGGCTCGTCGCGACGCAGTGCATTTCTGGGTATGCGCCGCCGATCAAGCCAGGCGGCGACCTCCGCGACCGAATATAATTCTCGTCCCGCCACATGCGACGGCATGGGGAATTCTTTCGGGTGCCGCCGGGCCCAGTTGTTCACCGCCGGGGGTTCCACCCCGGCGGCGTGGGCCAGATCCGCCCGCGACAGCATGCCGTCGGCCGTCGTCATCGTCGTCCGCCCCCGTTCCGGGAACGCAGCAGGCTCGACAGCCGCCGGGTCCGTGCGTCGCTGCTGACCACCCAGGCGAGAAAGAAGAACGTCGCCATGATCGTTAGTGCGATCATGGCGGTCTCGTTGCCCAGGGCGAAGACGGTCAGCGCCAGCTGTCCCGCATCCCTTCCCATGAGCGCTCCGGTCACCACGGGCTCCGCCTTCCTGCGTTGGTCGACACGGGCGCCACCCGCCCGCCGTCTTCGCTGTTGCCGTCCGCAGGCGTCGTCCGTGCCCTGCCGACAGGAGCAAGGCTGGCAGCGAGGCCCCGTGCGCGGCGATGCGCAGCAACAGTACGCGGGAAAGTGTTACCCGGTCTCGGGTGGGGCCCGCCTGAGAGTCGCTGCCGGTCGGTGGCAGGGGTCCACAGGCGATCGACAACTCTTATTGTCAAAGATCTACCCGAAGGGGCGGTAACTTCCGTTGTCGACAACATGAGGTGTCGCTCTGGAGGTCCAGGATGACGCCGCTGTCAGCGGCGGCGGCATTGCCGGCCGGGAGATGTCGGAAACACCCGTTGTCGACGACGTTATCCTGTCCGAGCTACGAGCAGCTCTGAGCAGGAATGGCCGCCCCCGAGGGGTGCCAGCTCTCGTGCCGTCGCACTGGCCTATCTCGCTGAACCGGTCCGCCGGGAGCAGAGGCTGGCCGCCGAACGTGATCAGGCCGTTGCGGACGCTGTGGCGGCCGGTGCTGACTGGGGTCAGATCGGTCAGGCAACAGGTCGTACTCGACAGGGAGCCCGGCAGCGGTGGAGCCGCCGCCTGGCGCAGAGGGCGGAGCGGGACACAGGGGATGAGCCTCGCGCCTGGGAGCGCGCGTCCTGAACCGTGTTGTTCCAGGACCACCGGAGCAGACGAACAACGGTGATCTTCCGATCACCTCGTTCGGCCCGCTACGGTGTCACCGTGGGACTGCATTTGAGTCAGATCGATGACGCGGACGAGCTACTGACCAACGACCCGTTGGCGCTGCTGATCGGCATGGTGCTGGACCAGCGAGGTTCGGAAAGAACGAACATACTGCCGGTGGTCACTCGGATGAGCTAGCGACCGGCGCCGGGAGACGCGGCTGGCAGACCGGAGGCGTGAACGGCTTCGACGAGGAGTTTGTCGTAGCTGAGTACGACATCCAGGGAGTCTCTGAGATCGAGCGCTGTCGCCAGGTGGATTGCGTCGAGAGTGCGCAGCCGGGGCGGTGGTACGCGGGCCGCGTCGCCGAGCAGGGGCGGAGTGATCTCCACGAGATCCACATCGGCCGAGAGAAAGGACTCCGCCGGACCGAGCATGGTCGGGTTCACCAGGTTGAGCAGCCTGGTCAGTTCGACGGCCAGCAGGGTCGACGAGACGAGGCGCAATGGCTCGACCTGATCGGCGAACCATTGTCGAAGGTCAGGAGTTTCCTTCTCGGCGATGAACAACTTGGCCAGGGCTGATGTGTCGAGGTAGACCCGGGTGGGCATCAGCCTTCGCCGCGCAGGTCGGTAAGCCATTCGTCGGAGGAGCGGCCGGTCGGATTAGCCGCGGGTTCCGGTAGATGCGCGAGGCTGAACGGACGAGCCGCCCGGCGTATCAGCCCGGCCGCGACCAGTTGCTCGTAGCGGTCATCGGCCGCGGGAACGATCCGCGCCACAGTCCTGCCCCTGTCGGTCACCTCGACCGTCTCGCCCGCGCGGACCAACGCGAGCACGCGAGCGGTTCGCTGGGAAAGCTCTCTCATGCCCACCCGGAGACGCCCATCGTCCGCAGCCGCTGTCATGCGCTGTACGTTACCACATGTACAGCGTGACCGCTTGCCAGCTTCAAACGGCACATGCCTGTTCGACCAGGAAGGCGCCGACCAGTGCTTTCGGGACAGTCCGTCCCGGGGACGCCGGTGTGCCGCGAGGCTCAGCGAGATCATCGGTGCAGTCTGACGGGTAGACCTCAGTGGCACGAGCGGGTTGTGACGGGCGCCCGACTTCCGGTGACTCTGGCATGGCCCGCTGCCCTGGGCGTGTGAGCCTGCACCTGAGCCAGATCGTCAGGGCGGACGAGTTGCCGACCAACGACCCGCTGGCGCTCCTCGTTGGGATGGTCCTCGACCAGCACATCTCGGAAAGGCGGAGCGGGGCCCACTACTGGGCCTCGGGCGGAGTCACAGTCGTCAGGCAGAACGGATGACCAGCAGGGTCGAGCAGCATTCGCCACCAGGTGAGCTGGCGGGGTTCGATCCGGACAAGCTTGGTGCGCTCTTTTCGCAGCAGCCGGCGTTGCACCGGTTTCCCGGGTCGATGGCGAAGCGGGTGCAGGCGTTGTGTCGGATTGTCGTGGACGTCTGTGAGGGGGACGCGGCGCGGGTGTGGGCGGCCGCGGCTGACGGTCAGGAGTTGTTGAAGCGGGTGTCGGTGTTGCCGGGGTTCGGCGTGCAGAAGGCGAAGATTTTCGTGGCGTTGCTCGGGAAGCAGTTCGGGGTGACCCCGCCGGGGTGGCGGGAGGCCTGCGCGCCGTTCGGTGAGGAGGGCAGCTTCCGTTCCGTCGCGGACATCACCAGCCCCGAGAGTCGCATCAGGGTCCGCGACTTCAAGAAACAGCTGAAGGCCGCCGCGAAGGTGGCCCCGTCCTGAGCCGGTCTGAACGTGTGGGCTGGAGACCAGACCGTACCGATGCCAACGAGCAGCCACGGACAAAGAGGATCGATCAGATCGTCACGATTCTGACGAGGTCTTCCAGGCCGGCGAGGTCGGCGGCGTTGCGGGTATAGACGCTGGCTTCGTGGGCGTGCGCGGTGGCCGCGATCAGCAGGTCCATCGTTCGTGCGCGTGGCTGGCGTCCGATTTCGACGACCCGGGCAGCGAGTCGTCCGTAACTGTCGGCGACAGCATCGTCGACGGGTAACGGGTCGAATCGTCGTTGGAGTGCGCTGAGACGGGCGAGTCGGTTCGCGCGGGCCTCGGGTGTTCTGGCGACGAGGACGCCGAACTGGAGCTCGGCGATGCTGATGACGCTGACCGCCAGTTCACCGGGGATCGGGGCGACGTCGGTGGCGACCAGCACGCTGGTGTCCAGAATGCCGCGGCTCATCGATCTCCCCAGGGATCGGTGAGGGTGCCGTCGACGAGCTCGCGATCGCTGGGCCAGTCGGCGTCGGTCGGCAGGGTGAAGACGTCCGCGAGGTCGTCCCAGCGCCGCCACGCGCGTGGGGTGACCGGGCCGAGAACGGCTGCCGGCCGGCCGGAAACAGTGATGGTCAACCGCTCGCCGGCCTGGGCGCGTCGCACCAGCTCGCTGGCGTTCTGCCGCACCTCGCGAAGCCCTATCTCACTCATCTCTCCACGGTAGCACTTGTGCTACCTGCTGGCGTGGGCTGTGGATAGTCCCGCTCCCTGTCGCCCTGCCGGGGTACCGCCTCGTGCGTACCAGTGATCAGATGCTGCCCGCGGCCTGCCGCCGGGTCGTCCGGAGAGCCCGGCTACGGTGACGGCATGGGTCTGCGCCTGAGCCAGATCGCCGAGGCGGGCGAACCGCTGACCAACGACCCGCTGGCGCTGCTGATCGGGATGGTGCTGGACCAGCGGGTTTCGGAAAGAACGAGCGGGATGGGACGGTCCGCGCTCGCCTGACCGCGTACCGCTACCGTCCTGCTCGAGGCCGGGTCAGATGGTCCAACATGTCTCGATCGTTTGCTGGTCCGTCGTCGAGGGTGCCGGCCGTGCGTAGCGACGGGGCCGCGTCTGACGGGACGGATCTATGCCGGTAGCGAGACGCGCTTTCTCCCCGCCGTCCTCTGGCGGGGCCGTTCTTCCAGATCGGCTACGTCATGACCCACGAGTCGCTTGACTGACTGAACCGCACCGCGACGGGCACCAGCCCGGGGAGGCGGGCTATCCAGCCCGCGCCTCGCCGGGTTCGGTGCCCGCCGTGGGGTCCTCAGGTAGTCGCCGTGACCGGCTTGGACTGGTATCCCCCTGCACGGACCGCCCTTTCACGCCTTTATCCCGAGTAGTTCCACTTCGAAGCGGAGAGTGGAATTGGGCGGGATGACGGGCGGGAAGCCGTGGGAGCCGTACGCGAGGTCAGGTGTGACGGTGAGCACCGCCTTCTGACCGAGCGACAGCTGAGGGACCCCCTCATCCCACCCTTTGATCACCTTGCCGACACCGATCTGGGTCACGAACGGCGAGCCTCTGTCACGGGACGAGTCGAACTTCGTGCCGTCGAGCAAGGTGCCAACATAGTGAATCTTCACCGTGTCCCCCTTCCTGGGGAAGGTCTTGCCGTCCCCCGGCGAAAGGGTCTCAACCGATACGCCCATGCGACCAGCCTTTCCTCGATGATGGGACCAGCCCCCCTGGAGTGATCCCGCTTCCGTGGACAGCGAACCTGAGGTTCGCTGTCCATAGGGAAGGAGCGTCATGGGGTCAGCTCGCCGGAAGTTCACCCAGGAGTACAAATCCGAGGCAGTAAGGTTGGTGCTCGACTCGGGCCGGTCGGTGACCGAGGTCGCGAAGAGTCTGGGTATCCACGAGACCACGTTGGGAAACTGGGTGAAGAAGGCGAAGGAGAACGGCGAGACCGAGGAGCGGCCGCTGTCGGTGTCGGAGCGCGCGGAACTTGAGGAGCTCCGGAAGAAGTACGCGCAGGCGCAGATGGACATCGCCTTCCTAAAAAAAGCGGCGAGCTTCTTCGCGAGCGAGCAGAAGTAAAGTTCGAGTTCATCTCGATACACGCTCCGAAGAAGCCTGTGTCCGCCGACGGCGCGAACACCTTTCCCGTCGACTACATGTGCAAGAAACTCGACCTGTCCCGACAGGGCTACTATGCGTGGAAGAAACGCGGCCCGTCTCGGAGGGAGAAGGACGACGCCACCTTGTCGACCATGATCAGAGCTGTTTTCGACCGTCACGAGGGGCGGTACGGCGTGCGGCGGATCTTCCACGAGATCCGCCGCCAGGGCGTCGCCGTCGCCTACAAGCGGGTCCAGCGGCTGATGGCGACGATGGGCCTGGTCAGCGTGCATCCGCGTCCCCGCCGGCCGGTGACGACGGTGCAGGCCGCGGACTCCTCATCGCTGCCTGATCTTGTCGGCCAAGACTTCGCCGCGTCCGCACCGAACCAGTTGTGGTACGGCGACATAACATATATTCGCACCTGGGATGGCTGGGTGTACATGGCCTCCGTCATCGACGCGTTCTCTCGGAAGATCGTCGGCTGGGCGGTCGCCGATCACATGCGCACCGAACTCGTTCTCGACGCGCTTCGTATGGCCGTCACCCGCCGGCGGCCACCCGGCGGCGTCATATTCCACGCCGACCGAGGCGGTCAGTACACCAGCCGTGAGTTCGTCGCCTTCTGTCGCGACAACAACGTCCGAAACTCCGTCGGCCGTACCGGGATCTGTTTCGACAACGCCGCGGCGGAGTCCTTCTGGGCCACCCTCAAGAAGGAGTTCGTCCACCTCCACCCGTTCGATACCATAGACCGCGTCCGGGCGGGGATCTTCGAATATGTCGAGATCTACTACAACCGGCAGCGGTTGCACTCCTCGATCGGCTATCTCACGCCTGTCGAGTTCGAGGAAGAATTTGACGGACAAACACTTCGTGCTGCATAGTTAGGACTGTCCACGAAAGTGGGAACCCTCCACCCGGCGGCAGACCCGCCCTGGCTAGAGCCCAATGGCGCTTAGTTAAGCGGCCCGAGCGAGCATGATCTTCGGTGATTGATCATGCTTGGTGCCGGTGTCTGTTGGGCTTTTGACTCGGTAGGCGTTGTGTCGGCCTCGTCTGATGGTGCGTGGGTACGTGCGGTGGAGGCGCACGGGGTTAAGCCGTTCGGTGATCTCTGTGAAGGTTTCCCGGAGCGCGTGCGTGTGGTCCTCAGGGGGAAAAATCCGCCTGGTCGGTGACCTGGCGGCGGACGACGCGTAGTGATCGCATGAAGGATAGCCTGTCCGGGTCGACGTCGGCTTCGTCGGCGGCCTCGCACATGAGACATCGGATTGCGTAGTGGCTGAGGAGCAGCGCCCAGATCTCTTGTTCCACCAGGTCCGGGAGTTTCGAGCGTAGGACGCGGGCTTCGCCCCGCTGGTGTGTCTTAATCTCATCGAAGATGTTTTCGATTTCCCAGCGCTCGTGATAGGCCGTGGCGAGTTCCACCGCTGGTATGTCGGTCTGGTTGAGGATATTGGTGATGAGGCAGATCAGTTCTCCGGTTCCGGATCCTGTGCGGTCAGGCACCGTGTATTCGATGACGCGGACGGGTGTCGCGGAGTCCTCGGGAAAGTCGCGGCCGGCGCGGGCGTCGGCGATGATCTGGTTCCGCTGTTTCCCTCTGATTTTCGGGTTGACGATGATAGAGAGGTAGGAGCTGTCGGGAAGGGACCGGATGACCGGTAGCGTGAGATCGGATTTGACTCGCCAGAGCAGGTCCGCGCCGGTGTCGAGCGCCTGCTGCCAGAGGTCGAAGCTGTAGAAGTAACGGTCGGCGGTGAGGAGCATCCCGGGTTCGCAGGCGTCGAGCAGGGTGGCGGCGAGAGCACGTTCGTCGCTGGCACGGGGACCGACCGCGGCGGAGACGATCGCGTGCGTGCCGCATTCGGCGAGCGCGACGACGTGGACCTGGGGCAGAGCGCTGGCCTTGTGTCCGTTGGTGGACCGCCCGAACCTGGCCACGTTCTCGGGGGTGTCTGCGGCGTCGAGGAAGAACCCGTCGATCGCCATCAGCCGCCGGGAACGCAGCCAAGTGCCCTTGGTACCCAGCCCCGCGACCGGCACAGCGACACGTTCGAACAGGACCTTCAGGGGGGCGGCACCGAGCCTGATCCGTGCCTGCGAGATCGCCCCGGTGGTCGGGACTTTCCAGTCACCCTGCCAGTTCCCCAGCCATCTCAACGCACCGGCGAGTTTACGCATGACTTCTTCGTAGTCATCGTCGAAGAACAGGCACATCGTCATGGTGAAGTACACCATGACCCGGGCTGGCAGCAGCCTGGTACGCCGTTCCTGCCGCTTCGTTTCCACCAGTACCTCTTCGACGAGGTCCCGGGGAACGATTCTGGCGAGCACACCGATCGAGATGCGGTCGGTCAGCCGGTCGTTGTCAACGGCTGGCAATTCAACTACCTGGCGAAGGCGCACCACATCTGGATTCTATCTGCCGACCGGCCGAAATCGCGGCATGAGCACTCCGCCGCCTACTGATCGACGTTGAGGAACGTGACTGGATGCCGTGTTCAGAAGTTGATCGATGCGGGATCGGGCGTTGGCGTGTCGGGATGGACGGACGCCCCTCCAGTCTAATTGAGCGGCATTGGGCTATAGAGTCGGATGGGCGTTGGACGCGGGCAAGCGACCACGACTACATCTTTCTAGTGTCCTGAGTCGTTGATTCGTGTGCAGATAGAATGGGCTGGTGCCTGGCCCGAGCGCGGATCCCATCGAGTTGTCGTCTGCTGAGCGTGCGGTGCTGGAGGGCTGGGCCCGACGGCGGAAGACCGCGCAGGCGCTGGCGTTGCGCTCGCGGATCGTGCTGGCCTGCGCGGACGGTGGGACGAACTCGGGGGTCGCGGCCGAGCTCGGGATCACCCGGGGAACGGTCGCGAAATGGCGGGAGCGGTTCGCGGTCGACCGGCTGGAGGGCCTGTCAGACGAGGCACGTCCGGGAGCGCCTCGGAAGGTCACCGACGCCCAGGTCGAGGCGGTGATCGCGAGGACGTTGGAGGAGAAGCCACCGAACGGCGATACCCATTGGACATCGCGGTCGATGGCGAGGGCCAGTGGGCTGTCGCAGTCGACGGTGTCACGGATGTGGCGGGCGTTCGGGTTGAAGCCGCATCTGGTCGAGACGTGGAAGCTGTCCACCGACCCGCTGTTCGTGGACAAGGTCCGTGACGTGGTCGGGGTCTACCTCGACCCGCCGGAGAAGGCGATCGTGCTCTGCGTCGACGAAAAGTCGCAGGTGCAAGCTTTGGATCGCACGGCACCGGTGCTGCCCCTGATGCCGGGTACCCCGCAGCGGATGACCCACGACTACGTCCGCCATGGCACGACCAGCCTGTTCGCCGCGCTCGACCCGACGTCCGGGTCGGTGATCGCGCAGACCTTCCGGCGGCACCGTCACCAGGAGTTCCTGCGCTTCCTCAAGCTGATCGACTCCTCGGTCCCGAAGGGCTACGACCTGCACCTGGTCCTGGACAACTACGCCACCCACAAGACCCCGGCGGTGAAGAACTGGCTGCTGCGCCACCCCCGCTTCCACCTGCACTTCACCCCGACCTCGGCGTCGTGGATGAACCTGGTCGAGCGCTGGTTCGCGGAGCTGACCACCCGCAAGCTGCGCCGATCGACGCACCGCTCGGTCGTCGAACTCGAAGCCGACATCCGCCGATGGATCAACGCCTGGAACAAGGACCCGAAGCCGTTCGTCTGGGCCAAGACCGCCGACGAGATCCTCGAGACCCTCGCCGCCTACTGCCAGCGAATCAACGACTCAGGACACTAGCGTGTGTCCGGGGCCCGGGGCACGATATCAACGTCGTGGTGACAGCCAGCAACATTAAGCACACGATCCGACCTTCGTCGAGCTCATCCGGACGCAGGTCGGCGAGTCGCTCACCCTCGAGCGGCACCCACCCCCGCGCTGGGCCCCGGATGTCGGCACTGCATATCCGCAGGCTGACTTACGTCAGGTTACGTTTATGTTTCACAACGGATGCCGGTCAGATCTTCGCCCAGCCATGCGGTGACGCACCCGCGGTGAGGTCGGCCGCGGGGCCGGCAAAGCCCGCGGCGCGGCCCTGGCCCGTACCCGGATCCCCGCCGGCCGGTACACGGGCAGCCCGTCGTGAGGCCGGCCGCCGCGGGCCGCCGGCGCGGGGCGGCTCCCGGCTCGTGCCGCTTTCCGGAAAGGCTCGGAAAGCCTCCGGAACAATCATTTTCCGGTACGATCGGCCGCCGCGCGGACCAGCAGGGCAGTACGTGCGCGGCAGCCGGTCCGGGAAATCCGGGCCGAGGTCGGCCGCACGGTATGGCGGCGGCCCCGGAAAAGCCATCCGGAACAGTTCGCCCGCCGGCCGGCCGGCCGCGGCGGCCTTGTCTGCAGGGGCCTTTCCCGCGTCCGGTGGTCCCGGCCCGCCAGCCTGGGAAGCCGGGATGACACAGCCCGTCCCGGGCCGAATGAACAGCGTTTTCGCGGTAATGGAAAAGGGACCGTGGCGGCCCGCGGCCAACACCGACGGACCGGCCGGTGGCACCATCCGGTAGCACCATGATGCCCCGGCCTCGACGGCGGCGTCCGCCGCCCGCCGGATCGCCCCGACCCGCCACCACACACGAGCATGACAGGGCTCGGGACAGGGGCCGGGCGGCAGCGGGCGCGGCCGGCCGGCGCCGCCCCGGCGTCGGACCCGGCATCATCGGCGACAGCCCGCAGGGCAGACTTGACAAACATGCCGACACCATCAAGTCCGATCAGTTCGGTGTCCGATCAACTGGGCGCCTACGGCCTGGCAAATTGCCCAGAAAGATCCGGGTATGCTCCGATACTGACCGAACTCGGACGCCGGAAAGCAAGGAGAAGCGGATGAGGCCCACACCCGTGGACGGCCACACCCGCACCGACACGGACCTCTACGGCGAAAGCACCGACACCCGGTCCGAAGGGCGCAGGCTGAACCTGCGCGCGCTGACGGACCCGCGGCACCGGCCGTGGCTGGGAATCGGCGCCGCCGGGCTTGTGCTCGTCATCATCGTTGGCATCCTCCTCGCCCGGGGCGGGCGGGGGCCGGTGCCCACCCAGATAGCCGCGGCCACCGTGCCCCCGAGCGCACTCGCCGAAGCGGCTGCCCCGGCCCGCCCCCTCGGCCGCTGGGTTCTCACCGTCGGTACAAGCCCCCTCGAGGGCCAGTCCATCCAGGGCGGTACCGAGATCAACCTGACCGCGGGCACGGACACCCTGGACAAGGTCGAACGGGTCAAGTTCTCCCTCGACGGTGACACGGTGCTCGACGACCGGGACGTGCCGTTCAGCGTCCCGCTGGGCAATCCGAGCCCGGGTAAACACACCCTCACCGCCCGGGTCCGCACGGACGATGGCAGCGTCGAGGTGGAGTCCACCTTCACCATCACCGGTGACGGGGCAGCGCTGGCACCCACCGTATCGGCCGCGCCGGTGCCGGCCGCGGTCCTCGCCGCGCTCCCGTCCGTCCCACCCCCGCTGCGCACCATCGAGGTCACCACCACCGACCAACTCACTACCGCCCTCACGGGCGCCCGCCCCGGCGACCTCATCCACCTCGCCGACGGCACCTACCACGGCACCTTCACCGCCAACCACCCCGCCACCCCCACCGCCCCCATCACCCTCCGCGGCACCCACAACGCCATCATCGACGGCGGCAACCCCACCCAGGGCTACGCCATCCACCTCGACAACGCCGACCACTGGCACCTCGACGGCTTCACCGTCCAAAACAGCCAGAAAGGCGTCATGGCCGACCAGACCACCGGCGCCGTCCTGACCAACCTCCTCGTCCGCACCATCGGACAAGAAGGCATCCACCTACGCAACTTCTCCACCGACAACTTCATCGTCGGCACCACCGTCACCGGAACCGGCCGCAAGGACCCCGGCTACGGCGAAGGCATCTACATCGGCACCGCCGAATCCAACTGGAAACGCTTCAGCGGCGGCCGCCCCGACACCTCCGACCGCAACCAGATCATCGGCAACACCATCAGCGGCATCACCGCCGAAGCCATCGACATCAAGGAAGCCACCACCGGCGGACTCATCCGCGGCAACCACTTCGACGGCGCCACCATCACCGGCGCCAACTACGCCGACTCCTGGATCGACCTCAAGGGCAACAACTGGCGCGTCGAAGGCAACACCGGCACCCACAGCCCGCTGGACGGCATCCAGACCCACGTCGTCGTCGACGGCTGGGGCACCGGCAACATCATCACCGGGAACCAGCTCGACGTCCGCGGCCCCGGCTACGGCATCAACATCGACAAACCCACCAAGACCCAGAACATCGTCTCCTGCACCAACACCGTCACCGCCGCCAACAAAGGCGCGTTCAACGTGACCTGCACACGCTAGGCGCACACGCCAGGCGACCTACGGTCAGGCGACATGGTGGCCCGCCCACGCGCGAGCGGGCCACCCGCGGTGGCCGGCCGGTCAGCCCTGGGCCGCCGGTTGCCCCGGGCTCGCGATCTAGCCTCGTCGCTCGGCCAGCTCGTCCACCACGAGCAGGTCGCGGCGGACGCGTCCGGTGCGATAGGCCGCTCGACCGACCCGCTGGGCGATCACCGGCGCGGTGACGAGTCGCAGCAGCGCGACGAGAAGCAGACCGGCGGCATGCCGCGGCGCGAGCTGGACGGCGCTGCCGAGGAGAATCGCCAGCAGCCCCACCGTCTGAAGGCTTGGTGGCCGCCTGCAACCGGGACGGGACATCCGGAAATCTCAGCAGCCCCCACGCTCCCAGCAGCGAGAAGAGCGCACCCGACAGCAGCAGCAGCACGGCGGAGATCACATCGCGGATCATCAGCGGGTGGTTCCTCTCCGCTCGACCAGCCGGGCGGCGGTCAGCGACCCGTCAGCGCCGCCCGCCCGGAACCCCGCCGTGGCCGTGCCGTCGGACCCGGCAGAGCGGCCGGACACACCCGCTGTCGCGCGCTCGTCCGACACCGGGCCGACCTTCCGGGGAAGGTCACGGCGCGCGATCACACCAGACGCGGACCTCGCCCACAACAGCGGACGCGGGTGACCTGACCGGTGCCACCGATCCGTCCTCCCGATGGCCCGTCGCAGGTCCGCGGCATCGCTGACCCGCTGTGCACCGATGCCGCCATGCCACGATGCGTGCCGCTATGCCGCAATGCGGAGGGCGGGCATCCTGACTGTGCGTTACTGACGTTGAACTCGTGAGGTAGCAACTGGCTCTCGTGGGGTACCCCGGGCATACGAGGTATCCAGATGGTGGCGGGTTGAGTGCTGCCGATCGGGACCGACGGGAACGGGTCCGGTTACAGGCCGCGGACCTGTTCGCCACCGGGGTGTCGCCGCCAGAGGTGGTGCAGCGGCTGCGGGTGTCACGGAAGTCGGCGTATGACTGGCATCGGACGTGGGAGACCGCAGACCGGGACGCACTGCTTGTCGGCGGGGCCGGCGTCGCGGTGCCGACTGGACGCCGAGCAGCTGGCCTGGCTGGCAGAAGAGCTGGATCGGGGGCCGGCGGCGCACGACTGGACGGTCGACCAGCGGTGGACCCTGACCCGGATCGTCATCCTGATCGAACGGATGTTCGGGGAGTCCTACACCCTGACCGGGGTCGCGAAACTGCTACACCGCATGGAGTATTCCGCGCAGCGGCCGGTGCACCGGGCGGTGGAACGCAACGAGGAGGCGATCGCGACCTGGCGGCGACAGGTGTGGCCGCAGGTACGACAACGGCCGCGGCCGCCGGTGCCTGGATCTGCTTCCTCGACGAGGCCGGCCAGGGGCTCCAGGCCGCCGAAGGGGCGGGGCTGGTCGCGGCGCGGCCGCACTCCGGTCGTGACCGTGTCCGGCCGGCGCTCCCCGCGGATCTCGATCGCCGGGATGCTCTGCGTCCGCCCCGGCCACCGGCCCCGGCTGATCTACCGGCTGCTGGTCCACCGGGGCCACCGCGGCGAGCAGAAAGGCTGTGTCGCCACCGGCTTCACCCGGCTGGTGACCGCCGCTCACCACCAACTCGACGGGAAGATCGTGGTGGTGTGGGACAACCTGCCGGGCCATCACGCCCACAAGGTCCGCGCGTTCATCGACAAGCATGCGGACTGGCTGACCGTGCACTGGTTGCCCTCCTACGCCCCGGAACTCAACCCCACCGAGGGCATCTGGGCGCATCTGAAAAGCGGTGTCCTGGCCAACCTTGCCGCGCTCGGCCTGGACCACCTGATCCGGGTCACCAAGACCGCGCTGAAACGCATCCAGTACCGCCCCGACCTGCTGCGGGGTTTCCTGGCCGAGACCGGACTCGGACTTGAACCCCCATAGTGTCCTGAGTCGTTGATTCGTGTGCAGATAGAATGGGCTGGTGCCTGGCCCGAGCGCGGATCCCATCGAGTTGTCGTCTGCTGAGCGTGCGGTGCTGGAGGGCTGGGCCCGACGGCGGAAGACCGCGCAGGCGCTGGCGTTGCGCTCGCGGATCGTGCTGGCCTGCGCGGACGGCGGGACGAACTCGGGGGTCGCGGCCGAGCTCGGGATCACCCGGGGAACGGTCGCGAAATGGCGGGAGCGGTTCGCGGTCGACCGGCTGGAGGGCCTGTCAGACGAGGCACGTCCGGGAGCGCCCTCGGAAGGTCACCGACGCCCAGGTCGAGGCGGTGATCGCGAGGACGTTGGAGGAGAAGCCACCGAACGGCGATACCCATTGGACATCGCGGTCGATGGCGAGGGCCAGTGGGCTGTCGCAGTCGACGGTGTCACGGATGTGGCGGGCGTTCGGGTTGAAGCCGCATCTGGTCGAGACGTGGAAGCTGTCCACCGACCCGCTGTTCGTGGACAATGTCCGTGACGTGGTCGGGGTCTACCTCGACCCGCCGGAGAAGGCGATCGTGCTCTGCGTCGACGAAAAGTCGCAGGTGCAAGCTTTGGATCGCACGGCACCGGTGCTGCCCCTGATGCCGGGTACCCCGCAGCGGATGACCCACGACTACGTCCGCCATGGCACGACCAGCCTGTTCGCCGCGCTCGACCCGACGTCCGGGTCGGTGATCGCGCAGACCTTCCGGCGGCACCGTCACCAGGAGTTCCTGCGCTTCCTCAAGCTGATCGACTCCTCGGTCCCGAAGGGCTACGACCTGCACCTGGTCCTGGACAACTACGCCACCCACAAGACCCGGCGGTGAAGAACTGGCTGCTGCGCCACCCCGCTTCCACCTGCACTTCACCCGACCTCGGCGTCGTGGATGAACCTGGTCGAGCGCTGGTTCGCGGAGCTGACCACCCGCAAGCTGCGCCGATCGACGCACCGCTCGGTCGTCGAACTCGAAGCCGACATCCGCCGATGGATCAACGCCTGGAACAAGGACCCGAAGCCGTTCGTCTGGGCCAAGACCGCCGACGAGATCCTCGAGACCCTCGCCGCCTACTGCCAGCGAATCAACGACTCAGGACAATAGCCCGTCACCCCACGAGTTCAACGTCAGTAATTATCACCGCGCCAGCCCCCGTGCGCCACATCGCCCAAAGCAATAATATGAGCCGCCAATAGTCGGCCATCAGTCGACGCGGCCGTGGCGCGGCGTGGCGTGCTCCCGTCGCCTCCGTTCAGCCATCACGCCCGTCCCCGAAGGGGCCGACCAGGCCGGTGACCACCGAACGGCGCCGAACCCGCCGCCCCTCCCGGGCGCCCCGGCCGTCCCGGCGCAAAGCTCACTCCATCGGTTCCGGCGGCACCCGCCGAAGATATTTTTTCGCGACCGGACGGTTCACGGTCACCGTCCTTTGAGGTCGAGAACGTAATCCAGGACCTCCCAGGTGTTCGCGCCGACGGTCCCACCGATCTCGGGCACCTTGAAGAAATCCTGAAAATCGCGGACGGCCCGCTCCGTCAGCGGGCCAAAATCCCCGTCCGGAGACAGCCGGTCGGGATTGTTTCCTTCCCGGCCGGTCACGATGTTCAACGCGTTCTGCAGGGTCTGGACGGGACTTCCGGGATCCGGGAAAATGCCGGTGGACGAATGATCCTTCGCGCCTCTGGCCAGATTCGGGTAACGCAGGAACCTGTTTCCGGCCGGAAACAGGTCGGTGAAGTCTACCCCCAGCCAGACCGCCCTGTCGTTCACGCCGTACGTCCTGCTGACAACCTCGTCCCGGTTGCCGACGTTCCCCTCGACCGTCGTTATCGTCCGGCCGAACCGTTCGACGCACCAGCCGATGTGCGTCTCCACGGGGGCTACCCCGGTCCGCGTCAGCGTCCAGTCGAAGGCCACCATCATGCCCGGCTGAATCGCGTCCGGCGCCCGTTTTCTCCTGTTTTTGGACGCCCAGCTGGCCAGGTCGACGACCCCGGCGGTCTTGTACGGCAGGGTCACGCCGGCATAGCCGGCCACCACGTAGCAGAACATGACGCACCAGGGCTGGCCGTCCGCGCCGAATTCACGGCCGTACTTGGTGAAGTTGTCGCGCCCGCTGGGCTGATAGGTGACTTCCTCGCGCCGGCAGGCGGCGACAAGATCCTGCAGGGTCGCCATGCGGACGTCTCCTTCCGGAACACACGCCGGCGGACAGTTCCCCTGGCCCGGCCGCCGCATCCGGGATCATGCGCTGGGAAGAAACCCGGATGTCGAGGAGGTCCGCCATGTCGGAGCGTAGTCCGCCGAGTCGGGGCATCCCGCCGGTGACGGAATTCTGTCATTGTCTTGACAGCCTGCCAGGCCGGTGCGCAAACGCTGCCCGGACAATCCCGATCCGCACGGCCAACGACCGGGCGGATACGAGAATCAAATCCGTTCCACATATCTTCTCTTCGGCTGCCCCACGGGGCGCCGCGGCTATGTCACCCGGCCTCGCTCCATACCGCGTCGCCCCTGCCATTGTCGTGTTGCCGCGGCCATGCCGGCATCCCGGGCAGGCCATATCGCCCCTGTCAACCACCGGCCCACCATCATCACGATGTGTATGGCAGGGCCACGACAGGCCACGACAGGCCACGACAGGCCACGACAGGCCACGACAGGCCACGACAGGCCACGACAGGCCACGACAGGCCACGACAGGCCACGACAGGCCACGACAGGCCACGACAGGCATTGTGAGCAACAGGCATGATGCGTCGATGAGCGGCCAACTCACCGGTGCGATCACGCTGCCCGACGGGACCATGGTGCGCGGACGTGGCCGGCGCGAACCTCTACCGCCCGGGCCGCTGCCCGACTATGGCCTCTACCTCGCGTCGCGCCACCGGTTCCCGCGGCCCCACGGGAACCGGTGGCATCCCGCCTGGCCCGCGGACTGGATCGACTGGCCCGACTTCCGCACCCCCCGGGACGGCGGGACGGCCGCCGCCACGATCTGCCACGCCTACCTGCTCGCCCGCCGCGGGCAGCGGGTCGAGGTCGCCTGTGGCGGCGGCACCGGCCGCACCGGAACCGTCCTTGCCTGCATGGCCATCCTCGCCGGCCACCCCGCCGCCGACGCCGTTGACTGGACCCGGCGGCACTACCGGCCGCGAGCGGTCGAAACCCCCGGCCAACGACGCTGGATCAGATGGTTCGCCGCCCACCACTCCGAGGCCCAGATCAGCCGCGATCCCGGTGAGAACCGGTAGCACCGCGGATAGCCAGGCGCCCTGCGCCGTCTGCGTCGTCCGTTCCCCAGTTGGTTTCCGAGGCCCCGCATGCGATGGCCATCGCCTCGTCGGGCGACGGCCCGCGACGGGATCGTCGTCGGCCTGGCGTTCCTGCCCGCACGGTCGTCAGCCGGTTGCGGTTGCGGGGACGCCGATGTGGGTGGTGGTGTCCCCGCGGGGATGGTCGGGCAGGTCCCGGTCGGCGTGGTCGGCGTGGAACAGCCCTTCGGTGAGCAGAGCCTGCACGTGCACGTCGGCCGCGGAGTAGTACACGAACGTGCCCTCGCGGCGGCCGCGGACCAGACCGGCCAGGCGCAGCTTGGCCAGGTGCTGGCTGACCGCCGTGGGGGCGGCGCCGACCAGTTCGGCCAGGCAGGCCACCGACGACTCGCCGTGCAGCAGCGCCCAGAGAATCTTTATGCGGGTGGGGTCGGCGAGCAGCCGGAAGGCTTCGGCGGCGAGGTGGACCTGCTCGTCGTTGGGCATCTGGAAATCCGGCAGCGACCCGTGCACCCTTTCACCTTAGTCCGAGCATCGCTGCACGTCTGTACGTCTGCATGTCTGTGCAGATAGCTTTCTAATTGACTATCTTCATACCTTCGCATGTATGTTGATAGCTGTGACGCTCCTGACCGGC
Source organism: Candidatus Protofrankia datiscae (assembly GCF_000177615.2). GTDB lineage: Bacteria > Actinomycetota > Actinomycetes > Frankiales > Frankiaceae > Protofrankia > Protofrankia coriariae. Next base: position 4,845,586 of record NC_015656.1, on the reverse strand, counting down.
TCTGCCGCGACAGTGGCAGGGCAGCCCGCGCGCCAGCGCCAGCACCCGCCCCACCGACGGGCCGCCACCGTGTGCGCGCTGGCTCAGGTGCGCTGGGCGGCGCTGGCCGTCGTGCTGTTCCTGCTGGGCGGGTCCGCGCACCTGGCGGGAGCGCCCTGGCCGGTGTGGTGGGGGCTGTATCTGGTCTGCTGTGCCGCCGGCGGCTGGGAGCCGGCGCGGGCCGGGCTGTCCGCGCTGCGTGGCCGCGTCCTGGACGTGGACCTGCTGATGGTCGTCGCCGCGCTCGGCGCCGCCAGCATCGGTCAGGTCTTCGACAGCGCCCTGCTGATCGTCATCTTCGCCTCCTCGGGAGCGCTGGAGGCCGTCGCGACCGCCCGGACCGCCGACTCCGTGCACGCCCTGCTCGACCTGGCTCCCGAACGGGCCACCCGCGTCCGTCCCGACGGCACCGAGGAGGTCGTCGACGCGGCCGACCTGAACGTCGGCGACATGATGAGCGTGCGTCCCGGCGAGCGCATCGGCGCGGACGCGGTGCTGGTGGCGGGAGCGAGCGAGGTCGACCAGGCCACGATCACCGGCGAGCTGGTGGCGGTGCCCAGGCTGCCGGGCGACGAGGTGTTCGCCGGCACCCTCAACCGCACCGGGTCGTTCACCGCGCGGATCCACCGCCGCCCGGACGAGTCGATGATCGCCCGCATCGCCGCCCTGGTCGAGGAGGCGTCGGCGACCAGGGCGAGAACCCAGCTGCTCATCGAAAAGGTCGAGCGGCACTACTCCGTCGGGGTGGTCGTGGCGACCGTGGCCCTGTTCGTGGTCCCGCTGCTGTTCGGCGGGGCACCGGAACCGGCCCTGCTCCGAGCCATGACCTTCATGATCGTCGCTTCGCCGTGCGCGGTCGTGCTGGCGACGATGCCGCCGCTGCTGTCCGCGATCGCCAACGCCGGCCGGCACGGCGTGCTGGTCAGGTCGGCCGTCGTCATGGAGCAACTGGCCGGCACGACGGTGGTGGCCTTCGACAAGACCGGAACCCTGACCGAGGGCACACCCCGCCTCGCCGGCATCCACGCCGCGCCGGCGGCGGGCCTTGCCGACGACGACCTGCTACGGCTGGCCGCCGGCGCCGAACGTCACAGCGAACACCCCGTCGCCGCGGCGGTGCTGGGCGCCGCCCGCGGACGCGGACTGACGATTCCCGCCGCCGAGGATTTCGCGTCCGTGCCCGGACGCGGCGTCAGCGCCACCGTCGACGGGCACCGGGTCCACGTGGGTAGCCCTGGCTTGCTGGACGGCGCGCCGTTACCGCCATCCGGTGCTGTCGCCGCCCGCGCGCAGGTGCGCGCCGCCGTCGAGGCCGCCCAGGCCGCCGGGCACACCACGGTGGTGCTCACCGTCGACGGCGTCCCCGCCGGGGTGCTCACCGTGGCCGACCGGGTGCGTCCACACGCCGCCGACACCGTGCGCGCCCTGGCCGCGCTCACCGGCAGCACACCGCTCCTGCTCACCGGCGACAACGCCGGCGCCGCCGGCCGCCTCGCCGCCGAGGTCGGCATCCGCGATCCGCATGCCGGGCTGCTGCCAACCGACAAGGTCGCCCTGGTCCGCGCGTTGCAGCGGGATGGTCGATGCGTCCTGCTGGTCGGCGACGGGGTCAACGACGCCCCCGCCCTGGCCGCCGCCGACGTCGGCGTGGCCATGGGCCGCCACGGCTCCGATCTGGCGTTGCAGGCGGCTGACATCGTCCTCGTCCACGACGACCTGACCGCCCTGACGAACATGATCGCTCTGGCCCGCAGGGCCCGCCGCCTCGTCAGCGTCAACCTGGCCATGGCGGCGGTGTTCATCGCCACGCTGGTCGCCTGGGACCTGTTCGGGCACCTGTCCCTGCCGCTGGGTGTGGCCGGCCACGAAGGCTCCACCATTCTGGTCGGCCTCAACGGCCTACGCCTGCTGCACCCCCGCGCCTGGCATCGTCGGAGGTAGCGAAACTCCCGGAGGGGAGCGAGCAAAACCAGCCCGCAATCCTGCGCGACCCTGATACGAACTGTGAATACGAACTCGGTTTTCTCTCAACGGCAGCATCGATGTCGTGCTTGCCGCGGGCGCAGGTGTCCGGGGCGCGATCGCATACGGACCCCCTCCGTACAGTGCGCAGAGGAGGGGCCGACACCCATCCGCCGAGCGCGGCCCGGTCGGCAGAACCGGCCCGCAGGGTGAGCCAGGCCGAAATGAGCCAGATCGTCGCGGTCAGTCCCGCGGGCATCCCGACCCAGAACAGGATGGCCCTCTTCGTGCGGTCGGGGAGGCGAGGAAGCACGGTCGTCACGGCCCCAACGAGCGCCGCCGTCAGAGACAGCGTGAACGTGAAGATGAGCACGCCGGTCGTCGGGAGGCTGTCATCGGCGGCGCCCAGGTCGGACCTAGTGCGAAGCGATCCGCTCGGGCAGCTGGCCGCGCCAGATCAGCCAGGACGCACCAATCGTGGCTGCCGGCAGGAACAGGCTCACCACGGCGATCGCCCACCGCGTCTGCCGCCGCGTGTCGCTCACGCCTGCTCCAGCAGACGGGAGATGTCCTGAAGGGAGAGGCCGAGCTTCCTCGCCTCGGCCGCGAGCTGTGCGGCAAGCTCGATCACCCTGACCATCGCCGCGTTCGCTTCCGGGCGCACCCACGCACCCCGTCCCTGGCGCATCTCGATCACGCCCTCATCCCGTAGCCGTGCGTAGGCGCGCAGGACGGTGTGCATATTGACCTTTAATGCCCGAGCGAGGTCTCGCGCGGCGGGGAGGCGCTCACCCGGCGCGAGGTCGCCAGAGACGACAGCCGCCCGCACCTGCACCGCGATCTGATCGGCCAGCGACACGGATGAGGCCGTGTCCACTCGAAACAACATGTTCGCAATGATAGTAGAACTACACCGCATGGCATGTGGTGCGCGGGTGTCTCGGTATCGTCTCAATAGCGCGCCCAGTGATGGGGATCGCAACCAGCTGGCCCTAGAAGATATCGCTACCTGACGTTCGGCTCCACGGACGAGCGACGGACAAATGATCAAAGGCTCTGACCAGAGCAATCTGATCAGAGCCTTGACCTGCCGATACAGGTAGAGCTGAGGGATGAAACCTGAACCCCGATCTAGCCCGCTACCTGCGAAAACGCGGCTAACCACCCGCAACGGCCACCCCACCCGGCCGGGCGAAGCCCGGCACCGGGGGTTCCAGGAGGTCGCCCCCCTGGACAGACATCGCGACCCCGGCGAAGCCGAACATAGCTCGGCGAGCACGAAGAGTTAGCCTGTGGAGGTGAGGGGACTCGAACCCCTGGCCTCCTCCGTGCGAGGGAGGCGCTCTACCAGGCTGAGCTACACCCCCTGGAGTTCTTGCAGCTTACAGCAGACCGGACGGATGTGGTGGACGGCCCCCGCTGAGCAGTTCCTGCCCCGCCGCGGCCGGTGTCGGGGATGCCTCAGCCTTCCGCGCCCTGGGTACCAGCGGGGCCAGGGTAGGGCCGGCGACCGGGTCGGCCTCGCACATCAGCCGGGCGAAGAACGTTGCCGCGGCGGCGGGCCGCAGGAGCCCTGCCTCGTGGCCGCGCCAGCCGTATTCTCGGCCGCCGTCGAGGATAACCCGAAAATCCGGTGCGTCCTCACGGTCGAACACCATGCGAACGCTGTCGGGAATATGGCCGTTGCCCGTCGGGCCACCGGTATGTGTACCATTATCCGTGTTCGGAAGGGGTGGAGCCGAATGTCCGAAAGGCCAGCGCCCGAATGAGGGGCCGTCCAGCGGGTAGTTTACCCAGAGCGACAAGCCTTCTTCTGGGACCCACCGTGGATCCCAGAACGGCAGTTGCCACATCGCACGGCCGGGGCAGAACAACAACAGCTCCACCCGCACTCCACGGCACCGTAGATGGAACCCGACCCCGTCCGGACGCAGTCCTCGTAGTTCCACCGGTACGGCGCAGCTGCGAGGGCACAGCCGGAACCCGGCAGCCCGCAGGCTCGAGGTCCACTCCTCGAACGTCGGCTCCCGGGGGCCAGGGTCGCCCGGCGTCGTCCTGTACCGCTGACCGCGGTGGCCGTTACTCACTGTGACGCCCCTTTGCGCTCACGTTGGTGATGACAGGCGGCGGAACAAGTAACGGAGGGACGTCCGTACTGCCGACAGGCCCGGCTTTCAGCAACCGCGTCGTATGCTGAAGCACATTGGGCGAGGACAGCCACAGCGATCGAATCGGGCAATTGCGACCGGCACGAACAGGTTTTCCCGAAACGAACTGGACTTCTCCGACTAATGGACCCTCGCGTGCATGACCGGTGACGCAAGGGCGGTCATGCACGTCAGGAGAAGAAAGCGGACGTCAGCGCACGCGAGGGCGCGGACAACAGCATCCCGCGTTCGTGCACGTGGCAGCCCCGGCAGGTAGCTCGGGAAACTGTGGCGCGCACATGGTCACGGAGCCATTATGCACAGCGCACCCCAACACGAGTCCATATGATCTAGGTCAGTTCGATCGCGGTTGACAACGCTCCATCGACCTACCGGGCCGCCGGCCGCGTGGCCACCGGGGCCCGTGGCCTGCGGGTACGAGCCCGGCCGCGTGCGGCCTTACCCCCGGACGCCGGCCGGCCCGCCGCACAGGCCGTGGCACAGACCCCAGTAGGGGGCCTTCAGCCAAGGGTCGGCACCGCTACGACCCGCAGACCCGCGTGCCTGGCCTTGTCGACGAGGTCGTCGGTCACCGACGCCCGATGTGAGACGACCGGGCGCAGCACCAGTGCGACGATCTCCTCGTCAGCGGTCTGCCGCAACCGCGCCGCGCGCTCAAACAGGCGCGTGTTCGTCCGGTGGTAGACGCCGGCGTCCCTGACCTCGTCGAGAATCTCCAGCTCGTCCGGTTTCAGCGAGCTGATCAGCTGGTCGTATCGGAGACACCACTGCGGTCCCCTGTCCTCGACCGACGTCTGCTTGAACGTGGGCACGTCGAAGGGCAGCACCACGCGTACGGGGAGCCCTTTCGAGCGCGCGGCCGCCAGCACCACCAGGTCGGCTCCGGACGCCGCCGCGCCGACCAGCAGCCGTGGACGCAGTGCGTCAAGCGCGTCAGCGGTCCGACGTTCGACGACGGGAACGTCACGCTCACGAAACCGCGGCGGGTTGGTGGCACGGCTGTCGATCTGCACACCGCCGAAGACAACGATCATCGACGACCTGCCACGGTCCCGATCGGTCATGACTCTTCCATCTGTTCACCGGCTGCCCACTGCTCACCGGATACCCGGCACGAGGGTGTCCGGTGCTTGAGGGTATCCGCCGATCGCGCAACCATCAGTGGCCGCGCCCTCACGGCCATCTCAACGGTTACCCGGACAGGATCAGCCGGTCAGCTCCCGACCGCATGCCTGCGCAACAGTTCGTCGGCCTCGCTCGGATCGTCGCTGCCCGACGCGGGCTGCTGCGAGCCGGGTACCGATGTCGCTGTCGGGCCAGCGGTCAGCCCGCCATGTGTCCCCGGTGGGTTGACCTGCACCCGGCCCGGCCTGGAGGTGTTCGGACGGCCGGCTGTCCGGGCAGCCGGCCGGGCAGCCGGCCGCCGACCCGGGCGTCTGCCCGGGGTCCTGGGCGCCATCCGCCTCAGCGGCATCCGCGGAGCCGTCGGCATCGGCGTTCCCGGCGGCCTCCACGGCGAACTCGACGTCGTCGGGGCCGGCGTGTGCGTACTCCGGATCGCTGGCGGCATCAGCCGCGGCGACTTGCGCGGTGGCCGTCCAGCGCCGGGCGGGATCGTCCGCAGCCTGGCCGTGGGCCGTGCCACCAGCGGCCGGACCGTCGACCACGGATCTGTCGACAGTGGACCTGTCGACAGCCGTGCCGTCGATGACGGTGCCCTCAAGGACCTGTCCTCGTGGGAAGCCACCGACCGCCGTGGTCCGGGCGGCGGCAGCGGCGACCCGCGAAAGATCCACCGTCTGCGCGTTCGCCACCGCAAGATCGTCTTCGGAGACGCCGCGGCCGGCGGGCGCGCCATGGGGACCCGCGGCCGGGTCGGACAGCCGGAACGGTTCGCTACCAGACGCCCAGGGCCCGGCCGCGCTGCCGCCCGCGTCACCACCAAGGCCGGTGCCAGCGGCACCCGGGCCGGGCAGCCGGTAGCCGTACCGGACGGCGCGCTCGGCGGCGATCCGCCGGTCCAGCGCGAAGCGGGAGGCGCGCAGCCGCCGCTCGGCCTGGGCCGTCCTGCGCAGGTGCGCGACATAGCCGACAACAGCCGCGTCCGCCAGGAGCTGGATGGCGATCCACACGCCGCCCAGCAGCCCGGCGAGCAACGCGGTCACCGGAATCACGGCCAGCAGGACGAACAGCCGCCGCCTGCGCAGCCGGATCAGAGCCCGCCGGTCGGTGTTCGTGCCAGCGGCGGCATGCGGACGGGTCGGGGAAGCGGGCGGACGTGCCACGGGAACACCACGCCACTGCCCGCCGGGACTCCCACCAGGCCCGTGCGTGACCCGCGCCGACATGGGGGGCCGAACCGACGTGGGGGGCCGAGCCTGCTCGGCCATCCGAATCGGCTCACCGTCGTCCGGATCATCGTCACCCGGACCAGAAGAAGCAGCCGGCCGCATCGCGAACTCCCTGTCCAGCCGCGACGCCCCTCGGCGTGACAGGACGCGCATCGCCGTAGTGAAACGTTCCGCCGATCGCTGTTCCAGCGTGCTGTCATGATGCCTCACCCACATCGGGATAAGCACGAAACCCCAGACCGCGACGATCGCGAGCCAGATCAGCGCGCTCATGACCGCGTGTCCGGAAGACGGCATCGGACCGCGAACCACGAAGCGTCCGTACGAGCCTCAGGCGGCGCGGACTGCCGTACAGGCGAGTTGACCATGGACGGTGGCCTTCCTGCCGACTCGGATATCGAAGATGACGTTGGCGGACCCGGACCCCGCATGTCGACCGCGCCGAAAACGAGGGGCTCCGACGGCCCGATCATGGGCGTTCGCGCCGGAGAGGACAGGGACGCCCGGCGGCGCGACGCCTCTATCCTCAGGCGCTTCGAGGAACGCTAGTGAGCGAATACCGTCCGGTCACCGACCCGAAGAGCGCGTGTCGCGACATCGCAGCCCACATCACGTTCACGCTTAGTAACTGAATTGAGGTCGAGAAAAGCCCACCGGGCCGACCAACATCACGAAACGGCGACTCGCACAGCACAAAAGGATCTTAACGGACAGACAAACCATGACAACCATCCCTACGTATGGCCGACGTCACATCTGAAAGTAGATGTTTGACTACTCTCAGTTAATGTCGGGTAGGCGCTGTTGATCTCAGCTATCTGGCGTGCGGACGCTGTGCCAGCGGTTCAGCAGTCCTTCCGGAGCGTCCTCCATGGTGATGGCGTAGCTGATGTGGTCCCGGTAAGCCCCGCCGATCGCCAGATAGCGCCGGTGGAACCCCTCCTCGCGGAACCCGAGCTTTTCCACCACCCGCCGGCTCGCGGTGTTCTCCGGCCGGACGTGCGCCTCCACCCGGTGCAGCGCCACCACCGTGAAAGAGTGATCCACCACCAGCGCCAATGCGGTCGGGGTTATCCCACGGCCGGCATACATACGGTCAACCCAGTAACCGACATGGCCGCTGTTCAACGCCCCACGAACGATCGTGGAAACGGTGATCTGCCCTACCAGCCGGCCCTCGAACGTCACGGCGAACGGCAGGGCCTGGCCAAGACGTGCCTGCTGCCGCAGCCGCCGCACCATCTGGAGGTAAACCCCGACGGTCTGGCGCCGCGCCCACGCGTCATCGGTGGCGGGCAGCGCCTTCGGTGTCGCCTCCCACGGCGCGAGCCAGTCGCCGTTGCGTAGCCGGATGTCGACCCAGGTCGCGGCCTCGCGCAGCCGCAGGGGACGCACACCCACCGGCCCGTCCGTGAGACTCACCGGCCACCCGGGCGCACTCATCCCGTCTTCTTCCGCGGGCTCCGGCCGGCGTCCGCCGCGTCATCGGCATGATCGCGACGGCCGTCACGGGAGTCCGCGTGATCGTGACGGCCGTCGCGGGAGCCGGCGTGATGATGCTCCCCGCCGCCCCTGATCTGCGCGACGGCATGCCCGACCACGCCGGCGAGCACGGCCATCCCGTCGGCGACGCCACCGGTGGAGCCCGGCAGGTTCACCACCAGCGTCCCGTCCCGCACACCGGCGATCCCGCGGGAGAGGACCGCCGTCGGGACCGTCTCCCGGCCGGCCGCGCGCAGCGCCTCGGCGAGCCCGGGAACCTCACGGTCGATCACCAGCCGGGTCGCCTCCGGTGTGACGTCCCTGGGTGCGAGCCCGGTGCCGCCGGTGGTGACGACCAGATGGGCCCCGGCGCGCACCGCCGCCGTCAGCGCGGCCACGATCGCGTCGGACTCGTCCGGGACGACAACCACGTCGTCGACGGCGAACCCGATCCGGCCGAGCGCCCCGGCCGCCAGCGGCCCAGAGCGGTCGGCGTACCCGCCGGTGTGCGCGCGGTCCGAAACGGTGATCACCCGGGCGCGGGCCCCGGCCGGCACCCCGGACGACCCGGCCGGCGTTCCCGGGGCTGTCGGCTCTCCGGGCGGCTTGGCCGGCGTCCCCGCCTGGCTCACCGTGGCGCTCCCGCGTCCGGCGCGGCGGTGGCCGGGTGGCGCCGCCAGTCATCCGACCGCCCACCGGTCTTCACCAGCAGTTGGACGTCGGTGAGCGTCGCGGCCGGATCGACCGCCTTGACCATGTCGTGCAGCGTGAGCCCGGCCACCGCGACCGCGGTCAACGCCTCCATCTCCACACCGGTGCGGTCCGTCGTCCGGACGGTCGCGGTGATCTCAACACCATGGTCGTGGACGTCGACGTCGACCCGGACCCCCGACAGCGCGATCGGATGGCACAGCGGGATGAGCTCGGACGTGCGCTTGGCGCCCATGATGCCCGCCACCCTGGCCACCCCGAGCGCGTCCCCCTTGGGCACGCCGGCCCCGCGGAGCAGGTCGACGACGGCGGGGGTCACCCGCAGGCAGCCGCGGGCCGTCGCCGTCCGCGCGGTCACCTCCTTGGCGGAGACGTCGACCATCCGGGCGGCACCGGTGGCGTCCACGTGGGTCAGCTTCGGCCCGTCCGGCTCGGTCACCCGCCCACCTCCACGCGCCGCCGGTCGGCCGGCAGCGCCCCGCCGAGGCGGCCGGCAGCCGTCACCTCGTCGTCGAGCAGCAGCGCGGTCAGCTCCCGCCCGGCCGGCACCTCACCGCCGTCCGCCGGAACGATCAACAGCGCGTCCGCGGCCGCCAGCGCCGACAGCTGGTGGGCGCCCTGGCCACCGGTGAGATGCGCCACGGGCGGCCGGCCCTCGCCGCCATCGGCCAGCCGGACCCGCAGGTACGAACGGCGGCCCGCGGCGGCCCGCACCGGCTGGGCCGTCGTGACCACCAGCGTCGGACGGTGCACGGACGCGAGCCCGCGCATCCGCCGCAACGCGGGCCTGACGAACAGCTCGAACGACACCAGCGCGCTGACCGGATTACCGGGCAGGGTGAACACGGGCACACCGTCGAGCACCCCGAATCCCTGCGGCATCCCGGGCCGCATGGCGAGCCGCTCGAAACGGACCGTCCCCGCGGCGGCGAGGACCTGTTTGACCACGTCAAAGGCGCCCACACTCACCCCGCCGGTAGTGATCACAGCGTCGGTGTCGGTGCGGACGTCGCCGAGCAGCGCGGCGAACGCGTCCGGGGAGTCGGGCACGCCGGCAAGCCGCCGGACCCGCGCGCCCGCCTCCCGCGCCGCCGCCGCCACCGCGTGGCTGTTGGAGTCGACGATCTGCCCGGGCCCGAGCGTCCCACCGACCTCGACCAGCTCGCTGCCGGTCGACAGGACCGCCACCCGGGGACGCGGGTGGACGGTGGGCGCCGCCACGTTCAGGGCCGCGAGCAGGCCGATCTGGGCCGCGCCGAGCAGCCGCCCGGCGGGCAGGACCAGGTCGCCGACGGCCACGTCCTCCCCGGCGCGCCGGATGTTCTGCCCGGGCACGGGCGCGCGCGCCACGGTGACCTGGTCCATCCGGCCGTCGGTCCACTCGATCTGGACGACGGTGTCGGCGCCGGGCGGCAACGGCGCCCCCGTCATGATCCGGACGGCGGTGCCGGGCGCCACCGGCGCCGGGGTGCCCGGCGCGGCCGGGATGTCCCCGGTGACCGGCAGGGTCACCGGGTGGTCGGGGCCGGCGCCGGCGACGTCCGCGGCGTGCAGGGCATAGCCGTCCATGGCCGAGTTGTCGAACCCGGGCAGGGCGGTGGTCGCGTGCAGGTCGGCGGCGAGCACGCAGCCGTGGGCGGAGCCCAGCGGCAACGGCCGTGGGGGTAACGGGCCGACCGCGGCGAGGATGTCGGCGAGGTGCGCGTCCACCGACTTCACGTCGATCGCCTCACACCCATCGCCTCCACGCCGCCAGGCCCGCCGGCCACCACACCTGTCACCGGCCGGGCTCTCACGGACCGGGGTCCGCCTTGGGGCCGCCGGCGGAGACGTACTCCTCCAGCCACGGGTAGAGCTCCCCGCCGATGTCCGGCCGCTCGCAGGCGAGCCGGATCACGGCCTTGAGATAGTCCACCCGGTCACCGGTGTCGTACCGGCGTCCGGTGAAGACCACTCCGTGGACGGGCTCGCCCGCATCGTCGCCGAGGTGGGCCAGCGTCCGCAAGGCGTCGGTGAGCTGGATCTCGTTCCCGCGGCCGGGCGGCGTCTGCCGCAACACGTCGAAGACCGCTGGTGACAGGACGTACCGGCCAATGATCGCGAGGTTGCTGGGCGCCTCGTCGACCGGGGGCTTCTCCACCAGGTCCCGGATGCGGACGGTCTGGTAGCGCTCCCCCGCCGGCCCGACGGCCGTCGGGTCGACCGTCGCCACCCCGTACAACGAGACAAGATCTTCTGGAACCTCCATGAGACCGACGACGCTGCCGCCGAAACGCTCCCGCACCGCGAGCATCTCCACCAGCAGCGGATCACGCTCGTCGATCAGGTCGTCGCCGAGCAGGACCGCGAAGGGCTCGTCGCCGACGTGCCCGGCCGCGCACAGCACGGCATGGCCGAGCCCCCGCGGGGCCTGCTGGCGGACCGAGTGCACCTCGGCGAGCTCGGCCGACGCGCGGATGCGCCCCAGCCGGGTCGTGTCACCCTTGCGTTCCAGGGCCGCCTCGAGTTCGGCCTCCCGGTCGAAATGGTCCTCCACCGCCTTCTTGGTGCGGCTCGTGACAAGAAGCACATCCCGCAGACCGGCGCGGGAAGCCTCCTCCACCACATACTCGATGGCTGGCCGGTCGACGACCGGGAGCATCTCCTTGGGTAGGGACTTGGTCGCCGGCAGGAACCTGGTGCCGAGGCCCGCGGCCGGAATCACCGCCTTCTTCACTGACATGGGCGAAACCCTAGCCGCTCGACGGAGGGGTCGGTGGTTTCCATCGCGGCCGCAGCGGTTTCCACCTGCAGCTTCCCTACAGCTTCCGTAGCCGTAGGTGGAAACGGTCGCTGTCGTGACGGTTTCCGCCTACAGGACCGCTGTCACCGCTGTCACCGCTGTCGTGCGTGTTCAGGGCAGGCTGGCCAGCTCGCGGCGCAGGCTGGCGAGTTCCCGGCGCAGGTTGGCCCGGGCCATCGGTTCCCAGTGCCGGGACGCCCAGGGCGTGGCGTAGACGCGCTGATCGAGCAGCGTGCGCAGCACGGTGGCCCGGCCGGAGACCCAGCGCTCCTGCGAGACCCAGGCATACTCCCGCCGCACCCTGCGGGCGTAGACGTCGTACGCGGGCGCCGGCCGGGCCAGCACCCGCAGATCCGCGTCGTTGACCACGGCTTCGTCCGGACCCGTGGACAGGTGGGTCGCGGTCGCCCGCACCAGCCGGTCGACGCCGGCGGCCACCGACCGCGGACAGCCCAGAGCGGTCAATGTGGCGGCCGCGAGTTCGCCCGATCGGGCCTCGTTGTCACTCGTCCGCGTGTCGTAGACCGCGTCGTGGAAGAAGACCGCGAGTCTGCAGGCGGGCAGCGCGGACGTCGGGTTGTCCGCTCCGCCCGGCCGAGCCCACCCGCCGTCCCGTTCCCGGCCGCCTGCCCAGTCCCGGTCCTGCTCCCGGCCGCGGTCCCGATCGGCCGTGACGAGCAGCCGCAGCGCGGCCAACGTCTCACTCACGTGACGCAGCGTGTGGTAAAAGCGGCCGGGCTCGCAGTAGCGGAGAGCGAGATTCTCGAATGCGGACGCCCGTTCGGCGGCATCCGCCCGCGCACCCGCCGACAGCAGGGCGGCGTCGAACGACCGCGCCAGCGACGACAGCACCACCGTGTCCACCGGACCTCCCCCATGGCCACGGGGCGCAACCCCGTGGCCTCACAACCGTGACCAACCAACCGTGACTCACCGTGCCCATGAACGGACTTCGGTTCGACCATGAGTACGTTCCGTGCAGCTGCACCCCAGAAATAACCAAGTCAACCAACAAAAGATTATAAAAATAACATTGGAACAACATCATAACAGCATCGAACAAAAAATGGATCATAACGATGCCGCATACGCGACATCGCCCCGACCAAAGATCGATATCGATCTGACCGGATATGCGGCCCAGCTCCGTACATCGATCCGTACGTCCCCGGCAGCCGCCGTGGCCCTGGCGGGAGCCCTCAGCCCTCAGCCGTCGGACTGGCCCCAGCCGCCGCCGCCGGGAGTACGGATCGTGACGACCGACCCGGCCGCCAGTTCCAGACCTGCCTTGGGAGGCAGCCGCACACCGTCCACCTCGTTGCGCCCCACCGCGCCCGGCCCGCCGCCGGCAGCGCCCCGCGGGGCGCTGCCGGCGGCGGTCGGTGAGCAACGACAGGGTGGCCTCCTGAAGCACCCGGATCGAGCGCACCAGCCCCGCGCCACCGGGATGCCGACCAGCCCCGGAGGTGGCCACGTCGAGCTCGTAGCGTTCGACCCGCATCGGGTACTCCAGCTCCAGGGCTTCGATCGGGGTGTTCAGGGTGTTGGTCATGCCCACGTGCACACCGGACGGCCCCGGCCCGCGCGCGGACGCGCCCTGGCCACCGGCGAGCGTCTCGTAGTACGTCCACCCCCGCCCGCCGATGATCAGATTGTTCATCGTGCCCTGTCCCTGCGCGGGCAGGACCGGGCCGTCGCCGGGCCCGCGCTGCCCGGCCCCGTCGCCCGCCGCGGGCCCACCAGTCCCACCAGCCCCGCGGGCTGTGTGGGCTGTGCGGGCCGCGACGGCCTGGGACAGGGCCGCCAGCACCGTGTCGGCGATCCGCTGGGACGTCTCGACGTTGCCGGCGACCACGGCGGACGGCCGGCGCGCGTCCACCAGGGATCCGGGCTGCGTCAGTACCTCCAGCGGGGCGTAGGTGCCGTCGTTCGCCGGAACGTCCTCGGGCAGCAGCACCCGCAGCGCGAAACAGCAGGCCGACCGGGTGACCGCCCGCGGGCAGTTCACGTTGCCGGGCACCGCCGGTGAGGTGCCCGCGAAGTCGACCGTCAGCGCGTCGCCGTCGATCGTCACCGCCACCCGGATCGGGATGTCGTCGTCGGTCATGCCGTCGCCCTCGACCTCGCCGGCGGCGATGTACCGGCCGTCCGGCAGCCCCGCGATCATCGCCCGGGACCGTCGCTCGCCGTAGGCCAGCACCTCGGTGAACGCCGTCAGCACGACGTCCAGGCCACGGCGTTCGATCAGTTCGGCCAGCCTGGTGCCGGCCAGCTGGTTCGCCGCGGCCTGGGCCCGCAGGTCGCCGCGGCGCAGCTGCGGGGTGCGCGAGTTCGCGCAGATCAGCTCGAGGATGTCGGTGCGCCACTCACCGTCCGCGATCAGCCGCACCGGCGGGATGATGAGCCCCTCCGCGTAGATCTCCCGCGAGTCGGCCGGCATCGACCCGGGGCGCATGCCACCCATGTCCGAGTGGTGCGCCCGGGTCGCGGCAAAAGCGATGATCTCGCCGTCCGCCGCCAACGGTGACACGAGCGTGACGTCGGGCAGGTGGTTCCCGCCGGCGAACGGGTCGTTGAGCACCCACACCTCGCCGGGCAGGGCGCCGCGCGCGGCCACCGCCTGCACCGACTCGTACATGGCGCCGAGGTGCACGGGGACGTGCGCGGCCTGGGCGATCATCCGGCCGGCCCGGTCGAAGAGAGCGGCCGAGCAGTCGCGGCGTTCCTTGATGTTGGACGAGTAGGCGCTGCGGACCAGCAGCGTCCCCATCTCCTCGGCGATCCCGGCGAGCCCGCTCGCCAGTACCGACAGCGTCACCGGGTCCACCCGGCCATCTTCGCCCGCTATCGGACGCCTGTCACGAATCGGCCGGCCATGCCGGCGGCCCGCCTGGCGCCAGCCCACGCGACCGGACGCACGGCCACGGCCACGGCCACGGCCACCAGCATGGCCCGCCCACTGGTACTGCCGATACCAGTAATATTCGTCAAATATCTGCCAAAACGCCGTTTTTCGCCCGTTCCCGCAGCACCGGGAACATCGAAAAGGTCATTTTGCGCCGTTTCACCGGCGAGTACGAAGATTTCCCGGGTGCGTACCTCCCGGCCCGGACGGGCACTGGTACGGTCGGGCCTCGTTCCGGTCGGCGCGGGGCCGGCGGGCGGCGGCTGGGAACAAAGCGGCCAGAAACAAACGGCAGGGAACAGGAACGGCGCTTTGTCGAGCGAACCAGGACTGCGGGCGGCACGGCTCCCGGCGCGGCTGGAACGCTCCCGCGCGCGTCCGCCGGTCGGCGTCCGAACCGGCCGCCTCATCACCGCGCCGCAGCCTGCCACCGGGCGGGCCGAGCAGCGCCAGGGCGGGACGGACCGCACCGACGACACGGCGCCGACCCGCGGACCAACGGGACGGCACCGCGCCGGCCCGCGGCCGGGCCGTGGGGAGAACATCGCACGTAACGGGGAATCCTTGGGGACCGGAGATTTCTGGTAGTCGGAGGTGGGTATGCGCAAGTTCGTCGTCATGGGCGTGCAGGGCAGCGGCAAGGGCACGCAGGCGAAAATGCTCGCCGACGACCTTGATCTCGTCCATATCAGCGTGGGTGACATTTTTCGCTGGAACGTGCAGAGCCATACCAAACTGGGCGCCCAGGTCAAACGCATCGTCGCCAGCGGCCATCTGGTCGGTGACGACCTGGTCGAGTCGGTGGTCCGGGACAGGCTCGCCAGTCACGACTGGAACTACGGTTTCGTCATCGACGGTTTCCCCCGTAACGCCCGGCAGGCCGAATTCTTCCTGGAAAGCTACGACATCGACGGAGTGATCTACCTGGACCTGCCGGACGAGGAGGTCTACCGACGGGTGCTGGCCAGACGCCTGTGCTCCCGATGCGGGCTGGACTACAACCTCATCGCCAGCCGCCCCCGGGTGGCGGACACCTGCGACGTCTGCGGCGGCCAACTGCTGACCCGCTCGGACGACAACCCCGAGGCGCTCGAGGTCCGCCTGCGTGAATACCACGCCAGGACCAGGCCGGTGATGGAGATCTTCCAGCGCAAGGAGTACGTGGCGGTCATCGACGCCCGGCGTCCGGCCGTCGACGTCCAGAGCGAGATCCGCGAGCACTTCGGCCTGCCCAAGCTGCCGTAGCCCGGCGGCCACCGGCACAGCGCCAGAGCGGAACCGACACCGTGCCGACGCGGAACCGGCATCGGGCCAGCGCGCAGCCGGCGCCGCGTGGTGCGCCACGACGTCCGTCCCTACGTCGTGGCGCAAGGGATACGGTACGGCCGGCGGGTCATGCTGGATTCAGACGCATCCCGACCAGCCGGCCGGGACGTACATGCGGTGCCCCACCGTATCCGGTGCACGACGTCAGGTAGTCCTCGAGAGGAGAACGTTTCCGCTATGAGCAACGAGCAGCTCGTCCGGCCCGCGCCGGTCAGCGGATTCCCCGAGTGGCTGCCCGAGGTGCGACTGGTCGAGCTGCGCTGGCTCGACGAGATCCGCCGGGCCTTCGAGCGCTACGGTTTCTGTTCGGTCGAAACCCCGTCCGTCGAAGCCCTCGACGTGCTGCTCGCTAAGGGGGAGACCTCACAGGAGGTCTACACCCTGCGCCGGTTGCAGGCCGATGACGGTGACGACGGCGACGCCCGGCTCGGCCTGCACTTCGACCTCACCGTGCCGTTCGCCCGGTACGTCGCGCAGCACTTCAACGACCTAGTCTTCCCGTTCAAGCGCTACCAGGTGCAGCGGGTCTGGCGCGGCGAGCGCCCGCAGGAAGGCCGCTACCGCGAATTTACCCAGTGTGACATCGACGTCATCAACGTCGACCGCGTCCCGCTGTACTTCGACGCCGAACTCCCCCGGATCGTCCACGAGATCCTCACCGGGCTCGGCGTCCCCGCCTGGTCGATCAACATCAACAACCGGAAGGTGCTGCAGGGCTTCTACGCCGGGCTCGGCATCGACGACCCGCTCGGCGTCACCCGGGTCGCGGACAAGCTGGACAAGATAGGCACCGCCGGCGTCGAGAAACTGCTCGCCAGCACGCTCGGGCTCACCCCCGAGCAGATCACGGCCTGTCTGGACCTCGCCCACATCCGCGGCGGCGACGCCGGGGTGGCCGACGACATCCGCCGGCTCGGCGTCACCTCCGACCTGCTGGACGAGGGCCTGGACGAACTGTCGTTCGTCCTCGACGAGCTCTCCGACCTGCCCGCCGGCAGCATCGTGGCGGACCTGTCCATCGCCCGCGGCCTGGACTACTACACCGGCACCGTCTACGAGGGAAAGTTCGTCGACTGGCCGGACTACGGCAGCATCTGCTCGGGCGGCCGCTACGCCGACCTCGCCGGGTCGTTCATCCGCCGTCACCTGCCCGGCGTCGGGATATCCATCGGGCTCACCCGGATCTTCGCCAAGCTCCTGGCGGAGGGACGCCTGGAAACCGCCGCCAGCTGCCCCAGCGACATCCTGGTGGTGCTCCCCAGCGACGCCCGCCGGGCCGAGGCGAGGGCCGCGGCCGCACACCTGCGCGCCCGCGGCTACAACGTCGAGACCTACCACGAGGCCGACAAACTGGGGAAACAGATCCGCTACGCGTCGCGCAAGGGCATCCCGTTCGTCTGGTTCCCGCCGTTCGAGGACGGCAAGCCGCACGAGGTCAAGAACATGGCCAGCGGCGAACAGCTCACCGCCGACCCCCAGACCTGGCACCGCCCCTGACCCAGCGCTGTCCCGCGGTCAGGCGCCGCCCACGGTCAGGCGGGCACGGTGAACGCCCGAAGCTCGCCGCGCAGCCGGCTGAGCTCGTCTACGAGCGCGTCGTCCCAGGTATCCGGCAGCCCCGCGCCGTCGACTGTCACCTGCCTGCCAAGCCCCCTGCGCAGGCCGCGCAGGCACTCCCGTAACTCCTTCGCGGACGGGGGAACGACAGCCCGGCCCGTTCGCGCGGCCTTTTCCTTCCCATGCGAGGCCGGGCTAGCGTTACGGTAGCCAGCGAGCCTGGTAGCTGCAGGGATATGCTGCGGTTTTTTCGGATCGCACAAGGTGTACCACCCGTACTCACCGCGCCTGTCCAATCTCCCGTCACGCAGCGTTCCTTCACATAGAGCGGCTGCCCGCATGGCGCACCCCCAGGCATCGCTGTCCGCCAGTGTTTCCACCAGCCGGAGCCGATCTCGCAGGAGAAGCAACGGCGCGTGATCGTGATTAGTAATTCCGATGGAATCCAGCCATGCCTGATACGTTCCACTTCCCGTGTCGGCACGAGCCGATTGCACCCAATACACCGGAACAAGTGAAAGCCTTCGCACCTGGTCCGCGAGCGGACGCAGCCGGCGCGATCCCCGCTCGAGGAGTGCCGCCGCTGCACTGATGTCCAGATTCTCAAGCGCGGAAGCAGCGACCTCGGCGAGCTCGGCGTCACCAGCGACATGGTTGAGAATCGCGTCCTGGTCGACATCCACAATCGTGCTGTCCAAGGCCGCCACGGGATTCTGCATCTTCTGCCGCAGCTCAACCAGACGGACCGGGCAAGCAGCCCACAGCGCCCATTCCATGCCAGCCAGCAGGAGCGCAAGAGCCTGCGGCTTCGGCCCTGGCCCCACAGCGATGCGGACTTCATCGTAACTAGTCAGGTAGTTTTTGACCTTGAGTTAGCTGATCGCGGGCATCCAGGGACGGCCCTCGGCAAGTTGGACGAGTGGAGGGTTCCCACTTTCGTGGACAGTCCTAACTATGCAGCACGAAGTGTTTGTCCGTCAAATTCTTCCTCGAACTCGACAGGCGTGAGATAGCCGATCGAGGAGTGCAACCGCTGCCGGTTGTAGTAGATCTCGACATATTCGAAGATCCCCGCCCGGACGCGGTCTATGGTATCGAACGGGTGGAGGTGGACGAACTCCTTCTTGAGGGTGGCCCAGAAGGACTCCGCCGCGGCGTTGTCGAAACAGATCCCGGTACGGCCGACGGAGTTTCGGACGTTGTTGTCGCGACAGAAGGCGACGAACTCACGGCTGGTGTACTGACCGCCTCGGTCGGCGTGGAATATGACGCCGCCGGGTGGCCGCCGGCGGGTGACGGCCATACGAAGCGCGTCGAGAACGAGTTCGGTGCGCATGTGATCGGCGACCGCCCAGCCGACGATCTTCCGAGAGAACGCGTCGATGACGGAGGCCATGTACACCCAGCCATCCCAGGTGCGAATATATGTTATGTCGCCGTACCACAACTGGTTCGGTGCGGACGCGGCGAAGTCTTGGCCGACAAGATCAGGCAGCGATGAGGAGTCCGCGGCCTGCACCGTCGTCACCGGCCGGCGGGGACGCGGATGCACGCTGACCAGGCCCATCGTCGCCATCAGCCGCTGGACCCGCTTGTAGGCGACGGCGACGCCCTGGCGGCGGATCTCGTGGAAGATCCGCCGCACGCCGTACCGCCCCTCGTGACGGTCGAAAACAGCTCTGATCATGGTCGACAAGGTGGCGTCGTCCTTCTCCCTCCGAGACGGGCCGCGTTTCTTCCACGCATAGTAGCCCTGTCGGGACACGTCGAGTTTCTTGCACATGTAGTCGACGGGAAAGGTGTTCGCGCCGTCGGCGGACACAGGCTTCTTCGGAGCGTGTATCGAGATGAACTCGAACTTTACTTCTGCTCGCTCGCGAAGAAGCTCGCCGCTTTTTTTAGGAAGGCGATGTCCATCTGCGCCTGCGCGTACTTCTTCCGGAGCTCCTCAAGTTCCGCGCGCTCCGACACCGACAGCGGCCGCTCCTCGGTCTCGCCGTTCTCCTTCGCCTTCTTCACCCAGTTTCCCAACGTGGTCTCGTGGATACCCAGACTCTTCGCGACCTCGGTCACCGACCGGCCCGAGTCGAGCACCAACCTTACTGCCTCGGATTTGTACTCCTGGGTGAACTTCCGGCGAGCTGACCCCATGACGCTCCTTCCCTATGGACAGCGAACCTCAGGTTCGCTGTCCACGGAAGCGGGATCACTCCAGTGCTGGTGTCAAACCGCCACGAGTTGCTGTGGTGAATGAGCCGTAACTAGTCAGGTAGTTTTTGATCTTGAGTTAGCTGATCGCGGGCATCCAGGGACGGCCCTCGGCAAGTTGGACGAGAGCGTCGAACAGGCTGATGCCGTGTTTGGTGGCGGTGGACAGGTAGCTGCGGATCGCGCAGAACTGGCGGGCGCCGGTGAGCGTGCGTAGGCAGCCGGATACCTTCTGCCGTAGTTTGATCATGCGGATGTCGCGTTCGGAGCCGTTGTTGTCCGCGGGAACCCGCCAGTCGCGGGTGAACCGAAGGTAGTCGGCTTCGCGGTCGACGAGCCGGCAGGCCAGGGCATGGCGGGCGGCCATGAGTTTCGTGCCGCGCGGCGAGGTCTGGCTGATCCCGATGTGAGCGGCGTGGCGCAGCTGCCGGGTCTGGGTGGCCGGTGCCTGCTCGTCGATG
Source organism: Candidatus Protofrankia datiscae (assembly GCF_000177615.2). Taxonomy (GTDB): domain Bacteria; phylum Actinomycetota; class Actinomycetes; order Frankiales; family Frankiaceae; genus Protofrankia; species Protofrankia coriariae. Next base: position 4,825,634 of record NC_015656.1, on the reverse strand, counting down.
GTGACGCCGGTAGTGGCGGCGTCGACGGCGAGGCGGTGCAGGGCGACGAGCGCGTCGCCTGCCTGGGCGGCCCAGCACCAGGTTCCCGTCGGGGCCGCGTCGACGACGGCCTGTAGTTCGCGCAGCACGTGAGCGACGCACAGCTGGTGGGTGGCGCCGGTGTAGCTGTCGTAGGGGGCCCAGGCGTCGTGGACCACCACCCCACCGAAGGCGGGAAGCACCCCGAGGGCGTCGATCCCGCCGCTGCCGCGGGTGGCATGGCAGTCGATCAGCGTGTACTTGTCGGTGCGGGCGCAGTGCACCCAGTGCAGTTTCCCGGCGACCCGCAGCCCCGTCTCATCGGCCCCGATCACGTCGGCGGCGGCCAGCAGACCCCGGACGGTGTCACGGAAGCCGTCGAGTCCGGCGGCGGCACGGGCGGTCATCGCACCGACCGTGCCCGCCGAGATCGGGATCCCAACCAGCTCGGCCAGCGCGGTCGCGGTCCGCTCCTGCGACAGGAACTGACCGGAATACAGGTAGACCACCGCCGCGGCCACCCGCGGCCCGTACTGCACCGGCGCGTCCACCCCGGCCGGTGCCGCCGCCTTCGTCCGCGTCCCGCAGCCGCACTCCCGCTCGATGAGCTGATGTTCGACCACATGCGGACGTAGTTCGGGCAGGTCGAACACCTGCCGCCGTTCGGTCCGGGTCACAGGCCGGCCCGCAAGCCCCGCCCCGCACCCCGCACACGGCCCCGGCTCATGCCGCAGGCGCACATCAGGCTCAGCGAGCATCCGCAGCGTCGATCCCGGATGCCCGCCCTGCCCACCGGGCCTGCGGCCGGTCTTCTTCCGCAGCGACTTCGGTGGCGGTTTCGCCAGCCCGTCCGAACTCGGTGGCTTCGCCGAGTTCCGCGAGTTCTTCGCGACCTGAGCTTCCAGCTCGGCGATCCGCACCCGCGCCTGTTCCAACGCCGCAGCGGTCTCGACCAGCTGCGCCCGCAGACTCACCACCAGCGCCGCGAGCTCGTCATACGACGGCACCGGCGGCGACGCGGGCGGACCATCCGACACACCCGGACCCTACGGCCCGATCAACCACACAGCACCAACGACCCGGGCCTTCAGGCCATCGAGGAGTCCCAGCCAGCCGGGAAACCAAAAACAAACGATCTACCAGACCTGACCAGTTACACTTCATCAACCGTGTCAAGGCCGCCTTCGGTATCGAGTTCGTCCCAGACGTCCAGGCGAATGACAGCGAGATCGTCGAAATCGATACCACATTTCAGCAGGACTCGGCAGTCGACGTCCTGCACCGGGGCCTTGACCTCCCACAGCCGGTCAACAGGTTCGGTATCATCGGAAACGATGATCCGAATTATCGGTTTGACACCCTCTTTCCGTGCCTGAGCGATGAGCTCATCCAGACGCGGCGTCGGTGGCTCGTCACCGTGCACCGGATCCCTACCCATGGCGACAAGAATTAACACCCGCCTACCATCCAGATAGGGCCACCGCGCATAGCCGAACTCCTCGATCCCCTCATCAACAAGAGGAAGATCATATCGACGCCGCAGGAACTGGCAGATGGCCTGGGTGCCCGCACTGTCAGGTGCCTTGCCATGCGCCATCCGACACGGAAGGCTGGGGCGCTGCAACCTACTCCTCGACAAGAGAGAGGTACCCGCGTGAAGTTGCAATCCGACATGGAAAGTTGAAGCACTGCGACCACCCACTACGACGTGGGCAACGACTACTACGAGTTTCAATCCGACACGAAAAATTGGGGCGGTGCGACGTCGAGTAATTGCTGGCAGTCCTGCTCGCGGCGGGTTTCAATCCGGTGCGGAAAGTTGGGGCGGTGCGCCCGTACCACGGATCCTGGGGGGTCTGAGCCGGGGGTTTGCAAGATCGTTCCAGAACCTCCCGAGAGAGGCTGTGGATAACTGGGTGAAAATTCTTAATCGTTTACGTTTTCGCAGGTCACGGAGTTTTAGATCTTTGCCAGAACCCCCCCGTTTTTTCGGTGTGTCGGAGGTTTCAGACAACGATCATGATTTGATCGTTTGACAGCGAGGGTGGTTTGTGCCGCGGCCTGCGGGTGCGTGTGCCTCACCTCTCCATCGTCCGTCAGGGATGAGTGAGTCGCCTTGTCGGGGTGGGATGGAGGTGGACCGCGCCGGGCGCCCTGCCAGGTGGGCGGGCCCGGAGGGTGGCGCGCCTGCCCAGGCGGCCTACCGTGGAGATCCGGATCGAGCCTCGGGGCTGTGCCACGCGAAGAACCCCTGGCACGGGAGTATCACACGAAAGACGTGGAAGAGTAGATAAAGGGATAAAAACGGATAAAGCTGTAAGATCAGCAGGTGGACGGCGGAGGATGTGGAGGGTGAGCTGTGCCCGCTCGTGTTGTCGTGGCTGTCAGGCCGGTGTCGCCGGGGGCGCTGCCGCCGCCGGACACGGGGCCGGCGGTCAATGCCGCCATGCTCGCGGCCGTCCGTGAGGAGCTCTCGCCCGAGGCCAGCGCCTGGCTGCACGACGGCTCCCCAGGCGGCCCACCGGCGCGGCCGTTCGCCGTCACCCCGCTTCTCGACGAACACCAGCGTGCTCCCAACCGGTCGTCGGTGACCGTCCGTTTCGAGGTCGGGATTCTGTTCGACGACATCATCGGCTCGATGTTCGGCGCTCTGCGCAACCGTGACCGGTGGCGTTTCGGCTCCACCGACTACAGGACCGAAGCGGTCGAGTTCGTCCAAGCCGAGCCCTACCCGGACCTGCTCGCCGCCGCCACCGCCTCCCCGGCGACGTCGTGGGCGTTCGGACTGGTCACACCGGTCAGTTTCGCCACTGGACGCGGTGACGGCGCGCGCCGCCAGCGCATCCTGCCCGAGCCCGAACGGGTGTTCGGCACGCTGGCCGCCCGGTGGCTGCGCTGGGCGCCGTCCGTCGCGCCGTTACCCGCCGACGTCGAGGCCGCGATCGGCGATCACCTGGAGCTCGTCGACACGCGCCTTTTCACCACCGAGTACGTCATCAAGATCGGGGCGCCGAAACGCCGTGGCTGCGTCGGGTTCGTCCGCTACCAGCTCGCCGCGCCGGCGGACGTTCCGCCGCGGACGCGCGGCGCCATCGACGCCCTTGCCCGTTTCGCCTGCTACGCGGGCGTCGGCGACCGCACCCCCAGCGGCATGGGCTACGTCATCGCCGATCCGGACGGGGACGGCAGCGCATCGAGTGCCCGGCCGGCGCGTCGTCCCGCCCGCCCCGCGTGACACACCGGCCCGGGTAGGCAGACGGAGCCGCGCAGCCACGCCGGAGGCCGCCCGTTCCGGAGGCCGCCCGCATCCTTCGTGGTTTTCCGACCGGTATCCGGCTGTGTCCGACCAGCGCCCAGCTACGCGGTTTCGCTGACGCTCCGCTACGTCTGACCGCTGCCCGGCTGTCTGATCGGCGCCGGTGTTGTCCGGCGTGTTGTCCGGTTGAGGTCCGATCGGGGTCTGGTTGCCCGGTCGGGGTCCCGTCCCAGGTGGTTGCGGGGAGCGGGCTGGGAAATGCTGCAAGATACAGGTGAGAAGGGAGCGACCGCATGACCGACACGAAGACAGCCTGGGATGACGTGGCAAACAGTCTCACCACGCTGGGGCAACAGGTGAAGGCGCACTTCGACGACGTCGTCGGCGAGCGTCCGTTCGACCGCAGGGGGGTCGACGAGGCACTCGCCGAGCTCCGCGCGACCCTGGACCGGGCCTATTCCGCGGCTGGCCAGGCGGCGAAGGACCCGACGGTCCGCGAAAGCGCCTCAAAGATCGGCTCATCGTTCGTGGAGGCGCTGTCCAGCACCTTGATCGACCTGGGCCAGCGCCTGAAGAAACTCCGCCAGTAACGAGAAGCCCCGGGCTGGCGGAGTCCGTGAGCGGGCGAGCGCCGAGCCGGCCATCCGAGGCATGATCCAGGCGAGTTTGTCGTTGTGTACGCCTTTTGGCGCCGTAGGCGTACACAACGACAAACTCGCGGCGATCTTCCGTGATGGCTGGCGGCCGGCCCGGTGCCGGCTGGCGGCCGGCCTGGCTGTCAACGGCTGTCACGGCGGACGGTTCGCTCAGGGCCGACGGTCCGTCCGGGGGCCGTTGGAGACCTGTCGGCAAGAATCCGTGAATGCCGGGACATGTCCGGCCTGACAACGGGCGAATGCCGCCCGTTGGAAACCGGAAAAACCGTGGGATCCGAGACCGCGGGGATCCTGGCAGCGCCAGGGCAGTCCGAATGGTAAACGGTGGCACCTGCAGGTAGTGTGCTCCGCCATGGATCCGGTACGGGTATTTCTTCTGGATGATCACGAGATCGTCCGGCGTGGCATCCGGGAGGTACTGGAGGACACCGGGGAAATCCGGGTCGTCGGCGAGGCGTCGAGCGTGAGCGAGGCGTTGCGCCGCATACCCGCGTCCAACCCGCAGGTCGCGCTGCTGGACGCGCGGTTGGAGGACGGCAGCGGTATCGACGTGTGCCGGGACATCCGCTCCGCGCATCCGCAGGTCGGCTGTCTGATCCTGACGTCGTACGACGACGACGACGCCCTGTTCGCCTCGATCATGGCGGGCGCGGCCGGCTACCTGCTCAAGCAGATCAAAGGTACGGATCTCGTCGGCGCGATCCACACCATCGCCTCGGGGCGCTCCCTGCTGGACCCGGCCGTCACGCAGAAGGTGCTGGCCCGGCTGCGGGAGGGCCCCGCCGAGGACAGCAGGTTGGCGACGCTCAGCGAGCGGGAACGGGAGATTCTGCTACTGATCGCCGAAGGGCTGACCAACCGGCAGATCGCGTCCAGGATCCACCTGTCCGACAAGACGGTGAAGAACTACGTGTCGGCGATCCTCGACAAGCTCGAGCTGACCAGCCGTACCCAGGCGGCGGTTTACGCCACGAAACTCCAGGGGCAGCAGAACGGGCAACAACAGGCCGCCCAGAAATAGGCCCACCGCCGCCTCGTCGACGCGGACGAACCGCGTACGCGGGGGCGCTACGCGCAGCGCGCTCTCATGGCGCGTTCACGCGGCGTTGGACAGCCAGGACTGCCTCGCTGATCGGCACCGCCGTCTGGATGACGCTGGCGGTCGGCCACGGCTGGGCGCGGGCCGCCATCGCCTGGTGGACGGCGAGGGTGGCGTCGGAAGGGTCCTCCCCGGCGGCGGCACGGCGGGCGATCCGGGCGGCGGCCACCTCCGGCGAGGTGACGCAGCGCAGTTCGACGAGGTCACTGCTGGTCTGCTCGGCGAGGGCGGCGGCCGCGGCGCGGTGCGCAGCCGTGGACCACGACGCGTCAAGCACGACGCTCTCACCTCGTTCCAGAGCGTGGCGGGCCCGGCGCAGCAGTTCGGTGTAGGTGGCGTCGGTCGTCTGGGCGTCGTAGTGCCCCTCGAACAGGCCGGCGGGGATCTGCGTGTCGGCGGGCAGGCCGGCCAGTTCCTTGCGGACGACGTCGGAGCGCAGCAGCACCCAGCCGTCCTCGGTGTCGACGAGCCTGCCGGCCAGGGTGGACTTGCCGGTGCCGGGCAGGCCGCCGATGAGGACGAGTCGGACCCGGCCGCGACGCAGGTGCAACAGCGCGATCCTGGCGAGCCGGCGCGCCTGCCGGGCGGCCTCCGGCGCGCCCTGACGGGCCCGGATGCAGGAGACCTTGGCCCGCACCAGCGCCCGGTAAGCGATGTAGAGATGCCGCAGCGACGGCGGATGCTTCTCCCCCGCGAACTCCCCGTACCAGGTCAGGAACCTCTCGGCGGCGTCGGCGGCGCCAAGGCGCTCCAGGTCCATAGCGAGGAAGGCGATGTCGCCGAGCACGTCCCCGACCCGCAGCCGGCGGTCGAACTCGATGCAGTCGAGTACCCGTGGGCCGTCGTCGAGGCAGTAGATGTCGTCCGCGAGCAGGTCGCCGTGCCCGTCCCGGATCCAGCCGGCGCGCTGGCGCTCGGCCAGCAGCGCCGCCCGGCCGGCGAGGTAGCGGGGGGCGAGCCGGCCGAGTTCGTCGATGACACTCGAATCGATCAACATCCCGCTGAACGGCGCGATCCCGGTCAGGCTCTCCTGCCACAGTCCATCGAGGGTGGCCGGGCTGCCCGCCTCGGCGATCTCGGGGGAGGTCGGGCAGCGCTGGTGGAAGGCGGCGAGCAGCCGGGCGAGCGCGCGCAGCTGCCCGTCCACCCGCCGACCCATGGAGATCATGCTGGACAGGCGCCGGTTCGCGGGCATCCGCCGCATCACGACCATGTGGTCCACCAGCGTGCCGGCGTTGTCGTGGATGTCCGCCATGCCGAGATAGACGTCGGGGGCGAGGCGGCGGTTGAGTTCGACCTCGGCCCGGCAGGCCGCCTCCCTCGCCTGTCGGGTGCGGAAGTCGAGGAAACCCAGATCCAGCGGCTTCTTCACCTTGAAGACGCGGTCGCCGGAGAAGTACAGCGTCGCGCTGTGCGTCTCGACCGTCTCCAGGCCGGAGAGCACCGCCCTGGTGAACTGCCTGTTGGTGAGCTGCTCATCGGTGAACCGCGAGCCGTCGAGCTCCCGCGAGCCGTCGAGCTCAGGGCGTCCGACCTCGAGGTATATGTACGGACGTGCGTGCGGACCCGTACGCCCCGACACTGTCGTCCGGTCATCGACGGTCATGACACCTCCAACATCAGAACATGTCGCGACGGCAGGTGTGACAGCGCTCATCCGGACCAGTCGGACCAGCCGACCGGTACAGGACCGGGCGCAGGCACGGCGCCGCCGCCCGATGTCCATCCTGGGCCGGGAGGGAAGTAGAAACGACCGTCGGAGGTTTCCTCGGGGACGGGCCGTTCGGACCCCGCCATACGGACCTCCGGCCCACGACCCCGCCGAATGACGCTCCCCGGACGGGACGAACCGTCCCGGACAACTCACGTGTCCTGCCCGAACGTACACCGCGCGAACGGACCTGGTGACAGCAGGTGAGTTCCGGCTGGCTCCACCGGCCGCGCTGGGAGCCGCGGGTCACTCAGGCCAGGGGCACGGACCAGCACAGGTGGGTACCACCTTCGGGCCCCGCGGAGAGGTCGAAGGTACCGCCGAGATCTTCGGCTCGGCTGCGTATGTTCGCAAGCCCGCTACGACGCTCCGTGTTCCCAATACCCACGCCGTTGTCGATCACGTCCGCGCTGAGCTGGCCCCCGGTAACCCTTACGATGACCTCGACGCTGCTGGCACGGGCGTGCCGGGCCGCGTTCGACAGGCCCTCCCGCACCACGGCGAGCAGATGCTCACCGGCCGCCGCGTCCACCGCCGTGTCCAGCGGGCCTTCGAACCGCAGGTACGGCGCGAAGCCGAAGGCGTCGCTCACCGCGTCGACGACGGAGGCGACCCGCGCCCGCAGGCCGGAGCCAGCCGTCGTCCGCCGGCCCCGCAGCTCGAAGACGGTCGACCGGATCTCACGGATCGTCACGTCCAGATCCTCCACGTACGTGGCCATCCGACGGGCCTGCCCTGGCCGCTCCTCAGCGGCGGCCAGTCCCTGCATGCCGAGCGCGACGGCATACAGCCGCTGCATGACGTGGTCGTGCAGGTCACGAGCGATCCGGTCCCGATCCTCCAGGACGACGATCCGTTCTCGGGCGGCCCGTGCCTGGGTGATCTCGAGAGCCGTCGCCACATGCCCGGCGAACGCCGCGGCCATATCGAGATCACTGTCCGTGAATGGCGTGGCGCCGTGCCGCCGACCGAGCACCACCGCTCCGTTGGCCACCTGGGAGCCGGCCAACGGGACGATCATCAGCGGGCCGATCCCATGCGCGTAGGGATCGTTACCGCTGGCCTCGGCCGCGGCGTCCGAGACGAGCAAAGGTGCGCACGTCCGCACCGCCTTGCCTCCCAACGAGCCGTCCATGGGGATTATCCTGCCCTGCAGGACACCGGCGTCGTCACCGTCGGCAACCTCTACGGTCAGGTGCGACGAGGGCCCCCCGCTGAGGAGTATCGCGGCCACGTCCGCGCCGGCGAGCTCCCGGGCACGACTGACGATCATGTTCAGCGGTCGCTCGCCGTCACCAAGCACGTGACGGGTGATGTCCGCCGAGGCCTGCAGCCACCGCTGGCGACGTTGCGCCTGATCGAACAGCCGGGCGTTGTCGATGGCGATCCCGGCGCTCGCGGCCAGCGCCAGGACGAGTTCCTCGTCCTCGGCCGTGAACGTCCGGCCGTTGCGCTTCTCCGTGAGATAGAGGTTGCCGAAAACCTCGCTGCGGACCCTGATCGGAACACCGAGGAAGGTCTGCATGGGCGGGTGGTTCGCCGGGAAACCGACGGCCCGGGGGTTCGTCGCGATGTCGTTCAGGCGAAGTGGCTGTGGCTGCGCGGTAAGCAGGCCCAGCACCCCCTGCCCCCGCGGCAGCTGTCCGATCTTCTCGACCAGGGACGGCTCCATGCCGACGTGGATGAACTGCTCGAGATGCCCTTCCCTGGCGATCACCCCCAGAGCGCCGTACCGGGCGTCGACCAGCTGACAGGCCTCCTCCACGATGCGGCGCAGCACCACCTCCAGGCTGAGGTCGGCGATGACCGTCCGGGTGGCTCGCAGCAGGCCGCGCAGCCTGCTCTGCGTCTCGATGACATCCTGCGCCCGGTCGACGAGCTGGGCGAGCAACTCGTCGAGTTCCAGGCGGGCAACTGCTGGGAAGGCCATCTCTCTCATCGGCTCCGCGGAGAAGTCACCCGGCAGGGACGCGGATGCGGCGGAATCCGGCACACCCGTGGAAATCTTCCCTGTCTCCTGGTCGTCCATACCTCAGACACACTAACGGAAGTAAGCCAACACCGACGAGCCCCCTGGAATGATCGATCCAAGAATTCCACACCCCGCCCGGGCGCCCTGCGTATATGCATTCCGTACGGAGCGGCACAGACGGTGCTCACCTTCCGAATATTCGCACTGAACTGACCGGACGCGTCGAATACCGCTTTGTCATGATGCGGCCGATCGCCGGGAGTCAGCCAGTCGCTGCCCGGCCACGCCCGTGACGTGCTCGCCCGTTCTACCCGGACCACGCCGAAGAACCGATGCGAGGCTGCCCCGGACCGTCTACTCGGACGCGGCGGTGATATTTCTCGGCAGGGTGACGGTATCTCCCACCGGATAAACGGCTCCGTCCGGGCGCTGCGCCGGAGCGGCAATGATGTCGGACACGCTACGGCCCACCGCGACCGCAATCTGGTCGTCCGCCACGCAGCCACGGGAATGCAGCGCGACAGCCGTGAAGAGATCACTGACGAGGGCGTCGGGATCCCTGCCGGGAAGGCGCGTCAGCTCGTCGGCCAGCCGTCGGAAACCGAACTGGTTCCCAGCCGGGCCGCGCGCCTCGGTGATGCCGTCGCTGTAGGCGCACAGGACGTCCCCCGGCGCCAGGAGGGCCCGCTCGGTCCGCCACGTGCCGCTGCCGTCGGGCAGGATGGCTGCGACGAGGGGGCCTGTCGGCGCCAGAGTCACAAACCCCGCCCTTCCGGCTTCGTTTTTTCCACCTCCTCTCGCGTCCAGGCCGTCTCCGACAGCCAGGGCTTCCCTTTCCACATCCGGATCCGCACCATCCGAATCCGCGTCGCCCGGCTCCACACCGCCCGCCCTCGCCTCGTCCACGGCCGCACCCCGTCCGCCGCCCGGATTTCGGACGATCACCGGCCATGGGTGCCCGGCGTTGGCGTACTCGACAAGTCCGGTTTCAAGATCTACTATTGCGACGAACGCGGTCGCGAACATCTCACCGGTGTCACCGAGGCATCGCTGCACCTGTTGGATCGCCTCGTCCGGGGTTGCCTCGGTGAGCAGCGCGGCCGCGAGAAGCTGCTTGACCAGCAGCGCGTGCACGCCGGCCACCGGCCCGTGCCCCGCCGCGTCCCCCACGGTGAACCCGAGACGACCATCGGGCAGCTCGAAGGTGTCGTACCAGTCGCCGGCGAGCAGGCCCTCCGCCGGGATGATCCGGCCTGCGATCCGCATGCCCGGGATTTCGGTCACGGACGCGGTCAGCGCGTCCCGCAGCGCCGCCACCGTCGGTCCCTGCTGGCCGATCGCGGCCAACACGCGCAGACGCATCGCGTCCAGCCCCTCTCCGAGCTCGGCCATTTCAGCCGGGCCGTTGCGCAGCACGGCCCGGTCGTAACCGCCACGGGCAAGTTCTCCGACCGCGCGCAACAGCCCACGTAGCGGCGTGAGGACCGACCGCCGGACACCGACGACCAGCACAGCGACGACCAGCACAGCGACGACCAGAAAACCCAGGAACACGGCGCCCAGCGCACCGGCGAGCAACTGCCAGCCGGCCCCGCCGGCCTGAGTCGACAGCTGATCCTGGTGACGTAAAATTTCCTGCTGTATCGTGGCCACCCGCGTACGCATGGTGTCAAAGCTTGAGTTCCTCGTGGCGGCTGCCTCTGCCGAATGAATGACCACCATGTTCTCGGTACGCACGGCGCTCACCGCTGGATCCGCGTGCGAGCTCCATACCCCGTACGCTTCCGTCACCTGCCGCACAAGGTCGGGCAGCCGTCCGAGACCGGCAACGGAGGCGGACAGCTGGTTGATTCTGGCCGAAATATCCCGGGACCCGGCCAACACAGACCCGTGAAGTTCGGGCTGGCCGGTTGTCAGGTAACCGCGCCAGTCGCTGTCCTCATCGGCGATATGATCAAGGAGGGCGGCCACGTCTGCCGCGGCCGGCTCTAGCCCAATGCCGCTCAATTAGACTGGAGGGGCGTCCGTCCATCCCGACACGCCAACGCCCGATCCCGCATCGATCAACTTCTGAACACGGCATCCAGTCACGTTCCTCAACGTCGATCAGTAGGCGGCGGAGTGCTCATGCCGCGATTTCGGCCGGTCGGCAGATAGAATCCAGATGTGGTGCGCCTTCGCCAGGTAGTTGAATTGCCAGCCGTTGACAACGACCGGCTGACCGACCGCATCTCGATCGGTGTGCTCGCCAGAATCGTTCCCCGGGACCTCGTCGAAGAGGTACTGGTGGAAACGAAGCGGCAGGAACGGCGTACCAGGCTGCTGCCAGCCCGGGTCATGGTGTACTTCACCATGACGATGTGCCTGTTCTTCGACGATGACTACGAAGAAGTCATGCGTAAACTCGCCGGTGCGTTGAGATGGCTGGGGAACTGGCAGGGTGACTGGAAAGTCCCGACCACCGGGGCGATCTCGCAGGCACGGATCAGGCTCGGTGCCGCCCCCCTGAAGGTCCTGTTCGAACGTGTCGCTGTGCCGGTCGCGGGGCTGGGTACCAAGGGCACTTGGCTGCGTTCCCGGCGGCTGATGGCGATCGACGGGTTCTTCCTCGACGCCGCAGACACCCCCGAGAACGTGGCCAGGTTCGGGCGGTCCACCAACGGACACAAGGCCAGCGCTCTGCCCCAGGTCCACGTCGTCGCGCTCGCCGAATGCGGCACGCACGCGATCGTCTCCGCCGCGGTCGGTCCCCGTGCCAGCGACGAACGTGCTCTCGCCGCCACCCTGCTCGACGCCTGCGAACCCGGGATGCTCCTCACCGCCGACCGTTACTTCTACAGCTTCGACCTCTGGCAGCAGGCGCTCGACACCGGCGCGGACCTGCTCTGGCGAGTCAAATCCGATCTCACGCTACCGGTCATCCGGTCCCTTCCCGACAGCTCCTACCTCTCTATCATCGTCAACCCGAAAATCAGAGGGAAACAGCGGAACCAGATCATCGCCGACGCCCGCGCCGGCCGCGACTTTCCCGAGGACTCCGCGACACCCGTCCGCGTCATCGAATACACGGTGCCTGACCGCACAGGATCCGGAACCGGAGAACTGATCTGCCTCATCACCAATATCCTCAACCAGACCGACATACCAGCGGTGGAACTCGCCACGGCCTATCACGAGCGCTGGGAAATCGAAAACATCTTCGATGAGATTAAGACACACCAGCGGGGCGAAGCCCGCGTCCTACGCTCGAAACTCCCGGACCTGGTGGAACAAGAGATCTGGGCGCTGCTCCTCAGCCACTACGCAATCCGATGTCTCATGTGCGAGGCCGCCGACGAAGCCGACGTCGACCCGGACAGGCTATCCTTCATGCGATCACTACGCGTCGTCCGCCGCCAGGTCACCGACCAGGCGGATTTTTCCCCCTGAGGACCACACGCACGCGCTCCGGGAAACCTTCACAGAGATCACCGAACGGCTTAACCCCGTGCGCCTCCACCGCACGTACCCACGCACCATCAGACGAGGCCGACACAACGCCTACCGAGTCAAAAGCCCAACAGACACCGGCACCAAGCATGATCAATCACCGAAGATCATGCTCGCTCGGGCCGCTTAACTAAGCGCCATTGAACTATAGCTTTGGCGGTGGGCGTCACTTCTGGTTGGTTGGTTATGTGTCAGGTTGTCGCCTCGGGGGATCGCCGGGTAGACGATGGGGAGGCTTGTGTGCGTGAGGTTAAGGTCAAGTTCCACGTGTGGGACCGGGAGGCGCTCTTCCTGAGCCTCAAGGCGCGAGACATCGAGTTGGGTGAGCCGTTCTTTCAGGACGACCAGGCGTACGCCCCTGATCGTTGGACCTTCGAGGACAGTCGGCTGGGGGTGTCCTTCCCGCGGCTGCGTACCATAAACAACCGTCATTTTTTCACATTGAAACAGCCCACGGTCAACGCCCAGGCGTACGTCTCGTTCGAGACCGAGGTCGCCGATCGTGATCAGATGCATCAGGCCATCCTGAACATGGGTTTCTGTCCCACGGTACGGGTGGCCAAGATCCGGCGAACGGCGCGCCTGGGCAACATGTCGCTCTATGTGGACGAACTCGACGGACTGGGTATGTTCCTGGAGCTCGACTGCCCGGTGCCCGCGCACGAGTCGGCGGTCACCGTACAGGAGACGTTGAATGCCTTTGTGGCATCCCTGGGAGTTGATGTGACGCGTACCGAGGAAACATGTGACGCGCTGGTGCGGACCGCCCAGTTGCGTGCCGCCTGAGATCCCCTGAGTGCTTTTTCGGATCTGCTGTCCGGGTGGTCCACGCCCAGGCGGTCCCTGGTGCGCGTCGTCGCCCGCATGCCGCCGCCGCCCCTGGCGGACGTCGTGGCCCGGACCGCGACGGCACCGGGACCCCGGCCGGTCGAAACGGTCCCAGTCGGCCGATACCAGTCGAATAGTGCCAGTCGGGCGGCGCCAGCCGTCCGGTACTAGTCGTCCGGTACCAGCCGGCCGGTGCCGGTAGCCCGGTGTCGGTAGCCCGGTGCCAGTCGTTCGGTGCCAGTCATGTGGTACCAGTTGTCCTGCATTAGACCCTTTCGCGACTTGTTGCTTATCCGTTGATAGAGGAGAGTTCATCTCCTGTTGGCTGGGTGTCCGGATGCGGTTTGGCCTCCCGCCGCACGGTCCGCGTCGGGCTGTGGGCCTCTGGCGACCGCGGCGGTGTGAGCCCGGTGGCGCACGATCACTGCTATCTGGCCGGGGCGAGGTCGGGTGATCGCGGCGGCCTGGCGGTGGCGCGGCCGGGGCGGCCGTGTGCGATCCGCGCCAGCGTGAATACGCCAGGTTCATACTGAGGGGGCGGCCACAAAGGTTTCCGGCCGGTTCGGCGCACCCGGTCCCGCCGCTCGCGGATAAAATCTTTTCCGGGTGGCAGGATGCTCGCGCCTGGTAATCATTTGTCGACGTAACCATGGATTCCGGCCGGAATGGTGACGTGGCGTACCAGCGAGGCGTGAGGTTCTCCACCAGATTTTCCCGCGGATGACGCGGGCGACCACGGGCGACTACATATGTCACACGACCACATATGACCCGGCTACCCGGGCGATGCAACCGACTACAGACGGGTGGGCCACGGCACATGGTGCAAAGCTGTGCCCGGGCAGATGGCCCGGCCGCGCTTTCGCGGGTGTCGGCCACGGCCAGGCGGCCCGGACGGCGGGCCGGCGTGCTGTGCGCCGCTGCTGCCGGTCGTGCCCGAGCGCTCGTCACCCGCATCGTTCACGCCGTGCTGTCGGTCCTGCTCCCGGCGGCGCTGCCCGGCCGGAGCGTCTCTGCCGGCCACGGTGTGCGCCTGGCCCAGCCACGCGGTTCCTCCGTGGCGTCTTCAGCGGCCGGGACTCTCAGGTATGCGATGGCCCGCCGGGGCCCGCCGGGAGCCATCCACCGGCCGTGAGATGAGCGTTGGCCGGGTCCGGCGGTCGCCTGCCCCGCTAGCCCGGCCCGTGGCGGTGTGGCCGTCACGGCGGGGGCCGGCGGCACCACACCCGACAAAGCAGATCGTTTTTCGGGTGCTCGGGGCCGGCACAGCCGCCGCCGGCACGTTGATCCGTCGACGTCGTCTTCCGTCGAGGAGGCTGATCCGACGACCGGATGATGCCGCCGTCCACGGCCGCGCCTGCTGCTCGCGTCCGTCTGCCAGCTCACTGTCCGTATGCCACGCGCCGGCAGGCTCCTCAACGCCGGCGGTTTCCAACGCCGGCGGTTTCCCTCGATGCCTCCGAGCCGCGCGGTGTGGCGCATCGGTGCGTGCCTGTCGCGACCGACACACCGGCCACTCGCGCCCGCCACTGTCACTTCGGCGGATCATGCCGCCGACACGCCCTTCACGCATCCAAGGACGGTCCGTGTTGACTACTCTGGGCCCTGAACCCGCCCCACGAGGCGACGCTCCGCGAGGCGACGCCTCACAGGATGACACCCCACTAGATGACGCCTCACGAGATGGCGGCGAGCACCAGCCGCCAGCTGCCGATGGTCCGGCAGCCCGGCGCCAGCCCGGTCAGTTGGAGGCTGCGGTCCTCGCGGTTGTCTGGGCGGCGCGCGCACCGGTGAGCACCGGCGACATCCAGCGGGAGCTGGGTGGGGAACTCGCGCACAGCACCATAGCCACCACGCTCGCCCGTCTCATCGGCAAGGGGCATGTCGAGCGGGTCCGAGTCCGTCGGCTCTGGATGTATCACCCGACCCGGCGCCAGGAGGAACACGCCGCCGCCCAGATGCTCGCGGCACTTCAGCGGGCGGGCGACCCCGACGCGGCACTGGGCCATTTCGCCGCGGCTCTGCCGCCCGGGCAGGCGCGCCTGCTGCGCAGGCTGCTGGAGCCCGCGGCCACGGACACCCCTGCGACCACAGATGTTTCCGGAGGCGGGGATCCGGACGCGGGGTGAGGTGACGATCCGGGCACCGGGCGCGGTACCGAGAGGACCGACGACGATCGTGGCGCGAAATGCGGGATGAGACGCTGCAGGCTGGGACGAGGCACGGACAAGGTAGGGACAAGGTAGGGACAAGGCACGGACGGGACGTGGACGGGACACAGCCTCGGGCCTCGGCTCGGTATCTGCAGGGCGCCTTCCTCACGGGAGCGGCGCGTTCCCGCGAGGCGTCCCACAGCCGGCACACAGGCCGCGAAAGATGATCTGTGCCTCGTCCAGGGTGGCGATGCCGGCATGGGCACCGGCGTCCGGATGCAGACAAGGGGGTGTGCCGAGGACGCAGGCGATGTCCTGGATCGACCCGCAGGAGCGGCAGACGAAGTGGTGGTGGAAGGTACCGCCGGCTTCGTAGAGGGTCACGCCCGAGCCGACGTCCGCCAGCAGCGCGAGCCCGGCGGTGGTGAGGTCGCGCAGGACGTTGTAGACACTGGCCCGGACAAGATCGTAACCCTGGCCCGTCAGGTGGTTGTGCACCTCGTCGGCACGCCGGTGGCCACCGAGACGGACCAGGGCGTCCAGCACCGCGAGCCGGGGGCCGGTGGCCCGCAGGCCCGCGGTGCGTAGCCGGGCGCTCAGTTCAACTGTGCGCCAAACATCCATGTGTGCTTGTCCAGGGTCGCGGCGAGGCCGATCAGAAGGTCCTGGGATACCGGGTCGAGCTCGTCGAGTTGGTCCACCCGCGTACGGAGGGCGTCGGCGACCTTCCGTAGTCGGTCGGCGATCGCGCGAACCACGTCGGCGTCACCGATCGGCCCCGCGGGCAGTTCACTCAGCGGTGTCTCCTTGGCCACGGTAGCGCTGCGCCCGTCCGGATGGTAGCCAATGGCCACCGCGCGTTCCGCTACCTCGTCCGCGCCCAGCCGCACGTCGTTGACCAGCGTGTCGAGCTGCTGGTGCACCGGGAGGAAGCGGGGGCCGACGACGTTCCAGTGGGCCTGTTTGCCCTGCTGGGCAAGATCGATGAACTCTACCAGTGTGGCTTGGAGCAGACTACCCACGCGATCAACCTTGTTGATCATATTCACGTCTCCTCTTCTTTGGACTATGTCCAATCTACCCGCTGTCCGTGATGTGATCACGATGTTTTTCCGGGTGGCCGAAGACGCCGGAGAGGCCGCCGCGAAGCGGCGTCGCGGTGTCGTGGGGCTCCGTGCGGGTGCGGGTGTGGCCGTCGGGAGTCGGGACGGTCCACCCGGCCGGGCCCGACCGAGGCGGGCGGAGCGGTCCATACCCCCTCGCGGGCGGGACGACACCAGGCCGATCACGACGGCGAGCGCCTGCGCTCGAGAGGACGGAGTGCCGCGTACCCGCGAAAAAGGACCGTCGCGGCGATGGCGAATCCGCCGCCGCCGAGTGCGTTCGATGTCACCGACAGTGGTGGTGCGACTCGTGTGCGCCGGTTCTGGGCGGGAAAGGGATGGCTTTGACGGGTAGGAGAGGACCTGGGCGGTCGTGTCGCCGTCGGCCCGTCGGCCCGTCGGGTATCGGATCAGCGCTGGTGATGGGCGTCCCCGCGGGTCTCATGCCTGACCTGGCTTGAGGAGATGTGGTTGAGTCGCGTTCTCAAATACAGGCAAATGATTGTCATGTTTCTGTCCAGTGGCCCGCATGGTCGACCGTCGAGGCCACCTGGAAGTCCGGTGCGACAGGAAGGCGATCTGGTTGTCTTCGGCTGTCCGGGTGACGCCGCGGGCCCGCTGTATCCCGTCATTCCGTGGATTTGAGGTCATTGCGGATGACGTCGACAACAGCGACCAATGGGGCGCTCGCGCCTGGTGGATGTCGCTGGACAGGGCCGCTGAACAGGGCATTCGTCGGTACGGTGCGGTATCCGGGCCGGGGTGCGGCCTCCGGCGGCGGCCGTTGTCCCCCACGGTTGTCTGCCGTGGTCTGAAGGCGGGCGTTCACCGCCGGGAGGGCTCGGGCCGGCGGATGGAAAGGTCCCGGGGCATCCGCCGGACAGTGGTCAGTCAGATCCGCTGCGGTTGCACGCCCGGGCATCGGAAGCCCGTCGGTGTGGGTACGTCGATTGTGTGTCACATGGTGTTGTCCAGGACCCTCTCCAGGGGCTCCCGCCCGCCCGCTCCCAGCCCGCCGACTTGCCCGATTGTTCACGAAGAGTGACCATCGAATCGTCTTCGGTCGGTCAGATCTTTCGCCGTCGGTAGTACTCGACGATCCATGCGTCGATGTCGCGCTTGCGCCAGACCCGGGTCCCTTTGGAGCCCTCGGTCGGCGCGTTGACAACCTGCAGGGGAGGAGGGAACTGCGGGTCTTTGCGCGTCCAGTAGTCAACCGCCTGGCGCGTGATCTTCAGTTGGAACGCTATGTCCCCGATGCCAACCAATCGCTCACCGTCGTCCACGCGGAACATCGTAGCCTCTTTGCTAACCGTCAAGGTTGCCGCTATGGTTTGTTTTGCTAAACAGCAAATACTTTGGGAGGACGTCGATGGTGACACCGGTGACCCGTCGTGCCGGCGTTCGAGCGATGCTCGACCGCGACGAAGCATATGATCAAGATCCGAAAGGGGAGCCCCCGATCTCGGTACCCCGGTACCGCCGGGCCCTGCGGGCAGCGATCGATGTCGGCCCCGAACTCGTGGCAGAGCAGGGAATGCCCAGGTCAGGAGCGGAAGCCAAGGCATACTCGGCAGACGTGTGCGACGCGCTGGACACGGTCGTGGGCGCTATCGCACAGGGAATCGAGTATGTCCCGGCCACGAGCCCCTCGGCCGACGAGCCCCCGCGGACCGAGAGGTGACCGGTACGACACCCCAGGAGCGGGGCATGCGTGCTCAGGAGGCACCGGGCGGGCCGGGCGAGCCGGACGGGCTTGTCGGACGCTTCCAGCAGGAAGGAGGAGCGCTCATGTGGGACGGGGAACGGTCCGACGACGACCGTGACATCGGTTGGGGTGACGATCAGGACTGGTTGGAGGAGGAGCCGGACGTCGACCTCGAGCGGTTGCGTGCCGAGCGCCCCCCGCACCACATCGAACGGGACGTCCGCTGACGTGCGCGAGGACGGGACCAAGACGTCGCTGCGCGCACGCCTGCTCGCGGCGCGGGCAGGTCGCATCACCGGTACGGACCACCCCGTCGTCGTAGGGGCGACCGAGACGGACGGCGCCGCGACGACGGCTCGGCGGATTCTCGATCTCCCGGAGGTAGCCTCGGCCCGCTGGGTCGCGGCCTACGCGAGCCTGCCCGGTGAGCCCGAGACCGGTCGTCTGCTCAGACGGCTCAGGGGGCGAGGGATACGGGTGCTGCTGCCCTCCATGCGGCCCGATCTTGATCTGGATTTCCGGGAGTACACGGGCGCGCTGATCGCCGGCGCGTTCGGTACCCGTGAGCCGCCTCTCGGTGCGGCCATCTTCGAACTCGCCCAGGCAGATGTGATCGTTGTCCCGGCGCTGGCGGTCGACGTGCACGGCCGCCGGCTCGGTCGTGGCGGGGGGTCCTACGACCGGGCGTTGCGACGGGCGAGGCCGGACGCCCTGATCGTGGCTGTCGTGCACGACAACGAGCTGGTTGATCGTGTTCCCACCGAGGCGCATGACGTTGCCGTTCATGTCATTGTCACACCAAGGGTCACGTTGCGTTGCGGAACGTCCGATGGTGCGCAGGATTCGTACTCACGGTGATGTTGTGGGTGCGTGATGTTGTCCGTGTCGCTCCACTTGGCATAGATCAAAGATCATGTTTTTGCCGGCGGAGCTCGCGGGCCGAACCGGAGAAGGGCGTCCGGAGCGTAGGGCGCCGGGCCGTTCGCGGCTGTCAGGGTGCTCTTGGAACGCGCGAGGTGTGTCTCGGGTTAGAGTTAGCAGTCGTCGAAGTCGAGTGCTAACTCCGGGGAGGAGTCCGTGCCGCGCTACGAGTACCGCTGCACCGCATGCGATCGTGACCTCGAGGTTGTGCAGAGTTTCAATGACGCGGCGCTGACCGAGTGCCCCACCTGTAGCGGCAGACTGCGCCGGGTGTTCAGTTCGGTCGGGGTCGTGTTCAAGGGCTCCGGTTTCTACAAGACCGACAGCCGGTCCGGCGGTAGCAGCGGCGTCCGGGACAGGGCGAAGGACAAGACCGGCAAGGATGCCGGCGCTGGTACGTCGGGCAAGGAGGCAGTGGGTGCTGGTGCCGCTGCCGGCGGTTCGACGGAGGGCTCGTCGAGCGCGTCCAGCTCTTCGACCTCCACGAACTCGTCGTCATCCACGTCATCCACGTCATCTACGGGATCGTCCACTTCGGGTACCGCCGCGGCCTGAGCCCCGGCTGCCACGATGTACGTCTTCGTGCATCACACGTCCACCGTCATGGCCTGATATCCACAGGCCATGACGGTGGACGGCACTTGGCCGCGAGTTGTCCACAGCGCGCGGTCGAGCGATGACGCCGGTTCGCCGGACGTCTAACGTGATCTTCGTTCTGTCGAATGATGATCACGGAGGTCGCGATGTCGCTCGTCGGACGCCGGGTGGCCCGTTCCGGGTATACGCGTGCCTGGCGAATCGCGGTCGGCGCACGACGTCGGGTGCTGGCGGCCGTTCTTGCCGCTTCGGCCATGCTCTTTGCCGTCGCGGCGGCGCGCCCGGCACGGCCGCCGTCCCCGACGCCAGTGGTGGTCGCGGCTGCTGATCTGGCCGGTGGGGCCACCATGGCGGCGACCGACGTCCGGATGGTGTCGTTGCCGACGGATGTCGTACCGGTCGGCGCCGTACGCAGCCCGCAGGATGCGGTCGGACGTACGCTGACGGCCGCGGTCCGGCAGGGCGAACCGATCACCGATGCGCGCGTCCTCGGCCCCGGGCTGATCACGCGGAGGCAGGCGGCGGCTGGCCTGGTGGCCGCGCCGGTCCGTATCACGGACGCCGGTTCGGTCCTGTTCCTGCGTGTCGGTGACCATGTGAACGTGCTCGCGGCTGCCACCGACGTCGGTGGCATGTCGCTACCACAGTCGCGGGACGGGACAGCATCCGTGGGTGAACCCGCGGGCCAGTCCACGGATCACACCGGGCCCGCCGATGCCGAGGGGTCGGTGACGCCGCCGGCGGAGATCCCGCGCGCGAAGGTCCCCCGCGCGGAGGTGGTTGCCTCGGACGTCGTCGTTCTCGCGCTTCCCGGAATCGGGGAAACCGTGCAACGCGGTCTCGGTACGGAAGAAGGCGCACTGGTCATCGTTGCCGCGGCTGCCGGGGTGGCCGCGGCGCTCGCGGGCGCGGCAGTGCACGCCAGGCTGTCGGTGACCGTGCTGGGCGGGACGCCCGTGGCCGTTACGTCGTGATCGTTACGTCGTGGTTGGTGCATCGTGATCGGATCCGTGGACGCCGGCATCCACCCGTGTCCGTCCGTCCCGGGCGTCCGTTCGCACCGCACGTCGGGGCCAGCCTGTCCGATCAGCTGGTTGCGCACTGCCCAGTCGCATTCCCGCGCAGCCCCTCCGCTGTGGTGGCCGGTCGTCGATGCCCGCGGTTCATTACGCTAAGAAGTCAAGACAAAACGGAAAGTTTTAACCCGGTGTACGGGGTTCGGGCTGTGCGTGCTTGTATCGGGCTTGTCGGCCGAGCGGACTTTGGCCGTCCCCGGCACGGGACTGTTCACGGCGACTGATCCGTGCCACTGGTAACTGGGCTGCGACGAGGCAGCCCAGACACACGCAGGAGGGAACGACGATGGGTGTCTCCATCGACGATGGCGCCTGTGGCGCGTGGCAGCGTGTGCCCGAGGAGGTCATCGGCCGGTTCGACGGCCTCCCGGGCGCGGCGTACGAAGTACCGGACGAGGTCACGTGCGCCCTGGAGAGCGGGCACCCCGACAAACACATGGCCGTTCTCCAGGGCTGGGGGAATCGGGAAGCGTGGCTGGTCTGGAGCACACCCGCTACGGTCACGGCCCCTGGATGCCGCGCCGAGGGCCTGACCTGCCTGCTGTCGGCGGGACACGCCGGCCGGCATCATGTGATCGTGGCGGACGTGGTGGAGGACGAGGGTCCCTACTGGTGCGACAGCCGTGCCGACCTTGAAATGCAGCGTGCGCGTACCTGAAGGCCGGCCAACATGGATCGCCGTCCTCATCCGTGGTCGGCGGCTGCGTCTGCGCCGTCCGCGCTGAAGATCAGGACGACGTCGGTGTCGCTGGCGAAGTCGACAAGACGGGCGCTGGCGGGCAGCCCGCCGAGCAGCCAGGAAAGATCGAAAACGGTGGTCCCTTCGCAGACCATGACGGCGTGCTCGTGCGACGCGGCGTTGTCCGGGCGTGGGCGTGGCGGGTCGTCGCTCGCTGTCCGTAGCTGATCGTCGGGTTCGCGGGCGGCGCGCGCGGCGGCGGTGAGGGCTTCGGCAAGGCGGTGGGCCTCCGGCGCCGCCAGGTAGGTGGCGTGGTCGGTGTCGGGCAGCGATGGCCGGATGCGGAGCAGGATCGCTGCCGGCCCGATGCCGGCGCCGGGCTGGACGCCGATGCTGATCTGAGTGCCGTCGGCCCGGCTGACGAGGGTGGACACTCGGTCGTTCCCCGATCGGGACTGTGCTGCTGCGTTGGTCATGTGACCAGCGTCGTTGGTGATGGTTGTCGGATCCATCCCGTTGGGCGGGGAGTTTTATTGGTTTGTCTGGTTTGGGGCTGATATCTTCGCCTGCTGGAAAGCCGTCTGTCGCCAGTGGCCCGTCCAGGGATGAGCCGCTCGTCGCGCCGGTCGCTGAGCCGGCTGCGGTCGGTTGCGGAGAGCCATGGTTGTTCGTAGCGGTTGTCCGCAAGGGGCCGTGGTTGTTCGCAAGGAGACGGTGTGGGTTTTCGCGGTTCGGGGTAGAGCCGGGGTTGTCACGTCCGATCAGGGGCGGACAGCGACGTGGGAGCGCACCGGCCAGCTCTCGCGCCGCTGGGAACGTCCGGTCGGTGCGGGAGCCATGTATCCCAGCGTTCGTGTCGAGGTGAGCGGCCGGCAGGCCGTGGTCGTCCGTCCCATCGGTGACGTCGACTACTCTTCGCTGGAACCTCTGCGCGAAGCGCTGCTGGACGCGCGGATCGCCGGGGTCAGGGACATCGTCGTGGACCTTGCCGAGGTCAGCTTCATGGACTCGCAGGGTCTCGCTGTGATTCTTTTTGCGCACCAGCGCCAGCGTTCCGTCGGTGGTCGCCTCATTCTGCGCAGCCCCAGCGAGGAGATCGCCCGGTTGCTGTGCGTCACCAATGTTGCCCATGTCATCGACGTCGAGAGCGGGAACAGCCAGCGTGATCCCGCTGCTCCGCGTGCCGGGGGAGAGGCTCCCCGACGTTCCCAGTGGCGCGGATAGGATCGTGGGCGCGCGGCTCGGCGCATCCCGCGGCCCCAACGTAGACGGCCGGGCACACCACAGAACGTCTCGGCGTCCAGTCCCGGTGGCAGGGCTGTCCCACCGTCGGTGGTGACCGGCCGTCCGCGCCACCGTTGCCGACATTTCTCCGGCCTCGCCCGGCAAACGCCGGCGGTCGTCGGTGCGGACAGCGGACGGACAGCAGGCGGACAGCGGACATCGATGGGCCAGGGGAGGCCCATATCGCCGGACGGCCGGGGTCGCTGTGGCACGGGCGCGTCCATGCCGGTCGGGGGGCGTACCACCGTGACCTCCGCGGCCACTTTTCTCGATCCCGGATGTGTTCTGATCAGTGTTCGTTTCGTGTCCGCTTCCATTCATCTTTCGTTCATGCTGAATCGCTTCGATTCTCGCCGGCACCCCAGTCCGGGGGCGGACGGAGCAGCGCTGTTGCGCTGAAGTCGAAGGGTCGCTTTGTGAACATAGGGAAGCGTCGGGTTGCGGTCGTGGGCCTTGTGATGTCAGCGGTGCTGGGAGCGGCCGCCTGCGGTTCCGACAACGAGGAGGTGACGCCGCCGGGAGGTGGCAGCACCACGTCCACGATCTCCTGCGCGACAGGGTCGATCACCGCGTCGGGCTCCTCGGCGCAGAAGAACGCGATAGACGAGTGGGTGAAGAAGTACCAGCAGGCATGCGCCGGTGCGTCGATCAACTACCAGTCGGTCGGCTCCGCCGCGGGCAGGCAGGCGTTCATCGACGGCCAGACCGCGTTCGCCGGCTCGGATTCGGCGATCAGCGGTGACCCGGCGGCCAACGCGGCCAAGCGCTGCACCGGCGGCCAGCTCGTCGACCTGCCCGTGGTCGCAGGGCCGGTCGCGGTTATCTACAACCTCGCCGAGGTGAAGGATCTGCAGCTCAGCGCCCCGGCGCTGGCAAAGATCTACACTGGTGTGGTCACCAGGTGGAACGACCCCGTGATCGCGGCCGACAACCCCGGGGTCTCCCTGCCGGACAAGGCGATCGTCTCGGTGCACCGTTCCGACGGCTCGGGTACCACGGACAACTTCACCAAGTATCTCGGCGGTGTCGCCAAGGCCGACTGGACGCACGGATCCGGCTCCGACTGGAAGGCTCCGGGCGGCCAGGGCTCCAAGGGCAGTGACGGGGTGACCCAGACCGTTAAGTCGACCGCCGGCGCCATCGGCTACGTCGAGTTGTCCTACGCGGAGAACGCCGCCCTGTCGACAGCAAAGATCAAGAACGGTGTCGGTGAGTACGTCGCGGTCAGCACGCAGGCCGCGTCCAAGGGCCTGGGCACAGCCAAGATCGCCGAAGGTAACGACCTGAAACTGACCTTCGACTACACCGCGACGACGTCCGGCGCGTACCCGATCTACCTGGTCACCTACGAGATCACCTGCACCAAGGGTCTGCCCGCGGGCCAGGCCGCGCTGGTGAAGTCCTTCCTGGCCTACACCTCCTCCCCGGACGGTCAGACCGCTATCGCCGATCTCGGTTACGCTCCGCTCCCGAGCGAGCTCGCGGTCAGGGTGAACTCGGTTGTAGCGACAATTTCATGATCCTGAAACGGCGATCAGGTACCCAGTCCGGTACCCACAAGTCCTGACCGGACGATCCATCGCTGTGCCCGCCCGCCGCGTGAGGCGGGCGGGCACACTGCCTGACACAACCTGTTGAGAGGCATGATGAGCAGTGAGCCGGACGGCCCCCGGAAAGGCTCGTCGAGAAACGACACCACCGTGGCCGCGGCGAAGTCCGCCAGCAGCAGTGACGGCGCCCGGGTCAAACCCGCGGACGCTCTGTTCAAGAATCTGACCCGGTCGGCCGGTCTCGGCCTTCTCGCGCTCATCGCCGCGATCGCGGCCTTCCTGGTGCTGGAGGCGACGGACGCTCTCAGCGCCAACACCGGCAACTTCCTGACCACCACGGAGTGGTTCCCGAACGGCTCGCCGCCGGTCTTCGGGGTCGCGGCCCTGCTGTTCGGCACGCTGCTCACAGCCGTAATAGCGATGGTCATCGCCGTGCCGGTGGCGGTCGGCATCGCGCTGTTCATCACGGTGTACGCGCCTCGCCGGCTCGCGGCCCCGCTGGCGTTCGTCGTGGACCTGCTCGCCGCCGTCCCCAGCGTCATCTTCGGGCTGTGGGGCCTGATCGTGCTCGTCCCACGGATGGAGGGCGTCCAGAAGTTCCTCACCGACTATTTCGGCTGGATTCCGCTGTTCGCCACCGACAACGGCGTTGTCGGACGCTCGATCTTCGTCGCGTCGGTCGTCCTGGCCATCATGATTCTGCCGATCGTCGCAGCCCTCTCCCGGGAGGTCTTCCTCCAGGTGCCGACCGCGCACCGGGAGGCCGCTCTCGCTCTCGGCGCGACCCGGTGGGAAATGATCCGTACAGCGGTGCTTCCGTACGGCCGGCCGGGAGTCATCAGCGCGTCGATGCTCGGGCTCGGGCGCGCGATGGGGGAGACGATCGCGGTCGCCCTGGTGCTGCCCGCGTCCTTCGACATCTCCTGGCAGGTCCTGTCGCCGGCCGGCAACACCATCGCCGCGAACGTGGCGAACGGCTTCGCCGAGGCCAACGACGTCGGTCGCGGGGCGCTCATCGCCTCCGGTCTCGTCCTGTTCGTCGTCACCATGATCGTCAATATGATCGCCCGGGCCATCATCGCCCGCCGACGTGAATTCTCGGGTGCCGCCGCATGAGTACATCGACTGCCACCGTGGCCGCCCCCGGTGGCCTGAACCTGGTCGGCCGACAACTGCCGCGGGCGGCGTTCCCCGCGATCGGCGCCGGTGCCGTCGCCGCCACCGTCGTGCTGTACGTGCTGGCCCCGATAACGAGCCGGATCCAGTTCGTGCTGATCGCCGGGGCGCTTTACCTGATCGGCCAGACGGTGGCGTCGATCGCCGTCGAGGGCTCCCGGCGGGCCACCGACCGGGGCGTCACCACCCTGGTGTATCTCTCCTTCCTGCTCGCGGTCATCCCGCTGGTCGCGGTGCTGGCAAGCGTGATCTCCAAGGGCGCGCAACGTGTCGACGTCGGTTTCCTCACCCACTCCATGCGGAACATCGGGGCGCGTGACGCCGGTGGCGGCATCTACCACGCCCTGATCGGAACCCTGGAGCAGATCGCCCTGGCCAGCCTTTTCGCCGTCCCGTTCAGCCTGCTGGTAGCGATCTACCTGGTCGAGTACGGCCGGGGCCGGATCAGCCGGACCATCAGTTTCTTCGTGGACGTGCTGACCGGCCTGCCCTCGGTCATCGCCGGCCTGTTCATCCTGGCGTTCTACATCCTCGCGCTCGAGCGGAAGCCGACCGGTTTCGCCGGTGCGCTCGCCCTGACGATCCTGATGATCCCCGTTGTCGTGCGCTCCGCCGAGGAGATGCTCAAACTCGTCCCGAACGATCTTCGGGAGGCCAGCTACGCGCTCGGTGTCAGCCGGTGGCGCACGATCGTCAAGGTCGTGATCCCGACCGCGCTGCCGGGAATCATCACCGGGGTGATGCTCGCGGTGGCCAGGGTCGCCGGTGAGACCGCGCCGCTGCTGCTGACCATCTTCGGGACCGACTCCATCAACTTCAACCCGTTCTCCGGCCCGCAGTCGGCGCTGCCGCTGTACATCTACTCGCAGGCCGGCCAGCCCCAACAGGTCGCCATCGACCGGGCCTGGGGCGCCGCGCTGATGCTTATCGTCCTGGTGATGCTGCTCAACGCGGCCGCGCGGCTGATCGCCCGGCTGGCCAGGATCCGGTGATGCCTCCCTCTCCCGCGTCCCCTGCCCCGTTCATGTCGTCCGCACCGTCCACACCGTCCGTCGAACGACCGAAGCGCGAGAAGCCGAGGTAACCCATGGCCACCCGTATCGACGTCTCCGGGCTGACCGCCTACTACGGAAAGTTCAAGGCCGTCTCCGACATCCACTTCAGTATCGAGCCGAAGAGCGTCACCGCTTTCATCGGACCGTCCGGCTGCGGCAAGTCCACGGTGCTGCGCACGCTCAACCGTATGCACGAGGTGCTGCCCGCGGCCCGGGTCGAGGGCCGGGTGCTCCTCGACGGCGAGGACCTCTACGGGCCGGGGGTCGACCCGGTGAACGTGCGCCGCGCCGTCGGGATGGTCTTCCAGCGGCCGAACCCCTTCCCCACGATGTCCATCTACGACAACGTCGTCGCCGGCCTGCGGCTCAACGGCGTCCGCAAGAAGTCGCTGCTCGACGAAAGGGTCGAGGAGTCGCTGCGTGGCGCGAACCTGTGGGAGGAGGTCAAGGACCGGCTCGGCCGGCCCGGCGCGGGCCTGTCCGGCGGCCAGCAGCAGCGCCTGTGCATCGCCCGGGCCATCGCCGTCGAACCGCAGGTACTGCTCATGGACGAGCCGTGCTCCGCCCTCGACCCCATCTCCACCCTGGCCATCGAGGACCTGATCAGCAAGCTCAAGTCGAGCTACACGATCGTCATAGTGACCCACAACATGCAGCAGGCCGCCCGGGTCAGCGACACCACGGCGTTCTTCACCCTGGACCGGACCGGTGATCCCGGCCGGCTGGTGGAGATGGACCGGACCGAGAAGATTTTCTCCAATCCGACGGAGAAGCGTACGGAGGAGTACATCACCGGACGCTTCGGCTGAGCCGGTCCTGTCGTGTCCATGAGCCACTGTGGAGCCATCACGATTCCTCGGATGCGTCTTGTGCGGCCATCTGATGACGGGTCCGGGCCGGTGGGGCGGCAGCGTCCGGCCGACGAGCCCACGACGTCCGGTTCGCCACGTCCACCGGTGTCGGTACCGGGCCCGCTGCCACTCGGTCCGGTGCTGTCACCGGGCCCAGCGGCGTTGACAGGCCCGGTGAGGTCGGGCCTGTCAACGCCGCCGGGCCCGACACTGCTGGTCGCCGACGCCGCCGCGGACACCGAGTTGCTCACCGCCCTCGCCGACGAGGGCATGGGGGTCAGCGTCGCCCCCGACGGCGCCCGGGCGCTGCTGGAGATCGGCCGTCTCGCGCCGGCGGTGGTGCTGATCTCCGCCCGGCTGCCGATCGTGGACGGGGTGACGGTCGTACGGACCGTCCGTACCCGGGACGACATGCCGATCCTGCTCGGGGTCGGCCCGCAGGACCGGCGGCAGGCCGCGGCGGGGCTCGCGGCCGGCGCGAGTGCCTGTGTCGCCAAGCCCTACCGGGTCAACGAGGTGCTGGCGCTGGCCCGGTCGATGTGGGGAAGCGACCTGGAGCGGGCCTGGCCCACGGTGCTGCGAGCCGGAGCGATCACACTGAATCTCGCCGCCTACGACGTGTGGGTGGACGGTATTCCGGTGCGGCTGCCGCCGCGGGAGTTCAGGCTCCTGCGGATCCTGCTGGAGCAGGCCGGATCCGTGGTCACCCACCAGACGCTGCTCGAGCGTGTCTGGGGCACGAGCAGCCACGAGACGAACACGCTCGCCGTGCACATCCGCCGGCTGCGCGGCCGCCTGGGAGACACGGGGAAGCCGGGGAAACCCCGGCTGATCGAGAGCGTCCGCGGAGTGGGCTACCGTCTCCGGCTCGCGGACAGCCCGATGCCCGGCCCCTGACCCTGACCCTGATGCCCGGCTCCACCCGGCGGCCGTGGGCCGGCGGGACGTCACGTGGCTGGCGGGAACCAGGCCGCCGGCCGCGTGGCCGGATGGCGATGGTGATCGTGCACCCGTTGGCCGGGTGGGTCAGGGCCGGTCGGGCCCGGATCCGGGCCGGGCCCGCGGCCTGCGCAGGTAGGAGATGTCGCAGCGGTACCGGCTGAAGCCGAGGGTCTCGTAGAGGCGTACCGCCGGGCGGTTGGTGTCGTCGACATAGAGCATCACCGTGGCCAGGCCACGGTCGCGCAGGTGGTGGAGGCCGATCAGGGTCAGTACCCGGCCGAGCCCGCGTCCGGCGGCGGTGGGCGCGACCCCGACGACGTACACCTCGCCGATGCCCGCCTCCACCTTCGTCCAGTGGAAGCCGACGAGCTGGCCCGCCGCTTCGGCGAGGAAGAAGCCCGCCGGGTCGAACCACGGCTCGGCCTCGCGCAGCCGGAGATCCTCCACCGTCCAGCGTCCCTGTTCCGGGTGGGTCGCGAAGGCGACGCTGTTGACCACCACCCACGCGTCCTCGTCCTGCCCTGGGACGAAGGTCCGGATGGTCACCCCGGGCGGCGGCGTCACGTCCGGAAGAGGGGGGACATCGGGACCGGAGAAGTGGCCAGGGCGGGGGCCGGGAGGGTGACCGACGGGGTTGTCGGGGTGTGCCGTCCCACGCCCGTCGGGGGAGCCCGGGGCGGGCAGCGGGCGGCGCATCTGCCACAGCATCCGCTGCCGGGCGAAGCCGTACCTGTCCGCCAGGGCCGCCGCCGCGGGTGTGTCGCCGTGCGCCCAGACGTGCAGGTCCGCGCCGGCCTGGTCGGCGGCTGCGGTCAGGGCGGCCAGCAGGTGCCCGCCGACACCCTGGCGGCGGTGGGCGGGGTGCACGACGACCTCCGCCTGCCAGTCGTGGTCGTCAGGGGTGGCCAGATGGGCGTATCCGGCGATCGTTCCCGCGTCTGTTCCCGCGTCGTCGTACCGGGCGGTCCCCGCGTTGTTCCGGGAGGCCGCCGCCTCGCCGTCCTGGGAGGCCGCGCCGGCCGGGACGCCCGCGGGCGCCGCGGGGCCCGGGACGGTGACGATCAGGTGCTGCGCGGCGGTCAGCGGCTGCGTCGTCAGCCGTAACGCGGCGTCGTCGGACAGCGGGCCGACTCCGTCGGTCTCCGCGGCCGCGGCTACCAGGTGCCGCAGGTCGTCCACTGTCCGGGGAGCCAGGTGCCGCGTCCAGCGCAGTTTCATTCCCGCGACATTATGGTGTTCCGTACCGACTTTCATCCGAGCGGGCCTGACGTGGCCGGAGACTTCGCGGTTCGGTCACGAATCCTGCTTGACCACATCGCTGGCCGGATATCGGACGATGCCGTGGCGGCGGGAGCCCCGGCGCGCGAACACCTGCTGGTCACAGCGTCGGACGGGCGTGTCGTGCCCGTCCGGAGATGACACCGTACGTTTTCTCGCGCCGAGGTTCCCGCCATGTCACGAAACGGCCCGGAGGTCCGGGTAAAGCGACATGACCGGTCCGGCGGACCCGGACTCCGGCTGGAACCACCCGGACCCTGACGGGCACTACACGCGTTCGGGAGTACGTATTACTTCCCGACTGTCGGAGCCGGACACCGCCTCGCCGCCGGGAAGCGGGGCGATCGGAGGAGCGACGAACTTGTAACCGACGTGCCGCACGGTGCCGATCATCGATTCGTGCTCCGGGCCGAGCTTGGCCCGCAGGCGACGCACGTGGACGTCGACGGTCCGGGTGCCGCCGTAGTAGTCGTAACCCCAGACCTCCTGCAGGAGCTGGGCGCGGGTGAAGACCCGGCCCGGGTGCTGCGCGAGGTACTTCAGCAGCTCGAACTCCTTGAAGGTGAGCTCAAGCGGACGGCCACGCAGCTTGGCCGAGTAGGTGGTCTCGTCCACCGACAGGTCGCCGGAGCGGATGACACCGGCTTCGGCGGTACCGCCGGCGGCCGCCACCCGGCCGATCGCGAGCCGCAGCCGCGCCTCGACCTCGGCCGGTCCGGCGCTGTCGAGCACGACGTCGTCGACGCCCCAGTCGGCCGACACAGCGGCCAGCCCACCTTCGGTGACAAGGGCGAGCAGCGCGGTGGTGAGCCCGGTCGTGCGCAGCAGGCGGCACAGGCCACGGGCGACGACCAGTTCCCGACGCCCGTCCACCACCACGACGTCCACCGGGGGAGCGTCAAGGAGCGCGCTGGCCTCGAGCGGGGCGACGCGAACGGTGTGGGTCAGGAGCCCGAGTGAGGGAAAGGACTCCGCGGACGGTCCGGGAGCGTTGGTGAGCAACAGGACGACGCTCAAGTTGACTCCTCCAGGGTTCGGTTGCGATGTTGGGGCAGCGTCGACCCACGGATACGTTGCGGTCGGTTCGCGTTCCACGGCCGTCATGGGCGCGAAACGAAGACCGGCCTGTGGGGAGGATAGCGGAGTGTCGTACTCCACTCCTACCGCATGAGGAGTTCTCCCCGCTGTGGGCGCTGAGATTCTCGCCACGGTCCATCGTTACCGTGATCGTTCCGTAACCAGCCAAGATTTTGATCTTGACGGGGTCGCCGCTCGTGGCTTTTCCGGATTTCGTGACTAGCTCCCGCTAGAGGTCGGTGCCGACCCCCTCGGGCGTTGCGTCGACACGCTCGCGGCCGGCCAGCGCGACCCTGGCCGGCCCTGGATCGGACGCGCTCTCGGTGACCACGACGTCCCTCGGGAGGTCGAGGATGCCGGGGTGGACAACAGCGGGAGGATGGGTCGATGGCCCGCGTGACGGTCCGCTACTGGGCCGCTGCCCGGCACGCGGCCGGCGTGCCCGAGGAGCGGCAGGACGCCGAGACCCTTGCCCACCTGCTGGCAACCGTGGCGAAACACCACCCGGGCACCCTCGCGGAACTGCTGACCCGCTGCGCGTTCCTGGTGGACGACCTGCCGGTCGGTCACCGTGACCATGCCGATGTGACGCTCACGGACGGCGCTGTCGTGGAGGTGCTGCCGCCGTTCGCCGGCGGGTGAGCCGTCCTGCCCCGATGCCGCCCCGCTCGGTGCGGCATCGGGATGGCCACGGCCACGAGGAGCCACGGGGAGCCACGGGGAGCCACGGGGAGTCGCGAGGAGCCACGAGGAGCCACGAGGAGCCGAGGACTGCTCCGGCCGACGTCGGAGTGTGGCGGTGACACCCGTCCGGGCGTCCCCTGGGTGTTTCACCCGGTTCGTCGCTGTCGTCCACGGCCGTCCACAGCAGCCGTGGGAACATGGGGGCGTGTGCGCCCGCGGAGGCAGGACGGCCCTCAGGACGAAGCCGGCCGGCACGTCGGCGGACAGCCCCCCGCGGCGACCGGACGGCCTCCGCACGGCCCTCGTCGGCCTCTGCGTCGCCGTCGCCGCTGTCGTACCGGTGCTCGCCGCGTCCGTGGGGCGGCTTCCGCTCGCCGCCGTCATCGCTGTCGAAGGGGTCCTGCTCGGCCGGGCCTGGGTGCGTGCGCTCGGAGCGTCGACCGGGACCCTCGCGATCGTGCTGGTGGCGGCGCTGGCCGCGGACGCCACCGCCGCGCTGACCGATTCCGACGGGATCGGGAACCTGGCCGGGGTCATCGGTCCCGCCGTGGTGGCGGTCATCCTCGTCCAGTTGGCCAGACGGCGCGGGCGGGCGGAGGCCGCCGGCGCTCCGCCGCGGGCCGGGCTGCCCGCGGTGGCCCGGGCCCGGCAGTGGAGTGATCATGTTCTTTCCGTGGCGCCGGTCAGGCGGCTGCTCGGGGCGGGAAGGCCGCGGGCCGCTGCTCGCCGTCACGGTTCCCCCGCGGGACGGTCGGCGACGGTCACGGTCGACATGGCCGCGGGCCTGAGCGGGGTGGTCCTGGTCGCTCTGCTGGCCGGCTGTCTGAACGTGGCCGCCATCCGGGCGCCGGACGGCCGGGTGGTCGGCCCCACGGTGCTGGCCGCCGGTCTGCTGGGCGCGGGTACGGCCGTGCTCGTCACACGGCTGTGTGCCGTGAGGCTGCGCGCGGGGGCGTTCGCCGGACCCGTGGGAACGGTGGGACCCGCCGGGCGGGGCAGCGTTCGCCCTGGCCGGCGGGCCGGCGGGCCGGCCGTCGCACTGGCTGTCGTGCCAGCCGTCGGGCTTGCCGCGGGTATCGGCGCGGGTGCTCTCCTCGGCGGGTTCGCGGACGATTCGGCCGCCTGGGAGGCGGCGCTGATCGCGGCTGCCGCTGCTGTGGCGGCGGTTGTCGCCGACCGTGCCGTCGCCCGCGCGGCTACCGGGATCTGCACCGAGCCGGTGGCCGGGCCAGGCGGCGCGGCGGTGCCCGCCGGCGTCCCCGGGCAGGCGCCCCACCATGACGGCCACCCCGCCGGATGGCCGCTGGTAGCGATCCTCCCGCTGGCTGCGGCCGCCGCGTTCGTGTATGCGGTGGGCCACCTGCTGCTGGGATGACCGACACCCGACGCGCAGCCCAGACCGCGCCGAAACGATCCGGACCGCGGTGAAACAGCCCAGCCGGTGTTGGGGTAAGCGGGCTGGGGGAGTGTGGGTGGCGGGAAGATGTGGGTGGGCGGGGGCGCTGGTCAGTGGTGTGACCGGTTTGTGGGTGCTGGCGGCCGCTGTTGGATGTGCCGTCGGGTTGGCGGTGCTCGTCCGGCTGCGGGACGGGCGGTTCCGGGTGGCCCGTCCGGGCCCGCCGGCGCCTGCGGTGGTGCCCGGCAGGGCCGCGGCGGATGCCACCGGGGCTGCTTCGGCCCGGCCGGTCGGTAACGACGTGAGCGACGGCAGCGGCGGGAAAAACAACAATGGGAAAAACAAGGTGACGGACGGCGACGAAGCGCCGGTCCACCATGACGGGACTCGTCTCGACGATGCAGGTCCGGACGATGCAGGTCCGGACGATGCAGGTCCGCTGCCCGCGGTGGACGCCGAACTCGTCGCGCTCGGGGTGACTCCCGGGACGCGGGTCACGCTGGTGCAGTTCTCCACCGCGTTCTGCGCGCCCTGCCGGGCGACCCGGCGGATTCTCGCGGACGTCGCCGGCAGCGTCCCGGGCGTGCGGCATGTGGAGGTCGATGCCGAATCCCATCTTGAACTGGTCAGACGGCTGCGGATCCGGCGCACTCCGACCGTCCTGGTCCTTGACTCGCGGGCCCGTGAGGTCTGCCGGGCCAGTGGTGCCCCACCAGGGCGAGCGGCTGTTCTCGCGGCGCTGGAGCTGGCGGTTGGTGGGTCGCGCGGGCGGGATCCGGGGGCGGCGCCGGACAATACCATGATCGATATGTCCGATCGACCCGATTGGCCGTCGGATCAATAACACATCCGTCATGTTCGCTGCTACGGTCAGGGGGTTATGTTCTCCACCGAGCTCGTCCGGCGCCGCACGGTCGATCTGTGCCGTGTGCGTAGCTCGCTGTGTCCATTTTCCTGAACCGTGCGTTGATGCCGTCCGCCGTCGGCGGGCCTGCCCGTCAGGAGATGAGCTCGTGGTCGACCCAAGAGGTCCCAGGTTCAGCGCGGCTGTCACCAGCGTCGTCCTCACGGTCGTGTTGCTGACCGCGAATGGCTGGTTGCTCCTCGCGCAGACCGTGGTATTTCTGACAGGTGCGGTGATCGGCGTCCGTCGTGCTCCGTACGGGGTGCTGTACCGGACGCTGGTTCAGCCTCGGCTGGGGCCGCCGGCCGAGTTGGAGGACGACCAGCCACCGCGTTTCGCGCAGGCGGTCGGGGCGGTGTTCGGCGTGCTGGGTACGGTCGGCTTTCTCGCCGACGTCCCCGCGTTGGGGTACGTGGCCACGGCGTTCGCGTTTGTCGCGGCGTTCCTGAATGCCACGATCGGTTTTTGCCTCGGTTGCCAGATATATCTCGCCATACGTTCTGTGAAAGGAGCGCAAGCATGAGTCGCGCCAACGCGCTTGTCGATGCCGCCTGGGTCGAGGCACATCTGAACGATCCCAAGGTTGTCCTGGTCGAGGTCGACGAGGATGTCTCCGCATACGACAAGGGGCACATCCGCGGCGCGGTCCGGCTCGACTGGAAGTCAGAGCTGCAGGACCCGGTGATCCGTGACTTCGTCAACAAGGAGCAGTTCGAGAAGCTGCTGTCCAGCAAGGGCATCTCGAACGATGAGACCGTCGTTCTCTACGGCGGCAACAACAACTGGTTCGCCGCCTACGCCTACTGGTATTTCAAGCTCTACGGGCACGCCGAGGTCCGGCTGCTCGACGGTGGCCGGAAGAAGTGGGAGCTCGACAGCCGTGAGCTGACCGAGGAACTCCCGAACCGGCCGGCGACCCAGTACGTCGCCAAGGACGCCCGCACCGACATTCGGGCCTTCCGGGACGAGGTCGTCTCCGCGATCGGCTCGAGGAACCTTGTCGACGTCCGTTCGCCCGACGAGTTCGCCGGCCGGCTGCTCGCCCCGGCCCACCTTCCTCAGGAGCAGTCGCAGCGCGCCGGGCACATCCCCACCGCGAAGAACATCCCCTGGGCGAAGGCCGCGAACGAGGACGGCACCTTCAAGTCGAACGAGGAGCTGACCGCCCTGTATGCGGAGGCCGGGGTGGACCTGAGCCAGGACACCATTGCCTACTGCCGCATCGGCGAGCGCTCGGCCCACACCTGGTTCGCCCTGCACGAGCTGCTGGACCTGCCGAACGTCAAGAACTACGACGGCTCCTGGACCGAGTACGGTTCACTGGTCGGCGTCCCGATCGAGAAGGACGCATAGGACCATGTGTGGCGCGACCCGTGGCGGACCCTCGCTGGAAGGAATTGACGTGGCAAAGGAAACTGTCATCCAGGGCGTCGTACTGAAGGACGGTTCGCCGGTCGCTTCAGGTTATGCCCGCCTGCTCGACGAGGGTGGCGACTTCACCGCCGAGGTTCCGCTGTCGGCGACCGGGCAGTTCCGTTTCTTCGCCCGGCCGGGCTCGTGGACCGTCCGGGCGCTCGTCCCGGGCGCGTCCGGCGAGCGGAAGGTCGTCGCCCGCCAGGGCGAGCCCGTCGACGCCGAGATCGAGGTCGCGGCATAGGGAGCCCCTTGAGACGGGGATCCCGGGACCGGGCCGGATAGTTCCGGTCCGTCCCAGGTGGGCCTTTTCGGGAGTCCGGAGAACTTCCGGGCATCCTGAAAAGGCCCATCTTCGTGTTTTGTGGGGGCTGTCCCGACGCGGGGCGGATTTCGTGGGGCTCAGGAACTGCCGGCCCGGGGCGCGGGAACACCGTGGTACGCGGGTGCCACCCGAGTGGGCACGGCAAACGACATCGGGCCGACGGTGTAGTTGTGCAGGTCGTTGTCGGTCGCGAACAGCGCGGCGGAGCTCCGGTCCGGAAATGGTGCGACGACGCGCCGGACTGTCCGCTGCGCGGTGCCGTCGAACTGGACAACTGCGTACAGAACCTCGGGTTCGTGCATCACACAACCACCAAACCGCATCCTCTCGGCGCCGTGAAGGAGCCGCATCGTGTGCCGTGCGTGGTCTGCTGTTGCAGGAGCGGTTGCGGAGCTTGCGTACGACACCACCTACAGTCCTGTTGACTGGCTACTCACAGTTCCTCGGGTGTTCCTCGGGTGTCCCGTGGGACAGCCGAGGAACACGGAACGGACCGAATGGCCGCCCGCCGTGACGGCCGTCGCCCGCGGGCGGGCCGTTGCCTGCCGTCGGTGGCCGTCTCCAGGCTGGGGCCGTCCCGCGGCTGGTGGGTACGGCCATCGGCGGCGGACGGCCGTCAGTAGACGAGAGCCCGCGCCCCGTCGGCGAGCACCTCGGAGACGAAGACCGCCGCGCCGGCGATGCGTATCCCGGGGAGCACGTCGTCGGGGCCGATGGCCCGTCGTGCCGCGCACTGGGTGCACAGCGTCACGCGCCCGCCGGACAGGATGGCGTCCAGCAGTTCGGTCAGCGGGGTCGACTCGGGCAGCGCGAACTCGGCGGCACGCCCGGGCAGAGCGAACCAGGCCGACTCGCCGGTGAGCCACAGGGAGACGTCCGCGCCGCTTGCGAGCCCTACCGCGGCGACCGTGAACGCCTGTGAGCACCGCTCCGGCGCGTCCGCACCCGCGGTGGCCTTGATGACCAGTGAAGCTGTCATGGCTGTCAGTCTGCACCGGGCGGTCCGTACCGGTTGTCCGGCCCGGCCCGTACGGTTGCCCTGGCAGAGCGCGGTTGCCCTGGCAGGGCCCGGCGCCCGCCGTCGCAGGGCCCCGCGCCCGGCGCCGGAAGGTCCGGCTTCGCAGGGGCCGGACGGCTTGGCCGATGTCACACAGCTACCGCCAGCGGGGCGGGAAGAGGGCGGTCAAGGCTAAGCTGGTCCCGTGCTGGAAATATTTTTCACCGCTTTGTTGATCCTTGTAGCGGTGCTCATCGGGTGGTTCTCCGTCTACGCGGTGTACAAGCTGTACTCGGGCCAGCGTTGAGCGTCCCGGCCGTACCCGCACCCGTACCCGTGCGCACCGCTGGCGTGTGGACGTGACCGTGCGGCCCGGGCCGGTGGTCGACCTGCACCCGAGCCTGCTGCCGATCGCCTTCCTGCTGGGCACCTGGCGGGGCGAGGGCGTCGGCGGCTACGAGGGGATGGACGCCTTCCGTTACGGCCAGGAGGTCGTCTTTTTCGGCACCGGGCGTCCCGCCCTGTCCTACACGTCCCATACCTGGTGGATCAGTGAGCCCCGGGACGGGCGCAGCGAGGGCAGCCCGCTGGCGACCGAGACCGGTTTCTGGCGGGTGCAGCCCGGGGAGGGCGACGGGCCGCCCACGGTCGAGGTCATGCTCGCCCATCCCTTCGGGATCAGCGAGATCTACGTCGGGGACGTCGTCGGGACGCGGGTGGAACTGCGTTCCAACGTCGTGATCCGGACCGCCACCGCGCGTCGGGTGGACCGCTCCCAACGGCTGTACGGCCTCGTCGAAGGTGATCTTGCCTATGCCATCGACATGGCGGCCGAGGGCAAGCCGTTGCAGTCACACCTGTCCGCCCGGCTCCAGCGGGTATCGGCTGCTGACCGACCGTAGCCTTCTTGGTCCGCTCGGCGTGTCCGACCGGTTCCAGCTCGGCGCTGACCGGCTCGGCCGCGGCTGCCCCGGCTGGCCTGGCCGAGCCGGTCAGCGGCCGGGCCTGGCCCGGGCCGCCAGCCAGCTGCCGGGGCCGGCTCAGGCGCGCATCCGGGAGCCGTTTTCGGCGGCGACCCGGGCGCGCCAGGCCTTCTCCCGCGCGATGGCGCCGGCGAACCCGAGAGCGACCGCCGGATCGAAGTTCTCGTCCGAATAGGTGCGGGTGCATCCGAGCACTCGGTCGATCTCGTCGGCGGTGACCGCCGCCAGCGGAAGCTGGCCGGTGAGGTAGACGTCGCCGGCGAGATCCACCGAGAAGTGCACACCGTAGGTCTTCGCGTTGCGCCCGAGCAGGAAAGCGTATGTGCCCGCCTCGTTCTCGGCGGGCCTGCGCATGAAGAACGCCTCGATGAGCAGCGTGTGGTCCCCTACCACCAGCCAGGTCATCGTCCTCAGCCGGTGCTCGCCCTCCAGGGTGGCGAGGAACGATCCCTCGCTCACCCGTTCGTAGGGCAGGCCCAACTCCGTCAGGGCGTCGTCGATCAGGCGGTCGAGGCGTGCCCGTTCGGCACTGTCGACAGGTACTGACACCGGTTCCCACCTCCACCATGATCCTCATGGGTCGGACGGCTGGATCACTGCCGTGGCCACCGGAGACTTTCCAGGCCGCGGCCGACGGCGGCCGGACGCGCGGGCGTCAGGCCGTTGCCGGGACGGTAACCGGTGTCGCAGCGTTACGGTAACCGGTGAGAACGCCGCGTGCTGTCGCGGACCAGCCGAACTCCGCCGCCCGCGCGACCGCCCCGGCGGCCAGGCGCCGGCGCCGGCACGGCTGGCCGATCACCTGGGCCAGGGCGTCGGCGTAGGCGGCCGGGTCGCGCTCCGCCACCAGGATGCCGGAGATGTCGTGCTGGACCGCCGTCCGCAGCCCGCCGACCGCGGCCGCGACGACCGGTGTCCCGCAGGCCTGGGCCTCCAGCGCGACCAGGCCGAAACTCTCGCTGTGGCTGGGCACCACGACCAGGTTCGCGGCCCGGTACCAGTCGGCGAGTTCCGACTGTGGCACCGGCGGCTGTAACCGGACGATGTCGGAGATGCCGAGCTCGGCCGCGAGCTTCACCAGCGCGTCCGGACGGTCCAGGCCGGACCCGCTGGGACCGCCGACCACCGCGACGAGCAGGCGGTCACGCAGCGCCGGTTCACGCGCCAGCAGGTGCGCGGTGGCGTGCAGCAGCATGTCGGGCGCCTTCAGCGGCTGGATACGCCCCACGAACAACAGCACCAGCGCGTCCGGCAGGACACCGACGCGGCCGCGGGCCGCCGCCACGTCCCCGGGGCGGAACACCTCCAGGTCGACGCCGGGTGCCACCACGTCGACCAGTTCGGGGGCAGCACCGTAGAGATCGACCAGGTGGCGCCGCTCGTCCTCGGTGGACGCGATCAGTCGGTTCGAGCCGTCGACGACGTCCTGCTCGCCGGCGATGCGGTGCGGTGGATCAGGGCGGTCGCCGTCGGCGAGCGCGCTGTTCTTCACCTTCGCCAGCGTGTGGGCGGTGTGTACCAGCGGGACGGCCCATCTGCGCGCGACCGCGAGCCCGACCTGGCCGGAAAGCCAGTAGTGCGAGTGGATGACGTCGAACCAGCCGGGTTCGTGCGCGGCCTCGACCCGCAGCACGGCCGCGGTGAAGGCGCACAGCCAGGTGGGCAGGTCCTCCCGGCCGACGTCCTCGAACGGCCCGGCGGCGACATGGCGCACCATGACCCCCGGCGCGAGGGCGACCTTCGGCGGCATCCTGCTGCTGGTGGCCCGGGTGAAGATCTCCACTTCGGTGCCGAGCAGGGCCAGCTGTCGGGACAGCTCCACCACGTAAACGTTCATGCCGCCGGCATCGCCGGTACCCGGCTGCTCCAGCGGCGACGTGTGCATCGACAGCATGGCGACCCGACGAGGGAAGCCCGACCGGACCCGACGCACCAACCACCTCCACACCGATCCGGGCTCACCGACCACTGGATGGCCCGATCCTGCGAACAACCGATCCAAGGGCCGCATGCCCGGCGCCGGCTGCCCCGGATCCGGCTGGCCGCGCCCGCGCCTGCCTGCCGACCGCGCTGGGTAACCGCGGTCGCGGCCCGTCACCGGATGCCACCATCCGGATCCGCCGGCCCTGTCCTGCCGACATCCGCCATTACGTTCCGTTATGGGCTCTTTCCCGGCGGGCACCCGGATTCATCCTGCCAGTGGCGCGGCGAACCGGCGATTGGGTGACAGGTGAGATTCACCTGTTTTTCTGCCTCCGGCCCTGGACATCGAACCGGGAACGCCTGATACGGCCGGCCGCCAGAGCCCTCCGAGGCGGATCGTCGATCGCGCGGATCGGCGCCGCTCGGGGCACGATGCCCGCGGAGGGCACGGATGCCCGCGGGGAGAGGCGGCCGGGCCGGTTCTGCGATCGTGGATGCGTGTCAGGTACCTCCCCCGCCCGCCGCCGCGAGCCGCGGCTGGCCGCGGGCCGCGCCAGAACGCTGGGGCTCGCCACCCGTGGGACGACCGCTCCCAACCGCCTGCGCCGGGTCGATCGTTGGATCGTCGGGACACAGGCGGCCCGGTTACGCGCCGCCGCCAGCCCGCTTGTCGTCGACCTCGGATACGGCTCGTCGCCGGTCACCACGGTGGAGCTCTACCAGCGGCTGAGCCGCCTGCGGCCCGACGTCCGGGTCGTTGGCCTGGAGATCGACCGGGATCGGGTCGCCGCGGCGGCCCCGGCCGCGCGTCCGCCGGGGCTGGTTTTCGCCCGTGGCGGCTTCGAACTCGCTGGGCTGCGCCCGGTGCTGGTCCGCGCGATGAACGTGCTGCGCCAGTACGAGGAGGCGGCTGTCGCCCCGGCCTGGGCGGCGATGCTCGAGCGCATCGCGCCCGGCGGCCTGCTGGTCGAGGGCACCTGCGACGAGATCGGCCGGCGTGCCTGCTGGTTCGCCGTCGACCGCCCGCCCGAGGCGCCGTCGGAAGTGCCCGGGGCGCCCGGCGGACCTGTCGGGACGCCGCGGCCGCGGCCGCGGCACCAGGGCCGCACGCTCACCCTGGCCGCGCACCTGCCGAGCCTCGCGCGTCCGTCTGAGCTGGCCGAGCGGCTGCCCAAGTCGTTGATCGCCCACAACGTTCCCGGCGAGGACGTGCACACGCTGCTGGCCGCGTTCGACGACGCCTGGCGGCGCGGCGCGCCGCGGGCCGTGTTCGGGCCGCGGCAGCGCTGGACAGCCGCGGTCGAGTCCCTGCGGGCGGACGGGTGGCCCGTGCGGGGCACCCGTCCGCGATGGCGGCTGGGCGAGGTCACCTTCGCCTGGCCGCCGGTACGGGCGGACGCGGACATCACCGTCACCGCCCCCGGCGGCAGGGGCGGACACGACGGGTAAGGTCCGGGACGGCCCGCCGCTCAGGCGCCCGGCCGCCGGGACGGCGCGATCTTGTCGAGGACGGCGAGGTCGTCGGCGCGCGGCTGCCACTCGCTGGCCGCGACGTTCGCCCGGACCTGCTCCGCCGTCGTCGCCCCGGCGATCACGGACGCGACCGCGGGCTGCGCGGCCAGGCCACCGATCGCCACGTCCAGCAGCGAGCGGCCGCGTTCCCGGCCAAAGGTTTCCAGGGCTTCGACCTGGTCGAAGACCTCGTCGGTGAGTTCGTCCTGGCGGCCGGCCAGCCGGGTGCCAGGCGGGGGCTGCTCGTCCCGGAAGTACTTGCCGGTGAGGATGCCGTTCGCGAGGGGGAAGTACGGCAGAATGCCGATGCCGTACTTTTGCGCGGCCGGGACGAGTTCGGCCTCGATGCCACGCTCCAGCAGGTTGTAGTGGTTCTGGGCCGAGATGAAGCGGGTCGTGCTGGAGGCGCGCGCGGTCCATTCGGCGTCGGCGACCTGCCAGGCCGCGAGATTCGACGAACCCACGTAGCGCACCTTGCCCTCGCGCACTATCTCGTCGAGAGCG
The DNA here is from genome assembly GCF_000177615.2 of Candidatus Protofrankia datiscae. Taxonomy (GTDB): domain Bacteria; phylum Actinomycetota; class Actinomycetes; order Frankiales; family Frankiaceae; genus Protofrankia; species Protofrankia coriariae. Next base: position 4,784,514 of record NC_015656.1, on the reverse strand, counting down.
GCCAGCGTCTCCTCGATCGGGGTGAACGCGTCCGGGCTGTGCAGCTGGAAAAGATCTATGTAGTCGGTCTGCAGCCGGCGCAGCGATCCTTCCACGGCTTTACGGATGTACCGGCGCGAGGCGCGGGCGTTGAAGTCGGGCCCATACACCCCACCCATGTCGTTGCCGAACTTGGTGGCGAGAACCACCTCGTCGCGCCGGGTCCGCAGGATATGGCCGAGCAGGGTCTCCGAACCACCCTTGTTGCCATATGTGTCCGCTGTGTCGAACAGGGTGATGCCGTTGTCGAGCGCGGCCGTGACGACGGCCCGGGTGCCCTCGAGGTCGACCCGCGAGCCGAAGTTGTTGCAGCCGAGACCGACGACAGATACCAGTAGGCCGGAAGATCCCAGTGGGCGATATCTCATATCATCAGTACAACACGACATACCATGAACCCCGGGCGCCAGGTACCAGGATTCTCCGCAGGTCATGATCACAGGACTGGGTCGGTGGTGTCTGGTTGTTCTTTTCGAGTGGCGGCGAAGTCGCCGTCGTGAGACCGAACGGCCAGGCCTGCGCCCAGGCCGTTCGGTCAGTCGGACTGCGCGGTGCCGCTCTTCTTCTCGGCGCTGTCCGCGGACTTCGTCGTGGCCGAGGAGCGCACCGCCCGGGCCCGGCTGACCACGTTGCGAGTCCGGGTCACGGCCTCCTCGGTCGTCGGGTTCTGGCGGATACGGGCAACGCGCTTCTCACCGCGGTCGGCGAAGTTGCTGTAGAGCGAGCTTGCGCGTCCCTGCAGGTCGGAAAGCTGGGAACTCACCGACGTGGGCAGGGAGGTGACAGCGGTCTGCACGTTGGCCGGAAGCCGCTGGGCGTGGACGGAGAGGCCGTTGACCCGGCTGGAGAACTTCTTGATCTCGTCGGCGTAGACGGTGGGGATGCTCCGGATCTTCTCCACCGCGGCGTCCGCGGCACCCACATAGGCGTACAGGGGCTTGCGGACCTCCGACAGCGGGATCTTGACGTCGGCCGAGGCCTCGACGGTGTCGCCCGACTTGTCGGCGCTGGTTCGGATGGTGGCCATTGCTACCTCCAGTTTTGTGGCTCAGTTTTGTGGCTCAGTTGGTGGCTCGATCTGTGACTGTGACACGCCTGTCGAATGTTGTTTCGTTGTTATTTTGTTGATGACGAGGTGTCGTCCGGCGGCTCGTGTGCGGCGGCTCCGTTGGTAGCCGCGGTGGTGCGGGTGGCTCGGCCGGTGGCTCGGCCGGCCTTCGGGGCAGCATCCCCACTGCCCCCGTCGGCCTTGCCGGTACCGCCGGTGGCCGCTGTCGTACGTGGCCGTCGGGTCGCCGTTGTCCGCTTCGGGGCGGCGTCGGAGGCGCCGGGTGCGCGCGGGGTGGGCGTGGCCGCCGCTCGGGTGGCCCCGGTGGCCCGACGGGTGGCGCCAGCCGGCTTTGCCTCGGTGGCCGTGGTCGCGGTAGCCGACGCGGGGCTGGTGGGCGCGGTGGAGCCGGTGGACGCGGAGCCGGTGAGGGCCGTCTTCGTCGCGGGCGGGGAGGCTGACGCGGGCGGGGAGGCTGATATGCCCTGCCGCAGGCCGTCCGGCAGGGCGGGGCGGCCGGTCAGCCCGTATACGGCGTTCTCCTTCCGGAACGCGTCGTAGATCTCGACGATGACCTGCTTCTGCCGTTCGGTGAGCGTCGAGTCGGCGAGAACCGCCGCGGTCACATCGCTGTCCGACGCCCGTTCGTCGAGAATGCCGGCCTGCACGTACAGCACTTCCGCGGAGATCCGGAGCGCCTTGGCGATCTGTTGCAGAATCTCCGCGGACGGCTTGCGCAGGCCGCGCTCGATCTGACTCAGATAGGGATTGCTGACGCCGGCCTGCCGGGCGAGCTGACGAACCGAGATATGTGCGGCCTTGCGCTGGTCCCGGATGAAGTCTCCGAGATCGCGTACGTTCAGGGGCGGCACGTTCAGTGTCGGCCTCCTCTCCTTGGGGGTATGCGCCGGTGCGCTGGGTGGATCATGTTTGCCGGATGGGCTTCACCGGGTGAGCCATGCGCACGGTCACGGGACCCGCTGTGTCGCTGAACCGATGGTTCGCAGCGTACGTCCAGATGCTAGCTGTGGCAAGCGTTTGGCAAGCATCCTGGAATGCTTGGGACGCCTTCGTCCGGGCCGACCCTGGCGGTTTCTGTGCGTCCGTCGCGTACGGATACGCGCACGCGGAAATTCAATGTGTATTCGCTGTATTAACGATGTTGCAGATGCGCTAAACGCGGCGAACACTATGAGTATGCATATATGTATAAATCGTTACGAAACGCTTCGTTTAGCCATACTTCAATCACTGAAGGTAGTCAAAATAATCCGTATGGTCATGCATCAGCGAGTTGTTGATCGGAGCTGCTGATCGGCAGCCGGCCGGTGGTGGTCAGTCGGTTGCCTGCCGGTCCCGCTGGTCAGCGGGTCGCATGTGCTAGCCACTCGCGCTGTGTTGCTAGCGCCGACTCGGTCTCGGCCACCTCGTCCGTGCGTCCGTGAGCTCGAGCACGTTCCAGCCGCGCCTCCAGTTTGGCGACCGACTCCCGCAGCGTCACCACGAACGGGGACTCGACGGACTCCTGCCGGCGCCACCGGGCATCGGACGCGGACCGGATGCGGTCACTGACTGCGGACAGCCGTCGTTCGAGGTCGCTGACGGCGTCCCGAGGCACCTTCCCGATGAGGTCCCACTGTTCCTCGATCTGTCGCAGCCTGCGCAGTGCCTGGTCGGGCCGGGCGAGGTCGAGCGCGGCAGCCTCGGCGAGCAGTTGCTCCTTGGCGGCCTGGCTCACCCGCAGATGCGCGTCCCGCTCGGCGTTGGCGGCGTTGCGCCGGGTGAAGAAGGTGTCCTGCGCGGCGCGGAAACGGGCCCACAGCGCGTCCTCGACGTCCCTGGGCGCACGCCCGGCCGACTTCCACTGGTTCATCAGCGTTCGGTACTGGGCGCTCGTGGCCGACCATTCGGTGGAGTCGACGAGCGCCTCGGCCTCGGTCACGATCGCTTCCTTGCGCTGCCTGGACTGGGCTCGCTGCTGGTCGAGCGCGGCGAAGTGAGCGGTCCGGCGCTGGTTGAACTCCTCGCGCGCGGTGGTGACCCGCTTCCACAGGTCGGCGTCGGTGCGGCGGTCCACCCCCGTGATCGCCCGGAAGTCGACGGCGATCGAACGGAACCGCTCTCCGACGGCCTTCCAGTCGGAGCTGCGGGCGAGGCGCTCGCTCTCGGCGACGAGCGCCTCCTTCGCCTCCACCGCGGCGGCGGCCCGCTGGGCGCGCTCGGCCTCTCGCTGCGCGGTACGTTCGCCGACCGCGTCCAGCACCGATCCCAGGCGTCCGGTGAGCGCGTCCAGATCACCGACCACCGCCGCGGTGCCGAGGGAGGCCAGCAGCCGCCGCGCGCTCGCGGCAAGACCCGTCAGGTCGGCGCTGGGGACGGTCAACCGCTGTTCCAGCAGCGCGACTTCGGCGGCCAGATCGTCGTAGCGCCGGGCGAAGTGGGCAAAGCCCTCCGCCGGGGAGCCTGCCCGCCAGGAGCCGACGGGGCGCTCACCCGCGGTCGTGCGTACGTACACGGTGCCGTCGTCGCCGACACGCCCCCATTCGGAGCTGTTGCGCTCGCTCATCGTGGTCCCGAAGATCGGCGTCAGGTCAGGTGCCATTCTTACAGGGATCGCGCGGATGGGGCACATTCTGCTGGCCGCCGGCAAGCCGAGGAGGCGCTGGCGGGCGTCGGGGCCGGGCGTCGGGCATCGTCCTGGTGGGGGCGCCGGACGACCGGGTCCTCTCCGGTCGCCCCGGTGCCCGTCCCCGGTGCCGGGCCGTGGCGCGTGCCCACCGCGCCCACCGCGCTGTTTCCAGCGCCGCTTCGATGGCGGGCGGAACGCTTCCACGGCGGAAGTCGCACCCCGGACGGAATCGCGGCCGGCGGATTTCCGATGTGCGTTCCCCAACATTGTCGGAAATACGACAGCAGGCTGCTGGCCGGAAATCCCGTGTCAACCACGGTTTTTCTGAGCGGGCCGTCACGCGTGTGGCCGCGGTGACATGCCCCGGTCGTACACAGATGTTCTTCTGACCGCCAGGATTCCAGCCGTGTACCGAGCAGATGAGACCCGCCCGGGGACGCCGGCAGGAGCGCCTGCCGGCGGTCGCGCCCCTGGGCGGCCGGCGGCCGGCGAGCCTTCCAGGCGTTGTCATGCGCGGTGTTCCGTGCGGCCGACGGCGGTGCCGGTGCCCGGGGCGTGTGCCCGCGACGGCGCCCGGTGCCGGGCCGGCCCGGCGGCCGCCGCGGCCCCTGCGACGCGGGCGGCCCGGCGGCCCACGGGCCCGCGAGCCGCATTTCCGTTGTCGATTCCCGCCTCCCGGCCACCGGCCGCGCCGAGTATCGCGAAATCGACCGTGCTCATTCCGGTCCGCTGTCGGCCGGCCGCCGGAGTCATCGGCGGTACCGGCCTCGGCACCAGTGTCAGAACCGGCGGCGTCGGGGCGTGAAAGCCTGAAAGGAAGAAAATTGAACCGGATTCCGCGGGCGACACGGTTCGTCGCCGTCGCCGCCGTATGCACGATCGCCGCGTGTGGGGTGGGCGGTTCCGGCGGCTCGTCGCCGACGGCCGGCCTCCGTCCGCCGGGCCGCCGTGGCCGTGACCGACGCGAACGGGGCCACGGCGTCGCTCCAGTGCGCCATGAGGGTCAGGACGCTGCGGATGATCGTCAGTGGCCCGCTCGCCGACACCGCGAAGGCGGCCAGGGCGCACATGGAAAAGGCCCATCCCGGCCTGACCGTCGACATCACGTCCGCCGCGACCAGCTATTCCCAGATCGTCCAGCAGATCGGCGCCGACGCGGCCGCCGGGCGCAGCACGGACCTCGCGGTGGCCGGGCTCGACCTGCTGGCCACCTTCGTCGAACGGCTCGACGCCCAGGAGGTGTCGCCGCGGTCGCTGCGCGCCTCCTACGACCAGCGGTTCGCCACGCTGGGCACGGTGGGGGGCAGGCAGCTGTTCGTCGTCCCGCAGCAGGTCTCCGTGCCCGTCCTGCTCTACAACGCCGACATGCTCGCCCAGGCCGGGGTGGACCCGAGGTCGCTGAAGGACACCACCGGTCTGCTTGCCGCCGCCGAAAAGATCAAACAGGCCCTGCCCGGCGTCCAGCCGGTCGACCTGCCGACTTCGGACCAGTTCGGGCAGTGGTTCTTCAACACCATCGCGGGGTCGAAGGGCGCGAGCATCCAGAACGCCGTGGGGCAGCCGGACTTCACCAGCGCCGCGGCGCGTGACACCGCGAGCTTCCTGGCCAGGGTGGGCGGTTATGGGCCCCAGTCGAACACGCCGGCCGACGCCATGGTCCGCTTCGCCCTCAACCGGAAGTCCGCGATCGTGGGCGCGAGCATCAGCTCGGTGGTGCCGGGGCTGCAGACCATCGAACGCCAGGGCAAGGGCGCGTTCCCGCTCGGCGTGGCGCCGCTTCCCGTCCTGCCGGGTGGAACGCAGCATCCGGTGGCCAGCGGGAACGGTCTCGTGATGCTGGCCACCGACCGTTGCCAGTACGAGATGGCCACCGAGCTGATGATGGCGATGCTCGCGCCGGACATGGTGGCCGCCGGGGTGACGACGCTGAGCTATCTGCCGGTCGACATCGAGGCCGCGAACCGGCTGGTGTCGTTGTACCAGCGGTATCCGCAGGTCGTGCCCTTCAACGCGCTGATCGATTCGATCGTCCGCGCGCCGTACTGGTCCGGGCCGCGCGGCGGTGAGGTGCCTGTCCTCGCGTCCGAGGCGGTCGCGAGGATCATGATGGGCGCGAATCCGACGACCACGCTGACCGAACTGCAGAAGCAGGCGGAGGCGTTCCTTATGTGATCATCGATCACCTGGCCGGTGATCATCGGGTCGGTGGTCGCTCGGTCTGCGGCCGCCGTGAGGCCGTTGTTCGTCGGGGGCGCTCGCCTTTGCCGCCGCTTCGCTCCCGTTCTGTTCACAGTTCTATTTCTTTCTGTATTCATTAAATTTTTTTACAAAATTGAAAGCGGAGAGTAGGCGGCTTGGGACGCTCCGTGTGATCTCGCTGTGGTACGGCCTCTTGTGGGGCGCGCGACCGGCGGTAGCATGATGGCAGGATCTTGCTGAACAGCAAGTGGATGAGCAGTCAATGACCTGTGCGGGATTTTGTGCGGTGCATTCGCGGCCATCGCGTGAGCACGCGTGCAATCGGTGTTAAACGGTGCGTGCTGTTGTCCTCCTGTGGCCTTTTGCGCACGCATCGCTTCCTGTTTGTCACTGTGTCGCGAAGATGTCACCACATAGCGTCGTTAGCTGCTCACCAGATGCGACTCGAAGGAGACAGATGATGTCGACCGAGGGTGCCGGCGCCTGCGCTCACCCGCTCGCGTTCGTCCGGGCGCAGCGTGGCTGGTCCTATCAGCGACTGGCCCGGGTGGTGGCGCGCCGCGCACGCGACCTGGGTGTGGCCAACATGGCGGCGGAGCGTCAGAAGGTCTGGCGCTGGGAACACCGGGGCGTCGTACCCGACCGGGTCTCCCAGCTCGCCCTTGCCGCTGAGCTGGGGGTCTCGGCCGAGAAGGTCGAGTCCCATCCCTGGCCCGCCTGGCTGCCGACCGGTGACGTCGTACGTACCGACTACCCGTGGAACAGCGCAGGCAGTGTGACGTCCATGATCGATGTTGTCGAAGGCGCCCTCACCGACCGTCGAGGGTTCCTCACCATCACCGGAGCGGGTGTGGCGAGCCTGGCCAACGAGTGGCTCAACCTGGAGCCCACCCGGCTCGTCGCCGCCCTGGACGGCGGTCGGGTGGACGAACAGGTGGTCCACCGCATCGAGCACAACATCCCGGGGTTACGACTGATGGACGACCGGCTCGGCGGGGAGGGCGTCCGGCGGCTTGTCGACGCCGAGCTGCGAGTGGTCACCGAACTGCTCGCCAAGGGCTCGTACACGGAAAAGATCGGGGCGAGTCTCCAACTGCTCGCCGCCGAACTCGCCCGGATCGCCGGGTGGGCATCGTTCGACGCTGGCTACCACACGAGCGCACAACGTTACTGGATCGCGGCCCTGCATGCCGCCCACGCCGCCGGGGACCGGCTGGTCGGCGCGAACATCATGAAGAACATGTCACTGCAGTGCGTCGACTTCGCCCATCCCAAGGAAGCCCTCGAACTGGCGGAAGCGGCCGTGGCGAGCAGCGGCGGCATCAGCGGACGCGTCGGCGCGATGCTCCAGATGAGGCTGGCCCGGGCGCACGCGGCACTGGGCGATCAGGCCGGATGCTTCCGCGCGCTGGCCCAGGCCGAAACGGCGGCCGACCGCTCCAGCCCGCAGGATCCGGCCTGGGCGGGCATCTTCGACGAGGGGTTCCACGCGGCCCAGCTCGGGATCTGCTACATCGATCTCGGTCAGTTGCCGCAGGCGGACCGGTGGCTGACGCACGCCCTCAAGGTGCACCCGGTCGCCCGCGCCCGTGACCACGCGACATACCTGCTCCGTCGCGCGGCCGTGCAGATCGACCTGGGCAACATCGACCACGGGTGTGCGCTCGTCCGGGAGGCGACGCCGTTCCTGGAGGCCACCCGCTCGCAGCGCAACGCGCGGCGGGCGGAGGAGGTCCGGCGCTCCCTGCGCCGGCACGCGGCGCATCCGGAGGCCCGCGAGGTGGATCAGCTCCTCGCTCGTCCCACCTGATCGTGTTCTGTCGTCTCGTCCCAGCTGGGTGGCGGCCGCCCCCACCGGAGCGGCCGCCACGGGGCGACATACGGAGGCGATGTGTGGGGACGATGTGTGGGGACGACGTATGGGGGCGGCCTGTCCGGCCCGGGTCAGCCGACGAGACGGCCGGCCGGGCGAGTCGGCTGGTCGGGCCCGCTCGCCGGCTCCACGGATGCCGCGACCTCACCCGTCTCCGGGTCGATGACGACCAGGGCGGTGTCGTCGGGCACGGTCCGTTTGACGATTGCCAGCGCGATCGGGCCGAGTTCCGCGTGCACGACGGACGTGCCCACGAACCCGACCGTCCGGCCGCCGCCGCTCACCGGGGCGCCTCGGGCGACCGTCGTGCCGTCCAGATGCAGCAGAACCATGCGTCGGGGTGGGCGGCCCAGGTTGTGCACGCGGGCAACCGTCTCCTGACCGCGGTAGCAGCCCTTGTCGAGATGGACGGCGGTGGTCAGCCAGCCGACCTCGTGCGGGATCGTCCGATGGTCGGTCTCCGCGCCCAGGCGAGGGCGGCGGTCAGCGACCCGTGCCGCCTCGAACGCGCCGACACCAGCGAGGGACGCGCCCGCGGCGACGAGCCGTTCGACCGTCCCGCGCAGCGCCCGGCGCGGGACGAGCAGGTCGAGGCCGTCGGACATCGCCCGGACGAGGATGTCGTACCCGTCCGGATCCTCCTGGCCGCCCGCACCGCCGCCGGCCACCGGGCCGTCCGTCGCGGGGGTGCCGGCCACGGGGGTGCCGGCCACGGGGGTGCCGGCCACGGGGGTGCCGGCCACGGGGGTGCCGGCCACGGGGGTGCCGGTGATGGCTGGTGATGCGGCGGCCGGCCGGACGAGCGCCCGGGCAAGCGGGTACGGGCCCCGGGCCAGCAGGTCACCGTCGTAACCCACCGTCACATCGCGGCGGGCAGGCCGGTGGAGCGGAGGGTCGAGCGGAGCGAACGCGCTGGCCACGACGTCCACGGCGGCCGGGCCGAGGACCGACAGCACGGCGTGGTCGGCGTGGACGTCGACCGGTTCGACCCGCAGCAGGAAACGCATCGACTCCAGATAGGCGAGCAACGCGGTGCTGGTGCCCGGTTCGACGTCGAGCCAGGTGGCCGTCCCGTCGTCGGCGATCATCAGATGGTGCTCGACATGACCGTGCGGGGAGAGCACCAGCGCCTCGCTGCCCCGCATGGCCGGCAGCGCGGCGAGATGCTGGGAGGTGATGCTGTGCAGCCAGGACAGCCGGTCCACGCCGGTGATGCGCAGCACTCCGCGGTGCGAACGGTCGACGACCACCGCGCCGTGCTCGCCGACGCGTTGCTCGCGCAGCGGATCCCCGTAGTGGTCAGCGACCCCGAGGTCGGCTCCGGCGGCGGGCACGGCACCGGCGACGGCCAGCAATGGTGAGCGGTAGCGGGAGCCGTCGTCCGGGCTGCCGGGGCTGCCGGGCTCGGGCGGCCGGGTGCCGGTTGCGGGCGGGGCGATGGAGTCGGCGGTCATGGCCTGTTCAACCGGAACCCGAGCCCGCGCAGTCCCCGCACCGGCCGGCAAGCGCGACATGGCTGACGTCCACGGAGAAGTCGAAGTCGTCGCGCAGCCGGGTGACGAGGTCGGCCAGTACGTTCGAGGGGATCTCCTGTACCGCGCCGCAGCCGCCGCACACCAGGTGGACGTGCTCGGCGAGGCCGGCCGCGTGATAGGTCGGCGCGCCGTGGCTGAGATGCGCGTGCGAGACGAGATCGAGCTCCTCGAGAAGGTCCAGGGTGCGGTACACCGTTGAGATGTTGACCCCGCCCGCGGTACGGCGGACCTCCGTGACGATCTCCTCAGGGGTGGCGTGGCCGAGCCGGGTGACCGCTTCGAGAACAAGCTGACGTTGTGGGGTGAGACGGTAGCCGCGGGAACGCAGCTGTGTCTGCCAGGCGTCGTCCCCCGCCGGCCCCGCGGCCGGTGAGCCTGGGGCCTGGGCCTTCGGCGGCACAGCGGAAACCGGCGCGGTGCCGGGCGCGGCGTCGCGCCGCTGCCGGCTCTCCCGGCCTCCCGCGACGTCCACCGCCATGGGAACAAGTTTAGGCCGTGCCCGATGGATCTTCGATCGCGCGGACGGTGGTCTTGCCGTGCCACTGTCGCGACTGACTAGGGCTGTAGCTGAAAGTTATATATATGTTACTTTTTGCCGTCGCGAAGTCGTCGGCGACGCCCCGACGGTTGGTGGGGAAAAGCGGTTGCCGAGCCCGCCCCGTCCCCGTAGCGTTGTCCGTACACAGGAAGGGAGGTGGTCCAGTTTTGTGTGATAAACGGACTCGTGAGGTGACTGTCCGCTAGCCGGTCTCGTGGTCCTCACCCCTGCCGGGTGACCTGCGGGCACCGGCACCGGCGAGAACCAGGCAGGCACCGGACCTCCGGGCGTCGTCGCTGGTCCCGACGGCCCGTCGTCCCTTCTATGGGCGATGGAAACGCCCGGAGGTCTCTTTGTCTCCAGCCGTTTTGTCTCTAGCCGGGCAAGCAAGAACGTCACGTAGCGGCCGCGGTGGCAGCACGCGGTCACCGGCGGTGGACGCTTCTGGTATCTGATCGATGACTCGAACCAGAACGCCTGGGCGATCTATGCCGGTATCGGCCATCCCAGGGCCACCGACTGACACCCAGGTTGACAGCCAGGACGGCGGACGAGGGCGGACGCCAGCGGGCCGGGCGGCCAGGGCCGGGGGTACCGGTGTGGGGCGGTGAAGGGCTGGGCGTCGCGGTCGGAGCGGCCCTGAAAAGGGTCCCGGGCGGGTGCGCCACGGGCGATCCAGCCGCATCGCGGCGGCGGGTTGCGGCAGGATCGAAGTCATGCCGACGCTCGTTCTGCTCCGCCACGGCGAGAGCACGTGGAACCGAGAAAACCTGTTCACCGGCTGGGTGGATGTCGACCTTTCCGACAAGGGCCGCCAGGAGGCGGCCCGCGGCGGTGAACTGCTGCGTGACGCGGGTGTGCTCCCGGACATGGTGCACACGTCGTTGCTGCTGCGCGCGATCCGCACCGCCTGGATCGCGCTCGACACGGCCGGCCGGACATGGATCCCCGTGCACCGCTCCTGGCGCCTGAACGAACGGCACTACGGCGGCCTGCAGGGGCTGAACAAGGCCGAGACCCTGGCCGAGTACGGCGAGGAGAAGTTCACGCTGTGGCGCCGTTCCTATGACACCCCACCGCCGCCCATCGGCCCCAACCAGGTCAGTGGTGTGGACGAGCGCTACGCCGACCTGCCGCCGGACCTCGTCCCGACGACCGAGTGCCTCAAGGACGTGGTGACCCGGATACTGCCGTACTGGTACGACGCGATCGTGCCGGACCTGCGGCGCGGGAGGACCGTGCTCGTCGCCGCCCACGGCAACTCGCTGCGTGCCCTGGTCAAGCACCTGGACGGCATCAGCGACAGCGACATCGCCGCCCTGAACATCCCCACCGGCATCCCCCTGCGCTACGAACTGGACGACGACCTGCGCGTCCTGGCCTCGTCCTACCTGGACCCGGAGGAAGCGGCCAGAGCCGCCGCCGCCGTAGCCGCCCAGGGCAGGAAGAAGTAACGAACGCCGCCCCCGGGCGAGCCCCCGTGGTGCCGAACGGAGCGGTGACGTGGGAAACGTGGGCCCAGCCGGGGGCGCAAACCACGCCACCGCTCCATTCGCGCAGCCGTCGGGCTTTGCGGGGCGGCGGCTGCTCAGACGCGTTTGCCGGTGACCAGGTAGATCACACGATGGGCTACTGAGACGGCGTGGTCGGCGTAGCGCTCGTAGTAGCGGCCGCACAGGGTGATGTCGATCGCGGCCTCCATGCCGTAGGTCCATTCCGTTTCCAGCAGCACATGGAAGAGCCTGCGGTGCAGGGCGTCCATGGAGTCGTCGTCGCTTTCCAGCTCCTTGGCCAGGGCCGTGTCGTGGCCTGCGATGACCGACCCCGCCTTGGCGACGATGCGCTGCGCGACCTGGCCCATCTCCAGCAGGGTCGAGTGCAGCTCCGGTGGGACGGCGCGGCCGGGGTAGCGCCGGCGGGCCACCTTGGCGACGTGCAGCGCGAGATCGCCCATGCGTTCGAGGTCAGCCACGATACGCAGCGTGGTGACCATGGTCCGCAGGTCGGTGGCGACCGGTTGCTGGCGCGCCATTATGTCGAAGGATCGCTCCTCGATTTCGTTACGTAGCAGGTCCACGGTCTCGTCGGCCGTGATCACACCCTCGGCGAGTTGCAGATCGGCGTCGAGAAGCGCGGTTGTCGCTCGCGCCATTGCTGAAGCGACCAGGTTGGTCATCTCGACGAGTGAGGAGTTGATGCTCTCGAGCTCGTCGTGGAAGGCGTCCCGCACGGACGGCTCCTTCGTGTCTGTAGCGGTTGTCAGCCCATCGGATCACAACAGGGTGAGACGGGGACGGCTGGCAGGACGCGATCATGTTTTTTCGCACTGCCGGAAGCCGCGGATCCCCGTGGTCACTGGAACAGCGGCCGCATCCCCGGTCTGCCGGGGTGGCGACCATGCGCGTGCCGGCTCCCGGCGTTGCGAGCCGGCGTCGGCTGTCCGTGGGAAAGCCGCCGTTTCGACCTTCGGCGCGTCACACGGTGCGGGCGAACAGCGATTGCTCCTGGACATATGACCCCGAACGCCGCGCATACCCTGTCGCGATCAACGATGGTCGGCGGTGCTCGCCCCACGGTGAACACATTCTGTTGGCCGGGTGAACTCCTGACGACTATCGGCGCGGGTTGGGCGGATACGTCCACAGTCCACCTACCATTCGGCCGTGGGCGAGGGCGAGTGCAAGCGGGATGCAGGCTTCGGTCTTCCCGGTTTCGGGCCCTCCGGTTTCGGCCGTTCCGGCTTCTCCGGCTTCGGGCTCTTCGGTGGCGGAGCCAACCCGGATGCCGCCGGCCCCACGCCGCGCACCGGCCGGGCGGGTTCCGCGGCCCGTCCCGGCCCGCGACCGGTCTCGGCCCAGACACCGCCGGCCCAGACGCCGTCGGGTTCGGCATCGTCGGGTTCGGCGGGCTCGGTACCGCCGGCGCAGATACCGCCGGGCCGAGGTGCGTCCACGATCCGGGCAGGTGACAGTACCGTTGTGTCCCCGCGGCGGCGGATCCGCGATGCCGCGGCCGCGAACCCGCCGACCGCCACGCGCGCGGCGCTGCCCTCGCGGCTCGTCCGGCGCCTTGTCGACGGCCTGCCCTCCGGGCTGATCGTTCTGGACGCCGACGGCGTGGTGGTCCTGGCCAACCCGGCGGCCCACGCCATGGGGGTGATCGTCGACAGCCGTCTGGACCTGGTCGAGCTCAGCGACCTGGCCGCCCGCACCCGCGGCGACGGCGTCGACCGTGACCGGCAGCTCGACCTGCCACCCCGCCCCGAACCGCCGCTGACCCGGCCCCGTCCCGACCAGGAGGCGTTCGCCGTACGCGCTCGCACCTCGCGGCTGGACTCGGACGGCCATGTCGCCGTTATCCTCGACGATCTCACCGAGGCCCGCCGGGTGGAGGCGGTCCGCCGGGACTTCGTGGCGAACGTCAGTCACGAGCTGAAGACCCCGGTTGGCGCGCTGCACGTGTTGGCCGAAGCCGTCGCCGCGGCCAGTGACGATCCGGCGGCCGTCCGCCGGTTCGCCTCCCGGATGACGCACGAGTCCGCCCGGCTGGCCCGTCTCGTGCAGGAGATCATCGATCTGTCCCGGCTGCAGGGCGCGGACCCGCAGCCGGATCCCCGGCCGGTGCAGGTGTCGGTGGTGCTGGCCGAGGCGCTCGACCGCACCCGGCTGGCCGCCGCCGCCCAGGAGATCACCGTCGCGGTGATCGGCGACAGCGACTTCGTGGTCAGCGGAGACGAGGGGCAGCTGGTCACAGCGCTGGCGAACCTGCTGGACAACGCGGTCACCTACTCCCCGCCGGGGACCCGCGTCGTCGTCGGGGTCCGACGCGCCGGCGACACCGTGGAGCTCTCGGTTGCAGACGAGGGCATCGGCATCGCCGAGAAGGACCTGGAGCGGGTCTTCGAGCGCTTCTACCGGGCGGACCCGGCGCGTTCCCGCACGACCGGCGGCACCGGGCTGGGCCTGGCGATCGTGAAGCATGTCGCGACGAACCACGGGGGAAGTGTGAGCGTGTGGAGCTCCGAGGGGGCCGGGTCGACGTTCACGATCAGACTGCCGCTGCTGCTGGCCGACGCTGATACCGAGATCGATACCGACGTCGAGATCGATACTGACGTCGAGCGCGGACGTGACAACGACGATGGACGACTGACGGATGACGACTGACCGACGGACGACCGACGCCTGACTGACGCCTGACTGACGCCTGACTGACGGACGGATGACGGACGGATGACGAAGGAGTGTGACGCGTGACCCGCCTGCTGGTCGTGGAGGACGAGGAGTCGTTCTCGGACGCGTTGTCGTTCATGCTGGAACGGGAGGGTTTCGACGTCGCGGTGGCCGCCGACGGGCTGGCCGCGCTGACCGAGTTCGAGCGGCACGGCGCCGATCTCGTCCTGTTGGACCTGATGCTGCCGGGCCTGTCCGGTACGGAGGTCTGCCGGGCGCTGCGGCAGCGGTCGACCGTCCCGGTGATCATGTTAACAGCCCGCGACAGCGAGATAGACAAGGTCGTCGGCCTGGAACTCGGCGCGGACGACTACGTCACCAAGCCGTTCTCCGCCCGTGAGCTGGTCGCCCGTATCCGCGCGGTGCTGCGCCGCCGCGGTGAGATCGACGAACGCGTCACGGCGACGCTGGAGGCCGGTCCGGTGCGGATGGACGTCGAACGCCATGTCGTCACGGTCGCCGGCGCCTCCGTCCCACTGCCGCTGAAGGAGTTCGAGCTGCTGGAGATGTTCCTGCGCAACGCCGGCCGGGTCCTCACCCGCGGTCAGCTGATCGACCGCGTCTGGGGGTCGGACTACGTCGGGGACACCAAGACCCTCGACGTCCACGTCAAGCGTCTGCGTACCAAGATCGAGGGCGAGCCCGGGAACCCGCGCCACCTGGTGACCGTCCGGGGTCTGGGGTACAAGTTCGAGCCCTGACACCGGTGGCCTCTTCGCATCTTCGCCTCTCCGGTGATACGGCTGTGATCTTTCCGTGACGATTCCGATCCTCTGATCGGCGTTCCGGCCTGACAGCGGCGATCACTTGTGTACGTTGGTCAGGTGAGGGCTCCGCCCGGCCGGGTCGCTGTGCGTACCTGATCACTGTCATGGTGGTTCGCCGTCGCTGTCATGGTGGTCCGCCGGGCGCGTTGTCCGCCGGCTGCCGGTACTGGTCTGGTTCGCTGGATGCCGGTGCCGGCCGGCCGTGGCCGGCTCGATGCACGACCGGGAGTGGATGCGTGAAGTTTGGCCACGCGACGAGGGGGACGCACACCCTCCGCCCGCTGTCCGATTTTCCCGATGTTTCCGTCCTGCTCGATCTGACCGATCTGGATGGTCCGGCCGGTCCGGCTGGTCCGGTCGGGTTGCCGGTTGCCGTGCGGGTGAGCTGCCAGTGTGTCCGATGTCACTGAAGCCCGTGTCCGAGGCCGCCGCCGTCGAGATCCCCGCCGCCACCCGGCCCGGGGCCGGTGAGCCGCCCGTGACGCTGCCCGCGCCGGCCTCCTTCGACGGTGGCCAGCAGCCCCCGCCCCATCATGATCATGCTGTCCCGCACGTCGCCGTCCCGCCGGTCACCGGCCGGATGCGCCTCGGCGTGATCGACATCGGCTCGAACACCGTGCACCTGCTGGTGGTGGACGCCCATGTCGGTGGCCAGCCGCTGCCGGCCGCCAGCGCGAAGGTCCCGCTGCGGCTGGTCGAACTTCTCGACGGTGACGGAGCCCTCTCCGCCGAGGGTGAGCGGATCCTGACCGACTGCATCATCGACATGAGCGCGCGCGCCGACGAGCTCGGCGTGGACGATCTTGTGGTGTTCGCCACTTCTGCGCTGCGGGACGCTACCAACAGTGAGGATGTCCTGGCTCGCCTGCGGGCCGCCAGCGGGGTCGCGCTCGCGGTCCTGCCAGGGCAGGACGAGGCCCGGCTGACCTTCCTGGCGGTGCGGCGCTGGTTCGGCTGGAGTGCCGGCCGGCTGCTCGCGCTCGACATCGGCGGCGGCTCCCTGGAGATCGCGGCCGGGATGCACGAGGACCCCGATGTCGTGTCCTCCCTGCCGTTGGGGGCCAGCCGACTCACCCGGGACTGGTTCACCAACGACCCGCCGAAACGCTCCGAGGTGACGGCCCTGCGGCGCTACGTCCGGGCGCACATCGCCCCGGTCGTCTCCAGGCTGTACGTGGTCGGCGAGCCCACCAGGGCGGTGGCGACGTCGAAGACCTTCCGGTCGCTGGCCCGGATCGCCGGCGCGGAGCCCTACAGCCGCGGCCCGTACGTCCGCCGGGTCCTGCGCCGGGACGCGTTGCGCGAGATATCCGCGCGGCTGTGCCGGCTGTCCGCCGCCGAACGGTGTGATCTGCCCGGGGTGTCGGCCGACCGCGCGGGCCAGTTGGCCGCCGGGTCCGTGGTCGCCGACGAAGCCCTCGACCTGCTGAACCTGGACGAGGTCGAGATCTGCCCGTGGGCGCTGCGGGAGGGCGTCATCCTGCGCAGGCTGGACTGGCTGACCTCTGCGTGATCTTCAAATGATCTTCACGTGATCCCCGCCCGATCCCCGTACGGTCGCTCCCGGTATCCGGGCTGATACCTCGCTGTTCCGAGTCAGGCGTCGATCGCCGCACACAGGCACTACTCTGGAGGGATGTCCGAGGCGCAGACCCCAGCGCCGCGGCTCGGGGACGCCGAGGTCGCGGACAACCGTGGCGCAGGTTTGTGGCAGCCGACAGCGGATTCCGCTGGTCCGCCCCCTGACACCGGGTACCCGACCTTGCTCACGCCGCGTGGCGGTGGGCGTGCCATCGCACGGGTGCCCTCGGCCAGGGTGGCGCTGTCGACCGCGTCGACGTATCCGGAGTCGACGGCAGCAGCTTTCGAGATGGCCACCCGGCTTGGCTACGACGGCGTAGAGATCATGGTGTGGACGGATCCGGTGAGTCAGGATCCGGAAGCCCTGCGGCGGCTTTCCGACTATCACGGCATCCCGATCCTGGCGATCCACTCCCCGTGCCTGCTGCTCACCCAGCGAGTCTGGGGAGTCGAGCCGTGGGCGAAGCTGCAACGGGCCCGCACCGTCGCGGAGACGCTGCGGGCACCGACCGTCGTCGTCCACCCGCCGTTTCGTTGGCAGCGTGACTACGCCCGCGACTTCGTCGAGGGCATCGAACGGATGGCGAACGAGACGGACATCCGCTTCGCCGTCGAGAACATGTTCCCGTTGCGGGCCCGCGGGCGGGAGGTGTCCGCGTACGCGCCGGACTGGTCGCCCGTGGGTGACGACTACCGGCACGTCACCCTGGACCTGTCGCACACCAGCGTGTCCCGCTCCGACGCGCTCGCCATGGCCGACGAGTTGGGCGATCGGCTGGTCCACGTGCACATGGCCGACGGGATCGGCCTGGCCAAGGACGAGCACCTGGTGCCCGGCCGCGGCAACCAGCCATGCGCCGACCTGCTGGAACGGCTCGCGGCTCGGGGCTTCGACGGGACGGTCGTCGTGGAGATCAACACTCGCCGCGCGGAATCCCGGGCGCAGCGGGAGGCCGACCTCGCCGAGGCCCTGGCGTTCACCCGCCTCAACCTCGCGGCCGCCCCCGTCACCGCGGCCGGCCGCCTGCCCTGACGTTACGGTTACGGTCCGGGGCGCCGCTGGTCCGGGTGCTGTCGTCGGGCCGGTCGGCGATACCGGCGAAGTACCGGAGGCAGGAAGTACCGGGGACAAACAGCGACGAACAGCCGTATCCATCCCGCGTGACGGTGTCACCATGCGGTAATGAGCGCCAGATCGCTTTTCGACCCGATGGTGGACGCCTACGACGCCGCCCGGCCATCCTATCCCGATCAGCTGTTCAAGGATCTGGAATGGCTGGCCGGACGTGAGCTGGCCGGCGCGGACATCCTCGAGGTCGGTGCCGGAACGGGTATAGCCACCCGTGACCTGCTCGCGCGCGGCGCCCGGGTGATCCCGGTGGACCACAGCTCGGTCATGCTCGGCCGACTGCGGGAACGCACCCCCGAGATCGGCGTGGTACGCGCCGACGGTGAGGCGCTGCCGTTCTCCGGCGCAGTGGCGGACCTCGTCTGCTACGCCCAGGCGTGGCACTGGGTACGGGTGCCGGTGGCCGCGGCCGAGGCAGCACGGGTGCTGCGTCCCGGCGGCGCGCTCGCGGTCTGGTGGAACGACGTCGACGGCGAGGACCTACGCTGGTGGGAGCGTCAACAGCGGCGTCTGGAGGCGATGAGCCCCGGCTACCGGCGCGACTACCGCACCCGCCCCTGGGCGGACGAACTGCGCTGGACGGGCCTGTTCACCGAGGTTGTGATGGTTTCCGGCCGCTGGAGCCGGACGCTCCCGCTGGACCGGTACGAGCTGTGGCTGCGCTCGAAGTCGTACGTCCAGGCGATCGGGGACCGGCTGGAGGACTTCCTGGACGCCGAGCGGCGCTCCCTGCTGAAGGCTTTCCCCGACGGCCTGATCACCGAGCCCTTCCACACGATCCTGACCGTGGCCCGCATACCACCCTCCACCCCGTCATAAGCGGAACCCCCCGCCAAGCCCCCAGAACCCACAAAGGTACCGATCTTCCCCTTCATCGGAACGAGTACGTGAGTGGCTGCTACGGCAACCACTTGTTCCCTCGTTGTCATGTGGAGTGATCCCGCTTCCGTGGACAGCGAACCCGAGGTTCGCTGTCCACGGAAGCGGGATCACTCCAGACGTGGTGGCGCGGATGCGGTGGATCTGGCGAAACGGGGCGGATGTGATGGGGTGTGGTGGGAGTGTGCCGGTGGGTGTCGCTGGGTGTCGCTGGGTGTCGGGGGTGATTGCCGTGGCGTTCGGGCTCGGAGCGGGGGTGCTGCGGGATCCTGCGGGGGTGCTGCGGACGGCTCTGCTGATGATGTCGGGTGATCCGCGGGTCCGGCGGCTGGTGTCCACCGCGCCGTTGACCCGGGGCGTGGTGGAACGGTTCGTCGCGGGGGAGGACGTCGCGGCGGCGGTCAGGGTCGCGGGTGGCCTGCGTGACGCCGGTCTGCGGGTGTCGCTGGACCTTCTCGGCGAGGACGTCACCGACCGGCGGCTGGCCGAGGAGTCGGCCGCCGCCTACGGCGGGCTGCTGCGTGCGCTGGCCGACGTGGGGCTCACGCCCGCAGCGGAGGTCTCGGTCAAGCTTTCCGCGCTGGGGGCGCGGGTCGACGCCGCGCTCGCGCGTGATCTCGCCCTCCGGGTCTGCCAGGCGGCCCGCGACGCCGGGACGTGCGTCACCGTCGACATGGAGGATCACACCACCACCGACGCCACGCTGGCCGTTGTCGCCGACCTGCGCCGGGAGTTCGGCGAGACCGGTGCCGTCGTCCAGGCCTGTCTGCGGCGTACCGAGGCGGACTGTCGCGATCTCGCCGCCGCGGGCGGCCGGGTGCGGCTGTGCAAGGGTGCCTATGCCGAGCCCGCCTCGGTCGCCTACACCCGCCGGGCCGAGGTGAGCGCCTCCTACGCGCGTTGTCTGGCGGTTGTGATGGCGGGCCGGGGATACCCGATGGTGGCCACCCACGACCCGGTTCTGATCGAGCTGGCCGCGGGCCTCGCCGGTGCGCTGGCCACGGGCAGGCTGCCCGTGAGCGCGCAGGCCGCGGGTGGTTGGTCAGCCGGGCAGGCGCCCACGGCGCCGCAGGTCGAAGCGCCGCAGGTCGAAGTGCCGTCGGCCGGGATGTCGCAGGCCGGGACGTCGCAGGCTGAGGCATCGTCGGTCGCGACACCGCCGGTCGAGCTGGCCGTGGACGGGCGGTTCGACCGGCGGGCGGTTGAGGTGCCGCGGGGGGCTGCGTCACAGGGGGCCGTGTCACAGGGGGCGGCCGGGCAGGGGGCTGCGTCACAGGGGGTGGCCCGGCGGCCGTTCGAGTACCAGATGCTGTACGGGGTCCGCCCCGGAGAGCAGCGGCGCCTCGCCGAAGCCGGTGAGACGGTACGGGTCTATGTTCCATGCGGGCGCGAGTGGTACGGCTATCTGATGCGGCGGCTGGCCGAACGCCCGGCCAACCTGCTGTTCTTCGCACGCGCGTTGCGCTCCACCTCGTGAGCGCGACGGGTGGGCGGAGGCGAGTGCCGACACCGCGGCGGTGACGGACAGGAGCAGTTGCGGTGGCTGACAGTTTGACAACGGACAGTCACAGCGACAGGCGGTTGCGGCGGCGGACGGTGACGATAGCGGACGGTGGGGGAGCGGCGCGGGAATCGGTGGCAGCCACGCGTGGGTCAGTTACGTGCAGGTTGGTTACGCCAGGGCCGGTCGCGTACGGGTCGGACCGGGGAGAGCCGGATTGACAGGAGCCAGGTTGACAGGAGAGTCAGGTTGACGAAGATGCTCTGCCTGGGGTCGGGGATGCTCCGCCAACAGGAGGGATGTTCATGACGATCGCGATCCTCGGCGCCGGCAGGCTCGGCGAGGCGCTGCTGTCGGGGATGCTGCGCTCCGGGCACGATCCCGCGGATCTGTTCGTGACGGCGCGCCGGCCGGAGCGCGCCAGGGAACTGTCCGCCCGCCACGGGGTCGAAGCGGTCTCCAACCCGGCCGCGCCCACCCGGGCGGACGTGCTGATACTCACGGTCAAACCGCAGGACATGACCGCGCTGGTCGGCGAGATCGCCGGTGTCGTCACACCGGATCATCTGGTGATCTCGGTGGCGGCCGGTGTCACCACCGCGTTCCTGGAGCACCGGCTCGCCGCCGGCACGCCGGTGGTGCGGGTGATGACGAACACCCCCGTGCTGGTGGACGAGGCCATGTCGGCGATCTCGGCCGGTGCCCATGCCGGCGAGGAGCATCTGCGCCGCACCGAGAAGCTGCTGGCGCCGGTCGGCAAGGTCGTCCGGGTGCCGGAGGCGCAGCAGGACGCCGTGACGGCCCTCTCCGGCAGCGGCCCGGCCTATTTCTTCTACCTGGTCGAATCCATGATCGACGCGGGTATCCTGCTGGGGATTCCGCGGGGGGTCGCGGCGCAGTTGCTGGTGCAGACCGCGGTGGGGGCGGCTGTGATGCTGCGCGACTCCGGCGAGCATCCGGTGCTGCTGCGGGAGGCGGTGACCTCCCCGGGCGGCACGACGATCACCGCTATCCGGGAGCTGGAGAAGCACGGCGTCCGAGCGGCCCTGCTGGCCGCGATCGAAGCGGCCCGTGACCGTTCCCGGGAACTGGCCAGCCCCGCCTGACCGAACCCCGCCCGAACGCGAAAACCCCGCCAGGGCGCCAGGGGCGTCGTCGAACGGAGCCGTGACGTGGAAGACGCAGGGTGTGCGGGGGGTGAAACCACGTCATCGCTCCGTTCGCGTACTCGTCCGTCCGCGGGGGAGGCGGTGGCCGTGCCACGTCGTCCGGTGGAGCGGGTAGGCTCGGCCGGTAGTTCGTTCGGCTTTCCTTCCAACAGATCGGTCGGGTTCGTGGGTTCGGTTATCAAGAAGCGTCGCAAGCGCATGGCCAAGAAGAAGCATCGCAAGCTCCTCAAGCGGACCCGCGTTCAACGGCGCAACAAGAAGTAGCTAAACGATTACTTCGAGTTTCTTCCGTTGCCGGCTTGTCATGAAGCAGGCCGGTTCGTCCGGATATCGGACGGTAGACGGTGACGGTGAATGCCGGGCGCGGGAGGCCGGACGCATCGCAACGGGCTCGCCGTAGCCGGATGCCGGCTGCGCCGTGTCCGCTGGACGCTGGTCGGCCAGGGCGGTGATCCGGGCGGTATCCCGTGTGCTGTAAGCGCAACCGGGTCTCCGCCCGTGGGTCTCCGTCCGAGGCTTCCCGCCCGGCGCGACTGGCGGTCCGCACCGTCGTCATGCGACGGCACGGGTCCCCGGTCGCGCCGCGTGAGGTGTCGGCGATTCCGCTGTCGGCGATGACCCTGCTACGCCTTGGTCGCGTCGCAGGGGGTTCGGCTGTCCTGTCTCGCGGAGAGCCTTCTGGATCATCATCCGGATCGGCCGCCGGCATCCACCAGGCATCCATCGGGTGCGCTCTGGTTGTCGTTGCCGGCGGGTCTTTCGGTGACATCGTCGGTACCATCCGTTTCCGTACTGACGTTCAGCGCTTTCCCGTTGCTACCTTTTGCGTTCGGTTGCCTACCTGGCGTTCTGTGTTCGGTTGTGCGGTCGGTGTTCCCGGCCCGGCAGCGCCGCCAGGCCGAGTGATGTCACTGGATGTGACCTGCGAATCGTTGTCGGGCGAGACCGACGGAATCGTTACCGGATGAACCCGCGGTGACGCCTCGAGTTATGCTGCCCCGGCAATGTCGACGTTGGTGAACGTCGACCAATAGGACGCAACGCCATGTACTCCACGATGTTTCTGGCGTGACAACGCCAGGGCGTAGCATGGGCTCGGGTATCGGGGCAGGGGGCGACGAGAAATGCGACCACGCTGCGTGCTGGTGACCGGTGTTTCCCGGCCGCTCGGCGCACAGGTGGCGAGTGTCTTCGCGGCCGATCCGGAGATCGAGAATGTGATCGGGGTCGATACCGTGCCGCCCCGCGACGATCTCGGCCGGACCCAGTTCGTACGCGCGGACATCCGTAATCCGCTGATCGCGAAAGTAATCAGTGCCGCCGCTGTCGACACCGTCCTTCATCTGAATGTGATCGCCACTCCGCTCGGAGCCGGTGGCCGGGCCGCGATGAAGGAAATCAACGTCATCGGCACCATGCAGCTCCTCGCCGCCTGCCAGAAGGCGCCGAGCGTCACAAAGGTGATCGTCAAGTCCACCACGACGATTTACGGATCATCACCCTCCGATCCGGCGCTGTTCACCGAGGAGATGGAGCCGCGCAGTCTGCCCCGCGGCGGTTACAGCAAGGACGCCCTGGAGGTCGAGGGATACGTCCGGGGTTTCAGCCGCCGGCGGCCCGATGTCACCGTCAGCGTGCTGCGATTCACCAATGTCATCGGCCCCGGTATCGACAGTCCGCTGACCCGGTACCTCGAGCTGCCGGTCGTCCCGACGGTGCTCGGTTTTGATCCGCGCCTCCAGCTCCTGCACAGCGAGGACGCGCTCGCCGTGCTCATGCAGGCCGCCGTCGAGGACCATCCGGGCACGTTCAACGTCGCCGGGGACGGCGTTCTCCTGCTCTCCCAGGCCGTGCGGCGAGCCGGGCGCGTGCCCCTGCCGGTGCCGTCCCCGGCCGTGGTCACGTTGGGAAACCTGGTCCGCAGATCCCGGCTGCTGGACTTCTCCGCCGAACAGCTCGGCTTCCTCGCGCACGGGCGCGCGGTCGACACCACCCGGTTGAAACACGTATTCAACTACATCCCGCGGTTCACGACGCTGCAGACCTTCGACGACTTCGTACGGGACCGTCCGATGCGTTTCGCGATCGACCATGACGCCGTGGTCCGGCTGGAGCGGACCCTGTTGGACGTGCTCGCGCGTCGCAGGCTGGTCGGGACGTCATGACCAGCCTGATCAGGACCTCACGACCGTCGTCACCGCCTTTGGGCGGCTTCCGCGGTGGGCAGGGAGAAGGGCGTGCGGAAGACGGACCGGAGCTGGACGGGAGACAGATGAGATGAACCCGGTCATGACAGTGACCATCATGCGATATCCCCCGTACGGTCCGGCCCGGCAGACGTGGGCCGTGGGTTGGCAGGCCGCTGGATAGCGGCGTTCGACCGGCGAGCGGGCTGTCGGGGACGTGGGCCGGGCAGGTGGTTGTCCCACCAGTACCGGCCGACCGAGGAGCGCGCGGCCGCACCAGCGGCCACACAGGCGTCGCGATCAGGTGCCGCGCACCCGCGGGTCCCGAAAAAGCCGGGGAGCCCGAGGCCCACCCGGGGAATCCAGAACACCCTGGCAGCTCACACAGAGTATCAGGGCAAGTCCGGTGAAAAGGTGGTCACGGATGTGAGTGAGGCGCGCATCATCCCGCTGGGCAGTAAGGACGCCCGCATCCGGGCGAGCGGTGGCGCGACGGAACGCCGTTCCCGGTCGCAGGGCCCGACAGAGGGCGCTCACGACGACTCGGCCGCCGTGAGCGGCACCGACGCCGGTGGGCCGGTCGGCGGCGGGCGTGCCGCCGACCGGCGGGCCGAGGGCTCCGGCCCGGACCCGCGCCGGAGCGACCCGCCCACGTCAGCGACGGCGGTACCAACGGAGACGCGGACGGCCGCGGAGCGTTCCGGCGGCCAGCGGTGGGGTGACGCCGGTCCCCCGAGCGGCCGGGACTCGGCGCGCCGGGCCCCCGCCCGTCCGGACAGCGCCCGTCCGGACAGCGCCGGCGTGACAGGCCCCGGCGGGGCCGGCGCGCGGGGCCCGGCGGTTTCCAGGGAGTCCCGGGCATCCTGGGAATCCCCGGGGCCCGGGGAGTTCCTCACCCCGGAGGCCGGCGATACGTGGGCCTCGAAGGAGCGGGCGGGTGTTTTCGGTCTGAACGCTCCCGCCGACGATGACGTCGGCGCCGGGCCGGCGTCCGTGTTGCCGTCCGAGCCGTTGGCCAACGCGGGCAGCCTGGAACGGGCGCTCGCGGGTTTTCTCGCGTTCCTGCGGCGCCGGATCACCGGCGACTACGTGGTCGACGAGCACGGTTTTGACCCGGACCTGACCGAGAACGTCATCGCGCCGCTGCTGCGTCCGGTCTACCAGAACTACTTTCGGGTCGAGACGCGCGGTCTGGAGAACGTTCCGGACACCGGTGGCGCGCTGATCGTGGCCAACCACTCCGGTACCCTGCCGCTGGACGCGATCATGACCTCGCTGGCGATAATGGACCATCATCCAGCCCACCGGCACCTGCGGATACTCGCCGCGGACCTGGTGTTCTCCGTGCCGTTCCTCGCACCGCTGGCGCGCAAGACCGGTAACACCCTCGCCTGCCAGGCCGATGCCGAACGGCTGCTTGCCGGTGGCCATCTGGTGGGGGTCTGGCCGGAAGGTTTCAAGGGGATCGGCAAGCCGTTCAGCGAACGCTACAAGCTGCAGCGTTTCGGCCGCGGAGGTTTTGTCTCGGCCGCCCTGCGCACGGGCGTCCCCATCATTCCGTGCACGATTGTCGGGGCCGAGGAGATCTACCCGATGATCGGAAACTTCCGGACGTTCGCCCGACTGCTCGGGCTGCCCTATCTGCCGGTCACCCCGACATTTCCGTGGCTGGGGCTCCTCGGCCTGGTACCGCTGCCGTCGAAATGGTTCATCGAGTTCGGCGAACCGGTGGAGACGGAATCGCCGAACCCGGCGGCGGCCGAGGACCCCATGCTGGTGTTCGAGCTCACGGACCGCATCCGGGAGACGATTCAGCATTCCCTCTACGGACTGCTGATGCAACGTCGGTCGGTATTCTTCTGATCTGTGACGACCATGGACGGGCGGCGGATGAGCTGGTGGCGCGCAAGGTCGCGGCGGACCTGGGTGGGCCGCGGCCTCACCGCTGGCTATCTACTGTCGGTGACCGCCGCGGTCGCGGTCCTGGTCGTCATAGGCGATCTTTTTCTGGCGGTGTGGCTGGCCGTCATCGAGGTGGCCTCGGTGCTGTCGATCGTCTGGGTGACGCGGCGGGCCGAGCCGTCGCCGGAGCAGGCCCGACGCACCACCCGGCTGGGCACACCGAACGATCCCGGCATGCCCAGCGGCCGCCGGTAGGCGTCCCCGGTCTCCGGTCTCGGTGTGGCCCGGCCGTCCAGAAGGTGGCAGGCCGTCCGGCGGTCAGCTGGTCGCGCCGATGTAGCGGCGTCGCAGCGCCATACCGGCCGCCACCCCGCCGGCGAGCGCGCCCATCCCGGCCGCTGTCGGCACACCGATCCGGGCTGCCTTCCTGGCGGTGCGGAAGTCTTTGATCGGCCAGTCCCGCTCCCGGGCGACGGCCTTGAGATCGGGATCAGGATTGATCGCGACGGGGTGGCCGACCAGCGACAGCATGGGCAGGTCGTTGATCGAGTCGGAGAAGGCCCAGCATCGGGAAAGATCCAGTTGTTCGCGTTCGGCGAGCGCGCGCACCGCGGCGGCCTTGGCCGGGCCGTGCAGCGGCTCCCCGACGAGATGGCCCGTGTAACGTCCGTCCACGACCTCGCTGACCGTTCCGAGCGCGCCGGTGAGCCCGAGCCGCCGGGCGATGACCGAGGCGAGTTCCACCGGGGTGGCCGTGACGAGCCACACCCGCTGCCCGGCGTCGAGATGTTGCTCGGCCAGGGCCCGGGCGCCGGAGTAGATCCGTTCCGCCATCCGTTCGTCGTAGATCTCCTCGCCGAAGCGGACGATCTCGGCGACCTCGCGGCCGGCGACGAACGCGAGCGCGGCCTCCTTGACGTCGCGTATCCCGTCGGTGTTCTCCTGCCCCAGGACCCGGTAGGTGACGTGCTGCCAGCCGAACCGCAGCAGGTCGCGGGACTGGAAGAAGTCGCGCGCGGCCAGTCCGCGCGCGAAGTAGAAGATCGACGCCCCCATCATCATGGTGTTGTCCACGTCGAAGAAGGCCGCCGCGGTCGGGTCCGGCGGCGCCTTGGCCGTCTGGTCGGCGGCCACCTTCAGGGCAGCGGCGGCGGCGGCTTCGGCATCCGCCGCGCGGGCCTTGTCGTCCGCCGACCGTTGCGGGCGTGGTCGAAACCGCATCATGATCTCCTGGGCGTGGGCGGCGCGGGGAGGGAGCGTGCTGTCACGGTGACCCGCGAGTTGCCACCGTTGTCACGGTGACCTGGGAGCTGCCACCGTGCTGCCACGGTGACCTGGGAAGAAGCGTTGACGTGCGAAGCGTACGGTGCGAACGGTTCGCGGCGGCGTACCAGCGCATCCACCCGGCGCATCCACGGTTCGCGAGCGCCCGGACGCCCACCGCCCGCGGTGGCACCGGAAGCCTACCCGCCACCGGGCGTACGGTTAGCGTCCAGCGGGCCACCGCCCGTGGCGGTACCGGGATGTCCGCTGCCCGCGGCGCGGCGCCAGCCGCGACGAGTCCCGCCGGCTGCGCTGGCCATGGCGAGGGATGTGCCGGCTGCGCCGGCTCTGTGGCGAGTTGGCGCCGGCCGCGGTGCGCTGTGGGTGGTTCAGGCCGGGTTCTCCTGGAGCCGCCGGGCCAGCGAGCGTACGGCCCGGTACTGGAGAGCCTTGATCGCGCCCTCGTTCTTGCCCATCGCCAGCGCGGTCTCCCGGACGGAGAGCCCTTCGACGAAGCGCAGCACCACGCATTCCTGCTGGTCGGGGCTGAGCGTGCGGACGGCGTCCATGAGAGCCCGGCCGGTGATGATGGCCAGCACCGACTCCTCCGGCCCGGACACGACGTGATCCCGCCCCGCCGAGAGGATGTCGTCGGTGGGGAACTCCAGCTGGGCCTGCCGGGACTTCCGGGAGTCGATGATCAGGTTTCGGGCGATGGTGATGAACCAGGCGCCGATGTCACGTCCCTGCCAGGTGAAGGTCCTGATGCCGCGCAGCGCGCGCAGGAAGGTCTCGCTGACGATGTCCTCGGCCGCCGTCCAACTGCCGATCCGGTAGTAGACGTAGCGGAAGACCATCTCCATGTAGAGGTCGTAGAGTTCCCCGAACGCCTCGCCGTCGCCCTGCTGGGCGTTGCGCACCAGGGCCGCGAGCGCGGCGTCGGGTCGGTGGGCGTTCGACGGCGACTCGTCGGGCACGGGCGTCCCGTGGTCGACCAGGCCGTCGGGGGAGGCGGACTGGGTCGTCTGCCGGCCGGGCGAGGCCCCTCCCGCCGAATGGGCCATGGGGGGGCCGACCGGCGTGGTCGCACGGAGTACGAGCATGATGCGGGCCAGTTCGGCGCGTAGCGCCGCGAAACAGGTGGGATCGGCACGCGGCACCACGACCCGGGCGGAGCCGGCGCGCGGCGCCGCCCAGCCGCGGAGATCGAGAGCCGGTTGCGCCCACGGCGGGTTCACGTCGATGATCGGTCCGCGGTGCCGCGGGCGACGACGGACATCGGGCCGGGCCTCGGGCCGTCCACCGGGTAGGGGACCTCGCTTCCGCGCCCCCGCGACGTTCGGGAAAGGGCGGACGGCATACTGGCTCCAAAGATCGAGGAGGCCCGGCGGGGCGTGGCGTGGCCCGCTCGAGAGCCGGGATCCTCCGGTGGGTGTCGGATCAGGTCGGACGAAACCGACGGCGACGCGGCCGCTTTCTGCTCCTCTCGGGTCAGGGGCGTCGTCAAGGGCGTCAAGGTGTGTCAACGGCCAGAGACGGCCTGGTCAGCAACCCGGGGATCGGAGACCAGGGGACCGCGCGGCGATCCGACGAGCGCCCCTCCCGCGCGACCGGAGTCATCGAGTCGTCCGGGGACCTGGATCTGCCGCATCTCCCGGATCCGACAGGAACTCCGCGCGCGGGAAGAACATGATCGCGCTACCTTTGATCCTCCGGAACCCTTTGGAAAGTTGAGTGTAGCCAACGACCTGCCGGCGGGCATGGGGAGTGAGGCGAAGATGCACTGTAACTAGTCAGGTAGTTTTTGATCTTGAGTTAGCTGATCGCGGGCATCCAGGGACGGCCCTCGGCAAGTTGGACGAGAGCGTCGAACAGGCTGATGCCGTGTTTGGTGGCGGTGGACAGGTAGCTGCGGATCGCGCAGAACTGGCGGGCGCCGGTGAGCGTGCGTAGGCAGCCGGATACCTTCTGCCGTAGTTTGATCATGCGGATGTCGCGTTCGGAGCCGTTGTTGTCCGCGGGAACCCGCCAGTCGCGGGTGAACCGAAGGTAGTCGGCTTCGCGGTCGACGAGCCGGCAGGCCAGGGCATG
The DNA here is from genome assembly GCF_000177615.2 of Candidatus Protofrankia datiscae. Taxonomy (GTDB): domain Bacteria; phylum Actinomycetota; class Actinomycetes; order Frankiales; family Frankiaceae; genus Protofrankia; species Protofrankia coriariae. The sequence continues at coordinate 4,755,953 of NC_015656.1, read as the reverse complement.
GCGGGCGGCCATGAGTTTCGTGCCGCGCGGCGAGGTCTGGCTGATCCCGATGTGAGCGGCGTGGCGCAGCTGCCGGGTCTGGGTGGCCGGTGCCTGCTCGTCGATGGTGACGCCGGTAGTGGCGGCGTCGACGGCGAGGCGGTGCAGGGCGACGAGCGCGTCGCCTGCCTGGGCGGCCCAGCACCAGGTTCCCGTCGGGGCCGCGTCGACGACGGCCTGTAGTTCGCGCAGCACGTGAGCGACGCACAGCTGGTGGGTGGCGCCGGTGTAGCTGTCGTAGGGGGCCCAGGCGTCGTGGACCACCACCCCACCGAAGGCGGGAAGCACCCCGAGGGCGTCGATCCCGCCGCTGCCGCGGGTGGCATGGCAGTCGATCAGCGTGTACTTGTCGGTGCGGGCGCAGTGCACCCAGTGCAGTTTCCCGGCGACCCGCAGCCCCGTCTCATCGGCCCCGATCACGTCGGCGGCGGCCAGCAGACCCCGGACGGTGTCACGGAAGCCGTCGAGTCCGGCGGCGGCACGGGCGGTCATCGCACCGACCGTGCCCGCCGAGATCGGGATCCCAACCAGCTCGGCCAGCGCGGTCGCGGTCCGCTCCTGCGACAGGAACTGACCGGAATACAGGTAGACCACCGCCGCGGCCACCCGCGGCCCGTACTGCACCGGCGCGTCCACCCCGGCCGGTGCCGCCGCCTTCGTCCGCGTCCCGCAGCCGCACTCCCGCTCGATGAGCTGATGTTCGACCACATGCGGACGTAGTTCGGGCAGGTCGAACACCTGCCGCCGTTCGGTCCGGGTCACAGGCCGGCCCGCAAGCCCCGCCCCGCACCCCGCACACGGCCCCGGCTCATGCCGCAGGCGCACATCAGGCTCAGCGAGCATCCGCAGCGTCGATCCCGGATGCCCGCCCTGCCCACCGGGCCTGCGGCCGGTCTTCTTCCGCAGCGACTTCGGTGGCGGTTTCGCCAGCCCGTCCGAACTCGGTGGCTTCGCCGAGTTCCGCGAGTTCTTCGCGACCTGAGCTTCCAGCTCGGCGATCCGCACCCGCGCCTGTTCCAACGCCGCAGCGGTCTCGACCAGCTGCGCCCGCAGACTCACCACCAGCGCCGCGAGCTCGTCATACGACGGCACCGGCGGCGACGCGGGCGGACCATCCGACACACCCGGACCCTACGGCCCGATCAACCACACAGCACCAACGACCCGGGCCTTCAGGCCATCGAGGAGTCCCAGCCAGCCGGGAAACCAAAAACAAACGATCTACCAGACCTGACCAGTTACGATGCACGGTCGTCATCATGCGCCGGGACGAAGTGCTTTTCCGGCTTTGTTGCCCGGGTGGGGGATCTTTTCGGTTCAGACGCCTTTTGATGATCGAAACGGATGGTCGCGGCGATGGTGAGGGTTTCCGCGGGCCGAGGCACCGGCGGTGGCGCTGACGGCGCGAACGGGGCTGCCGCCGGCACTGGTGCCGGCGCGCGGGCGGCGGATCGACAGATCACCCTGCTGGTCCGGGCCGGCTGCCACCTGTGCGCCGACGCCCGCGCCGCGGTGATCCGGGTGGCGGCCGACACCGGCGCCGGCTGGACAGAGGTCGACGTCGACACCTCGGCCGAGCTCGCCGACGCCTATGGCGACCGCGTCCCGGTGGTTCTCGTCGACGGGCGGGAACACGGCTACTGGCGGGTCGAGGAGGCCCGTCTGCGGCGCGCGCTGACCGTCGGCCGCTGGGGGTGGTCCAGGAAATAATCACGGGTCGAGCTCACGGTGTCCCCACGTGCAAGATCATGTCAACTTCGTGAAGTCCTTCACGAAGTCGTAAACTCGCCCCGACAGCCGTCCACCGGCGTCGTTCGACCGCGAGACCGACCGTGGCGCCCACCGCGGAGCCGGTCGCGGAGCACTGTGGGGCCGCGCGCCCGGCGTCGTCGGTGGCCGGGCGTCTCGAGTGGGGCGGGAGCCGTACATGACTGAGCTTCGGCGGGCGGCCGGCGCTGCCCGTGGACGCTCGTCCGTGCCCGAGGCGACGGTCGCCCGTCTTCCGCTGTACCTGCGGGTCCTCACCTCACTGGCCGACCGGGCGGTCCGCACGGTCTCGTCCGAGACGCTGGCGAAGGCGGCCGGCATGACCTCGGCGAAGGTTCGCAAGGACCTGTCCTACCTGGGTTCGTACGGGACGCGCGGCGTCGGCTACGACGTCGACTTCCTGCTCGGCCGCATCGCCGCCGAACTCGGGCTGACCGAGGACCGCACGGTCGTGCTGGTCGGGGTCGGCAACCTCGGCCACGCACTCGCGGGATACGCCGGTTTCCGGTCCCGGGGATTCCGCGTGGTCGCCCTGCTCGACGTCGATCCCGACCGGATCGGCGAGTCCGTCGGCGGCGTCGCGGTCAGCCCGCTCGACGAGATGGAAGCACTTGTCGAGCGCAACCAGGTGACGATAGGTGTCATCTGCACGCCGGCCGCGGCCGCGCAGGCAGTGTGTGACCGCCTTGTCTCCGCGGGAATCACGAGCATCCTCAATTTCGCGCCGATCGCGTTGTCGGTGCCGGTGGGAGTGGACGTGCGCAAGGTTGATCTCGCCGTGGAACTGCAGATCCTGTCGTTCCACGAGGCTCGCAAGCGTTCGGCGCCGGCCACGGGTGGTGTGGCCGCACCCACGCGTTCACCCGGACGCCGGGCCGGGGGCCGCTCCGGTGAGTCCGACGACCCCCGGCTGGCCATGGTGACCCGTGCGCCCACCGGGCCGCCGACGCTGGGGACGCGGGGCACCGGCCCACTGGTGGGCACGACCGGGGGGACGAGCGGGGCCGTGACCGGAGCCGTGACCGGCGCCAAGACCGGGGGTGAGGCGTCATGAGCCTGCTGGTCGTCGGTCTCAACCACCGCAGCGCACCCACGTCCACCCTGGAGAAGGCCGCGGTGCCGGACGACGACGTCCCGAAGGTCCTCCACGACCTGTCGCAGGCCGGATCCGTTGCGGAGAGCGTGGTGCTCTCGACATGTAACCGCACCGAGATCTACGCCGAGGTGGAGACCTTCCACGGCGGCGTCGCCGACGTCTCCGACCAGCTCACCCGGATCACCGGCACCCAGCTGGCGGATCTTGCCCCGCATCTGTACGTCCACCACGAGGCACGGGCCGTCGGCCACCTCTTCTCGGTCGTCTGCGGGCTCGACTCGATGCTGGTGGGGGAGACGCAGATCCTCGGGCAGGTCCGGTCGGCCTTACGCGTGGCCCAGGCCGAGGCGAGCGTCGGCGCCACCCTTGAGGGCCTGTTCCAGACGGCCCTGCGGGTCGGCAAGCGGGCGCACAGCGAAACCGCGATCGGCACCGCCGGGGCGTCGATCGTCTCCGTCGGGGTACGGCTGGCCGCGGGCGAGTGGGGGCCGCTACCCGCCGACGCGCCCGGCCCCTTACCCGGAAGCATGCCAGCCGGGAACGCGCCCGCCGACGGCGCACTGGCCGGCCGGCGCGTCCTGCTCGTGGGCGCGGGAGCGGTGGGGGCGCTGGCCGCGGCGGTCGTACGGCGGGCCGGCGCGACCGATCTCGTCGTCGCGAACCGTACCGCGGCGCGGGCCCGCCGAATCGCCGACACCTACGGCGCCGAGGTGATTCCGCTCACGCACCTGGCGGACGAGCTGAGCCGGGCCGACCTGGTGATCTCCTCGACCGGCGCGTCCGGGCTGATCCTGACCCAGGGTGTGGTGGCCGACGCGCTGGCCCGCCGCGACGGCCAGCCGCTGGTGCTGCTCGACCTCGCGCTCCCGCGGGACGTCGACGTGGCCGTCCGCGAGTTGCCCGGCGTCGCCCTCATCGATCTCGAGACGCTGCGGACGGTCCTTGAGGGCCAGCAGGCGGTCAGCGACGTCGAGTCGGTGCGGACCCTGGTGGCCTCCGAGGTCAGCGCCTATCTCGACCGCCGCCGCGCGCACCGGGTCGCCCCGACCGTGGTGGCGCTGCGGGCACAGGCCGCCGCCGTCGTCCGGGAGGAGCTCCTGCGGCTGCACACCCGGCTGCCCAATCTCGACGCGCGCGACTGGGCCGTGGTCGAGGGGGCGGTGCGCCGGGTGGCGGACAAGATCCTGCACGCGCCGACGGTGCGGGTCCAGCAGCTTGCCGCCGCCCCCGGCGGTGATTCCTACGCCGAGGCGTTGCGGGAACTGTTCGATCTGCCCCGGGACGCTCCCGCGGTGGTCTCGGTACCCGATCTGCCGGAGGCGCCGTAGCGGGCGGTCGTGGCCGGCGCGGGCGCGTCGTCCGGCGGCCGCAATACGAGGCTCGGCGGGGAGTCGCGCGGCGGATGACCCAGTGGGTGACGCGACGGGTGGCCCGGTGGATGACTCAGTGGCCTCGGGGATGGCTCAGCGGCCCGGTGGATGACGCAACGGCACAAACCCGGTCCGGGACTGAATATCCCGCCGATACGAGGTAACGTCGATACTCGGATAAGGGCTGCGCCGATAGGCGCGCTGGGTCAGTGGGCACTGGGTCAGTGAGTGCTGGATCAGTGAGCAGGGTTCGGTGGCGCATCGCGAAGCGATGTACGAGCTGCCCGGGGCCGTGGATCCGGCAGAGCCCGTCGACAGGCACCAGAGTTGTCCCGTTCCGCGGGGCGGGATGTCACGGGCGGGAGCGTTCAACCGGTGGCGCGGTCCGGGTAGAGGTCCGGCGAGGTGACAGGAGGGCGGCACTGGCAGTCGAACACGTAGGTGAACAGGACGCGTCGAAGCCCGTGTTCGAGCGCGCGGCCTGTACCGACGACGGGCAACTCTCGACCGGCTGCTACGGTTTGTACTGGACGGTCCACCATCGCGGACTGCTGTTGTTGCCGAGCGTGCCTACCCGACGGCCCTTGAGGCCGGTTGTGGTGCGCTGGTCGGCGCCTTCGCCGAGGTCGCGATGGCGTCCACTGAAGCATCGGGCGCCGGTGCCATTCGACCACGGGCCGTGGTCGCGTTGCCGGAGAGGGAACATGTTCTCCGGCGCGGGATCACCGGGTCCGCCGACTTACCCGGAGGCGCTGGGAGAGCGCCTCGCGGACAAGATGTTGTCCGCCGGAGCACAGACGCTGATGGGAAATCGCTGATCATGGCCACCCGCCGCACAAAGAAGCCTCTGACCCCGGTCGCCCTCGTTGGAGCAGGCCCGCGCGACCCCGGTTTGCTGACAGTTCTCGCCGCCGAGACACTGGCCGGGGCCGATTCGATAATCGTCGATCCGGACGTCGCCCCGGAGATTGTCGCCAGGCTGCCCGGCGAGGTGCTACGGATCGGCGATACCGACGTGGCAAAACCAATCCTGGACGCGACCGCGGCGACCACCGCCGTCGTCGCCCGGGCCCGTGCCGGTGAGCGGGTCGTACGGCTGTACTCCTCGGATCCGTGGCTGACCGGAATCGGCACCGCCGACGCGCAGGCACTGGCCAAGGCGAAGATTCCTTTCCGGGTCGTGCCGGGGATTCCGACCGGCGCGGCAGTCGCCACCTATTCCGGGATCTCCACCGGCCTGCCGGTCACCTTCGCGAGCACCCAGGGGGTCTTCTCCGCCAGCGGGATGCGGCCCACCGTGGCCCCCGCGGCGGACACGCCCACCACGGGGCTGGGCTCCCCGTCCTTCGGGGCGGGCCGCCTCGGCGGGCGCGGCCTATCCAGCCTCGGCAGCTCCGGCTCCGGTCTCGGTGGTCCTGGGCTGGGCGGCCCAGGGCTCGGCGGGTCCGGACTGGGCGGATCCGGGCTCGGCGCGGGGCTTGCGGCCTCGCCGCTGGGCTCCTCGCTGGGACTCGGCGGCCTCGCCGGGAGCGGGAGCCTGGACGCCGCCGGCTCCGGCTCGGACCTCGACTGGGCGGCGCTCGCCCAGGCACCGGGCACCCTCGTGGTGACGGCGGTCTCCAACGAGGTCGGCAAGGTCGCGGCGGCGCTGGTCGAGCACGGCCGGGCCGGTGACACCCCCGTGTCGGTGACGGTGGACGGCACCACCACCGACCAGCGCACGGTCGCCTCCACCCTGGACCGGATCGAGGCCGACGCCGCGCCCGTCGTCGGGAACGCCCCCTCCGTGGTGATCTCCATCGGGGCCGCGGTCACAGGTCGTAACAAGCTGTCCTGGTGGGAGTCGCGCGCGCTGTTCGGCTGGACGGTGCTGGTGCCCCGGACGAAGGAGCAGGCGGCGATCCTGTCGGATCTGCTGCGCTCGCACGGCGCGAGCCCGCTGGAGGTGCCCACGATCGCGGTGGAGCCGCCGCGGACGGCCGCTCCCATGGAACGCGCCATCACCGGTCTGGTGTCCGGACGCTACCAGTGGGTGGCCTTCACCTCGGTCAACGCGGTCCGGGCCGTCCAGGAGAAGGTCGAGGAGCGCAGCCTGGACGCGCGGGCGTTCGCCGGCGTCAAGGTGGCCGCGATCGGCGAGGCGACCGCGGACGCCCTGCGCGCCTTCGGCATCCGCCCCGACCTCGTCCCCTCCGGCCAGCAGTCCAGCGAGGGCCTGCTCGCCGACTGGCCCGACTACGACGACGTGTTCGACCCGCTCGACCGGGTGCTGCTGCCCCGGGCCGACATCGCCACCGAGACCCTGGTGGCCGGCCTGAAGGACCGCGGCTGGAACGTCGACGACGTCACCGCGTACCGCACGGTACGGGCCGCGCCGCCGCCAGCCCCGATCCGGGAGGCGCTCAAGGGCGGCCGGGTGGACGCGGTGGTGTTCACCTCCTCCTCGACCGTGCGCAACCTGGTCGGGATCGCCGGCAAGCCGCACGAGACCACGGTGATCGCGGTGATCGGCCCGCAGACCGCGGCCACCGCGGCCGAGCTGGGCCTGCGGGTCGACGTCCAGGCGACCGAGGCGTCGATCCCGTCGCTGGTGCAGGCGCTGGCCGACTTCGCCGCCGAGCACCGGGAGGAACTGGGCAAGGTCGGCCCGCTCGCGGCCCGGCTGCCCAAGCCTCGGCGCGGTTCTCGGCGGTGAGCGTGCCGCCGGGCGTCACCGCCGGTGCGGGCACAACGGGGCCAACTGCCTCGCCTGCGCCGTCACCCGGGGCCGGCGCCCTGAGCGCCGCCCCCGGTGGGGGCGCGGGATTCCCGCTGGCCCGGCCCCGTCGACTGCGCCGCGGGGCACCGTTGCGCCGGCTGGTGGCCGACGTCCGGCTGCATCCTGCGGATCTTGTGTTGCCGCTGTTCGTCAAGGAGGGCATTGACGCCCCCGCGCCGATCGCCTCGATGCCTGGGGTCGTCCAGCACGCCCGGGAGTCGTTGCGCAAGGCCGCGGTGGAGGCGGCCCGCGCCGGCGTCGGCGGCCTGATTCTCTTCGGCGTGCCCGCGCGCAAGGACGGGCGCGGCTCGGCCGCGGACGACCCGTCCGGCATCGTGCAGCTCGCCTTGGCCGACCTGGTCACCGAGATCGGCAACGACATGGTGATCATGACGGATCTCTGCCTGGACGAGTACACCGACCACGGCCACTGCGGCCTGCTGACCGAGGACGGCGAGGTCGACAACGACGCCACCCTGGCCCGCTACGCGTCGATCGCCCTGGCGCAGGCCCGCGCCGGCGCCCACGTGGTGGCTCCGAGCGGGATGATGGACGGGCAGGTCGGCGCGATCCGGGCGGCACTCGACGGCGGCGGCTTCTCCCACGTCCCGGTCCTTGCCTACTCGGCGAAGTATGCGTCGGCGTTCTACGGCCCGTTCCGGGACGCGGCCGAGTGCGCGCCGAGCTTCGGCGACCGCGCCGGCTACCAGCAGGATCCGGCCCGTTCCGTCGGCGAGGCCCTGCGTGAGGTCGCCCTCGACCTCGTCGAGGGCGCCGACGCCGTGATGGTGAAGCCGGCGCTGGCCTACCTCGACGTGCTGCGGGCGGTCGCCGACGCCGTGGACGTGCCGGTCGCCGCCTACCAGGTCTCCGGCGAGTACGCGATGGTGGAGGCGGCGGCGGCCAGCGGCTGGATCGACCGCGAGCGCGCCATCACCGAGACGCTCATCGCCGTCCGCCGGGCGGGCGCGGACATCATCCTGACCTACTGGGCAACGGAAGCGGCCCACCGCCTGCGCTGACTCACACCGCCCGCGTTTATCCTCGCCGCTTCGCCGGCCCCGCGTTGCTTCCGTGTCGCCGGCTGCTTCTGCCACGCTGCCTCACCGCGCTGGCCGCATACCCCCACCGGCATCTCTGCCAACCGTCGGCTCTTGGCAACATCGTGATTACCACTGTGATCGTTGTGATTCTGGTGCTGTTGGGACAGCATCCAGGTCACAACAATCATGAAACCCGAACCCACTGGCCGGCGTCCTGACGATTCCGTGGTCTCGGTATGTGGTCTCTAGCGTGCGGTACGTGCCGATCTGCCCGCCTCGGACGGTACTCTTGCTTTACAGCAAGATCCGTCGAGGTATGGAGGGTCGAAGTATGCAGGAAGGTGCGCGGTGACTCTGCTCATGGAGCGGCCGGTCGGAGAGATCCCGGTCGCGTGTTCGTACCGATGGTACGAACAGATCGACTATGGTGACGGCATGGCCGTCGCAAAGGTGTCCGTCTCCCTGGACGAACGTGTCCTCACCGCCGCGCGGGCGGCGGCCGCGACCGAGGGCATCAGTCTGTCGGCCTGGATCTCCCGCCTGATCGACCACCACATCGGCATCCAGGAGGGCCTCGCGGCCGTCCGCGAGTACGAGGCCGAACACGGCCCCATCCCCGAGGAAGCGCGCGAGAACGCCCGCCGCGTCCTGCGTGACCTCGGAGTGATCGAATGAAGGGCCTGCTCTATGACGCGGGGGCGCTCATCGCCGCCGAGCAGGCGGACCACAAAGTGTGGGCCATGCACGCCGAGGCGCTGGAGCATGACGTCCGACCAGTTGTTCCGGCACCTGTATTGGCGCAGGTCTGGCGGGGCGGGCCGCAACCAAACCTGTCCCGTCTGCTGAAGGGCTGTGACATCGAGCCGCTGGCCGAGGAAACAGCGCGGGCCGTCGGCAAACTGCTGGCCCGGGCGGGGACCAGCGACATCGTCGACGCCACGGTCGTGCTGAACGCGGCCTTGACGGACCGTTCGATCCTGACCAGCGACGCGTCAGACCTTCGTGCGCTGTCCGAAGCACACGACACGAAGGTCGACATTCACCCCGTTTGACCATCCCGCTGCCTGTTCATCGCTGCCGGGCCGCCTGTCCGGTGTCTTTCTGGGCAGTATGGAACCAGTAGGGAGCGGTGCGGAAAGACTGGTTGGACGGAGCGGCAGAGCAGGGAGGCAGACATGGTTCTGACACCGATATCGGCCGAGAAGGCGGGAAATTTCCAGGAAGTGGCCGAACGCGCCATCCGGCGTGGTGTCGTCACTATTGACCTCGACGGTCGGCGTTACGAGCTGCTGCCGTCCGAGCAGCTCGGCTACTTCGCGGGCCTGGCGGCGCTCGGCCTGCTCGGGATCATCGAGTGGCCGGTCGCGGCCGTCGTGGCCGGCGGGCACACGATCGCCTACCGCAGCCACCGACAGGGCCTGCGCAACCTGGGCGTCGCCCTCCAGGAGGCCTGAGCGGCCGGGTGCCTGACCATACATTCGCGGTATGCGGCACATTCGCGGTATGCGGCGAGTGCGCTCGCCGTATACCGGATGATGCTTTACCGAGATCCGGCTCCTGAAACCCGAGTGCGGGAAGACAGCCGTCCTCGGCGGGAAGTGACGCCGGAACGCCGGACGGGTGACCACCCGTCCTGTTTTGATCAGGAGGCCGAGTGCGAAAAATGGCTGCTGTCGTGGCGACCGTCCGGCCCCTCGGTTTTATGGTTCTACGAGGATTTCACGGTCTACCGGGAGTGGCTACCGGGAATGGTTACCGGGAGCGGCTACAGGGAGCGGTGGTAGATGCCGAAGGCGCGGGTCGCGAACTTTCCCGCCAGCGCCGCCAGCGCGGTGAGGCCGAACAGGTAGAGGCTGACCGACAGCCAGTTCGGATCGACCGACCCGGCCTCGCGGACGGCGGTCACCGCCCAGTCCACCGGGTTGAACCAGGCGACAATCCGCATCCAGTCCGGCATGAGCTCTTTTGCCATGATCGCGGATGACAGGAACGTCAGCGGCAGGACGCAGAAGTTCACCGCCGCGATCAGCACCTCCTCCCTGCGCACGATCAGAGCGAGCCCGTAGGACAGGGACGCCACGATGACCGCGATCAGCGCGGCACCGACGAGCAGGACGACCGGGCCCACCAGCCCGTTGTGGTAGCGGGCTCCGATCGCCCAGCCGAGCAACATGATGATCGCCGACTGGATGATGGTCATCAGCACCTGGAAGATGATCCTGCTGCCGATCAGGGCGCCGCGCCGGACCGGGGACGTCAGCATCCGGTCTGTCACGCCACGGTCGATCTCGATGATGACGTTCATCCCGGACCAGCCCGCCGCGAACAGCGCGCTCATCACCACCACACCGGGCGTGAGAAAGTCGACATAGGAGCCCCCGCCAAAGCCGGGAACATCCACGACCCGGCGGAACAACGAGCCGAACAGGGGCAGCCACACCACCGCCTGCACGATCGTGATCGCCAGGTAGGCGGGCTGGCGCAGCATCGCGCGCAGGTGGCGAACGGTCAGCCAGCGCAGCTGGCTGGCGGCCGAGGCGGTGAACCCGCTCCGCTCGGCAGCCGGCAACGGCCGTGGCGCCGGGATTCCCGTGACGTCAACCGGGACGGCCGGAACACGGGCCCGTGCGGTTGCACCGGCCGGGGCGCCGATCGTGGCCTCGGAGCTGGTCGGGATGCCGTTCCTGGTGACACCGGTCGGGGTGACGATCGCGGTGCCAGGACCGGTCGGGACGCCGTTCCCATTACCGGTCCCGCTGCCAGAGCTGACCTGAGCACCGGCTTTGGAGCCAGGGTCGCCACTACCGGTAGCAGTGGTACCGGCAGCATCAGTATCGCCGTCCGTGTCCGTCCTGGCATCGGTTGTAACAGCAGCGCCAGCGCTACCGCTGTCGGTGATACTGGCGCGGGCAGGGATGCCAGCCTCACCGCCGGGCCCGCTGTCCGTGTTACCGGCCGTCCCGGCGTCCGTGCCGCCGGCCGTCCCGGTATCGCTGGTCGCCCCGGCGCCGCTGGTCGTGTCGGCGTCGACGGTGGTGTCGGCGTCGACGGTGGTGTCGGTGGTCGTGCCGGTGTCAGTGAGGCCTGCCATCAGGCCACCCCCTTGTCCGGAACAGCGTTGGGCTGAGCAGCCCCGCCCTGGGCCCTGTCGTCCTGGGTCTTGTCGCCCTGGGCCCCGCTGTCCTGGGCGATGCCCGGGACGGGGCCGGTATCCGCTCCGGACCCCGCGTCGGCGGTGAACCGGCGGCCCACGTGACGCAGGTAGACGTCATCCAGGGACGGCCGGGCGATCGTTGCCGCGATCACCGCGACCCCCACCCGGTCGAGAGCCGCGAAAACGGCAGGCAGCGACGAAGCGCCGTGGGTGACCCGGGCGTGTACCTCCCGGCCGTTCACCGTGGTCTCGGTGACACCCGGGACCTGGTCGAGGGCCGCGGTCACCGTGTCCACGACCGTGGGGGTCGGGACGGCGGCGAGCTCAAGGTGGACGGCGTCACCTTTCAGCTCGCTCTTGAGCGCGTCAGGGCTGCCCTGGACGAGGATGCGCCCGCCGTCGATGATCGCCACGAGGGAGGCGAGCCGGTCCGCCTCCTCGAGGTAGTGCGTGGTGAGCAGGATCGTCAGACCGCCCGCCGCGAGCGAACCGATCTCGTCCCACATCTGGGCACGTGCCTGCGGGTCCAGGCCGGTGGTGGGCTCGTCGAGGAAGAGCACACTGGGCCGGTGGACCAGGCCGACCGCCACGTCGAGCTTGCGCAGCATGCCACCGGAGTAGGTGCGCGCCGGCCGGTCCGCGGCCGCCGTCAGCTCGAACTGGTCGAGCAACTCGGTGACCCGGTCGATCAGCATGGCGCGGGGCAGGCCGTGCAGGCGGGCAGCGAGCGCGATGTTCTCGCGACCGGTGGCCTCCAGGTCGATACCGGACCGCTGGGCGACGACACCGATGCGGTGCCGGACCTGCTCGGGATGCGCGAGGACGTCGATCCCGGCCACGCTGGCCGTTCCCGAGTCCGGGCGTGACAGCGTGGTCAGAATCTTCACTGTCGTGGATTTTCCGGCGCCGTTCGGCCCCAGCAGGCCGAACACCGTCGCGGGTGCGACGCCGAAACTCAGGCCGGACAGTGCCCGCACGCCCCCGCGGTAGGTTTTCGCCAGCTCTTCCGCCTGAATCGCGAAATGCTTGCCCGGGCCGGTGGTGTGCACGGTGTTCCGGGGGACGGCCGCGTCCGTGGCCGTCCCGCGGGTGCCGCCCGGCTGCGTCGTCAGCGTGGTCGTCTCCGCTGTTGCGGCTGTGGTCGTGGCCGTCGTCGGCTCGGCCGCTCCGGATGTTCTGGGCAGGTGCGTGGTGGTGCCGGGCGGCTGCCCGGCAGGTCCCGGAACCGGGTGCGAGGTCATCAGATCCCCCCTTGTCTGCATTACTCTTCTTTTCTTCTGGCGGTCTGGTCCGAGCAGGACGTCGTACCACTGTCCGGGGAATTCCGTTGAGCCTGCCGGACCGGTTCCCGGATTTCCCAGATTTTCCGGACCGGCTCCCAGGCCTGCTGTCGGAGCTCCTGGACGGGCTCTGCCGATCCGAGGGGAATCCCGGATTCGGCGAGCGGCACGGGTTCGGTGGGAGTTCCGGACACAGGATGAGTCCGGCTCCCGGCAGGTGCTTTTGTTTCGGCAGGTGTCTCTGCCTCGGCAGGCGCTCCCGTTTCGGTGGAAGTCCCGGTCCCGGCGGGAATGTCGGGTGCGCAGGGAGTGCGGTCGCGTCGTCGTTGGCCTTCCAGGGCTTTGATCACAGCCTCTCGTATCCGGTCGGGATCGGTCTCGCCGCGGGTGTGGATCGCGTCCCAGATGTGGATGCCGTCCAGCGTCCTGTTGGTGATCTCCGAGATGAGCTCGTTCACGTAACGCAGCTCGGCCTCGGTCAGGGCGCTGAAATACTCGGTTTCCAGGGTGAACAGCCGGGGGAGCCCCTTGCGGACGGCCAGCGCCTCGCCCGCGTGGCTGTGCTCGATCTGGAGCAGGAGTCGGTTGCGACGTTCGGTGAGCAGCCTTATGGTGTCCTCCGGAGTGAGCACCGCCAGCATGGAAAGCGCCGCCTCGAAGCGGAGATACTCCTTTGTCGGCGTACTGACCAGTTCGGACATCCAGTCGTAGAGTTCGGTCCGGCCGGCTGGCGTGATCTCGTAGACCGTCCGTTCCGGCCGTCGACCGTCACGGACGGTTTCGCGGGCGGTAATGTAACCGTTGTGGGCCAGCGCGTCCACGACCGTGTAGAGCGAACCGTACGTCAGTTTGATGCTGTCTTCCTTGTGCCGCTCGCGCATGGTCGTCGACATCTCGTACGGGTGCATGGGCCGTTCGTTGAGAAGTCCGAGTACGGCGAGAGCCAGCATGTTTGCCATCCGTCGACGAGCCATGTCCGTACCGTTCTCCGTCCGTGCTGTTCTCCGCTCCCGATTACTCGACTGCGAGTGTCCGGTCGCAAAAGCCGGCCTGTCAATCCGGCCGGGCGGCCGGCTGGGCTGACAGTGGCGTCCTGATTCACGAGATGTTCACGGGACATGACGGAATCAGGAGGTGACGGAACCAGGATATGGCGGAATTCCTGCCCGGCGCCGCGCGAATATCCTGGATATTCCGGTCGGCCCGCATCGGATTCGGTGACGGGTCCGGCGGACGGATTCGGCGGATGGAGACGTCGGTGGTCCGACCACCGTGAATGCCCCGGGCCGGACGCTCGACGAGCGCCGCGCGACCTGCTGCGTCATGCTCGGAGGTGCGTCGTGACACCTCCGGCGCGGGTGGGCTCGGCGGCGCACCCGCGCCGGCATCTGACCCGCCCGACCCCTGACCATTTGGCCTCTGACCGTCCTGCCACTGACCATTTGGTCGCTGACCCTCGGCGGCGCGCCCCGCGCCGACGGCCTGCTGGACATCCACCGGTGCGTCCGCACCGGCCCGCTGGCCACTCGCCGGTGTGGAACCGGCATCCAGCCCTCCTGGTCACTTGCCAGCGCGGACACGCGGGCCTGCTGGCGCAAGGTGCGCGGCCGGTGGGCGTGCCGCGTCACGGACCGCCGCCGGTGGGCGGCTGGGTCATCCCCCACCCACCGGCGGCCCCGAAGCCGGCTGGCATCCCGTCCCGTGCCGGCCCGAATCCCCGGCGACCGGCCACGGGTTGTCCCCGATGGCGGAACCGGGATGGGGCCAGGGCCAGCAAGGGGCGGCGCCGACCTGCGAGGATCGGTGGCATGTCAGTCGTGTCCGAGGCCGCTGCCTCCGAGGAGTTGTTCCGTCGAGCTCAGCGGATCATCCCCGGTGGGGTGAACTCACCGGTCCGGGCGTTCCGGGCGGTCGGCGGCACACCACGGTTCATGGTGTCCGGGGACGGCGCCTACCTCACAGACGCGGACGGTCGCCGATACGTCGACCTGGTCTGCTCCTGGGGCCCGATGATCCTGGGGCACGCCCACCCGGCGGTGGTCGAGGCGCTGCGGGCGGCCGTGTCGCGGGGCACGAGCTACGGTACGCCGAGCCCGGGCGAGGTCGAGCTGGCCGAAGAGATCGTCTCCCGGGTGGGGCCGATCGAGCAGGTCCGGCTGGTCAACTCCGGGACCGAGGCCACCATGAGCGCGCTGCGACTCGCCCGCGGCGTCACCGGACGGTCGAAAATCATAAAATTCGCCGGCTGCTACCACGGTCACGTCGACGCGCTGCTCGCCGCCGCCGGCTCAGGGGTGGCCACCCTCGGCCTGCCGGACACACCGGGGGTGACCGCGGCGACCGCGGCGGACACGATCGTCCTGCCCTACAACGACCTGACCGCCGTGGACGAGGCCTTCGCCGAACATCCCGGGCAGATCGCCGCCGTCATCACCGAGGCCGCCGCGGCGAACATGGGCGTCGTCCCCCCGCTGCCGGGTTTCAACGCCGGGTTGCGGCGGCTGTGCGACGTCCACGGTGCCCTGCTCATCCTGGACGAGGTCATGACCGGTTTCCGGATCGGCCCAGCCGGCTGGTGGGGGGTGGAGGGCGCCATCGAGGGATGGGCCCCGGACCTGTTCACCTTCGGCAAGGTGATGGGCGGCGGGCTGCCGGCGGCGGCCTTCGGCGGGCGCGCCGAGGTGATGACCCATCTCGCGCCCGCCGGCCCGGTCTACCAGGCCGGGACACTCTCGGGTAACCCGCTGGCGGTCGCCGCCGGCCTGGCCACCCTGCGTGCCTGTACGTCCGAGGTGTACGCCACGGTGGACGCCCGCGCCGGCGACGTCGCCAGCATCATTTCGACAGCGCTGACCGAGCAGGGCGTGCTGCACCTGCCCAGCAGCGCGGGTTCGCTGTTCAGCTTCTTCTTCACCGACGCGCCGTCGGTGGTCGACTACGCTGGAGCGCGGACGCAGTCCAGCGCCCGGTACGCTGCGTTCTTCCACGCCATGCTGGACGCCGGGGTGTACCTGCCACCATCCGCCTACGAGGCGTGGTTCGTCTCGGCGGCGCACGATGACGAGGTCGTCGAGCGGATCGCGGCCGCCGCGCCGGTGGCGGCCCGGGCCGCCGCCGGCGTACCCGAACCGGTCCCGGCCACGAGCGCTGGAGGGAAGCGTCCATGACATCCGCACGGCCCGGCGCGCCCGACCCCGTCGATGGGCACCCGTCCCCAGCGCCGGAACCGTCCTCCCCGGGACATCCCTCGTCGCGGCCGCCCGTGCCGCGGTCATCCTCGACGTACGTGCCGACCACCGTCCACCTGGTGCGCCACGGGGAGGTGTTCAACCCGGAGAAGGTCCTCTACGGCCGGCTGCCCGGGTTCGTCCTGTCCGAGACGGGGCAGCGGCAGGCAAAGGTCACCGCGGAGTTCCTGGCCGGGCGCGACATCGCCGCGGTCGTGGCGAGCCCGCTCGAACGGGCCCGACAGACCGCCGCCCCCATCGCGCAGGCCCTCGGCATCGACGTGGACGTCGACCCCCGTCTGATCGAGAGCCGCAACGTCTTCGAGGGCAAGCCGTTCGAGGCCGGCCCGGCCCTGCTTCGCCACCCGCGGATGTGGTGGGTACTGATCAACCCGTTCCGGCCGTCCTGGGGTGAGCCCTACACCGAGATCGCCGGACGCATGCTCGCCGCCGTGGCCGAGTGGCGGGACGCCTTCCCCGGCCGCGAGGTGGTGCTCGTCAGCCACCAGTTGCCGGTGTGGACGGCCCGGCGCGCGCTGGAGGGCCAGAAGCTCTGGCACCGCCCGGACCGCCGCCAGTGCGCGCTCGCCAGCGTCACCTCAGCCGTCTACACGGCGGACCGCCTGCTCCGCATCGACTACGCCGAACCCAACGGCCCCACCACAAACCAGCCCGGCTCCGTCGGCGCCTGACCCGGTCAGCCGAAGGCGGCACCCAACCGGGCCGAGGACGACCTGTTCTGTGTCTCTGCGCGCGGGGCCCCTGAGCTGCCCCGGGTTTTCGGCGGACGCGGGTGTCCGTCGGATCGGTGCAGCCGATCCGGGCTTTCGGATACCGGATCCGACAGATTCGAGAGGATTCGACGGCATCAGCGTGTTCTCGAGCAGCGACCCGCACGCGTGGACACGGCACGCGCGGACGCGCTGCGGAACACCATCCCGTTATCGGCGTCCGTGATCTTTATCATGTCCGTGGACACGATCAGATGGCCGTCCGCACGTTCACCTCATCGAGCGGGCCACCACGTATGACGAACTACCCGTTCCCCAGAACGCGCACGGTCGCGAGCACCGCACAACTTGCGGGTATCCCGCGCGTTATGAGGCGTCCGCGTCTGCCTTCACGGCATTCCTGGCAGCGGCAAGATTTCCTCTGATCACAGCCACATGGGGATGATCCGAGCCGAGCAGCCGCAGCAGGTCGGTTAGCGTCTGCTCGTGCAGGCTGACGGCCTCTGCCACCCGCCCTGCCGACCCATAGCGAGAGCGAGGTTGCTCCGGGAGGCCAGGGTGTCGGGATGATCCGGACCGAGGAGGCGCTCGTCGAGGGTCAAGGCACGCTGGAGCAGGTCGATAGCCGGCCCGGGCTGGCCGTGCTCGAGAAGGTAGCCGGCGGCGCCGTTGTACAGCCCGGCCAGATGGTAGCTGACCAGCGCCCCTACCGTCTCCGCCCACCTCAACCGGTCGGCGGCGGCATCTCGTAACGGCCCGGCGGCGAGAGTGTCCGGGGTGGCGGTGAACCACTCCGGTGGGATCGCCTCGGGGGCGCAGAACGCCGCCAGTTCCAGCAGGGCCACCGCCGCCGGCTGCTGTGCTCGCAGCCGATTCGTTGACAGTTCCCACAGGGTGGCGACCATGGGTTCCGCCCGCATCACCGGGTCGAGTACCGACCCACGGACGAGCATGTCCTCCAACTGGCCGGCCAACAGATCCGCATACTCGGCTGGGGGATGCTGGTCTGGTCGAGGTAGCCGGCGGCCTGTCCCACCACCAGCAGCAGATCTCCCAGCAGTTCGCAGATCCGGTCCGCGACCGTCGGTCCAGGTCGGGAAAGCGGCCGGTGAGCATCGCCACCGCCTCCGCGCGGGGCGGCAGCGGGATGTCCAGCACCTCACCGAGGTGCCGCCAGCCGGTGCGTCGGGAGGTCACCAGTAGCCGCCCCGGCCCGGCTGCGGGCCGCAGAGCGTCGATGACCGCCGGGTCGTCGGCATTGTCGAACACCAGCAGTGACCGCGGGAGGCGCATCCACGCGGCGACCACCGCCGCCGGGTCGGCATCCCGGGGCAGGCCCACCGCCGAGGCCAGGTCGGCGAGGTAACTGACGAGCAGGTCGGGGTCCTCCGCGGGTACCCAGCCCACCCGGTCGAACGTGTCCGCGTAGCGGTGCAGGTACTCGATGGCCAGCGCTGTTTTGCCGATCCCGCCCATCCCCGCCACCGCGGTCATCGCCGACAGACCGCTACCCGCTGTCAGTTCCTGGTGCAGGCGCTCCAGTAGCGTCTCCCTGCCGACGAACCGGGCCAGCCGCCCCGGGATCAGCCACCGGTTCGGCAGCTCTGGCAGATCCGGCGGGAACGGCACCGCTGCCGGCAGCCCCGGACCCGGCCTCGCCGTGGCAGGCCGGGAACCCGGGAAGCCGGGCTTCACCACCGGCCTGGCCCGGGCGGAGTGGGCCGCGGCCAGTACCCGGTCGGCGGCGGTGGCCTCGTCCGCCCCGAACAGGTCCACCGTCACGCGCTGACCGAACAGCCCGGGGCGATCACAGTCCTCTACTCGGAAGACCAGCAGCTTCCGGTCCCGGCCGAGCGGATCCGCCTGCCAGGCGGCCTGCCACTGCGCGGTCGCGTACGCCGAGGCCAGATAGGCCGCCGAGAGCACCGCCACCGTCCGCGGCGCCGTCTGCGCCGCCTGGTGCATCGCCTCGACGAAGCCCGCCCCGGCCGTGAAATCCCACGCCTGGATCACCACCCGGTAGCCGGCGGCCTCCAGCGTCCAGGCGATCCACTCCGCCCACGACCGGTCCACATCGGTGTACGACACGAAGAAGTCCGGGTTGCTCTCCGTACCGCCCCCGTCGGTCACTCACCCAGCATGCCACGGCCACCCAACACGCCCGAAACAGGATGATCAGTCGCGTCCGGCTACATTCACCGCCTTGTCCGGCACGCCATCGGGGTGGCGTGCCGAGGGCGACAGCCGTCGTCCCCGCGCTGGGTGCGTCGGGCCGCGGGAACTGCCTGCCCTGGATGGTGGAAATGTCCGAATCGACTGGTAGAATCGTACACATGTTCGATTCTGTGGGAGTCGCTGTGGGAGTCGGAGGCATCTCTCCAACGGCCGCCCCGGCGGCACTCGGCACCGTCGAGCCCGCCGCAGTCCGTCGTCTCTGTACTTCCTCGTCGTTCCCCGCCTGTGAAGGGCCCCCGTCGAAGGGCTGTGCATCCGGCACGGCCTGCCGTGCGTGTGCCGCTCCGCCTGCTGTGGAGGGCTGTGATGCGGACGGCTGTCCGCCGACGGTGGAGCGCGGTGATGCGGATGGCTGCCTGCCCGCGGTGGAGGGCAGTGACATAACAGGCGCTCTACCAGCGGTGGAGTCCTGTGATGCGGATGGCTGTCTGGAGGGTTCCCACTTTCGTGGACAGTCCTAACTATGCAGCACGAAGTGTTTGTCCGTCAAATTCTTCCTCGAACTCGACAGGCGTGAGATAGCCGATCGAGGAGTGCAACCGCTGCCGGTTGTAGTAGATCTCGACATATTCGAAGATCCCCGCCCGGACGCGGTCTATGGTATCGAACGGGTGGAGGTGGACGAACTCCTTCTTGAGGGTGGCCCAGAAGGACTCCGCCGCGGCGTTGTCGAAACAGATCCCGGTACGGCCGACGGAGTTTCGGACGTTGTTGTCGCGACAGAAGGCGACGAACTCACGGCTGGTGTACTGACCGCCTCGGTCGGCGTGGAATATGACGCCGCCGGGTGGCCGCCGGCGGGTGACGGCCATACGAAGCGCGTCGAGAACGAGTTCGGTGCGCATGTGATCGGCGACCGCCCAGCCGACGATCTTCCGAGAGAACGCGTCGATGACGGAGGCCATGTACACCCAGCCATCCCAGGTGCGAATATATGTTATGTCGCCGTACCACAACTGGTTCGGTGCGGACGCGGCGAAGTCTTGGCCGACAAGATCAGGCAGCGATGAGGAGTCCGCGGCCTGCACCGTCGTCACCGGCCGGCGGGGACGCGGATGCACGCTGACCAGGCCCATCGTCGCCATCAGCCGCTGGACCCGCTTGTAGGCGACGGCGACGCCCTGGCGGCGGATCTCGTGGAAGATCCGCCGCACGCCGTACCGCCCCTCGTGACGGTCGAAAACAGCTCTGATCATGGTCGACAAGGTGGCGTCGTCCTTCTCCCTCCGAGACGGGCCGCGTTTCTTCCACGCATAGTAGCCCTGTCGGGACAGGTCGAGTTTCTTGCACATGTAGTCGACGGGAAAGGTGTTCGCGCCGTCGGCGGACACAGGCTTCTTCGGAGCGTGTATCGAGATGAACTCGAACTTTACTTCTGCTCGCTCGCGAAGAAGCTCGCCGCTTTTTTTAGGAAGGCGATGTCCATCTGCGCCTGCGCGTACTTCTTCCGGAGCTCCTCAAGTTCCGCGCGCTCCGACACCGACAGCGGCCGCTCCTCGGTCTCGCCGTTCTCCTTCGCCTTCTTCACCCAGTTTCCCAACGTGGTCTCGTGGATACCCAGACTCTTCGCGACCTCGGTCACCGACCGGCCCGAGTCGAGCACCAACCTTACTGCCTCGGATTTGTACTCCTGGGTGAACTTCCGGCGAGCTGACCCCATGACGCTCCTTCCCTATGGACAGCGAACCTCAGGTTCGCTGTCCACGGAAGCGGGATCACTCCAGT
Source organism: Candidatus Protofrankia datiscae (assembly GCF_000177615.2). Taxonomy (GTDB): domain Bacteria; phylum Actinomycetota; class Actinomycetes; order Frankiales; family Frankiaceae; genus Protofrankia; species Protofrankia coriariae. Next base: position 4,735,528 of record NC_015656.1, on the reverse strand, counting down.
CTGACCCTGATGGCCGTGGTGCGGCGGCGGATCGCCGGGCTGGAAGCGGTGATGCTGCGTGCCCAGGCCCGATTCGCCGGGCTGCGGCCGACCCCTCCCGGGGAGAGGAACCCGGCCGGGCCGGGGTTCGCCGCCGAGGAGATCGCTGCCGAACTGGCCCTGTCCCCGGCCGCCGCCGCGGCCGGCCTGGAGTTGGCGGTCACCGTTGTTGACCGGCTGCCGGCCACTCTGGCTGCGTTGGAGACCGGTGACATCGATCTGCGTCGGGTCCGTGCGGCCGCGGAGGCCACCGCCGCGCTCACCCCGGAGCAGGCCGGTGCGGTCGAACGGAAAGTACTGGCTCGGGGTGGGCGGGCCAGCCCCAGCCTGTTCCGCCAGGCGCTGCGCCGCACCGTCTTGGCGGTGGATCCGGACGGGGCGCGGCGGCGGCATGCTCACGCCCGGAAGGATCGGCAGGTCTGGATCCGCCCGGCCGAGGACGGGATGGCCGAGCTGGGGGCGCTGCTGCCCGCCGTTGACGCCCAGGCCGTCTACCAGCGGTTGGATGCCCTCGCTCGTCAGGCCACTGACAGCCCGGACGAGACCCGCAGCATGGACGCCCGCCGCGCCGACGCGCTGGTCGACCTGCTGCTCGGCCGGGACCGGGGTGCCGAGGTGTCCGTGGAGGTCGGGGTGCTGGTGTCGGCCGCTACCCTCGCCGGGGTGAGTGATGTTCCTGGGGAACTGGCGGGGTACGGGGCGATTCCCGCTGCCACCGCTCGCGAGCTGGCCGCGGAGACGACCTGGCGACGCATCCTCACCGACCCCGCCGCGGGCAACCGGCCGGTCGAGGTCAGCCGCCGCTTCCCCGCCCCCGGGCTGGCCCGGCTGCTACGCACCCGGGAACGGAGCTGCCGGTTTCCCGGCTGCCGCAAACCCGCCCAGTTCTGCGACCTCGACCACATCCGCCCGCACGCCGTCGGCGGACCCACCAGCGAGGACAACCTGCTCGCTCTGTGCCGGCGGCATCACAGGGCAAAACATGACGGCGGCTGGACGCTGCACCGCGCCGACGGTGACACGGCGATCTGGACCAGTCCGACCGGGCGGACCTATCCCAGCATCCCCGAACCCTGGGACGAACCGATCCGGCCCGAGGTTGGAGAGCAGCCCGGGGCCGGGGAAGAAGAGGGCCTCCGCCATGCACCCCGACGGACGGCCGCTACTGTCTCCGCGCCTGTCTCCGATCTTTGTGCCGGGAATCGGAGCCGGGTCGGATCACACGAGCCGACCACGGACGAGACCGGGCGGAGCGGCCCTTCGGACCTCGGCCCACCGCCCTTCTGAAAGTCGATGGCGGGCATGTCCGCAGGTTCAGGGGCCAGCCCGAGGAGCGGCGTAACGGACAGTGATATTCAAGCGGTTCCACGGGTCACAGCCCCGCTTCGGAGATCGTCGACAGAGATTATTTGATGTTCATTCGATGGCGAATAGCTGGTTTGTCGGGTTATGTGGGGTGTCGGCTGTCCGGAACGCGCCCGTGGCTGAAGCTGATCCTCGGGGTTGAGTTCTACAGTTGGTCGTAGGCTGGTGGGTCAGGGCGCCTACCGACTCACTCTGGTCCGGACGGTAGCCGGCCGGGCAAAGAGGTGACGGTAGCGTGATCATGATCCTTTCGTGCTTGGAGTCCGGACGCCAACCGGGAGGCCTGGAGAGACCCGGAAGCGGAAAGTCCGGGATCGGCGGCTCTGGATCACCGGGTCGCCAGAGATTCGGGAGGCCCGGATCACGAGGCTACCGGGAGGAGTGTGTGTGGACGGACGGCAGGACGCGCGGGCGGCATCCGATGCGTCGCGCATGCGGGTTGGCCGGACGTTGTACCGCCGTCCCCTGAGGATCGTCCGCGCACTGTGCGCCTCGGTGCTGGCGGCGGGCGCTTTGGCGCTGATGACGACCGCGTGCTCAGGCGGAAGCGACAGTGTGGACCAGGCCGCCGGTGGTGGCTTCGGTTTCGTCCAACAAGCACCCAATTCCGATTTCGTCCCGGTCAGCAGCCGCAAGCCGGCTCCTGACCTCATCGGTCCCACCGTGGCCGGTCCCGAGCTGAGCCTGGTGGCCTTCCGCGGAAAGATCACTGTTGTGAATTTCTGGGCGTCATGGTGCGCGCCGTGCCGAGCGGAGACGCCTGGCCTGGTCAGGATGGCCGCGGACAACCCGGAGGTGGCCTTTGTCGGAGTGAACGAGAAGGACAACCTCTCCGCGGCGAAGGCGTTCGTCCGGGACAATGACGTGGCCTATCCGAGCATCGTCGACCGGATCGGCACGCTCGCGGCCCGCTGGCCGGTCCCGCCTGGTCTGCCATCGACCTTCGTGCTCGACCGCGAGAGCCGGCTTGCCGCCCGTTTCACCGGCGGTGTGCTCCCGGACGAGTTGACGCCCGTGCTCGCCCGACTCCGGGCGGAGACATGACGGGCGAAGGCGTGACCCGCCCAGCACCGGGCGGAGACGTGGCTTGCCCGACTTCTGGCGGAGGCACGGCGGGTGGAGACGTGGCTTGTCTGGCCTCTGACGGAGGCATGAGCGGCGTCAGGATGAGCCATCCGGACGCAGGCCATCCGGTCGCCGATGACATGGATGTCGGTCGTGCGGTCGCTGGTGGCGCGGATGTCGGTTGTACGAACGTCGGTCGTACGGATGCCGGCGATGTGGGTGCTCATGGCGCTGTCAGCGGTGACAGAATCGGCGGCGTTGTCCGGCTGGAGGGAGCTCCGGTCTGGTTGGGGGGAGTCCCGCGGTGAGCGTCACATCGTTCGTCGCGGACGGGCCGCTGTTGCTCGCCGCACCGGTCGCGGCGGCGGCGGGGCTGTTGTCGTTCCTGTCTCCGTGCGTGCTGCCCCTCGTGCCGGGATACCTGTCATTCATCACGGGGCTGTCCGGTGAGGAACTGGCCGCCCGCCCCTCGGTCGGTGTCGACTCCCAGCCACCAGCGGTTGATACTTCGTCGCCGATGGTTGACGTCTCGTCGCAGATGGTCGCTTCCTCAGCGGCGGCTGGTACTTCTACGGTGGTGGCTGCTGCCTCAGCGGTGCTGGTCGGAGCTTCGACGCCAGTGGCCGGTGGTCGGGTGGCAGGACCGCGGCCCGCTGCCTCTACCGGTGTCGACACGGGTAGAGGCGTCGACGCCGGTACGGGCATTAGCAGCGGTATCAACGCTGGTACCGGCACTGGCGGCAGCAACAGCAACAGCGGTACTGATACCGGAAGCGGTACTGATACCGGAATCAGCGCCGATGACAGCATCAGTACTATCCGCTGGGCTCGGCGGCGACTGCTGGGCCGGGTCACGCTCGGTACCGTGCTGTTCGTCCTTGGCTTCACCGCGGTCTTTGTCAGCTACGGTGCGGCCTTCGGCGGGTTGGGCCGTTGGCTGACCCTGCACCAGGTCGGCGTCAGCCAGATCCTCGGTTCGGTGACCATGGTCATGGGGCTGGCGTTCGCCGGGGTGTTCGCCCGGCTCCCGCTGGCCAACCGCCAGTGGCGCATACACCGGCTGCCCGCACCTGGCCTGGTCGGCGCGCCTGTCCTCGGCGTCCTGTTCGGGATCGGCTGGACACCGTGTCTCGGGCCCACCCTGACGGCGGTGCTGGCGCTCGCGGTACAGAGCGCAACCGCCGGCCGAGGCGCGTTCCTCTCCGCCGCCTACTGCTTCGGCCTGGGGGTGCCGTTCCTCGTCGTGGGCCTGGCTTTCCGGCGGGTGGCCGGTGCTCTGGCGGCGGCCCGCAGGCGTGCCCGGGCGCTCACCTTTGCCGGCGGTGTGCTTCTTGTCGCTGTCGGGCTTCTTCAGGTCACCGGCTTGTGGACCGATCTGATCGCTGCTCTTCGGCCATATGCCCCGGGATTCACGGAGACCCCCTTGTGAGCGTCTTGTGAGCGGGCGAACCAGCCGGACGAGCCGGAGGCGCCCATCCGGGTCCGATCTGGAGCGCAATGCCGCATCCAGCCCGGTGATCGACAGCTTGGCGATCGACGGATCAGGAGCGACGGCGACCATGGCTGTACCAATTACTCCGGGTGTGGACGCTGGCCCGGGTGTGGATGATCCGATCGAGGTCGCCAAGCCAACTGACCTGACCACCCCAAGCGGCTCGACCGGCAGGCCATCATCTCCATCGGGCCCCTCTGGATCGCCGGTCGCCGAGCCGACTGACCGGACCGGCCTGACCGACTCGACAGATGTCTCCGACCAGGCCGGGATCCTGACGACCGTGCCTGATGAGGTGCGGGAACGGATACCCGCGGTGCTGTCCGGCCCGCGCGCCGCGGGCGGCGGCACCATCGGGGCCGTCGGCTCGTCCCGCCCCCTATTGTTGATCATTGGTCCGGTCCGGCGTGCCTGGCACCAGTTGACCAGTATGCGTACGGCGCTACTGCTGCTGTTTCTGCTCGCGCTCGCGGCCGTCCCCGGTTCCCTGCTGCCGCAGCGCTCACTGAACCCGTTGAAGGTCGAGGAGTACTTCCGCGATCATCCTTCGCTCGCGCCGTTCCTCGACAGGCTGTCAGCTTTCGATGTCTTCGGCGCTCCCTGGTTCGCCGCGGTCTATCTGCTGCTGTTCGTCTCCCTGATCGGCTGTCTGACGTCGAGGGTCCGCTGGCATGCCAGGGCGCTGGTGGGACGGCCGCCGCGGGCGCCGGCCCGGCCGAGCCGGCTGGCCGGCGGCCGGTCGTGGGACAGCGCGCTGTGCCCCCCGGAGGTGGTCGAGGCGGCGCGGGTGGTCCTGCGGCGGCGGCGGTTCCGGGTCGCGGTTGCGCCCGAGGGCGCAACCAGGCCCGACAGCAGCCAGGACTTCTCCGTGGCCGCGGAAAAGGGCTACCTGCGCGAGACCGGGAACCTCGTCTTCCACATCGCGCTGGTGTTGATGCTCCTCGGGGTCGGGCTGGGTTCGTGGTTCGGCTACCAGGGCACCGTTCTGGTCATACAGGGTGACGGTTTCACGAACACGCTGGTCTCCTACGACCAGTTCAGCCGGGGCAAACTGGTCGACCCCGCCGGTGACCTGGCGCCGTTCTCCCTGACACTGGAGAAGTTCACCGCGTCCTACCAGCCCAACGGGCAACCAGCGGACTTCCGCGCCGAAGTCGCCTACAGCACCGATCTCGGGGGGCGGATCCGCACGGCCGATATCCGGGTCAACCATCCGCTGGCGATCAGTAGCGCCAAGGTGTACCTGATCGGCCACGGATATGCTCCGCACTTCGTGCTGCGGAACAGCGACGGCAGCGTTGTCTGGGAGGGCTATCAGCCCTGTACGCCGCGGGACGCCATGTTCGTGTCCACCTGCACGTTGAAGATCGGTGACACCGGGCTCCCGCCGACCGGGCCGACCAGGGAGCCTCAGCAGTTGGCGTTCACCGGTGTGTTCACTCCGACCACGCAGCTCGATCCGGCACACGGCTACATTTCGACCCATCCGGCCGCGACCGCCCCCGGCCTCACACTCACCGGTTATGTCGGCAACCTCCACATCAACGAGGGCGTGCCGCAGAATGTCTACTCGCTGGACACCCGGGACATGCGCCAGCTCCACATAGACGGCCCGATCGGCGCCGGGCGGGTGGCGCAGGTACTCGCGTTGAACAATCCCGAGCAGCGGACGATCAGCGGTCTGCCCGGGGGGATGACCCTGGAGGCCGACGGGGTTCGTGAGTTCGCCACGTTCCAGACCAAGTCCGATCCGTTCAAGGGCTGGGTGCTGGTCGCGGCTGTAGCGATCATCGGTGGTCTGCTGGTCAGCATGCGGGTACGCCGACGCCGGGTCTGGCTGCGGGCGCGTCCCGCCGTGTCCGCGCCAGCTGGCGCAGACACCAGCACCAGCGTCAACACCGGCACCGGTTCCGGTCCTGACGCCGACGCCGGCGCCCGCGCGATGAGCATGGTCGAGGTCGGCGGACTGTCCCGTTCCGACGTGGACGGCTTCGCGGCCGAACTACGGGCGATCATCGAGGACATACGGCTGGCTACCACACCCGCCGATGGGGCGCGTCCAACCCGGTCGGGCAGCCCGGAGCGCTCGGAGCCGCCCGGATGGGTTGCGGTTGCACCTGTTCAGGCGCCATCCGGGCCTCCAGGACCACCAGCGGATCCGGGGAACCGGCACAGGGAGGATCTGATGACTGAGCCGGAGGCTGCCCGGGCCAGCAGTGGAACCGGGGATCCCACCGAACAGGAGCTGTGATGCCCGTCAATTCCGGCCTTGCCACGCTGTCCGACCATCTTCTCGGCGTGACTATGGCGGTTTACGCGCTGGCTATGCTCGGCTACGCGGCCGAGTTCGCCTTCAGTCGTTTCGGGCGTGCCAGTGCCACGGCCCTGGCCGAAGGCCGGGCGGGTAGATCGTCGTCACTGGCTGAGTCGGTATCGGTAGCGTCATCGGCCTCCTCATCGGTGTCGTCGGTGCGGGCCGCGACGGTCACGACGCCCGGACGGGTGGCGTCGATGGTCGGCGCGGACGTAGCTGGCACAGCCGCGGCAGGCGTAGACGTGGCGGGCGCGTCCGTCACCCCTGCCGTGAACGATCGCGATCCTGTTGTGGACCCTGCCGCCGAGGCGCTCGCCGCGGCCGACGCCAGGGCGGTCCGGCAGGCCGCCGAGCGGGCGGCGATGGCTGAGGCGATGGCCGGGGACGGCGCGGACCTGCTGACCTCACCCCGGGCGCGTTGGCTCGGCCGGGCCGCGGTGCTGCTCACCGCGCTCGGATGCGCGGCGCACGTGGGTTCGGTGACCGCCCGCGGCCTCGCCGCGGACCGGGTGCCGTGGGGGAACATGTACGAGTTCTCATCCATGATCACCCTGGTTGCGGTGCTGACCTATCTGGGCATGCTGGCCCGGACCCGGGCGCGCGTCCGCTGGCTGGGCGTCTTCGTGATGCTGCCGGTGGTCCTCTACCTCGGTCTCGCGGGCACGGTGCTCTATGTGGCGGCGGGACCGCTCGTCCCGGCGCTCAACTCCTACTGGCTCAAGATCCACGTGGTGGCGGCGATCGTGGCCAGCGGGGTGTTCATGGTCTCGGCGGTCACCACCGTCCTGTACCTGCTGAAGGACCGTTGGGAGAACCGCCTCGCGGCGGTTGCCACCGGACAGGCAGAGGCCTCTGCCGCGATGCGCAGGCGCGGCGGGATCATGATGAGGCTGCCCACGGCCGCGTCGCTGGACCGCATCACCTACCGCGTGATCGGCTTCGCGTTCCCGGTCTGGACGTTCGCGGTCGTCGCCGGTGCCATCTGGGCGGAGGCGGCCTGGGGCCGCTACTGGGGCTGGGATCCCAAGGAGACCTGGTCGTTCATCACCTGGGTGATCTACGCGGCCTACCTGCATGCCCGCGCCACCGCCGGCTGGAAGGGCCGCCGGGCCGCGGCGATATCACTGCTTGGTTTCAGTGCGCTGTTCGTCGACTACTATCTGGTCAATCTGGTCATCTCGGGGCTGCACTCCTACGCGGGTGTCGGTGGGTGAGGCCCGTCAACGCGATCATCCTGAGTGCCGTTGGTCGAGGCTCGGACCGGTCCGTGCCGGATGCCTGCCCGGCTGGCTTCCCGACGGGATCTGTCAGGGATCTGTCAGGGATCTGTCAGGGATACCGACAGGAGGCCGCCAGGATGATGCTGGCCGCCGGTGGCCTCGGCCGTAAGCGGCACCTTCTCGATCGTGCTCGATCGTGTCGCTGCCGGGATGCCGGCCGGATGACGCCGGCCGGCATCAACAGCGCCGTGCTGGCTGTGATGCCAACGTGATGCCAACGTGGTACCGCTGCCAGCATGATTGCTGCCGCCAGCGTGATACAGCGGTCGACGTGACAGGACGGTCGATCCGGCACGGCGGTGAGTGAGGCCGGGTAGGTGATACCGCGGGCGTCGCCGTACGAGCCGGTTGTGGTCGGCCGATTGTGGTCAGGTCCGGGAGGTGCCGTCGCCGTCCCCGCGGCGGATACGCTCGGACAACTCCCGCAGGAACTCCGGATTGTCGTCGGGTGCGACCGGCTGTGGCGCGGGACTGCGGCGTGGCCACGACGGCCACCGGACATTCGATGGCCCGTCCTGGCCGCTTTCCCGGCTGTCCCGGCCGAAGCCGTCCGCCCCGGCCCAGCGGCCCCGGTCTCCCCATGTTGGATGATCCGTAGGATCGATACCCTCGCCGACGCGGTCGTCACGACGGGGGCGGCCGACCAGAAGCCAGGCCACACCGCCGAGGGGGTAAAAGAAAACGATGATCGCAATCCAGGCGAGCTTGGGGAGTGTGCGCACGGCGGCGGACGGAGCCATGATCGCGTCAATGAGTGTGAAAATCCAGAAGCCGAAGATCATCAGTGTCAGTACGAACCCCACCACCGCACCGTTGCTCCTCTCCAGTCTTCACTCCGACCGTCATGACCGTCCGTCACGACCCGGAGTCCTGATCGCGTGCAGATCCATATCCACCGTCGTCCGACGGTACAGCCAATGCTCTCTGGGGCGGTTCCGACGCCCATAGGTGACCATGGACGCCTGTTGATGCCCAAACAGCCGATGTCCATTGGAACAGCTGATGCCCGTTGGAACCATCCGCCCGTCCAGTCAGATCAGTGACGCCAGGACGGCCGCCGCGCAACGACAACACTCCCAGTGTGCTCCTTTCGATTGTGGGACGTGCCGCATGGGTGGAAACCCGTATCGGGTACGGCCGGTCGGCGCACGTCCCGAGGTGCCCACCACCCGGGTGTCGCCCATCGGCACCGGGGCCAACGCGTCGACCATGGCTACCGTGTCGGGCTGCTGTCGTGCCGGGCCAGTGTGTCGATCGTGGCTGCTGGGACGTGTCCGCCACCCGAGGGCGCTGTCTGTCCGACCGGGCGGGCGGGAACTCCCGCCGGATCCGTCTGGTAACCGGACGCGGGTTCCCGCCGGATCCGTCTGGCAGCCGGACGGACGCTGCGGCCAGTGCTACGCGACGGGCCGGCAGCGGGTTCCGGCGGGTGGCCTGACAAGCCCGGACGGCCCGGGCCCGCGGGCCGCTGCCAGGATGGGTGTCCTGCCAGGATGGGTGTCATGGCCTGGGCGGATCTGCGCGCGTTCCTCGTTCATCTCGAGCGCCACGGCGACCTGCGGCACGTCCGCGTCCCGGTCGACCCGGTCCTGGAGGTCACCGAGATCGTCACGCGGGTGGTTCGGGAGGGCGGGCCCGCGCTGCTGTTCGACCGGCCGCTCGGCGCCGACATGCCGCTGGCCATCAACGTCTTCGGCACCGAGCGGCGGATGGCCGCCGCGCTGGGGGCCGGCAGCCTCGACGAGATCGGCGACCGGATCGCCGCCCTGCTCAGACCCGAGATCCCGGTCGGGCTCGGCGGGCTGCGGGAGGCGCTGGGCAAGGTCGCCGCGCTGCGGTCGGTGCCGCCGCGCAGGGTCCGGACCGCGCCGTGCCAGGACGTCGTCCTCAAGGGCTCGGACGTCGACCTGTTCCGCCTGCCCGGCGTGCACGCCTGGCCGGACGACGGCGGGGTGTTCCTGAACCTGGGCCTGACCCACACGAAGCATCCCGAGACGGGTCAGCGCAATCTTGGCATGTACCGGCTGCAGCGCCATGACGCCCGGACGGTCGGCATGCACTGGCAGATCCACAAGGACTCCAACGCCCATCATGCCGTCGCCGAGCGCCGCGGGGAGCGGCTGCCGGTGGCGATCGCGTTCGGCTGTGACCCGGCGGTGACCTACGCGGCGTCCGCCCCGCTGCCGGCGGAGATCGACGAGTACCTGTTCGCCGGGTTCCTGCGCGGCGAGCGGGTGGAGATGGTCGACTGCCTGACCGTCCCGTTGCAGGTGCCGGCGAACGCCCAGGTGGTGCTCGAGGGCTGGCTGGAGCCGGGGGAACGCCGTCCGGAGGGTCCGTTCGGCGACCACACGGGTTTCTACACCCCGGTCGAGCCGTTCCCCGCCCTGCACGTCGACGTGATGACCATGCAGCGTGACCCGGTCTTCCAGACGATCGTCGTGGGCCGCCCGCCGCAGGAGGACGGGCCGCTCGGCAAGGCGACCGAGCGGATCTTCCTGCCGCTGGTCCGGATGATGATCCCGGAGATCGTCGACTACGACCTGCCGGTCGAGGGCGTCTTCCACAACTGCGCGATCGTTTCGATCGAGAAGCGCTACCCCAAGCACGCGCAGAAGGTCATGCACGCCATCTGGGGCGCCGGGCTGCTGTCGCTGTCCAAGCTCGTCGTGGTCGTCGACGCCGACTGTGACGTCCACGACTACTCCGAGGTGGCGTGGCGGGCGTTCGGCAACGTCGACTACGCCCACGACCTGCTGACCACGATCGGCCCGGTCGACCACCTCGACCACGCCTCGTACGAGCAGTTCTTCGGTGGGAAGATCGGCGTGGACGCGACGCGCAAACTCCCGACGGAGGGATACCGTCGCGAGGGCGGCTGGCCCGCGGAGGCCGTGATGGACCAGGCGGTCAGGGACAAGGTCGCCCGGCGCTGGAAGGAGTACGGGCTGTGACCACCGTCGACCACTGCTCACCACCGTCCACTTCACCACCGTCCACGGCGGGGGCGCGACGCTCGCCGGAACCTCCGGGAGATGGTCGTTGGTGAGCGACACGGCGTTCGCCCCGGGAGTGCCGGGGCCGGCATCGGCGCCTGACGGTCCCGTCCGCGCCTTCCTGCGGGTGGTGGTGATCGAGCACTCGGTGTTCGCGCTGCCGTTCGCCTACGTGGCGGCGCTCGCCGCGTCGTTCGAGGTCTCCCGCTCCGTGCACTGGCTGGACATCGCGCTGGTGACCGTCGCGATGGTCGCCGCCCGCACCTTCGCGATGGCGACCAACAGGATCATCGACCGGAAGATCGACGGACGTAATCCGCGGACGGCCGGCCGGGAGCTGGTCACCGGCGTGGTGTCGGTACGCACGGCCGCGGTCGGCGCCGTGATCGCCCTGGGTGTCTTCGCCGGGTCCGCCGCCGCGCTGTCCTGGCTCTGCCTGGCCCTCGCTCCGTTCGCGGTCGCCCCCCTGATCGTCTACTCGTACGCCAAGCGGTTCACCAACTTCCCGCACGCCGTCCTCGCGCTGGCCCAGGCGGTCGCACCGGTCGGTGCCTGGATCGCCATCACCGATCGCTGGTCGTGGGCCTCGGTCGTGCTCGGGCTCGCGGTCGGTACCTGGATAGCCGGCTTCGACCTGATCTACGCCTGTCAGGACGCCGAGGTCGACCGTGGCATCGGGGTGGGCTCGGTGCCGGCCCGGTTCGGGATCCGGGTGGCGTTGGCCGCCTCGGTCGTCACCCATGTCGTGACGTTCGCCCTGTTCGTCGTGTTCGGGCTGATGGAGGACTTCGGCGCGTGGTGGTGGGCGGGGCTGGTGGTGACCGCTGTCGCGTTCTGGTACGAGCACGCGATCGTCTCCGCGGACGACCTGTCCCGGGTGAACCGGGCCTTTCTGACGGCCAACGGGTTCGTCGGCATTGCCCTGTTCGGTTTCGCCGTCCTCGATTTCGTCTCCCGCGGCCTGGCCTGGTGACGGCCATGACGACCGCGGCTACCCCGTGACGACCGGGCCACTGCGGACGACGGTGCCATCGTGGACGACGGGGATCGCAGAGGACGTCATGATCGCCGGAAGTGCGGGAGGCGTCGAGAGCACGGGGTCGGGGTGCGTCCGGGCGACCACCGGCGTGAGCGAAGCGGGAAGGGTGGCCGCAGGTAAAAGAACGTCGGGGTGCGTCCGGCGACCACCGGCGTGGGGCGCATCCGGACAGCTGGCCGGATAGTCGGCAGCCGGACGGTCAGGCAGCCAGACGGTCAGGCAGCCGGACGGCCGGGCAGTCGGGCGGCCGGGCGGATAGTTGGGAGGACGGGTGCGTCTCGACAGCCGGGACGCGGTGCCGCCACGGCCGGGCGAAGGCGAACCGCGGCTACCGTGGGTGGTCGGTGTCAGCGGCGCGAGCGGGACGCCGTACGCGGCGTCGGTGCTGCGCGGCCTGCTGGACGCCGGGCTGCCGGTGGACCTGGTCGTCTCCCGGGCGGCCCGGCTCACCCTGTTGGACGAGACCGGGATCGCCTGGCGGGACAGCACCTGGCCACGGTCCCTGGCCAGCTGGCTCGGAGTCGACCCGTCCGTCATCTCCGCGGCGGCCGCGGCGGATCTGCTCCGTCACTGGTCCTGCGGTGACCTCGCCGCCGGCCCGAGCAGTGGCTCGTACCTGACCAGGGGGATGATCGTCGTCCCCGCGAGCACGGCCGCCGTGGCCGGGATCGCCCTCGGGTTGTCCAAGGACCTGCTGCAGCGTGCCGCCGATGTGACGCTGAAGGAAGGCCGTCGGCTGGTGGTCGTGCCCCGGGAGATGCCGTTCACCCGCTCGACCCTGCTGCACATGCTGTCCCTGCACGATGCCGGCGCGGTGGTGGCGGCCGCCAGCCCCGGCTTCTATGCCGGCGCGACCGACGCGCGCGCGCTCGTGGACTTCGTCGCCGGCAAGATCCTGGACGCGGCCGGGGTGCCCAACGACCTGCTGCGTCGCTGGACCGGCGAGCTCGGCGCCGCCCGCCGCCCACCCTCGTGACCGCCACGGATCCGGTGGGTCGTACCGTGAATTCGCGGGATCCGTACTCGTATCGGTTCGAGATGCCCGTCGGGAGACGCACACCGGACTGGGACAGAGGCGAGCATGACACACGACGCCGGCAGGAAGAGCGACGGGAAGCGGCGGACGAGAGGCAACGGCACGCGGGCCGTGCCTGCGGACCTGAACCGGACGCCGCGGCCTCGGACGCCCGCTTCCGGTGGCACCGCCGACGGTTCGGGTGCCCGGGTGAGCTGGCCCGCCGGGCGTCCCGTAGCCGGTCAGGCCACCCTCGGCCTGCGGGTGCAGTTGCCGTATTTCGCCGCGCGGATCGCGGCGCTGCTCGTGATGCTGACCATCCTGCTCATCCTGAGCGTCAATCCGCTCCTCGCGATCCTGGCCGGTCTCGTGATCGTGGGTGTGCTGACCTATCCGGTGGGCCGGTTGCAGCGCAGGGCCGCCCAGCAGGCCGCCGGCCGCGTCGGTGTCGGCGCGGGGCGCTGACGGCTGAGTACCCGCAGCCCCCGGAGGAACATGCGTGTAGTCCCGGGAGTCGGTAACCCCGGGGCGAACGGGTACGGGGTGGTGGTGTGGCCGTGCTCCTGGCCACGCTCCTGGTGGGACGGCCACGCTCCTGGTGGGACGCCGGTGGTCCCCGGGGCGAACGAGTCCTGAGCTGACGGCCGGTTGCCGGGGGAACCGGCAGCCGGGGGACCCGGTGGCTGGCCGTGCGCCGCAGTGATCTCTTCTTTATCATCCTCGCAGGCGCTTGGTCACTGAACGTGTTCTCGCGCATGCGGACGTGAGCGGACTAGTCACCACATGACCCCGATGTGTCACGCCCGAATTACCACTGAAGCAAGAACCTTCTGTATATTGACTGTCAACGCTCTGTGACAGGAGGCTCAGTGACAACGACACCAACACCACAATCCGCTCCGCTGCTGACACCGGCCGAGGTGGCGAGCATGTTCCGGGTCGACCCGAAGACGGTGACCCGCTGGGCCAAGACCGGGAAGCTGACCTCGATCCGTACCCTTGGTGGCCACCGGCGCTACCAGGAGGCGGAGGTCCGCGCGCTCCTCGCAGGGGTCTCGCCCGGGGACGGCCTGGCCTAGCCACCAGGCCGCCGCGTCCGGTGGATGCCGGGTGACACCCGCCGATCCACCGGACGCGGCCGGCTTGGCCCTCGGGTCGGCTTGGCCCTCGGACCGGCCGCCCAGGTCGCTGCACCCGTGGCCCGGAAGTTCGAGGCGCCACAGGTCACATGTCGGCGGGACGCGGCACCGGGCGGGACTACCCTCGTTCTCATGGACGTCGGGCTCAAGCGGGAGATCGAGGCGAAGGTACACGCCGGCGAACGGCTCAGCCGGGCGGACGGCGAAGCGCTCTACGCCAGCGACGAGCTGGCCTGGCTGGGGGAGTTGGCGCACTCCGTCCGCGTCCGCAAGAACGGGGATGCGACGCACTTCAACGTCAACCGGCATCTGAACCTCACGAACGTGTGCGCGGCATCCTGCGCCTACTGCTCGTTCCAGCGCAAACCGGGTGAGGCCGACGCGTACACGATGCGCATCGAAGAGGCGGTACGGCTGGCCAGGGCAATGGAGCCCGCCGGCATCACCGAACTGCACATCGTCAACGGCCTGCATCCCACGTTGCCGTGGCGCTACTATCCGCGTTCGCTGCGTGAGCTGTCGAAGGCGCTGCCGGGTGTGGCGCTCAAGGCGTTCACGGCCACCGAGATCCACTGGTTCGAGAAGATCAGCGGCCTGCCCGCGGAGGAGATCCTCGACGAGCTGATCGACGCCGGCCTGGAGTCGCTGACCGGAGGCGGGGCGGAGATCTTCGACTGGGAGGTCCGCCAGCACATCGTGGGACACGAGACGCACTGGGAGGACTGGTCGCGCATCCACCGCCTCGCCCACTCCAAGGGCCTGCGGACGCCGGCCACCATGCTCTACGGCCACATCGAACAGCCACGGCACCGGGTCGACCACGTACTGCGGCTGCGCGAGCTGCAGGACGAGACCGGCGGGTTCGTGGTGTTCATCCCGTTGCGCTTCCAGCACGACGCGGCCGGTGACCCGCGTAACCGGCTCATGAACCAGCCGATGGCAACCGGGGCCGAGGCGCTGAAGACGTTCGCGGTGTCCCGGCTGCTCTTCGACAACATCGATCACATCAAGTGCTTCTGGGTGATGCACGGCCTGACCACCGCCCAGCTCGCCCTGAACTTCGGCGCGGACGACCTGGACGGCTCCGTCGTCGAATACAAGATCACTCATGATGCCGACGGTTTCGGGACGCCGGACACGATGACCCGAGAGGACCTGCTCGAGGTGATCAGGGACGCAGGCTTCCGCCCGGTGGAGCGGGACACCCGGTATCGCGTGATCCGTGAGTTCGACGGCCCCGACTCCAGCCGTCGGGATCTTCCCCAGGAGATCAACGCCTGAAACGCCAGTTATGTGACCATGTGTAGCGATACAGTCGACGACCAACGTCAACGGGCGCCGGCCAGCAGAGAAGATCGCCGCGAGTTTGTCGTCAGGTACGCCCATCGGGCTGAAAAGCGTACCGAACGACGAACTCGCCTGGATCAGGCTCCACGTGGGTGGTCGCGGATGGTGTCCGTACCGCGTGGCTGGCGCTCCAGCGCGATGGCCGCCGACGTCGACCGGGTTCGGGCGGCATGATTCTTGGTTCTTGTGACCCGGACGTCGCTCCAGCGACATCGAAACCACAACGATCACAGCGTCGTGGGGCGATGAAGGCATGTGCTCACGGCACCAGCCGAAGGCGGCGCGATCGTTGTGTCGCGTTGCCGGAGGCTTGGAGGGGGCGCAACCGAAGGCGGCGCGATGATGTTCATCGTGCTTCCGGAGGTGCGCGGAGGACTACTAGCCGAAGGCGGCTTGATCATGAATGGTGACCGGTCGGACAACCGGCTGAACGATCGCCCGTCCGGCCCGGACAGCCGGCTGCCGCAGTCGGTTCCGCCCGTCCGGTCGGACGCGGCAGCCGGGGCGCCACGACCTGCCGCGTCGGCTCCGTCGGCCCCGTCCACTCCGCGGCCCGGGGCGCCGCGGCCGGCTCCGTCGGCGCGCCGTGTCCTGCCGCGGGGATCCGCGGGGATCGGTTCCATCTTCACGCTGGCTTTCCTGGCGATTCTGCTGCCGGGCGTGGCCGCGTACGCGCTGCTGCGGCTCGCAGGCCTGGCGATCGGGCCGGCCGGCCTGCTCGGCCTGCTGGTGATGTTCGTCTGCCTGGGGCTGTATCCGTCCCTGCTGCAACGTCTCGGCTGGGTGCCTCGGCGCCGTGCCCGCCGGACGAGATGACGGCCGGTGGCGGGATGGCTGCCGGCCGCGGGGCCGCGGGCGGCGACCGGCGGTGCGGCGGTGCGGCGGCGGTGGGCTACGGGGAACGGCCGGTGGCGGGATGAGGCCGGTGGTGAGATCGGGATAAGGCCGGCGGCGAGGTGAGCCTGGTGGGGCACAGGCCGCGGAACCCGCCCATGCCGTCCGGCGTATACGAGATGACGGGGCGTGGGAGGAGACTGGGCGGAAGGACGGTGAGGCGGGAGGGCGAGGGGACGGGAAGACGGGAAGGGATGAAGCAGCCGTGTATGTCCGGCCACCGGGAACCGCCCGGAGGCCGGGGAGCGGGAGGATTTGTGGATCTTCAAAAGCGAGTGGCGGGCAGGTGGGGGCGGGCCCCGCGCCAACGGCCGGCCGGGCTGTCGCCGTCTGGGTCACCGTCACCGTACGGATCGCCGTCACCGTACAGGGCATCGTCGTCCGGGTCATCACCGTCAGCTGGACCGCTGCCGTCCAGGCCGGGGCTGCTCGCCATCAACGCCCGTTACTTCGCGTTGCGGACTGTCATCTTCGCCGCTGTGCTGACGGTCGTGCTGCTCGTGGGCCTGCACTGGCTGCTTGGTTTTGCCGTCGCGGTGGTCCTCAGCGGGCTGGTGAGCTATCCGCTGGCGATCCGTCAGCGCCGGGCGGTGCTCGATGCCCTCGAGCAACGACGCGGTTGGCTGCGTTGAGCGGCGAGCCATCCCGGGAGCACGACGCCGCGAGAAAGCGTGACGCCACCCGGGAGCACGACGCCGCATCCCAGCCTGATATCACCGAAAAGTGTAGTTCTGTACCGCAGCGTGACGTTACGCAGCGGCGCGATGTCACGCAAGCGGCCGTTGACGTCACGAAAATAACCAGCGATGTCGTGCAGGTGACCAGCGATGTCACGCAGGTGCCCGGCCAGGAGGCCGGGCACACGGTGCCGCCGTCGCTGCCGACTCAGAGCTCGCAGCCTGCCGCGCCTGTGCCCGTCGCGCCGGTGTCGGTTCTGTCCGTGCCGGCGTCCGCTTTCAGGCGGCCGCGGGTCGGCCACATCCAGTTTCTCAACTGTCTCCCGCTCTACTGGGGCCTGGTGAACTCCGGCGCGGTACTGGACGTCGAACTGACCAAGGACACCCCCGACCGGCTCAACGAGGCGCTGGTGGCGGGCGATCTCGACATAGGCCCGATCAGCCTGGTCGAGTATCTGCGGCACGCCGACGAACTTGTCGTCCTGCCGGACCTCGCGGTTGGCTCCGACGGCCCGGTACTGTCGGTGGTGCTCGCCAGCGCCGTGCCGGTGGACCGGATTCGATCGGTGGCCCTGGGTTCCACGTCGCGGACGAGTGTGCTGCTCGCGCAGATGCTGCTGGAGGATCGGCTGGGGCTGTGGCCGACCTATACGATCATGCCGCCTGATCTGCCTCTGATGCTGCGTGAGGCTGATGCCGCTGTGCTGATCGGTGACGTGGCCCTGCGGGCCACCTATGACGCCGAGCGCGCCGGGGAGGCGCATCCGCTGCATGTCGTCGACCTGGGCGCGGCCTGGCGGGACTGGTCGGGGCTGCCGATGGTGTTCGCGGTGTGGGCGGCGCGCCGTGACTTCGCCCAGGCCCGCCCGGGGGTGGTCAAGGAGGTGCACGACGCCTTCCGGGGCAGCCTCGATCTCGCGTTGCGCCAGGTGGACGCCGTGGCCCGGCACGCGGCGCGCTGGGAGGTTTTCGACGTGGCGACGCTGACGCGGTACTTCACCACGCTGGATTTCTCCCTGGGGGAGCGTCAGCTCGAGGGAATAACGGCTTTCGCCCGGCGGGCGGCGGCACGGGACGCCGTTCCGGCGGACGTGAACGTGCTGTTCGCCAACGGATAAGTGCGGGCGGACAGGTACGGGCGGATACGAACGGCCGAACAGGTGCCGGTACGAACCGGTACGGGATAAGGCGCCGCACCGGTCGCCATCCGTCATAACGTGTCTCATCGCCTGCGGTGACACGATATTTTGTTCATAACGATATATTCCGCTGCCGGTGGTGGCGCGACCCGTTGTTTCTGGTGCCGTCTCCCGAAGGAGGCGGATCCCGCCGTCGAGGATCTGACCGTCGCGGTTTGTGGGGCGAAGCCCGTTGCTCGTCGGTTTCGTTGTTCTCGGCGGCGCGCCCCCGCGCGCCAACGGTCGCGTATGAGGAGGACGAGGGGTACGGGGGCGGCCGTCTGGATCGAACGGCATGGACGTGCGTCCGCGCGTGTCGGCACCGACATCGGCGGCACCGGCGGCACCGGCGGCATCGGTGGCACCGGCGGCATCGGTGGCATCGGTGGCATCGGTGCCGGCGGCCGTGCTGCCGGCTCATCCCTGGCGGCGGTCCTCGGTGGCCACGCGTGGAATCCGGTGGCCAACCGTACCCGGACGTTCGCGGAGTCCGGTGGGTTGCCTACAGCCTGTGACACCGGCGCGGATGTCACGTCGGTACGGGCGGCCCGGCGCAGCGGTCTGGAACAGTGGCCCGGCGCAGTGGCCCGGCACAGGCGACGCTCCGGTGCGGCGATGGTCCGCGGACGCCGCCCGGCCGGATGCCGCCGTCACGCTGGGTCAGCGCCTGCCGCTCGGCCCACCCCTGGGGATGATCATATAGGTGCCGTCGGCGCGGGTGAACCGGAACCCGGGGCACGGCCCGACTCGGGCCCAGCTCAGGGCGTGGCCCCACGGACCCGGCTCGGGATCAAGGTGGTGATCCTGGCGCGCGCTCAAACAGGGCGTGGCCCCAACGGATCCGGCTCGGGACGTTAGCCCGCCAGGCGGGCCCGGGGCACAGCCCCACCGATCAGGCTCGGGATGCGGCCCGCCAATATGCAGGGTGCTGTGGATGCCGGACCAGGAACTCGCGCGGCCCGTACGGGCCATGGCCCTTGTGGACCCCCGCTGGCCCCTTGGACCCCTATTGACCCCAATGGGTAGAGCGCCGCGGATGCCCCGCCGGTGCGGGTGGGCCGGGCGGCCGGGTGCGGGCCGGTGAGCCGACCGACATCGGATCCGCCGGTTCGGGCGGCCGAAGGTTACCGGCAGCCGTCATCGGTGTTGCCGCCGGCCGGACATCGATGACAATCCACGCACGGTCGTTCCGCATCGTTTCGCGATTATGAACAGGTGTGATTGTGGGTGTCCGGTGCCAGTGGATGTCCTCCCTTTGCCGGTAGCTGTCCTCCCTTTGGGGGATTCGCCGGGGGGCTAGCTCCGGAAACCATCCTGAATGACGATGGGCGGGTGGTACCGGCACAGCGTAGAACGTCGGATATGGACGGAGAGCCAGGTGTGCAGGACGCCGTCCGCGTCGTGGTGGCCGACGATGCCGACGGCGTACGCGATCTCGTTTGTCTCCTGTTGGACATGGAGCCCGATTTCGTGATCGTCGGCCGGGCCAGGGACGGGGCCGAGGCAATTGAGATCGTTTCGCGTACCGACCCCGACCTCGTCCTGCTGGACGTCGCCATGCCCGTCATGGACGGCCTCACGGCGTTACCCGTGATTCGCCGGACGGTGCCCCGGGCCCGGGTCGTCATCTTCACCGGTTTCTCCGAGCGGGCTCTGGGCGAACAGGCTTCGACGCTCGGCGCGCACGCCCTGATCGAGAAGGGCCTCGCCATCGACAGCCTGGTTGACCGCCTGCGGGACGTGTGCGGACGTGCCCCCGTCCGAACCGTCGCAAGCCGGCCGGTCCAGAGCTGAACCATCGGCCGGCCCAGGGCACGACCGGGCTGACCGATCCCGCGCCGGACCGTCGACCGGCCGCGGCTCGCGCGAGGCGGTCCGCCGAGCGCACGACGGCAGTCAGGCGACGGCAGTCAGGCGACGATGGTGCCAGGCTGCGGCCCCGCACCGAGCCGGCGGCGCCGTGACCAGTCGAGATCTGTCCGACCGGTCGATCTGTTTATTGTCGTTGACCCGTTTATCCACCGGTCTGCTGAACAATGAAATCGGATGGCCCGGACGACCGGCCGGCATCCATCCAACGGCATCCATCAAAATTTTGGACGCTCCGTAATTTTATCCTGATTCTGGGTGCATTCGCTGTCTTGCGGGCGCTCGATGTGAAAGCATGGGCCCGTGACCGCACGCCCGGATCTCCGTCTGACCGGTTCAGGCATGACGGACTTTGGTTCGGACCTCCCGTGGGACGGCTTCACGCCCGTCGGCCACACCTCGGCGGACTTCGCGACCCTGGTCGACTTCGGACTGGTTGCGCGCCTGCATGTCGACCTGCTCAGGGTCGCCAGCGCGGTCTGTCCGCGTCACATCTGACCTTTCCGCCGCTGACCTTTCCGTCGCGCCACCTCATGCTGTCGGCATGTTGTCGGCGCACCCCGCACACGGTTGCGAGAGATTCGATGACGACCCCCGCACGCTCCCGTTCCGCGCGCCCGTCCCGTCCGAAGGGGCAGGGCCAGTGGGCGCTTGGCCACCTGGAGCCCCTCAACCCCAACGAGCGGATGAAGAAGGACCAGGACGGCCTGGCCGTCCGGGACCGGATCCTCAACCGTTACCCGTACACGGGCTTCGCCGGCATCGATCCCCAGGATCTTCGGGGGCGGTTCCGCTGGTGGGGGCTGTACACCCAGCGCAGGGAGGGTATCGACGGCGGCAAGACAGCCGTCCTGGAGCCCGAGGAGCTCGAGGCGCCGTTCTTCATGCAGCGCATCCGCCTCGACGGTGGCCGGCTGACCAGCGACCAGCTCCGCGTCGTCGCCGGGATCTCCACCCGCTACGGGCGGGACGTCGCCGACGTCACCGACCGGCAGAACATCCAGCTCCACTGGATCCGCATCGAGGACGTGTCGGCGATCTGGGCGGCGCTCGAGGGCGCCGGGCTGACGACGGCCGAGGCATGCGGTGACACCCCCCGCGTCATTCTCGGCTGCCCGCTCGCCGGCGTCGACGGCGACGAGGTCATCGACGCCACCCCGGCGATCGAGGAGACCGTCCGGCGCTACGTGGGCGACGAGTCCCTGAGCAACCTGCCGCGCAAGTTCAAAAGCGCCATCTCCGGCTGCGCCGACCACTGCACGCTGCACGAGATCAACGACATCGCGTTCGTCGGTGTCGTTCACCCCGAGTTCGGTGCCGGCTACGACCTGTGGGTCGGCGGCGGCCTGTCGACCAACCCGAAGCTGGGGGTCAGGCTCGGCACCTTCGTGCCGCCCGACCGGGTCGCCGAGGTCTGGCACGCCGTGGCCAGCCTGTTCCGGGACTACGGCTACCGGCGGATGCGCACCCGGGCCCGGCTGAAGTTCCTGGTGGCCGACATGGGGCCCGAGTGGGTCCGCGCCACCCTGGAGAAGGAGTACCTGGCCACGGCGCTGCCCGACGGCCCACCCCCGGCGCCGCCGCGTAACGAGGGACGTGACCACATCGGCGTCCACCAGCAGCGCGACGGCCGCTTCGCGGTCGGCTTCGCCCCCCGCGCCGGACGGCTGAGCGGTACCACGCTCGCCGCCGTCGCCGACCTCTCCGACCGTTTCGCCGCCGGCCGCATCCGAGCGACGACCACGCAGAAGCTGGTCATCCTCGACGTCGACCCGGCCCGGGTCGACGAGCTGGAGGCCGAGCTCACCGCGCTCGACCTGGTCGTGCGGCCGAGTGTGTTCCGGCGCGGCACCATGGCCTGTACCGGTATCCAGTTCTGCAAGCTCGCCATCGTCGAGACCAAAGGGAAGGCCGGTTCGCTGATCGACGAGCTCGAGCGCCGCCTGCCGGACTTCGACGAACCGATCGGCATCCACGTCAACGGCTGCCCCAACGCCTGCGCGCGTTTCCAGGTCGCCGACATCGGGCTCAAGGGCTCCCTGGTGCCGGACGCCTCCGGGGAACTCGTCGAGGGGTTCCAGATCCATCTCGGTGGTCATCTCGGCACCCGGTCGCGGCTCGGTCGGAAGTCCCGAGGGCTGAAGGTCACCTCCGTCGGGGTCGTCGACTACGTAGACGGCCTGCTGCGCGCCTACTCCGCGGACCGCGGTGCGGGCGAGTCCTTCGCGGACTGGGTGGAAAGGGTGGACGAGTCCGCGCTCTCCGTCGCATCCGTGCGAGCCGGCGTCCCCGGTGGTGCCGGCGTCTCCGATGGGGGCCGGACAGCCGGCGGGGGCCGTGCGCCTGGCGATACCGAGGCCGGCGATACCGCGGCCGGCGGGGCCGGTTCGGCGGCGGGCACGCCGGGCGAGCGCGGTGGCGGCAGCTGATGGCCAGCGCGCATTCGGTCCCGTTCTACTGCCCATACTGCGGCGAGGAGGACCTTGTCCCCTACCTGCCGGCCGAGGCCGGGGAAGCCTCCGCTGGATCCGGGCACGGCCAGTGGTCGTGCGGTAGCTGTCGACGGGCGTTCCGGCTGAGCCTGACCGCGCTCGCGGTCGCGGTGACGCCAGCCGCGTCGGGCACTGAACCCGTCGGGCACTGAATCCATCCGGCGCTGAACCACGGGTGGGTCCCCACACCCCAGCGGCCCGCCGGCAGGAACCCATCCGGCACTGAACCCGTTCGGTGCCGTCCCGCCCGGCCCCTGCCCAGACCCGCGCTTGTCTGGTCCGGCAGCGGCCTGTTCGGCATACAGGGAGAACGGCAGCCGCCGCGGCAACGGTCGCGGCAACGCAAGGAGGGACACTGATGGACACCGCACTGAAGGCCCGGGCCCTACACGCCGGCGACGAGCTGGCGGGCGCGCCGGCCGAGGAGATCCTGGGCTGGGCGGTGGAGTGGTTCGGTACCGGGCTCGCCGTCGCCGCCTCCATGGCCGAAGCGGTGCTCGTCGACATGCTCTCCCGGATCCGCTCGGACGTCCCGGTGATATTCATCGATACCGGCTACCATTTCGCCGAGACGATCGGCACCCGGGACGCGGTCCGGCACCGCTACGGCCTGCCGCTGATCAGTGCGGCCCCGCAGCTCACCGTGGCCGGCCAGGACGCCGTGTACGGACCGCGGCTGTTCGAGCGTGACCCGGACCAGTGCTGCCGGATGCGCAAGGTCGTGCCCCTGGACCGGGCACTCGCGCCGTACCAGGCCTGGGCGGCGGGCTCACGGCGGGCCGAGAGCGCCAGCCGCGGGAACCTGCCGGTCGTGGGGTGGGACGAGCGCCGCGGCAAGGTGAAGATCCATCCGTTGGCGGCATGGACGGACGAGGACGTCGAGCGTTACGTCCGCGAGCACGGCATCATCGTCAACCCGTTGCTCTCCGACGGTTACGACTCGGTCGGCTGCTGGCCGTGCACCCAGCGCGGCCAGGGACGTGCCGGCCGCTGGGTCGGTTCAACCAAAACCGAATGCGGCATCCACTGAGCCCCTGAGCCTTCTGCCTGTTCCTCTTCGCCTTTCTTCTTTCCGCCGCTGTCTCGGATCTCCTTTCCGGAAGCCGTCGGTGACGACTGCCCGCCCCGGCCTGGCGAGGCGCGTTACCGCGGGAGTCGTAGGTGGAAACCGTCGCTACGGTAGCCTTTTTCACCTACGGCTTCCGCGGCCGTAGGTGAAAATCGCTGTGGTAGCAACGGTTTCCACCTACTGGCCGACCGGGTTCGTGCCCGGGGTGCGGGGTGCGCGTGGGCGGTAGCGTCGCAGGGATGAGCGAGGGTCAGCGCGGCAGCGGTGGGGCTGAGGTGAGGCTGGTGAGGTGCCGGGAGGTCGGAGCGCTCGGCCCTGGCCCACGGGAGGGTACGGCGGCGGTGAGGTTGATGACCTACCGGGGGCTGACCCGCCTGGGCAGGAGATCGTGAACGGTCCGGAGCGCTCCCACGGCGAGGTCTGGCTGGTCGGGGCAGGGCCTGGTGATCCAGGGTTGCTCACTGTCCGCGGTCGGGAACTGCTCGGTGCGGCCGATGTCGTC
The DNA here is from genome assembly GCF_000177615.2 of Candidatus Protofrankia datiscae. GTDB lineage: Bacteria > Actinomycetota > Actinomycetes > Frankiales > Frankiaceae > Protofrankia > Protofrankia coriariae. Next base: position 4,711,756 of record NC_015656.1, on the reverse strand, counting down.
GTCACCGATCGCCTGGTGTCCACTGACGTTCTCGGATACGTCCGGCCCGAGGCGGAGATTGTTTACAGCGGCAAGAGCGCTGGCGCGCTTACTCGCACCCAGGAGGGCATCAACGCGCTGCTGGTCGAACGGGCACTCGCGGGCCGCAGGGTCGTCCGGCTCAAGGGCGGGGACCCGTTCCTGCTCGGCCGTGGCGGCGAGGAGGCGGAAGCGTGCCGGCTCGCCGGGGTGCGCTGCACCGTTGTCCCGGGAGTGCCCTCGGCGTTCGCGGCCCCCGCCTATGCAGGTATTCCGGTCACCCACCGTGGCGTCGCGCAGGATGTCGCGGTCGTCTCCGGTCATCTGCGGCCAGGGCATCCCGACTCCACCGTCGACTGGGCGGCACTCGGCGCGTCCCGGATGACCATCGTTGTGCTGATGGGGGTTGCCCGGCTCGCCGACGTCACCGCGGCCCTCATCGAGGGCGGGCGGTCACCCGACACGCCTGTCGCGGTGATCGAACGCGCCACCACGCCGGCGCAGCGGGTCGTGCGCGGCACCCTCGACACGATCGTGGTCGACGCGGTTGCGCGGGGTGTGCGATCACCAGCTGTTGTGGTGATCGGTGACGTCGCGGCCCGTCACGACGCGGTACCCCGGATCCTCCCGCCTCCGGACAGCGACAACCACGGCTGCCGTCCCCGTGCTGTCAACGGCGACGGCAGCCTCGCCGGCACCGGCACCGGCACCGGCACCGGTGGCAACGGTGCGGGCCCCAGCGACGCCAACAACCGGCCGGACCGGGCGACGGTGAGACCGCGCTTCTGGAATGGAGCCGGCCCCGGTGACACCGACAGCCCCGACGGTGACACTGCCAGCCTCCGCAATCCCAACATTTACGCCACAACGGACAGTTGTGATGATTCGCGTGGATTCGCCGCCGGCTCGCCGGCTGTGGACGCCGGTGCCGGCCGTCCGCTGGCGGGAGTCCGGGTTCTCGTCCCGCGGACGAGACCGCGTCCCGGGCTGTTGGCCACCCGGTTGCGCGCGCTCGGCGCGGACGCCGTGGAGAGCACGGTCTCGCGTCCCGGGCCGGTGGCCGACCCGGCGCCGCTGCTGGCTGCGCTCACCGACGCGGACGCGCTGGTGCTGGCGGGCGTCGCGGAGGTCGCGGCGGTGGTCGCGCTGCTGCGCCGGGCGGGCCACGACATCCGGGCGCTTGCCGGGCTCGTGCTGGTGGCCGCCGACGCCGAGGCGGAGGTCGCGTTGGAGGCCCTTGGGCTGGCCTGCGTCCGGCCGCCCGTCAGCGCCTGTGACGCGGGGCCCGCCGGTAGTTCGGAGCCAGCCGACCCCCGCGGCGCACAGCCACGGACCGTGGAGCCCACCGGCACGCAGCGGGCGGGATCATCCGCTGACGTGCGGGGCACGGGCTCTGTCGGTGCGCGGAGCACGGAGTCCGCTGATGTGCGGAGCACGGAGCCTTCCCGCGGGCGGGACAGGCGCCGGCTGCCACTCGGCTCCGGGGTGGTGAGTGGCAGCGTCCGGGTGGTGGTGTGCGCGTCCGCGTCGCCGCCCGCCGGAGCGGAAACAGTGCGTCGGATCAGCCTCCTGACCGATGTCGACGCCGAACCCGATCCGCGGATCGTCGAGGAGATCCGGCACGGCGATCTGCACGCGGTGGCGTTCGCGTCGTCGACCGCTGTCCGCGCGACCGTCGCGCTGTACGGCTCCCTACCGGATGGGATCATGGTGGCCGCGATAGGGCGGCGCACCGTCGAGGCCTGCCGGCACGCCGGCGTCCGGGTGGACGCGGTGGCGACCGAACCCGGCATCCATCCCCTGGCCGCGGCGGTCGCCGACGCCGTCACCAGGGCCCGCTCGGCTGAAGCGTCAGCCAGCCAACGCGGATCCGTCCCGAAATCAATCAAAAACAGATGATCGAATACTGCCGGACCATGCGAACGAGGGATCAAACGGTCGCTGCGGCAGCCGTTTCGACCCTCTTTGTCCTGTTTGAGGATTGTCCTGATCGGGACGGGGCAGGGTGCGGTGGGGTGAGACGAGACGGGTGGTCGGCTGATCGGTGTTCGGGGGTCTGGTCGGGGCGTGAGCTCGTTCGGGGTGGGCGCGGGGCTGGTGCGAGCGGGTCGGTGCCTGCCACCGCTGTCGTCGAGCGTCACATCCAGTGATGAATTAAGTGATATCTGTCATCGGTGTCATCGGAGTCCGTCCGGCCAGGGCTCGTCCGGGGCGAAGGCATGGCCGGTGAGGGCGTCGTCGATGCGGGCGGTGACGGCGGTCAGTACGCCGGGATGCAGCCCGAGCGGCGCGGTCAGCGTCCAGCGGGTGTGCGGGAAGCGCTCCCGGGCCCGGGCGAGGGCGGCCGGGATGTCCCGCGACGTGTGGCTGCCGTCGAACAGGAAGAACGGGTGGGCCACGATCTCGGTGCAGCCGGCGGCGGCCAGGTTGGCGTAGCCGGTCATGATGTCGGGCTGGACCACGTCCAGAAAGGCCGGCTCCACGGCGTGCCAGCGGATCTGACGGTGACCACCCGTCACGCCAGGACCGGGCTCGGCATACGGGGTTTCGAACTCGCAGGACGAGGCCTCAAGATCGGCAGATACGGTGCCCGGTGCCGGATCGCGCATGGGGCCCGTCACACGCCTGGAAGCATCGAACGACCCGGAAGTATCGGATGATCCGGAAGTATCAGACGGCCCGGAAGCGCTGGACCGGCCGGACGGGTGGGACAGGCGGGACGAGCCGGACGGGTCAAGCACGGGAGTTGCCCCCCGCCCGAGCGCGGAAGCCGCTTCCTGCCTGAGCGCGCAGGCCGCGGCCTGGCCGGCTGCGGAGGGTGCGACCTGGTCGGGTGCGGGAGGTGCGACCTGACCGGATGTGGAGCCGGAAGCGGAGGCTGTGAGACGGCCGGATGTGGCGGTCACGGCTCGGCCGGGTGCGGCGAGCGCGGCGCCGGGTGCGGCGGCGGTGGCCCGGCCAGGTGTGCTGAGCAGGCGTGCGACCTCGCGGACGGTTGCGTTCGCCTCGTCCCGCCGTGAGCCGTGCCCGATCACCAGTAGACCCCGCATGCCCACCAGTCTGCGCCGGCGGCGCGCTCGTCGGGTAATGGCGCGTTCGTCGGGAGTACGGGTATACGGTCGCACCGCCGCACCGCCGATGGCCGCCCCCGCCAGGATGCGATCACGTGGGAGATATCGGGGGTGCCGGTCGTACCGCCGCTGGCTGCTCGACGGTAACGGCCCATTCGTCGGGCGACCACCGAGGGTGAATGGTGGTCTCGTCGTATAACGGCGGCGTTGTGCCGGATGGTGATCTGGTCCCGCCGGATGACTCATCGGTGTGACGGCGGGGCCCAGGCGTCGTCAGCCAGGTCGGTGATGTCGTTGTCGGGCTGCCCCTCCGGGCGGTGGCCGCGTTGCCGGGTCTGGCCGTGCGGGTCCGGTCGGATGGCGATTCAGCCGGACGGTGTGGAGGATGCCTCCGTCGGAGGGCGCCCGCCCGGGGCTGCGGGTCGTTTGTGGATGCGGCCGCACGGTGTTGAACCCGTACGGTGTCGAACCCGTACGGCCGAATCGGACAACGTCAAATAATTTTGAACAATGTAAAACAACGTCGGGCAGTACATCCGAGCGGTACGGAGGGCGTGCGGAGAGGACGCGGCAGCCCGTCGTGGACGGCGCATGCCGGATCATCAGGACGCCCGGGTCATCAGGGGCCCAGGCGTCCCCGGCGGTGCTCCGGGGTATCAGGCGGCGGGGCCGTCGTCGGAGCTGTGGCCCGGGAAGACCTTGGCGGACGGGTCGATGATCGGTGCCGCGTTGTTCACCGCGGTCGCTACCTCGCCGAAACCGGTCGCGATCAGACGCACCTTGCCCGGGTACTCGGTGATGTCGCCGGCGGCGAAGACCCGCTCGACTCCGGTCGCCATGGTCGTGCCCACCACGATGTGACGCTTCTCGACGGTCAGGTTCCAGCGGGTCAGGGGCCCCAGATCGGCGGTGAACCCGAGGTCGGCGACGATCCCTTGGGCCGGGCGGACCTGGCGGTCGCCGGACCTGTTGTTCACCAGTTCGACCTTCTCCACCTGGTTGTCCCCGTGGATGGCCGCGACCTCGGTGTGCGTGAGCACCTCGACGCTGGAGGACAGCACCTTTTCGACGGTGTGCGCGTGCGCGCGGAACCGGTCCCGCCGGTGGACGAGAGCCACCGACCGGGCCAGCGGTTCCAGGGCGAGCGCCCAGTCGAAGGCGCTGTCGCCCCCGCCGACGATGACGACGTCGGCGTTGGCATAGACGTCCAGTTTCGGGACGAAGTAGACCAGGCCGCGACCGAGATGATCGCTGCCGACGGGCAGTGGGCGCGGCGTGAACGTCCCGAGCCCGCCGGTGATGACAACGGCCTTCGCCCGTACCCGTGTCCCCTGCGCGCTGGTGACCACGACGGCGTCGTCCTCGTGGGCCAGTTCGGTTGCCTGCTGACCGAGCAGGTAGTTGGGGGAGAACGCGCCGGCCTGGGCAACGAGAGCGGCGATGAGCTCCCGGCCCCGTACCGCGGGGAACCCGGCCACGTCGTAGATCACCTTTTCCGGGTACATCGCGGTGACCTGACCGCCCGCCTCGGGAAGCGAGTCCATCACCGTCACGGACAGCCCGCGGAACCCGGCGTAGTAGGCGCCGAAGAGGCCGGCCGGGCCGGCTCCGATGATCAGCATGTCGGTGTCGACATCCGCCGATGTCGAGCCGTCAGGGCCAGTAGTGGTCAGTGCGTCCACATGCGACTCCTGGTGCTATGTGGCCGTGGCCGGACCGGATGCGCAGGGGTCGGACAGAGCCACCGGAAGAATTTTTTACTCATCCTGCCGCATCGAAGAGTGAGGTGCCTCAACATGCGCGTTGGCGTCGGCGCGGCACCCGGGCATTTACGGTGCTCTTTCCCCGCCGGTGATCCGGAGCGCGGATATTCCGGCAGGACGGGAGAAATCAGGAGGAAGCCGGTCGTGTCATCGGTTCGGTGGGCCGGCGGATAATCCGGCTCGGTGTCGGACGCTCACCGTCGGGAACACGCCTGCGCCTCATTGGTCCGCTGGACGGTACCGAGGTCTGGCGAACGGTACTGACAAAATCGCCGGTAGATGCCGGGCGAAATCGCCGGTAGGTGCCGAGCGGCGCGTCGGCCGATGACCCGTTGGCATCGACGACCCCGTTGGCGCGGTGGCCGGGCTGGTGATCGTGACGCGCGGCCGGGACGGTGCCCGGAAGCCGGGCGATCGAGAAGACGGCCCAGGAAACGGAGGTGGCCGAGGAAGCACGGCGGGCCGGGGGCGGGTGCGAACGGGGCGGGATCGGCGCCGAGTGGAGGTGGCCCGCCGTACCATCGCAGGGTGAGCCTTGTGGATGCCGGCAGTGATTCTCCGTCCGCGCAGGCGGGCCCGTCAGCCCCGACCGCAGCGGCGGCGGCCGCGGGAACAGCGACGGCCGTGGGCACACCGGCGGCCGTTGACCAGACGGCCGCCGACCAGACGGTCTCGTCCGTGCTCGCGCGTGCCGCTGACGGCGGGCGGATCACCGCCGACGAGGCGCTGCTGCTGTACACCAGGGCGCCGCTGCACGCGCTCGGCCGGGCCGCCGACGCCGCCCGCCGCCGCCGCTTCCCGGACGACATCGTCACCTACATCATCGACAGGAACATCAACTACACGAACGTGTGCGTGACCGCCTGCCGGTTCTGCGCGTTCTACCGGGCGCCCGGCCACAAGGAGGGCTGGGTCCGCGACGTCGACGACATCCTCACCAGATGCGGCGAGGCCGTCGAACTGGGCGCGACCCAGATCATGCTCCAGGGCGGCCACCATCCCGAGTTCGGCATCGAGTGGTACGAGGGCACCTTTGCCGCGATCAAGCGGGCCTACCCCCAGCTGGCGCTGCACTCGCTGGGCGCCAGCGAGGTCGTCCACATCGCCCGGACGTCCGGAGTGAGCTTCACCGACGTCATCGTCCGGCTGCGGGACGCCGGGCTTGACAGCTTCGCCGGCGCGGGCGCGGAGATCCTCACCGAGCGTCCCCGGCACGCGATCGCCCCGCTGAAGGAACCCGGGCACGTGTGGCTGTCGGTGATGGAGACCGCTCACGGCCTCGGCCTTGAGTCGACCGCGACGTTCATGATGGGCACCGGGGAGACCAACGCCGAGCGCATCGAGCACCTGCGGATGATCCGTGACGTGCAGGACCGCACCGGTGGTTTCCGGTCGTTCATCCCATGGACCTACCAGCCGGAAAACAACCACCTGCGCGGACGCACCCAGGCGTCGACCATCGAGTACCTGCGGCTGGTGGCGGTGGCCCGGCTGTTCTTCGACAACATCGCGCACCTGCAGGGCTCGTGGCTGACGACCGGCAAGGAGGTCGGCCAGCTCACCCTGCACATGGGCGCCGACGACCTGGGTTCGGTGATGCTGGAGGAGAACGTGGTCTCCTCGGCCGGCGCCCGGCACCGGACCAACCGCACCGAACTCATCCACCTCATCCGCGCGGCCGACCGGACACCGGCGCAGCGCGACACCCTCTACCGGCACCTGGTCGTACACCGCGATCCGGCGCAGGACCCCGTGGACGACCGGGTGGCCTCACACTTCTCCTCGACCGCCCTACCGATCGTCGCCACCACATAGGCCGCCCCCCGAGCGGCTGGAGGAGCACGCGAGAGGTGCGGTGACGTGCTCCGCGGCCCTCTCTCGCCCATGTTTTCGACGTCACGGGGCCCCGTTCGAGAGCACGCGCCTGGGCGGCCCGGCGGGGAGGGGGAGGGCGGCTGTCCGCGCACCTGGGCGGGAGGGGACGGCTAGCCTGTCGGGGTGACCGTGCCCGCTGGCCCGCCTACCGGACCGCCCACCGGACCAAAGATCGAACTGCATGTTCACCTGGAGGGCACGGTCCGTCCGGCGACCCTGCTGGCGATGGCCCGGCGCAACGGGGAGACACTGCCGGCCACGACGGTCGAGGAGCTCACCGAGCTGTACCGCTTCCGGGACTTCGACCACTTCATCGAGGTCTGGGTCCTCACCACACATGTGATGCGCACCGCCGAGGACTTCCGCCAGGTCGTCGTCGACTACGCCGCCGAGGCGTCCGCGCACGGCGCGGTCTACGTGGAGGGGATCTTCTCCCCGTGGTTCCGCGTCCGGCGCGGGATCTCCTGGGAAGAGATCTTCAACGGCTACGCCGACGGGGTGGCCGAGGCCCGCGAACGGTTCGGCCTGCACATGGGCCTCACCCCCGACATCGACCGCGTCCTGCCACCGGAGGAGGCCTGCGAGGTGGCCCGCCAGGCGGTCCGGTTCCGGGACCGGGGGATCGTCGGGGTGGGGCTGGGCGGGCCGGAGGCCGGCCATCCGCCCGAACCGTACGCGCGGGCGTTCGCCATCGCCGCCGACGGCGGGCTGGCCGCCGTCCCGCACGCGGGGGAGAGCAGCGGGCCGGCCTCGATCCGCGGCGCGTTGGACGCCCTGGGCGCGCGCCGCATCCGGCACGGCATCCGCGCCCTGGACGATCCCGGTCTCGTGGCCGAGCTCGTCGATCGGGACATCGTCCTGGACGTCTGCCCGGTGTCCAACCTGCGGACACGTTCGGTGGCGGATCTTGCCGGGCATCCCCTGCCCGCGCTGGTCGACGCGGGGGTGCGCTGCTCGCTGGCCACCGACGACCCGGCCATGTTCGACACCGATCTCGGCCGTGAGCACGCTGTGGCCGCGGCACTGGGCGTGTCCGCCCGTGATCTGTACGAGGCCGGTGTCGCCGGTGCGCTGTGTGACGCCGCGACGCGACAGCGGCTGGCGGCGATCGGCGCCGGCGCCGACTGGGACGCCGTGGCCGCGGCGCTGGCCACGGCCGTCCGTACGGATCCGCTGGCCGCCGGCATTGCCGCGGCCGCCTCCTCGCCGCCCGTCACCGCGGCTGGGAGACCAGCGGTCGTGCCCACGGCTGGGCCGGGGGCCGACGCCGGGGTCGGATTCACCGACGGTGCCGGAACCGCGGCGGTGCCGCGGTGAGTGCCATCCCGGCGGGCCCAGCGGATCCGGAAATCCCGGCAGGCCTGAAAAATCCAGAGAACCGAAAAATCCTGGAAGATCCGGGAAGCCCGGGAAGCCGAGCGGAAGCGGCAGGCCCGGAGCGCGGGAAAGGCCTGGAAAATATGACAGGACCGGCAGGCCGGCAACGTCCGCAGGGCCCGCGGAGAGCGCGCAGCCCGCGCGGTCCGGAGGACCTGGGAAGTTCGCGAAGCCCGCGAGTCCCGGAAAGAATTACGGGGAGCCTGGGAAGAAGCATGCGAAGTACGAGGAGCCCGGCGGGCCCCGTGGGTGAGGCTCCGGCGCGGGTGGCCGGGCCGGAGAAGCGGCCGGACGAGGTCGCGGCCATGTTCGACGGTGTTGCCCGGCGCTACGACCTGACCAACGCGGTGCTCTCGGCCGGTCTGGACCGCACCTGGCGCGGCGCCACCGCGGACGCCCTGGACCTGCGCCCGGGGCTGCGGGTACTGGATCTGGCAGCCGGTACCGGCACCTCGTCGCGGGCGTTCGCCGCCCGTGGCGCCTCGGTCGTGGCCTGCGACTTCTCGCTGGGCATGCTCAGGGTCGGGCAGCACCGCCTGCGTCAGCGCCCGGCCGCCCCCGGCGGTGGCGCGGTGGCGCTGGTCGCCGGGGACGGGCTCGCGCTGCCGTTCGCGGCGGCGTCCTTCGACCGGGTGACGGTCTCGTTCGGCCTGCGCAACGTGGTCGACGTCGAGGTGTGCCTGGCGGAACTGGCACGGGTGACCCGTCCGGGCGGGCGTCTGGTGATCTGCGAGTTCAGCCGCCCGACCTGGGCGCCGTGGCGCACGGTCTACACGGAGTACCTGATGCGGGCGTTGCCCGGCCTCGCCCGGCTCGTCAGCAGCAGCCCGGACGCGTACGTCTACCTGGCCGAGTCGATCCGGGCCTGGCCGGACCAGTCGGCCCTTGCCGACCGCATCGCCGGCGCGGGCTGGACCAGGGTGGGCTGGCGCAACCTCACCGGCGGCATCGTGGCCCTGCACCGCGCCTGGCGTCCGGCCTGACGGCTTGCCTGGCCTGGCCGACAGCGGCCGGCAGTGGCCGGCGGCCGGCCGGTGGTGGCCCGGATGACCGGGGCCGAGAGACCAGGCGGGACGGCCGGACCGGTTGATCGGATGGGCGGACGGGCGGGTCCGGATGGTCAGGTTGGGATGTGGGCGTCCAGCCAGGTCAGGGTGCGGGCCCAGGCGTCCTCGGCCGCGGCGGCGTTGTACACGGCGGGCCGGGCGTCGCAGTGGAACCCGTGCTCGGCATCCGGATAGCGGACGACCTGCGTGGGCATGGCCGCCTCCCGCGCCGCCGACCGGAGGGCCTCGACCTGCTCCACCGGGATGCCCTGGTCACGGTCGCCGAACAGGCCCAGCCACGGGGCCTGCAGGCGGGGCGCGATCTCGATCAGAGGTGCCTCGCCGAACCTGCCCTCGGCGAGCCCGCCGCCGTAGAAGCTCACGGCGGCCCCGAGCGGGCGGTGGACGGCCGCGATGGTGGCGACTGACCCGCCCATGCAGAAGCCGACCACCGCGATGCGGTCGACGGCGGTCCCCTCGTCGGCGAGCAGGGCCATGCTCGCGTCGACGTCCTCCAGGATGTCGAGGCTGTTGAGCGTCTGCATGGCCTGCCGGACCGCGGTGAAGTCCCCGCCGTAGGGGAAGACCGGCGAGCCCACCCGGTGGAAGAGGGCCGGCGGTGGCGAACCGGTCGCACACGTCCACGATGTGGTCGGTGAGCCCGAACGCCTCCTGGACGACGACGACCCCGCCTCGAGGCCTGTCGGCCGGGTGGGCGACGGCGGCCTGCATGGGCCCGTCCGCGGTGGACAGCGTCACGGTCTCGCGGCTCATCTGTGTTCTGCTCCTGTCCGGCGCATCCGGTGTGGATGCGGCTCTACGAGAGGATCGCATCAGAGACGGCGCGACCCATGCTCCGCAGCATCTCAGCGTGCGGGATCAATCACTGTCGTTCCAGTACGCCCATGGTCGTTCGGTGCATCGTCCACCATTCAGCGGGTGATCTGGGCAGACCGGCCGGCCGGGCCGCCTGCCGTCCGGGCCGGCCGCGGGCGTGCGGGTGCGGGGTGCGGTGGCCTGCCGGCTCCGTAAGTCCGGTGGGCGCGGCGCGGGCGGTGGAGCCGGCGGGGGTGGGAGCGCACGACCGGGTGCCGGCCGGTCGTGCCTGTCGACCCATGGGCTGTCGGCCGTGCCTGTCGGCCATGGCTTTGCCGGCCGTGTCGATTGTCGGCCGTGATTGTCGCGCGGACCCGAATATACGGTATGTCCGATAAAAGTTGGGTTTCTCATGACTACCGTCAGTGAAGATTGACTTCTGTTGTCCGCTGTTTGTTCACTGTTTGGCTGATGGCGCCCGTGTGCGCCGGCCGGACGGCGCGGCGCGGGGGTCGGCGCGATCCTGGCGCCTGTGCCGACGACGGGCGCAGGGCCTAGACTCGCCGTTGCGCTCGTGAAAACCTTCACGAGCGGCGGCAGTACAGCAAATGGGAATACAACCGGCGATCCGGAGATGTGTGATCATGACAGCGGTCCAGGCCGAGCATGCCGATGTCATAGTCGTTGGTGCCGGCCCCGGCGGCTCGGCGGCCGCCTGCCACCTGGCCCGGACCGGGCTCGCTGTCGTCCTGCTGGAAAAGACCCGCTTCCCTCGGGAGAAGGTCTGCGGTGACGGGCTGACCCCCCGTGCCGTGCGCAGCCTGATCGAGATGGGCATCGACACCGGCACCGATGCCGACATGGGCAGCGGCCCTGGCACCAGCGTCGGCACTGGCACTGGCACTGGCACGGCCGCGGCCACCGGCGCGCCCGCGGACGCCGGTGCCACCGCTGGCCCGGCGGCCAGCGCGACCGGCACGGTTCAGGCCGGTTCCGGATGGGCCCGCAACCGAGGCCTGCGTGTCATCGGCGGTGGGCTGCGGCTCGAGCTGCCCTGGCCGGAGCTGGCGAACTGGCCGGACTACGGCCTGGTCCGGCCCCGTCTCGACTTCGACGAGCTGCTCGTCCGGCACGCCGAGAAGGCCGGCGCCCAGCTGCGGGAGGAGACCACCGTCACCGGCCCGATCCGCGACGAGCGCACCGGACGGGTCGTCGGAGTGCAGGCCAGGGCGTCCCGCGGTGGGCAGCCGCTGGCCTTCCGCGCCCCACTGGTGATCGCCGCGGACGGGAACAGCGCGCGGATGGCGCTGTCGCTGGACATCCGCCGCCGGGAGGACCGTCCGCTGGGGGTGGCGGTGCGCCAGTACTACCGCAGCCCCCGCACGCATGACGACTACCTGGAGTCCCATCTGGAGCTGTGGGAGGGAAAGCCCGGCGCGTCCCGGCTGCTGCCCGGCTACGGGTGGATCTTCGGGGTGGGCGACGGGACGAGCAATGTCGGGCTCGGCATGCTCAACACCACCAGCGCCTTCCAGCACACCGACTACCGGGACCTGCTGCGGCGGTGGCTCAACGCGCTGCCGCCGGAGTGGGGCTACACCGAGGAGAACGCGGTCGGGCCGGTCCGCGGCGGCGCCCTGCCGATGGCCTTCAACCGCGCGCCGCACTATCGCGACGGCCTGCTGCTGGTCGGGGACGCCGGTGGGACGGTCAACCCGTTCAACGGCGAGGGGATCGCCTACGCGATGGAGTCCGGACGGCTCGCGGCCGAAGTGGCCGTCCAGGCGCTGGCCCGCTCCCAGGGGCCGGCCCGGGAGCGGGCGCTGCAGGCCTACCCGGACGTTCTCCGGCAACGCTACGGCGGCTACTACACACTCGGGCGGGTGTTCGTCGAACTGATCGGGAACCCGTCCGTGATGCGGATACTGACCCGTTACGGGCTGCCGCGACCGACGCTCATGCGCTTCACCCTGAAGCTGCTGGCGAATCTCACCGACCCGCGAGGGGGTGATGCGCTGGACCGCCTGATCAACGCTATGTCCCGGCTCGCGCCCGCGACCTGAGCAGCCCGAGCGGCCCGAGCGGATGGTGGCGGCACTGGCGAAACACGGGGTCACGGTTTTCCGGCACACGGCTTCCGCCCAGTGAACAGACCAGTGGCCGCATCGACAGCATCGGTTTGTGGCCAGACATGCGGCGGGCGTGCATTGATGCTCACTCGTTCCGGGGGCCAACGGCAGCCCGATCATGCTTTTTCCGCCCGCCGGATCGCCGCTGGGAAACCGGTCCGCGCGTCTGGGGCGGGCGTCGCGTAGGCTCCCTGGCGGCGCCCGGCGACCGGAGTCGGGACAACCGGTGACCGTGATCGGTGTCGGCGCCGTGAGCCGGCCGTCCTTGCCGCGCCAGCCGCGTCCCGGCGGCCAGCGGTGAGCTCACGGCCGCGAACCGGAACAGCGAACCGAAAACCGCGAACCGAAAACTGCCACGTCCCGCATCGGACCTGTAGAGAGGAGCTCGGCATGCTGTCGAACTACGTGCCGATCCTCGTGCTTTTAGTGATCGCGTCGGCGTTCGCGATCGGATCTGTGATCACGGGCGCGCTGGTCGGCCCGAAGAGGTACAACCGTGCCAAGCTCGACGCGTACGAGTGCGGAATCGAACCGCCGCGCGAGCCGGTTGGCCCACATCGTTTTCCGGTGAAGTTCTACCTGACGGCGATGCTGTTCATCGTCTTCGACATCGAGATCATCTTCCTCTATCCGTGGGCGGTCGCGTTCGGCGCTCTGGGGACCTTCGGGCTCGTCGAGATGGTGCTGTTCATCGCGACCGTTTTCGTCGCCTACGCCTACGTGTGGCGGCGGGGAGGCCTGGAATGGGACTAGAAGAGAAGCTGCCCGGTGGCCTGCTGCTCACCACCGTCGAGAAGATGGCCAACTGGTCGCGGCGGTCCTCCCTGTGGCCGGCGACGTTCGGCCTGGCCTGCTGCGCGATCGAGATGATGTCGACCGGCGCCGGCCGCTACGACCTCGCCCGGTTCGGGATGGAGGTGTTCCGGGCCAGCCCCCGGCAGGCCGACCTCATGATCGTCGCGGGTCGGGTGAGCCAGAAGATGGCCCCGGTGCTGCGCCAGATCTACGACCAGATGCCCGAGCCCAAGTGGGTGCTGTCCATGGGCGTCTGCGCGAGCAGCGGTGGGATGTTCAACAACTACGCCATCGTGCAGGGCGTCGACCACATCGTCCCGGTGGACATGTACCTGCCGGGCTGCCCGCCGCGGCCGGAGATGCTCATGGACGCGATCCTGAAGCTGCACGAGAAGATCCTGGCCGGCACGATCACCGGCAAGGTCGCCTACACGAAGGTCGGCGAGTCGCCCTACCCGAAGCCGATCGAGGTGGCCACGGCGCGCGCGGGCCTGCCGGCCGGTGCCGTCGACACCAGCACGCTGTCGGTCAACGACCGCAGGCGGTTCCGCCTGCCGGCGGGTGCTCCGGCGCCGGCCGGGATCGGCGCGGTCGAGCCGGCCCTCGACGACCGGCGACCGGCCGCCATCCCCCCGGAGTCGGTCTTCGGCCGGACCAAGCGCCTGTCGCCGGCCGCCGGGCCGGCCGGATCGGCCGGATCAGCCGGCCGGCGTGCCGGGAGCGAGGATTCCACTGGTGAGGCGGCGTCATGAGCGAGCTCGTACCGGCGGCCGGCGCGGCGTCGGGCAAGGGCGGGCCGCGTCGGCAGGACGCCTTCGGAGCTTCCGGCTCCGGTGACACCTCCGGTTTCGGCGGTCTGGTTCGCAACCCGCCGGTGCTCGCCTCGAGCTCCCGGCCGTTCGGCGACGCTGACGCCGACACCGTCTACGACGCCCTCGAGCGTGCCTTTCCGCAGCTCACCGACGCGCTCGAACGGGTGGTCGTCGACCGCGGGGAGCTGACCCTGCACGTCCGGCGCGATCATCTGCTCGCGGTCGCCCAGACCCTGCGGGACGACCTTCAGCTGCGCTTCGAGCTGCTCTCCGGGGTCTCCGGCGCGGACTATCCCGACGATCCGACCGGACGCCGACTGCACGCCGTCTACCACCTGACGTCGATGACCTGGCGCCGCCGCGTTCGGCTGGAGGTCTCGGTGGCCGACGACGACCCGACCGTCCCCAGCGTCATGGCTGTCTGGCCGACCGCGGACTGGCACGAGCGGGAGACCTACGACCTGTTCGGCATCGTCTTCTCCGGCCGGGACGGCCTGGAAAGGATCATGATGCCAGACGACTGGATCGGCCACCCGCAGCGCAAGGACTACCCGCTCGGCGGCGTACCGGTCGACTACAAGGGCGCTCAGGTACCGGCACCGGACAGCCGCCGGAGCTATTCATGACCAGCCTGCTCGGTGCAGCCGATCTGTTCGGTACGGCCGGTATGGCCGGTACGAGTGCGCTGTCCGGCACGAGCGCCGTGGCCGGTGGCTCGCGGCGGCGTCGTTCCACCCCGTGTCGTCTTTGTCTACGAGGTTCGTTATGACCCACACGTTCGACACGTCAGCCGCGTTCACCTCCGCGGCCGGCTCCACCACATCCGCCGGACCGCCCGTCGACGGCGCTCCCGGATACGACAGCACTTCCGGGCACGACAGCGCCTCTGGGCGCGGGGACGCTCCTGGACAGAACAACGCTCCTGGGTACGACGACGCTCCCGGATACGGCGACGCCTACGAGGCCGGCTTCACCGAGTCGGCGGGGGAGCGGGTCTACACCGTCACCGGCGGTGACTGGGAGCAGGTGATCGGCGGCGAGGACTACTCCGAGCGCCTCACCGTCAACATGGGTCCCCAGCACCCGTCCACGCACGGGGTGCTGCGGCTCGTCCTGGAGATCGAGGGCGAGACGGTCACCCGGACCCAGGTCGTCATCGGCTACCTGCACACCGGGATCGAGAAGAGCTGCGAGTTCCGCACCTGGACGCAGGCGGTCACCTTCCTCACCCGCGCCGACTATCTCGCGCCGCTGTTCAACGAGACGGCCTACTGCCTGGCGCTGGAGAAGCTGCTCGGCATCACCGACGAGGTCCCCGAGCGGGCCACGGTCATCCGGGTGCTGGTGATGGAGCTGCAGCGGATCGCCTCGCACCTGGTGTGGCTGGCCACCGGCGCCATGGAGATCGGGGCCACCACTGGGATGATCTTCGGTTTCCGGGAGCGGGAGAAGATTCTCGACCTCCTGGAGAAGATCACCGGGCTGCGGATGAACCACGCCTACGTCCGTCCCGGCGGGCTGGCCCAGGACCTTCCGAACGACGTCATACGCGATATTCAGGCGTTTCTCGTCGACATGCCCAAGCGGATCAAGGAGTATCACGCCCTGCTGTCGGGGCAGCCGATCTGGAAGGGCCGCATGGTCGACGTCAACTACATCGACGCGGCCAGCTGCATCGCGCTCGGCGTGACCGGCCCGGTGCTGCGTGCCGCCGGGTTGGAGTGGGACCTGCGCAAGACCGTCCCGTACTGCGGCTACGAGACCTACGAGTTCGACGTCCCCACCTCGCTGGACGGCGACTCCTACGCCCGCTACCTGGTACGACTGGCGGAGATGGGCGAGTCGTTGAAGATCGTCGAACAGTGCCTGGACCGGCTGAAGCCCGGCCCGGTGATGGTCGCGGACAAGAAGATCGCCTGGCCGGCCCAGCTGTCGATCGGCGCCGACGGGATGGGCAACTCCCTCGATCACATCCGCACGATCATGGGTACCTCGATGGAGGCCCTGATCCACCACTTCAAGCTGGTCACCGAGGGTTTCCGGGTGCCGGCCGGGCAGGTGTACACGGCCGTGGAGTCGCCTCGCGGCGAACTGGGCTACCACGTGGTCAGCGACGGCGGCACCAGGCCGTACCGCGTCCACGTCCGGGAACCAAGCTTCGTCAACCTGCAGGCGGTCCCGGCGATGACCGAAGGCGGACAGGTCGCGGACGTGATCGTCGGCGTGGCCTCCGTCGACCCAGTCCTGGGGGGAGTTGACCGGTAGTGCCGCTCACCGAAGAAACCCGCGCCGCGGCAGCGGACATCATCGCGCGGTACCCGTCCGGGCACTCCCGGTCGGCGCTGCTGCCCCTGCTGCACCTCGTGCAGGCCGAGGACGGCTGTGTCACCTCCGAGGGGGTGGAGTTCTGCGCCTCTCTGCTCGGCATCACCCAGGCCGAGGTGAGCGCGGTCGCCACCTTCTACACGATGTACAAGCGCCGGCCCGTCGGCGACTGGCTGGTGTCGGTGTGCACCAACCTCTCCTGCGCGCTGCTCGGCGGCGAGGAGGTCTACGCCCGTCTCTCGCAGGAGCTCGGGGTCGGGCACGACCAGACCACCGCGGACGGCACGATCACCCTTGAGCACGCCGAGTGCCTGGCCGCGTGCGACTACGCGCCGGTGCTGACCGTCAACTACGAGTTCTTCGACCAGGTCGACCCGCAGTCCGCGAGCGAGATCGTGGAGGCGCTGCGGCGTGGCGAGCGGCCGGCCCCGACCCGGGGCGCGCCGCTGTGCACGTTCGCCGAGGCGTCCCGGCAGCTCGCCGGCCTCCCCGACCCGCGGCCCGAGGCGGTCGCCGGTCCGGGCGTAGGCGAGCCGTCCGTGGCCGGGCTGTTGGTCACGGGCACCGCCGACGCCACGGCCGCCGGCCCGGCCGGCAGCACCGCTGCCAGGGGCGCTCCGGCCAACGGCACCCCCGCCAAGGCTGCCCCGGCCAAGGCTGCCCCGGTCAGAGCCGCCGCGACCAAGGCCGCTTCGGGTAAGGCCACGCCGGCCGGCGCCGCGCGGACCGACGATTCGACGAAGGGGAGCTGACCATGCCGGTCACCCCGGTCCTCACCGGACGCTGGAACACCCCCGAGTCCTGGACGCTGGCCGTCTACGAGAGCACCGACGGCTACCAGGCGCTGCGGCAGGCCCTGGAGCTCGGCCCGGACGACATCATCAAGATTGTCAAGGACTCCGGGCTGCGCGGCCGCGGCGGCGCGGGCTTCCCCACCGGGATGAAGTGGAGCTTCATCCCGCAGGGCGACGACAGGCCGCACTACCTGGTCATCAACGCGGACGAGGGCGAGCCCGGCACCTGCAAGGACGCGCCGCTGATGACGGCCGACCCACACTCGCTGGTGGAGGGCATCATCATCGCCGCCTATGCGGTGCGGGCCCACCGCGCCTTCATCTACCTGCGCGGGGAGCTGGTGCACTGCGGACGCCGGCTGCGCGCCGCGGTCGCCGAGGCATACCGGGCCGGCTATCTCGGCCGCGACATCCTCGGCAGCGGCTTCGACCTGGACCTGGTCGTCCACTCCGGGGCCGGCGCCTACATCTGCGGCGAGGAGACCGCGCTGCTCGACTCGCTGGAGGGCCGCCGCGGCCAGCCCCGGCTGCGCCCGCCGTTCCCGGCGACCCACGGGCTGTACGCGTCCCCGACCGTGGTCAACAACGTGGAGACCATCGCCACCGTGCCGTTCGTCATCCGGCGCGGGGTGGAGTGGTTCCGCTCGATGGGCCGGGAGCGCTCGCCGGGGCCGAAGATCTACAGCCTGTCCGGGCACGTGACCCGCCCGGGCCAGTACGAGGCGCCGATGGGGACCACCCTCGCCGAGCTGCTGGAACTCGCCGGCGGCATCCGCGGCGGCCGGCGGCTGAAGGCGTGGACACCGGGCGGTTCCTCGACGCCGATGCTCACCGCGGACCATCTCGACGTCCCGCTGGACTTCGAGGGGGTCGTCGAGGCTGGCTCCCTGCTCGGCACCGCCGCCATCATGATCATGGATGAGACCGTGGACATGCTGAAGGTCGTCCGGCGGCTCACCCAGTTCTACGCGCACGAGTCCTGCGGCAAGTGCACGCCGTGCCGCGAGGGCACCACCTGGATGGTCCAGATCCTCTCCCGCCTCGAACGCGGCCAGGGCGACGCCGAGGACGTCGACACCCTCGTGGACGCCTGCGACAACATCTTCGGCCGGGCCTTCTGCGCGCTCGCCGACGGCGCCACCTCGCCGATCGTCTCCGGGATCAAGTTCTTCCGGGACGAGTTCGTCCCGGCCACCCCCACCGGCGCCACCGGGCCCACCGGGCCCACCGGGCCCACCGCCACCGACCGCGTCGCCGGCACACCGGACGCCCTCGCGGGAGCTCACTGATCACTATGACAACCGTGTCGAAGAGTAGCGCCTCGCAGCCCCCGGCCGAGCCCGCGCCGCCGGATCTCGTCACCCTGACCATCGACGGCATCGCGGTCAGCGTCCCGAAGGGGATACTGATCATCCGGGCGGCCGAGCTGCTCGGGATCGAGATCCCGCGGTTCTGCGACCATCCGCTGCTCGACCCCGTCGGCGCCTGCCGGCAGTGCATCGTCGAGGTCGAGGGCCAGCGCAAACCGGTCGCATCCTGCACGACCACGGTCGCGGCCGACATGGTCGTGCGCACCCAGCTCACCTCGCCGGTGGCGAAGAAGGCACAGGCGGGGACGCTGGAGTTCCTGCTGCTCAACCATCCGTTGGACTGCCCGATCTGCGACAAGGGCGGCGAGTGCCCGCTGCAGAACCAGTCGATGGCCAACGGCGGCGCCGTCTCCCGGTTCCGGGAGACCAAGCGGACCTACCCGAAGCCGGTCGCCATCTCCACCGAGATCCTCCTCGACCGGGAGCGTTGCGTGCTGTGCGCGCGCTGCACCCGGTTTTCCGCGCAGATCGCCGGCGACCCGTTCATCGAGCTGTTCGAGCGGGGCGCCAACGAGCAGGTCTCGATCAGCGAGGACGAGCCGTTCCAGTCCTACTTCTCCGGCAACACCGTGCAGATCTGCCCGGTGGGCGCGCTGACCAGCGCGGCGTACCGGTTCCGGGCCCGGCCGTTCGACCTGGTGTCCACCCCGACCACGTGTGAGCACTGCGCGGGCGGCTGCGCGCTGCGCACCGACCACCGCCGCGGCAAGGTCCGGCGCCGGCTCGCCGCCGACGACCCGGCCGTCAACGAGGAGTGGAACTGCGACAAGGGCCGGTTCGCCTTCACCTACGCCAATGGCGCCGACCGACTGCGCACCCCGCTGGTCCGTGACGACACCACCGGGGAGCTGGTCGAGGCGTCGTGGAGCGAGGCGCTGGCCTTCGCCGCCCGCGGGCTGGCCGAGTGCCGGGACCGCCACGGCGTCGGCGTGCTCGCCGGCGGCCGGCTCACCCGCGAGGACGCCTACGCCTACGCCAAGTTCGCCCGCGTCGCCCTGCGTACCAACGACGTGGACTTCCGGGCCCGGCCGCACTCGGCCGAGGAGGAGACGTTCCTCGCCCACGCGGTCGCCGGCACCGGCATCGGGGTCACCCACGCCGATCTGGAGGCCGCGCCCGGCGTCCTGCTGGTCGCGCTCGAGCCCGAGGAGGAGGCGCCGACGATCTTCCTGCGGCTGCGCAAGGCCGCGCGGAAGCAGAGCACGGCGATCTTCTCGCTCGCCCCGCTGGCCACCCGTGGGCTGACGAAGATCTCCGGGACGCTGTTGCCGGTCGTCCCCGGCGCCGAAGCCGCCGCCCTGGCCGCCCTGGCCGCCCTGGTGGCCGGGGACGGGGCTCAGTCGCCGGTCGTCACCGCGCTGCGCGCTCCCGGGGCCGTGATCCTGGTGGGGGAGCGCGCCGCGCAGGCCCCCGGGACGCTGACCGCGGCGCTGCGGCTGGCCGAGGCGACCGGCGCGCGGCTGGCCTGGGTGCCACGCCGGGCCGGGGAACGCGGCGCGCTCGCCGTCGGCGTCCTGCCGTCGCTGCTGCCGGGTGGGCGCCCGGTGGCGGATCCGGTGGCCCGTGCTGAGGCCGAGGAGATCTGGGGTGCCGTCGTCCCGGCCGAGCCGGGCCGGGACACCGCGGCCATCCTCGCCGCCGCTGCCGCCGGTGAGCTCGACGGGCTCGTCATCGCCGGGGTGGACGTCCACGACCTGCCCGATCCGGCCGCCGCCCTGGACGTGATTGCCTCCGTGCCGTTCTGCGTGTCCCTGGAGGTGCGCACCTCCGCGGTGACCGAGGTCGCCGACGTGGTCCTGCCGGTCGCGCCGGTGGCGGAGAAGGCAGGCTCGTTCGTGAACTGGGAGGGGCGCCTGCGCGCGTTCCAGCGGGCCCTGGAGACCACCGGGCTGCCGGACCTGCGGGTGCTGCACATCCTGGCCGCCCGGATGGGGATCGCCCTCGGCGTCGACGACCCCGGGGCGGCCGCGCGCGAGCTGTCGAGGTTCGGCCGTGCCGGCGCCGAGATCAACCGTGTTCCGGCACCGGCGGTCGAGCCGCCCGCGCTGCCCGAGCCGGCACCGGGCCAGGCGGTGCTCGCCAGCTGGCACCAGCTGATCGACGACGGCCGGCTGCTCGACGGCGAGCCCTACCTCGCCGGGACGGCCCGCCCACCGCGGGCCAGGCTGTCCGCGGTGACGGCCGGTGAGATCGGCGCGGTCGACGGTGCGCCCGTCAGCGTCAGCACCGACCGCGGCACCATCACCCTCCCCCTGGAGATCACCTCGATGCCCGACCGGGTGGTGTGGCTGCCGACCTTCTCACCGGGCTCCCACGTCCATACCTTGCTCGCCGGGCGTGCCGGCGAAGTGGTGAACATCAGTGTGGCCGTCGGCACCCCGGACGGCGGCCGTGATCTTGTCGACGCCGTCGCGGGCAGCGGCGCGGAAGGCCGGTCATGAGCTACTCACCCTCGTTCGTGCCGGCGCTGGCGGCCGGTGCCACCGACCCGGACCTGTCCGTCTTCGGTGACGACCCGTTCTGGCTGATCCTGCTCAAGGCCGTGGCGGTCTTCGCCTTCCTGCTGCTGATAACGCTGTTCGCGATCGTGTTCGAGCGCAAGGTCGTGGCCCGGATGCAGCAGCGTGTCGGCCCCAACCGGCACGGTCCCAAGGGCTGGCTGCAGAGCCTCGCCGACGGTGTGAAGCTCATGCTCAAAGAGGACATCATCCCGGTTCTCGCCGACCGGCCGGTCTTCATCCTCGCCCCGATCATCTCGGCGATCCCGGCCTTCCTCGCGTTCGCGGTGATTCCGTTCGGGCCCGAGGTGTCGATCTTCGGTGAGCACACCAACCTGCAGCTCGCGGACCTGCCGGTGGCCGTCCTGTTCGTGCTGGCCGCGTCGTCGCTGGGCGTGTACGGGCTGATTCTCTCGGGCTGGGCGAGCGGGTCGACCTACCCGCTGCTGGGATCACTGCGTTCGGCGGCCCAGATCATCTCCTACGAGGTCGCGATGGGGCTGTCCTTCGTCGCGGTCTTCCTCAACTCCGGGACGCTGTCCACCTCGGGCATCGTGGAGGGCCAGAGCCACTGGTGGAACGTGGTGCTGGTGCCGTCCTTCATCATCTACTGCATCGCGATGGTGGGTGAGACGAACCGGACGCCGTTCGACCTGCCCGAAGCCGAAGGCGAGCTGGTCGGCGGCTTCCACACCGAATACAGCTCGATCAAGTTCGCGTTCTTCTTCCTCGCCGAGTACATCAACACCGTGACCGTGTCCGCGGTGGCGACGACGTTGTTCCTCGGCGGGTGGCAGCCGCCGCCGATCCCGTACCTCTCGCACTTCGACACGGGCTGGTTCCCGGTGCTCTGGTTCGTGCTGAAGCTGCTGGCGTTCCTGTTCCTGTTCATCTGGCTGCGTGGGACGCTGCCCCGGCTGCGCTACGACCAGTTCATGGCGTTCGGCTGGAAGGTCCTGATCCCGGTCGGACTGGTCTGGCTGCTCGCCGTGGCGACCTTCAAGGTCTACCGGGAGAACGTCACCGACCGGACGCCATGGCTGATCGGCTTCGGGATCGCCACCGGCATCCTGCTCATCATCACGATCATCGATCCCGGTGCGCGCAAACACCGGGAACGCCTTGAGGCTGCCGAACAGGAGCGCATCCGTAACGCGCCCAGTCTGGACCGGATCCCGTGGCCGCCGCCCGCCGGTACGGCCAGCGCGGCCGGTCGGCCGCCGTCCGTCACCGGTCCGGACCGATCGTCGTCCGCCACCGTCATCGTCGCGGGTGGACCGCGGCAGGAGAGCTGAGCCATGGGGATCCTCGACCCGTACAAGGGATTCGGCGTCACCTTCTCGACCATGTTCAAGAAGCCGACGACCGAGCAGTATCCGGAGGAGAAGAAGCCGACCGCGCCTCGTTTCCACGGCCGCCACCAGCTCAACCGGCATCCCGACGGGCTGGAGAAGTGCGTCGGCTGCGAGCTGTGCGCGTGGGCCTGCCCAGCCGACGCGATCTACGTGGAGGGCGCGGACAACACCGACGAGGAGCGTTACTCCCCCGGGGAGCGCTACGGGCGCGTCTACCAGATCAACTATCTGCGCTGCATCCTGTGCGGCCTGTGCATCGAGGCGTGCCCGACCCGGGCGCTGACCATGACCAACGACTACGAGCTCGCCGACGACAGCCGGTCGGATCTCATCTTCACCAAGGAACAGCTGCTCGCCCCGCTGGGCGAGGAGATGACGGCGCCGCCGCATCCGATGTACCTCGGTGACAGCGAGACGGACTACTACCGGTTCGACCCGAACCGCAGCGGCCCCTTCGACGCATCCGGCCTTGCCGCCACGGGTGCCGGCAAGGGTGCCGACGCCAACGTGCCCGGTCAAGACAGCGAACCGGAGCCGGTCCGATGAGCGCGCAGATCCTGGCCCAGGCGGCGGGGGAGTTCACCCGGACGTCCACCGGTGAGGCCGCGACGTTCTGGGTGCTCGCGCCGGTCGCGGTGCTCGCGGCGCTGGGCATGGTGCTCGCCCGCAACGCCGTGCACGGGGCCCTGCTGCTGGTGACGAACCTTTTCTGCCTGGCCGTCTTCTACATGCTGCAGGACGCCCCGTTCCTCGGCTTCGTGCAGATCGTCGTGTACACCGGGGCGATCATGGTGCTGTTCCTGTTCGTGCTGATGCTGGTCGGGGTGGACTCCTCCGACTCCCTGGTGGAGACCCTGCGCGGTCAGCGGGTGGCCGCGATCGTCCTGGGAGTCGGGTTTGCCGGGCTGCTGGTGTTCCCGATCGGCGGAGTGATCGACAACGGCACCACCGCGGCCGGGCTCGCGGCCGCCAACGACGGCGGCAACATCCAGGCGATCGCCCGCCTGCTGTTCACCGACTACGTGTTCGCGTTCGAGATCATTTCCGCGCTGCTCATCATCGCCGCGGTCGGCGCCATGATCCTCGGGCACCGGGAACGGGTCGACGGCAAGGTGACGCAGCGGGAGATGCTGCGGCGTCGGTTCGCCGAGGGAGGCCGGGTCACGCCGGTTCCCGGGCCGGCCGTCTATGCCCGGCCCGAGGGCACCCGGCTGCCGGCGGGCCTGCCCGGCGGTGGCACCGATCCCGGCGCGGGCCAGGGCGCCAGGGATGTCGGCGGGGACATCGGGGGCAACGGCGACGGCGGCAACGGCGCCGAGACACACGCCCGCGGGAATCCACGTCCGGTCAGGGCCGGGAAGGGGACGGACCGGTGAACCCCTCGAACTATCTGATCCTCGCCGCACTGCTGTTCACCATCGGCGCGGTCGGCGTCCTGCTGCGCCGTAACGCGATCGTCGTCTTCATGTGCGTCGAGCTGATGCTGAACGCGGCGAACCTGACCCTGGTCACCTTCTCCAGGATCAACGGCACCCTGGACGGCCAGATCATGGCGTTCTTCGTGATGGTGGTGGCCGCGGCCGAGGTGGTCATCGGCCTGGCAATCATCCTCACGATCTTCCGAACCCGCCGGTCCGCCTCGGTGGACGACGTGAACCTGCTCAAGTACTAGCCAGTTCCCCAGGTGTGCCACCGGTGACGACCTCACCAGGCGCCGGTGGGACGTGGTGGCCGGAACCCCGGTCACGGCAGAACGGACGATGAGTGCAGTGACGCATACACCCCACGGCCATACGGACCGTGTCGTCACATGTGGTGTCACATGTGGTGCCGGCGCGTCTGGCGGCAGGGCATCCGATGGCCGTGCATCCGACGGCCACCTGCCAGACGAGCACCTTCCTGGTGGCCACCTGCCTGACGGCCGCCTCTTCAATGAGCATCTCTCCGCTGACCACCTCCTCAGTGACCACCTCTCCGATGACGAGGTACGCCATGCCGCATGAGGTGGGACACGAGGTGGGATACGCGGCGGCCAGCGGCGTGTTCTCGGCGACGTGGCTGCTGCTGGTGCTGCCGCTGGCGGGGGCGCTGATCCTGCTGCTCGGCGGGCGGAGGACCGACCGCTGGGGCCATCTGCTGGGCACCGCGGCCTCCGCGGCGAGCTTTGTCGTGGGGCTGGTGCTGTTCTTCGAGCTGCGCGGCCGTGGCGCCGAGGACCGGCAGGTCGCCCAGCACCTGTTCTCCTGGATTCCGGTCAACGGTTTCCAGGTGGACGCCGGTCTGCTCTTCGACCAGCTGTCCGCGGTCTTCGTGCTGCTGATCACCGGCGTGGGGACGCTGATCCACGTCTACTCGATCGGTTACATGGCGCATGACCCCGGGCGGCGCAGGTTCTTCGCCTACATGAACCTGTTCCTGGCGTCCATGCTGCTGCTCGTCCTCGGGGACAACTTCCTCGTCCTGTACGCGGGCTGGGAACTGGTCGGCCTGTCGTCCTTCCTTCTGATCAAGTTCTGGGAGTACAAGCCGGCCGCGGCGACCGCGGCCAACAAGGCCTTCTACATGAACCGGGTCGGTGACGTGGGGCTCGCCCTGGCCATCATGCTGATGTTCGCCACGGTCGGCAGCACGAACTACGACTCGGTGCTCGGCGCCGCCGCGGCCGACATCATCGGGTACGGCACACTGACCGCGATCGCCCTGCTGCTGCTGCTCGGCGCCTGCGGGAAGTCCGGCCAGTTCCCGTTGCAGGCATGGCTGCCGGACGCGATGGAGGGCCCGACCCCGATCTCCGCGCTCATCCACGCCGCCACCATGGTGACCGCCGGGGTCTACCTCATCGCCCGCGCCAGCCCGATCTTCACCGAGACCCAGGCCGCCCGGACGGTGGTCGTCATCATCGGCGCCGTGACGATCATTATCGGCTGCGTCATCGGCTGTGCCTACGACGACATCAAGAAGGTGCTTGCCTACTCGACGGTGAGCCAGATCGGGTACATGTTCCTCGCCGTGGGGCTGGGCCCGGCCGGTTACGCGCTCGGCATCGCGCACCTGCTGGCACACGGCTTCTTCAAGGCCGGCCTGTTCCTCGGATCCGGCTCGGTGATCCACGCGATGGACGACGAGCAGGACATGCGGAAATACGGTGGTCTGTGGCGGCTGATGCCGGTCACCTGGGTCACCTTCGGCCTCGGCTACCTGGCCATCATCGGTCTTCCCCCGCTGTCCGGGTTCTTCACCAAGGACAAGATCATCGAGACTGCCTTCGACAAGGGCGGCACCAGCGGGTACCTGCTCGGCCTGACCGCGCTGCTCGGCGCGGGCATCACCGCCTTCTACATGACCCGGCTGTTCCTGCTGACCTTCCACGGGGAGCGCCGCTGGTCGTCCTCGGGCGAGCGGGCCAAACACCCCCACGAGTCCCCGACGGTGATGACCGGGCCGATGGCACTGCTGGCCGTGGGCTCGGTGTTCGCCGGTGGGCTGTTCATCGTCGGCGGCACCCTGCAGGACTGGCTGGCACCGGTGCTCGGCGAGAGCCACGAGGAGGGCGCGCGCACGCTCTCCCCGGCGGTGGTCACGGCGCTGACCCTGCTGGTCGCCGCCGGCGGCTTCGCCGGGGCCTACCTG
Organism: Candidatus Protofrankia datiscae; assembly: GCF_000177615.2. GTDB lineage: Bacteria > Actinomycetota > Actinomycetes > Frankiales > Frankiaceae > Protofrankia > Protofrankia coriariae. The sequence goes on along the minus strand of NC_015656.1, from coordinate 4,686,082 downwards.
CGCTACCAGCTCCGCCCGGTGGAGGCCGTCGCCCGCCCCGACTCCGAGGTCGGGCTGGTCACCGTGGCCGCCCGACACGATCTTTACGCCAACACGTTCAACGAGGCCGTGTTCATGCGCCCGGGGCAGTACCTCACCCGTTTCCTGGTCTGGCTGGACACGGTCGGGGTGGACGGGCTGGTCCGGGGCGCCGCCGCCGGGATCGGCGGCCTGTCCGGGCGGCTGCGCCGCACCCAGACCGGGTTCGTCCGCTCCTACGCGCTGTCGATGTTGGGAGGTGCTGTCCTCGTGGTTGTGGCGGCGCTGCTGGTAAGGGCCGGATGACGTGAACAGTTTCCCGTGGTTGACCCTCCTGCTGATCATCCCGGCCGCCGCGGCGGCCGTCGTCGCGGTCGTCCCGCGGCGGCTGGGCACGCTGGCCAAGCAGATCACCCTGGCGGTCACGCTGGTGGAGTTCGTGCTGGCGCTGCTGGCGACCATCGCGTACGAGCCGGCGCGGACCGGCTTCCAGTTCGCCCAGAAGTACTCCTGGATCAAGCAGTTCGGCATCTCCTACTCGGTGGGTGCCGACGGGATCTCGCTGGTGCTGATCCTGCTCGCGACGCTGCTGGTGCCGATCGTCGTCCTCGCCTCCTGGGACGAGGTCGATGCCGCCTCCCCGGACGGCACTCCCGTGGTGGGCAGGCGCAGCGTCCCGGCGTTCTTCGCGCTGTTGCTCACGCTCGAGGCGGGGATGGTCGGGGTGTTCGCCGCCACCGACGTCTTCCTGTTCTACGTCTTCTTCGAGGCGATGCTGATCCCGATGTACTTCCTGATCGGGAGCTACGGGCCGGTCAAAGAGCAGGCGCAGCGGTCCTACGCGGCGGTGAAGTTCCTGCTGTACAGCCTGCTCGGCGGGCTGCTCATGCTCGCCGCGGTGATCGGTCTCTACGTCGTCTCGGCCGACCAGCTCGGCACCGGCACCTTCGACTTCGCCACCTTGCGTCAGCTGGATATCACCCCTGGTGTGCAGAAGCTGCTCTTCCTGGGCTTCTTCATCGCCTTCGCCATCAAGGCGCCGCTGTTCCCCTTCCACACCTGGCTGCCGGACGCGGGCGCGCAGTCGCCGACCGGCGGCGCGATCCTGCTGGTGGGCGTCCTGGACAAGGTCGGGACCTTCGGGCTGATCCGCTACTGCATCCCGCTGTTCCCGGACGCGTCGTCCTACTTCGCGCCCATGGTGCTCGCGCTGGCGGTGATCGGGATCTTCTACGGGGCGCTGCTCGCCATCGGCCAGCGGGACATGAAACGCCTGGTGGCGTACACCTCGCTGGCCCACTTCGGCTTTATCGCGATGGGTACCTTCGCGCTGACGTCGCAGGCGGGCACCGGCGCCGTCCTCTACATGGTCAACCACGGGCTGTCGACGGGCCTGCTCTTCCTCGTCGTCGGCTTCCTGGTGGCCCGGCGCGGCAGCCGGGACGTGAGCGCCTACGGCGGTATGGCACAGGTCACGCCGGTGCTGGCCGGTGTCTTCCTCATCGCGGGGCTGTCGTCGCTGGCGCTGCCCGGCCTGAACAGCTTCGTCAGCGAGTTCCTGGTGCTGGTCGGGACCTTCACCCGATACCGGGCACTGGCCATCGTGGCCACCTGCGGCATCGTGCTCGCCGCGATCTACATCCTCTATCTCTACCAACGGACGATGACAGGACCGTTGGTATCCGAGGATGCTCGTGGAGTGCTCGATCTCAGTGTCCGGGAGAAGATCGTGGTCGCGCCGGTGGTCGCCCTGATCATCGCCCTCGGCATCTACCCGAAGCCGCTCATCGACATCGTCCGGCCGACCGTCACGGCCACGTTCGAGGACGCCGGGCACACCGATCCCGCACCAACCGCCCCCGTGAACGCAAGCCAGACCGGAGGCCACTCGTGAGTGCCACAGCATCCGCCATCGCCGGCCCGCAGGTGCTGGCCCAGGGCGCGCAGGGGACGATCGACGTCCCGGCGATCCAGTACAGCGCGCTGAGCCCGATCCTCATCGTCTTCGGGGTGGCGCTGGCGGGTGTGCTCGTCGACGCGTTCGTGCCGGCGAAGGCCCGCCGGGTCATCCAGCCGTTGCTGGCCGCGGCCGGGTTCGTGGCCGCGTTCGTGGCGGTCGTCCTGCTGCATGCCCGGCGGCAGGTGCTCGCGGCCGGGGCGCTGGCCATCGACGGCCCGACCCTCTTCCTGGAAGGCGCCATCCTGCTCTTCGCTCTGCTGGCGGTGTTGCTGGTCGCCGAGCGGCGGCTGGACTCCTCCGGCGGGGCGATCGTGGCGTCGGCGGCGATCACACCGGGGTCACCGGGCGCGACCGCCCAGCGTTCCTCCGCGGAGGTGCAGACCGAGGCGTACCCGCTGATGGCGTTCTCGGCGGCCGGGATGCTGCTGTTCGTCTCCTCCAACACGCTTCTGATCATGTTTGTCGCGCTGGAGATCCTCTCCCTGCCGCTGTACCTGCTCACCGGCCTGGCCCGCCGCCGTCGTCTGCTCTCCCAGGAGGCGGCGATGAAGTACTTCCTGCTCGGCGCCTTCTCCTCGGCGTTCTTCATCTACGGCCTGGCCTTCGTCTACGGCTACGCCGGCAGTGTCAACCTCGGCCGGATCGCCGATGCCGCGGGCACGGTCGGCGCGAACGACACCTACCTCTACCTGGGGATGGCCCTGCTCGGCATCGGCCTGTTCTTCAAGATCGGCGCCGTGCCGTTCCACTCCTGGACACCGGACGTCTACCAGGGGGCCCCGACCCCGATCACGGCCTTCATGGCCGCGGGCACGAAAGTGGCGGCGTTCGGCGCGCTGCTGCGGCTGTTCTACGTGTCCTTCGGTGGGCTGCGCTGGGACTGGCGGCCGATAGTCTGGATCATCGCGATCCTGACCATGGTTGTCGGTGCGGTGTTGGCACTGACCCAGCGTGACATCAAGCGGATGCTTGCCTACTCGGCGATCGCCCACGCCGGCTTCCTGCTCACCGGGCTTGCCGCGGCCAACAGCGACGGGCTGAGCGGCTCCCTGTTCTACCTGGTCGCCTACGGCTTCACCACGATCGCCGCGTTCGGTCTGGTCACCCTGGTGCGGACGGGGGACGGTGAGGCGAGCGACCTGTCCCAGTGGCAGGGGCTCGGGCGGCGCTCCCCGGTGCTCGCGGGGATCTTCGCCTTCCTGCTCCTCGCCCTGGCCGGCATCCCGCTCACCAGCGGATTCACCGGGAAGTTCGCCGTCTTCGAGGCCGCGATCGCCGGTGACGCGACACCGTTGGTGGTCGTCGCCCTGGTCACCAGCGCGATCGCCGCGTTCTTCTACGTCCGAGTGATCGTTCTGATGTTCTTCCAGGAACCGGGTGCGGACGGCCCCATAATTGTCACTCGTCCGACACTCACCTACGCGGCCGTCGGCATCGGCGCGGTCGTGACGCTCCTACTGGGAGTCGCACCACAGCCCCTGCTCGATCTCGCCGGCACCGCGGCCACTTCCGGCTTCGTACGCTGAGGCCCCAGGGAACCTACATATGAGCGCAACGGGGTTGGATCTTGTGGGGATCAGGGCTGACCCTGATCTGGAGCAGGCTGTCCGTCGTGGCCTCTACGGGGTCGAACGGATGCTGCGCGACGCCGTTCGCAGCGACGTGCCGTTCGTCACCGAGACGTCCCGGCATCTGGTGGACGCCGGTGGCAAGCGTTTCCGGCCGATGGTCGTGCTGCTCGCGGCCCACTTCGGTGACCCGGAGGCCATCGGTGTGCTGCCGGCCGCGGTGGCCATCGAGCTCACCCACCTGTCGACGCTGTATCACGACGACGTCATGGACGAGGCGCCGCTGCGGCGGGGAGCGGCGTCGGCGAACGTCCGCTGGACCAACACGATCGCGATCCTCACCGGCGACTTCCTCTTCGCCCGGGCCTCGGACATCACCGCCGACCTGGGGCCGGAGGCGACCCGCATCCTGGCCCGTACGATCGCGACCCTGTGCGAGGGGCAGATCCGGGAAACCGTCGGGTCGCTACCGGGGCAGGATCCAGTCGAGCACTACCTGCGGGTGATCAGGGAGAAGACCGCGTCACTGATCGCCACCTCCGGCCGGCTCGGCGCGATGCTCGCCGGGGCCGATCTGATCACCGTGGATGCTCTGGCCGCTTTCGGTGACTACTTCGGGGTGGCCTTTCAGCTTTCCGACGATCTCATCGATGTCGCCTCCGACCAGGCCGCATCCGGCAAGACACCCGGGACGGATCTGCGGGAGGGGATTCCCACGCTGCCGGTGCTCTACGCGCTGGAGGATGACGACGCCGCCGCGGCCCGGCTGCGCAGCCTGATGAAGGACGGCTTCGCCGTGGAAGGCGCGCTCGCCGAGGCGCTGGACCTGCTGCGCGGCCATCCGGCCATGGGACGTGCCCGCCGTGAGGTGGCGCGCTGGGCAGGCCAGGCACGTGACTGCCTGGCCGTGTTGGAGAAGGGGCCGGCCAGAACCGCGTTGGAGGCGCTCGCCGACTACGTGATCGACCGCACTGGCTGACCCGTCCACAATCGCGCCTGAACCGCGCTCGAACCGCACCGGGCGGTCCGCACGCGTCGGATGTGAGCGGCGGGCGCGCCCGGATGGTCCTCGGGTGTGCCGGATGGTCGTTGTGGGAGCCGCGCGGGCGGTGCGGCCCCCACCCCGTGGAATCTGATCGTTTCCGATTTATCTGCTTTATCTGCTCAGTGGCAAGAATGGCGGAGGACCGTAGAACTCGATCAGTTTGGTGGCCTTGTCACGCAGTGACCCGTTCTCCCCGGCCGAGGACGGCTGCGGGGCCGCCTGGGCAGCCGGCGCCGCGGCGCCCGTTACCGCGGCGGAGGATGCCGGCGGCTGGCTGGCCGCGGCGCTGCTCCCGGTGGTTGCCGGCAGCGCTGTCGGGGACAGGGTCGCCGACGGGGCGGGTGTGGGGGAGACGCCCGCCGAGGTGGCTGTCGGGATGGGTGTCCCAGCCAGCGGCGTCTGACCTGTTTCGAAACCGCGCAGTGTGGTCGTGGTCGGCTGGCCAGTTGGTTCGCTGCTCCCGCCGACGTCGATCGGACCTGTTACCGCCCCGCTCGGGAAGGCCGGCTGCTCGGTGGCGGACTGTGTTGTTGGCGCGGGCGTCCCGGCCAGCAGGCCGGACCCGTCGGGGATGGCGCCGGAATAGTACGAATACGTGGGATACGGGGACTCGGGATAGGTGGCGACAGCCTGCGGGAGATCCGCACCAGCGGAGCTGGGAGCACCGGCTGCCAACAGCGAGTCGTTCCCGGTGGAGCCTGCGCCAGGTAGGCCAGAGCCAGGGGTGGTGACGATCCGTGGCGGCGGGGCGACCGGCCGTGCCACCGGCCTGTGCACACTGCGAGGAGTTCTGTCCGCCGTCCCCTGCAGGACCGACGGTGAGCTTCCCAGCCCGACCGATGGTGCTGTGGCGGCTGCCCCGAGATCGACGACCTGTTCGTCATGGGCGCCGGCCAGGGCTATACCGGTGAGCAGGGCGGAGATCCCGGCAAGGGAAGCGGTACCGGTGGCGACCAGCCGGTTGCGGCTCAGCCTGGGCTGCCCGGCTGCGGGCTGTCTGACGGCGGGCTGCCTGACGGGGACATCTCGGTGCGCGCCGCGACGTGTGCCGCGTGCCTGCCTGTCGGCCGGCCGTGCCCTGTCCGCGCCGAACGGGGACGGCCCGCTCAGCGTGTCCGGTTCGCCGGAGCCCGTCAGTTGCTGACGGGGGATGAACATCGCTCCCGGGCGTGCCGGCAGCACCGTGGGGAACACCGGTGCGCCCGGTTGCGGCCGAGCGCCCAGGCCGGTGTCGCGTTTCCGGAAGATCCGTGGTGATCTGACGGGTTCGGCTGCGCCAAGGCCGTCGGTGACGGTCGCGCTGACAGCGGTCTTCGTGTCGCTCGACGTGCCGCTGGCCGCGGGCGTACGGGTGGAACCGGTCCGGTGAGGGGCGCCCACTGCCTGCTTCCGTGAGTGCCGGGCAGCGGAGTGGTTACCCACGGCTCACCTGGCCCGCCACGGGAAGCGATACCCGGGGAGAACGAGGAGAGCGAGGAGAACGCTGTCGGGCCTGCCGGCAACGGGACGATCTGTCCTGCACTGTTCCTCCGGATCGGTAGCTTACTGTAGCCCCCCGAGCTGTAGCCCCCGAGCCCCACCACCCGCCAACTGTTATGAAGATCCAGAAAAGCGGATTCGGGATGCCGAACAGATCACAATGCTAGCCGACCGATCGCGGATATTTCGACGCCATATGAACAACGGTCCATCAAAGGTGTTATTCACTCCGTTGAGCGACCTGCCGGTGACCGGCAACCCGAAGCGGTCCGACATCCGAGGTGGCTCAGGGGAGCCGGCCCGGTTCGGCCGGGACCTCGGAGGCGAAAATCGTAGCCGCATTCTTCGGCGGCCCAGGTTTTTCAGGACTGGCTGGTACGCAAAAAATCGCATCACAAAAAAGCACACAAAAAGAAGATTTTACGTTCTGTCGGTCGGCCGGTACACGCCGGGCCCGGCGAGTGTGCGCAGAACCTGTGGCCGGGTGCCCTTCGACGCCTGTCGTCAGGAGCCGACCGGCCGGACCGCTCCCCGGTGGATCCCGGTCTGACGCGACCGCGGATCCACCGGAGACAATCCCAGGAACGATCGCTAGGAAACCGTCCAGGTGTCGCCACTGCCCAGCAGCTGTATCAGGTCGCCCTCGCCCTGGCGGGCCCGGGCATCGGAGATCTGGCCGTTGAGCTGCTCGTCGTAGGTAGGCAGGTCGATGTCCCGGAAGACCCCGATCGGCGTGACCCCGGCCGAATCGCCCGTCAGCCGGGACAGCTCGAACGCCAGGCCCGGCTCGGCCGCGTGGGCGTCGTGGACCAGCACGCCGTCGTCGGTCGCGGCGCACACCTCCAGCTCGCCGCCCGGAGCACGGCGGATGCCCTTGTCACGCTCCACGCCGAACACCAGCGGCTCGCCGTGGACCAGCCGCAGGGTCGCGTCGTCCTTGGACGAGCGGTCCTTCAGGGCGTCGAACGCCCCGTCGTTGAAGATGTTGCAGTTCTGGAAGATCTCCACGAAGGCCGAGCCGGGGTGGGTGGCGGCCGCGCGCAGCACCGAGGTCAGGTGCGCGCGTTCGGAGTCGATCGACCGGGCCACGAAGGACGCCTCGGCACCGAGCACCAGCGAGATCGGGTTGTAGGGCCGGTCCAGCGAGCCGTACGGAGTCGACTTCGTGATCTTCCCTACTTCTGACGTGGGGGAGTACTGGCCCTTGGTCAGTCCGTAGATCCGGTTGTTGAACATCAGGATCTTGATGTTGACGTTGCGGCGCAGCGCGTGGAGCAGGTGGTTGCCACCGATGGACAGCGCGTCGCCGTCACCGGTGACGACCCAGACCGACAGGTCCGGCCGCGAGACCGCGAGGCCGGTCGCGATGGCCGGCGCCCGGCCGTGGATGGAGTGCATCCCGTAGGTCTTCAGGTAGTACGGGAAGCGCGAGGAGCAACCGATGCCGGAGATGAACGCGATGTTCTCGCGGGCGATCCCGAGTTCCGGCAGGAAACCCTGGACGGTGGCCAGGATGGCGTAGTCACCGCAGCCGGGGCACCAGCGGACCTCCTGGTCGGAGGTGTAGTCCTTGCGGGTCTGCGGCCGGCTGGCGGCGGGTATGAGGTCGAGCAGCCGGTTGGTGATACCGGTCTGGTTCGTCGTGACGGTCACTACTTGATCACGTCCTCCAGGACACCCGCCAGTTCGGCGGCCTTGAACGGAAGCCCACGGACCTGGTTGTAGCCGATGGCGTCGACCAGGAACTCCGCTCGGATCATGGCCCTGAGCTGGCCGAGGTTCATCTCGGGGACGAGGATCCGGTCGTAGGCGCGCACCACGTCGCCGGTGTTCTCGGGGAACGGGAACAGGTGGCGCAGGTGGGCGTGGGCGACCTGGAGCCCCTTCGCGCGGACCCGCCGGCACGCGGCCGCGATCGGCCCGTAGGTCGAGCCCCAGCCGAGGACGAGTACCCGGGCCTGACCGGAGGGGTCGTCCACATCGAGGGCGGGGATGTCGCGCGCGATACCGTCGATCTTCGCCTGGCGCAGGCGCACCATGCGGTCGTGGTTCGCCGGGTCGTAGGAGATCCCACCGGAGCCGTCGGCCTTCTCCAGACCGCCGATGCGGTGCTCCAGCCCGGGGGTGCCGGGCACGGCCCACGGCCGGGCGAGCGTCTCGTTGTCGCGAAGGTACGGCCAGAACTCCGGGCCGTTGTCGCCGGTGTGGTTCGGCCCGGTCGTGAACGTCACCCGCAGGTCGGGCAGGTCGGCCCGGTCGGGCAGCAGCCACGGCTCCGAGCCGTTGGCGAGGTAGCCGTCCGAGAGCAGGATGACGGGTGTGCGGTACTTCGTCGCCAGCCGGGCGGCCTCGATGGCGGCGTCGAAGCAGTCCGCCGGGGAGCGCGGGGCGATCACCGGCAGCGGCGCCTCGCCGTTGCGGCCGTGCACGGCCATGCTGAGGTCGGCCTGCTCGGTCTTGGTGGGCAGCCCGGTGGACGGCCCGCCCCGCTGGATGTCGACGACGAGCAGCGGGAGCTCGAGGGTCACCGCGAGGCCGATGGTCTCGGTCTTCAGAGCCAGGCCGGGCCCGGACGTCGTGGTGACGCCGAGCGAACCGCCGAAGGACGCGCCGAGAGCGGCACCGACACCGGCGATCTCGTCCTCGGCCTGGAAGGTCCGTATCCCGAACCGCTTGTGCCTGCTCAGCTCGTGCAGGATGTCGGAGGCCGGGGTGATCGGGTAGGAGCCCAGGAACAGCGGCAGCCCGGTGAGCTCGGCGGCGGCGATCAGCCCGTAGGACAGCGCGAGGTTCCCGGAGACGCGGCGGTAGCGGCCGGGCTTCATCCGGGCCGGGGCGACCTCGTAGACGACGGCGAAGGTCTCGGTCGTCTCACCGTAGTTGTAGCCGGCACGCAGCGCCGCGATGTTCGCGGCGGCGATCTCGGGGCGTTTCGCGAATTTTTTCTCAAGAAACGCGACGACACCGTCGGTGGGCCGCTGGTAGAGCCAGCTCATCAGACCGAGCGCGAACATGTTCTTCGCCCGCTCGGCCTCTTTCTTGTTGACGGTGCCGGTGCTGCTTTCCAACGCGTTCACCGCGTCGATGGTCATCGACGACAGGGGTACCCGGTGCACCCGGTATCCATCGAGGGTGCCGTCGGTGAGCGGGTCGGAGGAATATCCGGCCTTCTTCAGGTTGGCGCTGGTGAAGGCGTCGGTGTTGACGACGAGGTCGGCGCCGGTCGGCAGGTCCTTCAGATTCGATTTCAACGCCGCGGGGTTCATCGCCACCAGCATGTTCGGGGCGTCCCCGGGCGTCAGAATGTCGTGATCGGAAAAATGAAGCTGAAATCCTGACACGCCGGCCGGGGTGCCGGCTGGGGCGCGAATTTCGGCCGGGAAGTCCGGTAGGGTGGACAAGTCGTTGCCGAACGCCGCCGTCTCACTGGTGAACTGTTCTCCGGTGAGCTGCATCCCGTCGCCCGAGTCGCCCGCGAAGCGGATGACGACCCGGTCGAGTCGATGAATTTGACGATCCCTGACCTGGCCTGACACGTTGTGTAACCTCCTCGGGTACCACTTGAGCGTACCGGTCGGACTATTGGCGTGGGGCGCAACGTCCCGACGGGGTCAGGTCCGTGTGATGAATATGACACATCCCGATGGGAGCGGCGCGTCGGCCAACTGGTGGGATGTCTGCGATGAAATAATCTGCGGCCTTCTGGCGCGAATGACAAAAAATTTGAATTTTGTCAGGATATCCGCAAATTTTGTGTAAAAATTGTGTGATTAGACGTGCCAGCTAGTCTTCTCCATGTTATCAGGCAACCGCCTCGTACCTGTGCCGCTACCTGTGCCGCACCTGTTGTGAGGAGACGCGGGGAACGCGTGGGTGGGCGAGCCCCGTGTCCGGTGGGACGGGCCCGACGGGGCTGGTGGAGCCGTGCCAGCCACGCCGCCCGCGGCATCACTCCCTATGACTCCCTACGGGGCCTACGGCCCCACACACTCCTTTTACGGGGCCTACGGCCCCACGCGCAGGACCCACGGCCAGCGGGGCGCGCGGCCGTGCCGCGGACGGGAATCCCCTGGCCCGGTGCGCCCGGGCGGGGTAGCCGGTGGGAGCATGGCCAGGTGAGCGGGCAGGCGGATGCCGCCAGCGGCGATGTTGTCAGCAGCGGTGCCGCCAGCAGCCATGCCGCCAGCGGCGTCGACACCGCCGCGCGGCCCGCGGGCCGGCCGGTGCCCACCGCGGCGGGGCCGCGGGTCGGGATCGTCGGCCTCGGCCGGGCGGGCAGCGCGCTCGGGACGGCGCTGTCGGGCGCCAACTGGCCGGTGGTCGCGGTGCACGCGCGTTCCGCGGCGGCCCTGGAACGGGCCCGGCTCCGCTTTCCGACGGCGTCGATCGGGACGCCGGCATCGGTGGTCGAAGCGTCAGATGTGGTTATTCTCACAGTTTCTGACGACGCCATCGAAGATGTCGCCAGAAGCGTCGCCGCCGCCGGTGTCCTGCGGGCCGGGCAGGTCGTCGCGCACGCCAGCGGACGGCACGGCACGGACATCCTGCACCCCGTGCTCGCCCACGGGGCGTTCCGCGCGGCGGTGCACCCGATCATGACTTTGAGTGGCACCGACGACGACGCGGGCCGGCTGGTGGGCGCCGGGTTCGGGGTGACCGCGGACCCGGGTGCCCAGTCGGTCGCGAACGCGCTGGTGACCGCTGTCGGCGGCCGGGTCGTCCCGGTGCCCGAGCGGGCCCGCACGGCCTACCACGCCGCCATCGTCCTGGGCGCCAACTACCTGGCGACGCTGGTCACGGCCATGCTGGAGCTACTGGCGGCCCTCGGCGTCGACCAACCGGCGGGCGCTGTCGCGCCGCTGCTGGAGCAGTCGCTGCGCGGCGCCGTCGAGCGTGGCCCGGCGGCGCTGACCGGCCCGGTCCGGCGTGGGGACGCCGGGACGGTGCGGGCGCACCTGGACGCCCTCGCGGCGCATGACCAGGCGGTGGCATCGGTGTACGCGGCCCTGGCCGCCCTCACCGTGGACCAGCTCGAGCGGGCGGGGCTGGCCGGTGGTGAACCGGCCAGCGGCATCCGCGACGTCCTCCGCGCGGCCGGCGGACAGGGCCTCGCCGCACCGGGCCCAGGCACACCGGGCCCGGTCACACAGGATATGGATTCGGGTCGCCAGTTGGGCAACCAGTGAATCGTTGGTGCTTGATTGTTCTCCCAGTGAGAGCGATGTTGCGATTGGTGACCACGTGTGGTGGGAACGCTCCTGGTCGATCCGGGCGTTGCTATGGACGCAACCCTCGAGACGACAGGACACCGACGCCATGTCCCACCGCCACTTCAACGGGCTGAAGACCGCCGTCCTGCTGGGCGTACTGTCCGCGGTGATTCTGCTTGTCGGTTCCCTGTTCGGGAACCGTGGCCTGCTGATCGCTCTCATTTTCGCCCTCGGCGTCAACGGCGTCTCGTACTTCTTTTCGGACAAGCTGGCCCTGCGCGCGATGCGGGCCCATCCCGTCAGCCAGATCCAGCAGCCACGCCTGTACGCGATCGTCCACGAGCTCGCGACCAGGGCGCGGATGCCCATGCCGCGGCTCTACATCAGCCCGACCGCGGCGCCCAACGCATTCGCGACCGGCCGTAACCCGCGCAACGCAGCGGTCTGCTGCACCACGGGAATCCTGGAAATCATGGACGACCGCGAGCTGCGCGGGGTCCTGGGCCACGAGCTCAGCCACGTCCACAACCGGGACATCCTCATCGCCTCCGTCGCCGGGGCGCTCGCGAGCGTCATCGTCTACCTGGCGCATTTCGCGCAGTTCGCGGCCCTCTTCGGGCTGGGTCGTGGGGACGACGAGGACGGTCCGGGCATCCTGGAGATCATGCTGTTCATCGTGCTGGGGCCGATCGCGGCGGCGGTCATCCAGCTCGCGATCGGCCGGGCTCGGGAATATCAGGCCGATGCCTCCGGCGCAACGTTGACCGGTGATCCGCTGGGCCTCGCGCTCGCGCTGCGCAAACTGCAGGTCGCAGCGGCCGCCCGGCCGCTGCCGCAGAGCTCGGAGCTGGCGCCGGTGTCCTCGCTCATGATTGCCAACCCGTTCCGGGGTGGTGGCCTCGGCCAGATGTTCAGCACGCACCCGCCGATGGAGCGCCGGATCGAGCGGCTTGAGGAGATGGCCCGGATCGACCCTTACCGTTGAATCCGCGCGAGGAGAGGTCGTATTCTGAAAAGGCCTGAGCCACGGGTCCGGAACCTCTCTGGGCTACCGGTCAGGAACCTCAGGGTCCAGACCCTGTAGGCGCGCAACCGCGGACTCGCGGCGAGGCAAACCCCCAGGCCTCGCCGTGCGGCACCCCGCCCGAAACCCCCCATCGGGCGGGGTGCATCCTTATTTGCGAAATATGCTCAGCTATCGATCATCCGGCCGGTGTTTCAGCAGGCTAGCGGTAGTTGACGAACTGGAGCGGCACCTCGAAGTCGGTCTCCTTGAGCAACTGGATAACCCGCTGAAGGTCATCCCGCTTCTTGCCGGTGACGCGGAGCTGGTCACCCTGGATCTGGGCCTGTACCCCCTTCGGGCCGTCGGTCCGGATCTTCTTGGAGATCGCCTTGGCCTTGTCGTCGGCGATGCCCTGCTGGACGGTCACGACCAGCCTGTGCTCCTTGCCGGACTGCGTGGGCTCGCCGTGCTCCAGGGCCTTGAGCGAGATGCCGCGCTTCACCCACTTCTCCTGCAGGACGTCCAGCACCGCCTTGACCCGTTCCTCGGTGGTCGCGGTGAGCAGGATGGACTCCCCCGACCATGCCGCCGACGCGGCCGTGTCGCGGAAGTCGAAACGGGTCCGCACCTCCTTGGCGGTCTGGTTGATCGCGTTGTCGATCTCCTGACGGTCGACCTTGCTCACGATGTCGAACGACGGGTCCGCCACGACGAAGCGCCTCCTCGGTGTCTGCGGTTGTCTGCCACTGTCTGGCACTGTCTGCCGTTGCCTGCTCTGCCAGATTGCCTGCTCTGCCAGATTGCCTGCTCTGCCAGGCCGCCTGCTTGCCCGGCCGTGTCGGTTGCCGGCACGGATCCTCGTGCCCGGGTGCCGCGCGGGCACGAGGCACGGGCACGAGGCACGGGCACGAGGCATCCGACACGAGTCTGCCCAGACTCCAGCATGGCGGGACGGCCGCGGTCGGCGGGAGTCAGAGCCGGCCTGCTCATGCTTTGTCGCGGCTTCGTCGCGCAGGCCCGGCGCTGGCCTCGTGACGGGCTCGGCGCGTCCGGGGCGTCGGACGACCGGGGGCGGCGTCCGCGGCCGGAGGGGGGCGTCGAACCGCCTGCCGCATCCCGTATGCTGTCCACCAACGGCAGGTTGCCCGAGTGGCCAAAGGGAGCGGTCTGTAAAACCGCCGGCTCAGCCTACGTTGGTTCGAACCCAACACCTGCCACCAACATCCCCAGCGGTACCCAGAACGTGCTGTACTCCAGGCCCTGGAGAGGTCTCCGGGGCCTTTCCCGTGTCCGCGGCCGATTGTCCGCGGCCGATCCCGACTGATCATGGCTGTTGCCGGTAGCTCGGGCATGGGCCGGTAGCTCGGGCATGGTACGTGTACACGATCAACATTCCTCTTCCAGGCGGCGCGCCGCTTCGATCCGCTCGCGGGCCGCGATGCCGTCGGCGTCGGCGTGCGGCGTCGCTCGGGCCGAAAATGCGGCGATGGCGACGTTTGCGATCAGCCTTCTGGTGATCTATACCGCTGACCTGGCTGCCTGCGAGGAGTTCTACCGTGGGCTTGGGCTGTGTCTGGTCCGGGAACGCCACGGCTCGGGGCCCGAGCATCTGGCCGCGACCCTCGCGGACGGCACCGTGCTGGAGCTGTACCCCGCTCGGTCGGGGCTGCCGACCGGCCGGCTGCGGCTGGGCCTCACGGTGGATGCGGATACGGTCGATCTCCCGCTGCCGGCCGGCCGCCATCTTCTACGGGACCCTGACGGGCGCACGGTTGACCTCCAGGTGGGCGTTCGGTAGTCGATTCAATCCGTATTGCGATATTTTTGCGCTGTCCCGGCATGGTCGCTGTCCCGGCGTGGCCGTCGTCCCGGGGCAGGCGTTCTTCCGGCGCGGAGCGCCGAGTTTCCGTCCCTGCTACCGGCGCCGGGATGGATAGAGTCCGCAGGCATGGGTGATACCGGCACGCTTGCCGCCCGTGTCCGGGCCGCGTCCCATCTGACCGGGCAGTTCCGGCTGCGCTCCGGCCGGACCAGCGGGGAGTACTTCGACAAGTACCTGTTCGAGGCCGACCCGGTGCTGCTCGCCGACGTCGTCGACGCGATGCGTCCGCTGCTGCCCGCGGCCACCGACGTGCTGGCCGGCCTCGAGCTCGGTGGGATTCCGCTGGTCACGTTGCTGTCCCAGCGCACAGGGCTGCCGGCCCGGTTCGTCCGCAAGAAGGCCAAGGAGTACGGCACCTGCCGCACTGCCGAGGGCGGTGACGTCGCGGGCCTGCGGGTCGTCCTGGTGGAGGACGTGGTGACCAGCGGTGGCGCCGTCGTGGAGGCCGCCCGGGTGCTGCGGGAGCAGGGCGCTCTCGTCGAGGACGTCCTGTGCGTGATCGACCGTCAGGAGGGTGGCCGGGACGGTCTCGCCGCGCTCGGCCTCACCCTGCGCCCGGTCCTCACCCGCGCCGAACTGGACGCGGTCGCCTGAGTTGGGCGCGGGGCCGCCCGAGCCCGTCCTCGCGGTCGTCCTCAGGTCCTGCGTCTCGCGGCTGCCCGCTCTCCGGCAGGGCTCTGGGAAAGCCTGGGCCCCTGGCGGTCTGCCGTGGGATCCTGAGTCGTCATGTCGTTGCTGTTCGTCTACGGCACCCTGTGCTTTCCGGAGGTTGCCCGGGCCCTGCTCGGCCGGCTGCCGCGCTCGCGGCCGGCAGCGGTCACCGGGTGGCGGGCGGCGGCGCTGCCCGGTCGGGCTTACCCGGGTCTGGTGCCGGCCGCCGTGCCGACGGCGTTGGTGGCCGGCCGCGTACTGTCCGGCCTCAGCCCGCGGGAGCGGGCCGTCCTCGACGCGTTCGAGGGCGACGAGTACGAGGCGCGGCGTGTCGTACTCGTCGACGGTCGGTCGGTATCGGTCTATGTCTGGCGTGACGTCACGGCCGCCCTGGACCAGACGTGGGACGCCGACGCGTTCGCAGCCGCCCATCTGCCGGCGTTCGTGTCGCGTATATCGCGCCGCCACCGTTCCTGACCCCCGCTGCTGGTTGCCGCGGTCGCGGGCGGCCGCCGTTCCTGACCGCTGTCGGCCGCGGGCTGCCGTCGCCGCGAGCCGGACATGAGGGCCCGGCCCACGCGGCGTGCCTCCTGCCGGCTCGTCCTTCTGGCGTCATCCCATTCGGGCTCGTTTCTTTCTGAATCTCTTTATTTTTTTGTTTCTTTTTCCGGAAATTTTCGGACGGTACGCGTTCCCGGCCGACGTGGATTCCGGGTTCAGCGGCGGCCGGTGGGACACACGGCCGCGGAGCGAACGGCTTTTCCGGGCCTGGGCGCACACGCTCGACGCCGACGTTCCACGGCCCGCGGGAGGGCTGGAACGCCGGCGTCGAGCGGGTTCCCGCTGTTCGCTGCCGGGTGTTCAGTGGGTGGGTGTATCAGGACCGGACCGGCTGCCTCGCGTGGTGGAGCGGGACGGTTCGGTGTACTCCCGGCGGCCTGCGCCGTATTCCCCGCGGCCTGTGCGGGCCTCCACTCGGTCGGCTTCGGGGTAGGGCTCGTAGGACCCGCGCGGCTGTGTGTCAGGCCTGGTCACCGCATAGATCACGAGTACGTCGAGCGCGATGAGGACGACTGCCCACACCGGGAAGACCGCGAGGAAGGCAAGGTGCGCGATCACGTTGACCGTGCAGATCGCGATTGCCGCCCAGCGGGCCCACCGCTGACCCGTCAGCAGGCCCACCGCGACGACGACCTCGACGATGCCCATGGCTATCAGCAGCCAGCCCCAGAAGTTCAGATCCTGGTAGATGATCATACCGCTGCCACTGACGAGATAGGTATATCTGTCGAGAGCGGCAACTCCATAGATGATGTTGTGGAATCCTGCGATGAAGATGATGACCGCGGCAAATGCCAGCCATCCGGTGGTGCGTACCGCTGACCGTGCCGGTTGCATGGAATCCTCCCTGGAGCGTGGCGGGACGCCTGGCGACCCGGGGCCCGTTTGCCGCTGGCGGCGCGGAAGGGCCATGGCCGCGTCACCTTCGGTGTCACTTTCGGGTCGGTTTGACGGCCCCGGGGACGCGAGGTCTCCGGCGGCGCGGAAAGAGCATGACAGCGTCACCGGCGGCCGGCTGGCCCACATGGCCATGCCCTCCGTGTGCCCTCCGGGCGCCCTGCGCATGCCTGCGCATGCCCCGGACATGCCTGGTTGCCCGACATTCCGGTCTGGAGACCCGTCGCGCGCAGTCATGTCCGGGTGATCGAAAATCCGTGTGGCGTGGTCTGGCCAGGCACGGCCTACGGGCGGGTGACGGCGACCGTGCCAGAGTCCGCGTCCCAACGCAGCCAGCCGTACTGGAAGGCGCTCTGGCGTCCTCCTTCGACCGGGTACTCGTCGCTGATCGGCAGCCCGAGGTCCGAACCGGCGCCACCGAGTGACAGGTAGTGGTTGAGGATCGCTCCGTGGACCTCGTGGGCGTCCGTGGCGGCGCTCCAGTAGATCCGGCCGCCCTGGAACACCGACTGCCTGCTGCCTGTCGTCTCCGCGTCCACCTCGTCGCTGGTCGGCCGTCCCAGGAAGCTGTTGCTGCTGCCCAGGTTCAGATATTTCGCGCCGATCCCACCGTGCGCCTCGTGGACGCCGGTCGCCACCGACCAGAAGAGCAGCCCCTGCTCGAACTGCCGCCACCGTCCGCCGCCACCGGCGGGTTCCTCGTCGCGGATGGCGGTCCCCAGCGCCGAGCGCACGCGGGGGTCGGAGCCGTACCGCCGGTCGATCTCGCTGACCCGTCCGTCGGCACTGGCGGCCAGCGCGTCGACGCCACAGCAAACGGCGTTCATGTCGACGTTCCCGGCGATGCCGGGAACGCTCCCGGAGGAGGTGAACTGCCACATCGTCCACTTCTGCCAGCCGCCGGGCAGGGAACCCGGTGACGAGCTCCCGTTGTAAATGGCGAACCACAGTGGGTAGCGGGAGAATGACGTGGTGTTCTTCATCGTGTCGGTCCAGAACGACCGGTAGGTGTACAGGATGGGAGTGCGTCCGGTTCTCGTCTCGATCTCCTCCAGGAAGGCGCGGGTCCAGGCGGTGAGCTGGTCGGCCGACAGGCTTCCGTCGGCCTCGAGATCGAGGATGGGGGCCAGATGACCGTTGGACCGGGTGAGGCCGGTGGTGGCGAGGAAGCGGTCGGCCTGTTCGACCGCGGTCGTGATCGGCAGGACGGGCCGGGCGTAGTGGTACGCGCCGACGACCAGGCCCGTCTGGAGGGCACGCAGGCGGTCGAGGGCGAAATACGGATTGGTGTAGGTCATGCCCTCGGTCGCCTTGACGATGGCGAAGGTGACGCCGGCCGAGCGGACCGCGTTCCAGTCGATCTGTGCGCCAGCGGGATGTTGCCATGACGAGATGTCGATACCTCGCGGCCACTCAGCCGGGATTGTCTGCGCGGACTGGTCCGCGATGGGTACGGCCGCACCGGATACGGCCACGGCTGTGTCCGCCGTCCTGGGGGCGGCGGCCGTGGTCCCCGCCGCCAGGACAGGCACGTCGAATGTGGCGGCCACGTTACGAATAGCCTGTACGTCACGAACAGTCTGATCATGAATGCTGGACGCCGCTGCAGGCTGGCTCGCCCGAAGGCTGCCCGCGGTCGTGGCTGTGATGGTGGTGGCGGTGATGAACGCCACTGCCGCTACGACGACGGCCCCGCGTGTGCCGCCCCATCGGTGGCAGGCTGTCCGGCGCAGGTGGGGCCGGACAGTCCGGCCTGGCCCGGCGCCGGTCTGGCAGGCGGGCGTGAGTGCGATGCGCATGGGAGCTCCCTGGCGTGTTCGGGGGGACTGGCCGACGGGTGATCCCAGAGGCAGGCTTGCTCGACCAACTACTACGCTAAGCAAAGTAACGACTACTTACAGCTACGTAAGCGGTGCGTGAGTCGACTTTGTCGTTACTCACAGTCGCGATCTTTGTGATCGGGCCCATTTTCGTGACATGGAGTGGTGTCTGTGTCAGAGCAGATCGCGCCGGGCGACGAAGATCCGCTCGCTCCGGGTTGCGGGCTTCCGAGCGCCGTCGCGCACGCGCCCCGGGACGTCAGGTGACCGGGTGGCCGTGGTCGTCGCGGTGGCCGCGGTGGCTGCGGTGGTCACGGATGTCACGGATGTCACGGATGCCACGCGGGTCATGGGGGCGGCAGCCGCGGACGGGCGCGGCTGGGATCGTGCGCCTGGGCCAGGCGGGCCGTGGGAGATCCGGGCGGAGCCGCCGGGTGGGTGGGGCACCCGCGGGCGCCGAGCGTCGGCGGCGGCCGCGGACGGCGTCACTGCGATCGGGCCCGCGACACGCACTGCCCCGTCGTCGTGTAACCTAAGGCCGCGTACTCGCCCCTTTAGCTCAGTCGGCAGAGCGTCTCCATGGTAAGGAGAAGGTCTACGGTTCGATTCCGTAAAGGGGCTCTGCGGCACCGGTCGGTAGCCAGGTGAGCGGTTGCCGGCCATCACCCCGTCGGTTGGGCCAGTTGACGGGGTGGGTCCACCCAGGCGGTGTAGCTCAGCCAGGCAGAGCAAGCGGCTCATAATCGCTGTGTCGCCGGTTCAAATCCGGCCACCGCTACCGGTCGGGTCGCGTCCCGCCATGGACGGCGCCGTAGTCGTCCGGCACGTCCAAGCTCTGGTTCGTTCTTGTCCCACCTGCAGGAAGAGGCACAGCACCGTGGCCGCCACCGACGTCCGTCCGAAGATCACCCTGGCGTGTCAGGTGTGCAAACACCGCAACTACATCACGCGCAAGAACCGCCGCAACGATCCGGACCGTCTGGAGCTGCGCAAGTTCTGCCCGAACTGCCGGCATCACACCGAGCACCGAGAGACCCGCTGACCCGGTCGCGGACATCCTCCGGATGCTCGCCGGCCTCCGGGTGACGTCGTCTTCCAGGTTGCCTTCCGAGGGTTCTTCCAGGGGTCCGCGGGTTCCCCCACGATGATGTCGGGCCGCCACGGCCTGTCGGTACGGTGGTCGGGGGGCGTGGGACTAGTGTTCAGTCCGTTGGATTGATCTCTTCACTGTTGGTGATCGCCGCGTCGTGCCCTGGAACCGTCTGTCCTCGCTGGCTGTCGCGTGGGAGTGTTGTAGTTCCCCGGTGCTGCGGGGTGGTTCCAACCGCGGGGACGGCGAGATCGGAGCATGCGGTGCCGCTCAATCGGGACTTTGTCGGACGCAGGTTTGTCGCGGACACTCCCTTTCTGGTCGGTCGCGAACACATCCGGCAGTTCGCGACTGCGATCCAGGATGACAGTCCGCTCTCGCACGATCTTGAGGCCGCCAAGGCGGCCGGCTATATCGATCTTGTAGCGCCGCCCACCTTCCTGACGGCGGTGGCCCTCTGGCGGCCCGTGGTGCCGGTGCATGACCCGCAGCTCGGTCTCGACTACTCGCTGGTGGTGCACGTCGAGCAGCGCTACTCGCTGCGCCGGCCGGTCGTCGCCGGTGACGAGCTCGTCGTCTCCGCCACCATCGCCGACATCCGCAAGGCCGGACGCAACGAGCTGTTGATCAGCGAGTACGAGTTCGTCACGACCGGTGGCGAGCCGGTCGCGACCGCCCGGACGGCGCTGGCCTCGCGCGGCACCGCGGCCTGACGCCCCCAAGGATCAGGAAGGGTGCTGAGCGCTCACATGCCTGCCATCATCGACTACGACGACGTCGAGGTCGGTACCCGGATTCCCGAGCGGGAGTTCCGGATCCGCCGGGAGGACCTTGTCCGCTACTGCGGGGCCTCCGGCGACTTCAACGTGATCCACTGGAACGAGCGGGCGGCGCAGGGCGTCGGCCTGCCCGGTGTGATCGCGCATGGGATGTACACCATGGCCACGGCCGCCCGGCTCGTCACCGACTGGGCGGGGGACCCCGGCAGCGTGGTCGACTACGGCGTCCGGTTCTCCTCCCCGGTGCCGGTGCCGGACGACGACGCCGGTGCCACGCTCGTGGTCAGCGGCGTCGTCGAGAAGAAGCTCGAGGACAACCGGGTGGTCGTCAACCTGACCGTGCGGTTCGACGGCAGCAAGGTGCTGCTGGCCTCCCGGGCCACCGTCCAACTCGCCTGAGGCCCCGCCCGCCCGCGGCCGCCCGGCCCCGTTTTCGGGCCCGCTCGCGCCTGCCTGCGGCCTGCCGGGCAGGCACGGCGGGGCAGGCACGGGGGCGGACAGGCGGTGGTGACGGTGTGTCCGCCGGCCGGAGCCCGCGGATGCCCGGCCGTGCCTGCCGGACACACCGTCGGGTGGGTGCCGGCCGAACGCTGTGCCGGCCGGGTTCGGGCGGGCGGCGCGGCCCGCCCGTCGGTCAGCGTGCCTCGGCCAGCAGGTCGGACAGCCGCTGGACGCCCGTGACCAGGTCCTCGTCGCCGAGCGCGTAGGACAGCCGGGTGTAGCCCGGGGTCCCGAACGCCTCACCCGGCACGATCGCCACCCCCGCTTCCTCGAGGATGAGTGAGGCCAGTTCCGCCGAGGTGGCCGGGGTCTTCCCCCGCAGCGTGCGGTCGAGGACGCCGGCCACCGACGCGTAGCAGTAGAACGCCCCGTCGGGCAGCGGGCAGACCACCCCGGGCGTGCTGGAGAGCATCCGGTGCATGGTCAGCCGTCGCCGGTCGAAGGCCTTGCGCATCTCCACGACAGCGTCCAGCGGCCCGGTCACCGCTGCCAGCGCCGCGGCCTGCGCGACATTGGAGACATTGGACGTGGCGTGGGACTGCAGGTTGGTGGCGGCCTGCACCACGTCCGGCGGGCCGATCAGCCAGCCGACCCGCCAGCCGGTCATGGCGTAGGTCTTGGCCACCCCGTTGACCACGATGGTGCGGTCGGCGATCTCCGGCACCTCGACCGGCAGGGAGGCGAACCGGGCGTCGCCGTACACCAGATGCTCGTAGATCTCGTCGGCGATCACCCACAGGCCGGCGTCGGCCGCCCAGCGCCCGATCGCCCGGACCTCTTCGGGGGTGTGTACCGCCCCGGTGGGGTTGGACGGCGAACAGAACAGCAGCACCTTGGTGCGGGGGGTGCGGGCCGCCTCCAGCTGCTCGACCGTCACCCGGTAGCCCTGTTCCGGGGTGGTGACGACGTCCACCGGGACGCCGCCGGCGAGCCGGATCGACTCCGGATAGGTCGTCCAGTAGGGAGCGGGCAGCAGGACCTCGTCACCGGGGTCGAGCAGGGCGGCGAACGCCTGGTAGACCGCCTGCTTGCCGCCGTTGGTGATGATCACAGAGCTGGCGGGGACGTCGAAACCGGAGTCGCGGCGGGTCTTGTCCGCCACCGCCTCCCGGAGCTCGGGCAGGCCGGCGGCGGGTGTGTACCGGTGCATCTTCGGGTCGCTACAGGCCTTCTCGGCGGCTGCGACGACGTGGTCGGGGGTGGGGAAGTCCGGTTCGCCGGCACCAAAGCCGATCACGTCCCGGCCGGCTGCACGCAGCGCCTTCGCGGTCGCGTCCACGGCGAGCGTCGCGGAGGGGGCGATGCTGCCGATGCGGTGAGAGATCCGGGTCATGACCGTCATGCTGCCACGTATCAGGGGTTGGCCGCCCGATCATTGCCGGAGCCGTTCGGATTCCACGGGACGCCACAAGGGTCGGTGTGCGGGCGGTCCGGCAGCGGTTTCGGTCGGTATCCGCCTCGTCTGGAGGAAGACCTTCGGCACCCATCCTCCGTCTGGCCCCCGGTTCCGCACCCGGCTCGGTGCCGGCTTCGTGCCGGTTCTGCACCGGTTCCGCAGGGATGCGGGACGTCGAATCCGCGTCACAGGATCGCTCCCCGGCGGGCATCCGCGGATCCCCGCCGGGGCCGGGGCCGGGCGGCCAGGTAAGCGGGCCTGCGTAGGAGTATGGTGGACGCGCTTGGGCTGTCGTCCCGGTATGTAGTGCTGCTGATGGTCATCAGGGATGGTCATCAAGATTGATCTCTTGATGGATTCGATCTTGTTCGGCGGCTGCTGCTCCGAGGACGACCGCAGTGCAAAGGGGCGTGGCTCAATTGGTAGAGCACCGGTCTCCAAAACCGGCGGTTGCAGGTTCGAGTCCTGTCGCCCCTGCGGTATCCGACGACCAGGTAGGTGGAGTGAGTGGCGACCGACACACGTGACGCGGCACCGCGGGCCGGCCGGCCGAGCAGGCCCGCGGGCCGGCGTCGCACGACGCCACTGCGGTTCTACCGCGAGGTTGTCGCCGAGCTTCGGAAGGTCGTCTATCCGGGCCGGAGCGAGCTGGTCACTTATGTGATCGTCGTGCTCGTGTTCTGCTCGATCACGGTGGCCTTCGTCGCGTCGTTGGACTTCGGTCTCACCAAGGCGGTGTTGGCCATCTTCGGTTGATGTGACCGGATTCCGCGGATTCATGTCGCCCCGAGGCCCACACAGCTCACAGAGCACGGTCATAGAGAGAAGGAACGTCCGCGTGTCCCAGTTTCCCGAGCACGTCTCCTCCGAACAGGGGGAGGCCCTCGACGGTCTCGATCCGCTGGCGGCACTGGCGCGCGACGAGGTGGCGAGTACGGAGGCCGGCGCTCTGCCGCAGGCTGGCGAGAGCGGCGACGGCACCACGGGCACCGACACGTCTCCCGGCTACCTCGCGACGGACCAGGCGGACGTGACCGGCCCGGCAGGCGCGGACCAGCCCGCTGCCGACGACGAGGACGACGCCGAGGACATCCGGCAGGCCTTGGAGGACGCTCCGGGCGAGTGGTACGTCATACATTCGTATGCCGGATACGAGAACAAGGTCAAGACGAACCTTGAGACCCGGATCTCCAGCCTCAACATGGAGGACTACATCTTCCAGATCGAGGTGCCGACCGAGGAGGTCCCGGTCATCAAGAACGGCAAGCGGCAACTGGTGCAGCAGAAGAAGTACCCCGGCTACATCTACGTGCGGATGGACCTCACCGACCAGTCGTGGTCGGCGGTCCGCAACACCCCGGGCGTGACCGGCTTCGTGGGGCTGACCAACAAGCCGTCGCCGTTGCGCACGGAGGAGGTCCTCTCGATCCTCGCGCCGCCGGCGCCACGCGAGAAGAAGGTCGAGACGGTCCGGGTACAGGAGTTCGAGGTCGGGGAGTCGGTGACCGTCATGGACGGCCCGTTCGCGACCCTGCCGGCCACCATCAGCGAGATCAACCTCGACGCACAGCGGCTCAAGGTGCTGGTGTCCATCTTCGGCCGCGAGACGCCGGTCGAACTTCAGTTCAACCAGGTCGCGAAGATCTGAACCCGCCCCACCAGCAGCAACTCGCAGCAGCAACTCGGAGAGAAACGACACCATGCCTCCCAAGAAGAAGATCGCCGCCATCATCAAGCTCCAGATCAATGCCGGTGTGGCGACGCCGGCGCCTCCGGTGGGGCCGGCACTCGGCCAGCACGGCGTGAACATCATGGAGTTCTGCAAGCAGTACAACGCCGCCACCGAGTCCCAGCGGGGGAACGTGGTGCCGGTCGAGATCACCGTGTACGACGACCGCTCGTTCACCTTCGTCACCAAGACACCGCCGGCGGCGCGGCTGATCCTCAAGGCCGCCGGGGTGGAGAAGGGCAGCGGCGTTCCGCACCGGACGAAGGTCGCCAACCTGACCGCCGAGCAGGTCCGTCAGATCGCCCAGACCAAACTGCCGGACCTCAACGCCACCACCCTGGAAGCCGCCGAGAAGATCATCGCTGGGACCGCCCGGTCGATGGGCATCACCGTCAGCGGGTGACGACCAGTCCGGCCGCGAGGTTGCGACGGCCGTGACCGCGACAACTGTGGGAGGGCGCCCGATCACGCCCGACCCGTCCTGGAAGGTGCCTGCAACCAGGATGGGCGGGTGGTGCAGCGGCTCCGGCCCGTCATCACCACGAGGAGACACACATGACGAAGCGCAGCAAGGCGTACCGGGCCGCGATCGAGAAGATCGAGCCGGACCGCCTGTACACCCCGCTGGAAGCCGTCCAGTTGGCCCGTGAGACCTCCACGACCAAGTACGCCGCCACCGTCGAGGTCGCGCTGCGTCTCGGGGTGGATCCGCGCAAGGCCGACCAGATGGTCCGGGGAACCGTGAACCTGCCGCACGGCACTGGGAAGTCCCCGCGGGTGGCGGTCTTCGCCGCCGGGGAGAAGGCAGCCGAGGCCACCGCCGCCGGTGCCGACATCGTCGGCAGCGACGATCTCGTGCAGCGGATCCAGGAGGGCTTCCTCGACTTCGACGCGACCGTCGCGACCCCCGACCAGATGGCCAAGGTCGGCCGCATCGCCCGCATCCTGGGGCCGCGCGGGCTCATGCCCAACCCCAAGACCGGCACGGTCACCCTCGACATCGCCAAGGCCGTCCGCGACATCAAGGGCGGAAAGATTAATTTTCGGGTCGACAAGCAGGGCAACCTGCACATCGTCATCGGGAAGACGGCCTTCACCGACGAGCAGCTGATCGAGAACTACAGCGTCGCACTGGACGAGATCGTCCGGGTCAAGCCGGCCGCGGCCAAGGGCCGCTACCTGAAGAAGATCACTTTCACGACCACGATGGGCCCCGGAATTCTGGTCGACCCGGGTCGTACCCGCAACCTCCTCGAGGACGTCGTCGCCTGATCCAGGCGGTACCGGCTTCGGTCGGTACCGGCCCTCGCGGGCCGCGGTCGGACGGGGTGCGCAGGGCGCTCCCTGGCCGGCCGCGGTTTCCAGGCCGTGTACCATTTTGATGCGAAGGCCGAAAGCGGAACGATCATATTTTTCGTATCGCGGTAGGCCCGAGTATCCTGCCCACTGAGAACCAACTGTTCACTGAGAACCAAACCGAAGACCGCTGGTCGTCGTCCCCTCGTGGGGCGGCCGAAGGTTCCGGAGCCACCGGACGGCCCGCGCAGGTGAGGGAGCATTGTCCGGGGTCGGCATCGTTGTGCTCCGGTCGGTACGCCCCGCGCGCCTGCGCCGGGGCGTTCGTCGTCTGCGGCACCTTTCGGACGACTGGCCAGACCCCATGAAGGAGCCCGATGGCGAAGCCGGAAAAGGTCGCCGCGGTAACGGAGATCGCAGACTCGTTCCGGGGCGCGTCCGCGGCGGTGCTGACCGAGTATCGCGGGCTGACGGTGAGCCAGCTCACCGAACTGCGCCGTTCGCTCGGCGAGGGCACACAGTACGCGGTGGTCAAGAACACCCTCACCAAGATTGCCGCTGGGCAGGCCGGCGTCAACGGCCTGGACGATCTGCTGGTCGGCCCCACCGCGGTCGCGTTCGTCACTGGCGACCCGGTCGAGGCGGCCAAGGGCCTGCGTGACTTCGCCCGAGCCAACCCGGCTCTGGTGGTCAAGGGCGGCGTCGTCGAGGGCAGGCCGGTGTCGGCGGACGACATCCGCAAGCTGGCCGATCTCGAGTCGCGCGAGGTGTTGCTCGCCAAGCTCGCAGGTGCGCTCAACGGTTCGCTGGCCAAGGCGGTCGGCCTGTTCGCGGCGCCGTTGTCCCAGACGGCCCGCCTGGCCGAGGCGCTGCGGGCCAAGCGGGAGGCGGAGGCGTCCGCGGTTCCCGAGCCGGCGGCCGACGCGTCCCCGGCCGAAGCGGGCGCCTAGCGCACCGGCCGCCCGTGGCCCGACACGTCCTGCTACCCGGTCAGCTGGCCGGTAGCCGATGTCGACGGGCGCCGGCCGTCCCGGTCCCCGGGATCCGTGAACCAGGCAGTCCGAAGTAGCCCCAAGTAACAACAAGTAGCCACAGGTAACCCGACGGGCGGTAGTCGCGGCGCTTTCGGCCCGCTGACGCGGTACGCCCGACCGGACTTTCTGATCCATCACGATGAAAGGACCGCCATCATGACGAAGCTGTCGACCGACGAGTTGCTGGACGCGTTCAAGGAAATGACGCTGCTGGAGCTGTCGGAGTTCGTGAAGCAGTTCGAGGACACCTTCGGTGTGACCGCGGCCGCGCCGGTCGCGGTTGCCGCGCCGAGCGCCGCGGGGTCGGCCGCCGAGGCGCCGGCCGTCGAGGAACAGGACGAGTTCGACGTCATCCTCGAGTCCGTCGGCGACAAGAAGATCCAGGTCATCAAGGAGGTCCGCGCGCTGACCAGCCTCGGGCTGAAGGAGGCCAAGGACCTCGTCGACGGAGCGCCCAAGCCGGTGCTGGAGAAGGCGACCAAGGAAGCCGCGGAGAAGGCCAAGGCCGCCCTGGAGGGCGCCGGCGCCACGGTCACCGTCAAGTAACCATGACACCGCGGGCCGTTGCTCTCTCCCTCCGTGGAGACGAGAGGGCAACGGCCCGCGTCGTTGGCTCAGACCGTCCTGACGCTTCAGACTGCCCTGGTGGGTCAGGCTGTCTCGACAACAAAGCCGAGGCTGCCGGTGCCCGTCGAACGGGCTGCCGAGCGTCTGCCCGAGCCGGCCGCCACCGGGCCGGTCGTCGCGGCTGTCGGCCCGGTCGCGGGCGGACGGATCGGGTGGGGGAGCCTCGCTGCGCCGCCTCGCGGCCGGACGGCCTGCCCGGGCGCGCGGGCCGCTCACGCAGGCCCGGCCGGGGCGTGCCGCGGACTTCCTCGCGCTCATTACCTCGCAACCGGTTGACGACCTTACCCGGGACGGAGTTCCATCATCTCCGAGGCGGTGACCCAGACCCGTCGGACGGCGTCGGTCAGCTGGCATCGGCTGACCAGCTTCCGTCGGGCGGCCCCCGTCGGCCAGCCTCGAGCTCAGCCTTGCGGCCAGCCTTGTCAGCAGTGCAGCCATCGGCTACACTGCTCGTTTGGGCTGTCCTTTCGTCGTGCGCTCACTGCTCCTCGAGGTATGCGACGGTGCCAGCCCGCGTACGGCTTCAGTCCCTGTGCAGCCGCGTCCACCGGGCGCGACCGTCCAGACAGACGTCACGACCGAGGTAACCCGAGCGAGACCGTTGATCGCAATCCGCCACCGAAGCGCCGCCACGTCACCAGTACAGGACGACCATCCCACGCGGAGGTCCCCGTCCGAAAGCTGTCGTGACGGACTACTCGCTGACGCCCGTGTCGCGTCTGCCTGCATTCGTGAGTCACCCGTGCACCCTGTTGGACTACCCCCGCCGACAGTCACCACAACCGTAGCGAGACACTGATCACCCGACCACCCCTCCGTCGGATTGTTCTCGAGCAGGCCGAAGGCGACGCGATCATGAATCCTCCCGTGTTGCCGGAGGCCGTATCAAGGAAGCCGCAGCGCCACCAGCCCGACGATCAGGCCACCGGAAGGACCACCTTGGCCGCCTCGCCTACCTCCTCCCGCATCTCGTTCGCAAAGATCATCGAGCCTCTCGAGGTCCCCGATCTTCTCGCCCTGCAGACCCAGTCCTTCGACTGGCTGATCGGCAGTGATGCGTGGGCGGAACGGGTCCAGGAAGCCATCGACGCCGGTCGTGACGACGTACCCGTCACGTCGGGTCTCGAAGAGGTCTTCGAGGAGATATCCCCGATCGAGGACTTCTCCGGTTCGATGTCACTGTCGTTCCGGGACCACCGTTTCGAACCGCCGAAGTACTCCGTCGAGGAGTGCAAGGACAAGGATATGACCTACTCGGCCCCGATGTTCGTGACGGCCGAGTTCACCAACAACACCACTGGTGAGATCAAGAGCCAGACGGTTTTCATGGGTGATTTCCCGCTCATGACCCCGAAGGGCACGTTCGTCATAAACGGGACCGAGCGGGTCGTCGTCAGTCAGCTGGTGCGTTCCCCCGGGGTGTACTTCGAGAAGACCATCGACAAGGTCTCCGACAAGGATCTGTTCTCCTGCAAGGTGATTCCGTCCCGGGGTGCCTGGCTGGAGTTCGAGGTCGACAAGCGGGACACCGTCGGCGTCCGTATCGACCGCAAGCGCCGCCAGTCCGTGACCGTGCTGCTCAAGGCGCTCGGCTGGGACGAGGCGCGCATTCTGGAGCGGTTCGGTGATTTCCCGTCGATGCGGGTGACCCTGGAGAAGGACCACACCTCCAGCCAGGACGACGCGCTGCTCGACATCTACCGCAAGCTGCGCCCGGGCGAGCCGCCGACCCGCGAGTCCGCGCAGACGCTGCTGGAGAACCTCTTCTTCAACCCGAAGCGCTACGACCTGGCCAAGGTCGGCCGCTACAAGGTGAACAAGAAGCTCGAGGTGGACGTCCCGCACGACGTCGGAGTGCTCACCGAGGACGACATCGTCCGCACGATCGAGTACGTCGTCCAGCTGCACGCCGGCAGGGACTCGTCCTACGACGTGGACGACATCGACCACTTCGGCAACCGGCGGCTGCGCACGGTCGGTGAGCTGATCCAGAACCAGGTGCGCCTGGGCCTGGCCCGGATGGAGCGGGTCGTCCGGGAGCGGATGACCACCCAGGACGTCGAGGCGATCACGCCGCAGACGCTGATCAACATCCGGCCGGTGGTCGCCTCCATCAAGGAGTTCTTCGGCACCAGCCAGCTCTCCCAGTTCATGGACCAGACCAACCCGCTGGCGGGCCTCACCCACAAGCGGCGCCTGTCCGCGCTCGGCCCGGGCGGTCTCTCCCGGGAGCGGGCCGGCTTCGAGGTCCGGGACGTCCACCCCAGCCACTACGGCCGGATGTGCCCGATCGAGACGCCGGAAGGGCCGAACATCGGTCTGATCGGCTCGCTGTCGACATTCGCGCGGGTCAACCCGTTCGGCTTCGTCGAGACGCCCTACCGCAAGGTCGTGGCCGGGCGGGTCACCGACCAGATCGACTACCTCACCGCGGACGAGGAGGACAGGCACGTCATCGCGCAGGCGAACGCGCCGCTGAGCTCCGACGGGTCGTTCGCCGAGCACCGGGTCCTGGTCCGCCGCAAGGGCGGCGAGGTCGAGTTCATCCCGCCCGACGAGGTCGACTACATGGACGTCTCGCCGCGGCAGATGGTGTCGGTCGCCACCGCGATGATCCCCTTCCTCGAGCACGACGACGCCAACCGGGCCCTGATGGGCTCGAACATGCAGCGTCAGTCCGTCCCACTGCTGCGCAGTGAGGCGCCGCTGGTCGGCACCGGCATGGAAGCCCGCGCGGCCAAGGACGCCGGCGACGTCGTCGTCTGCGCGCAGGCCGGCGTGGTCGAGGACCTCTCCGCCGACTACATCACCGTCATGCACGACGACGGCACCCGGCGCACCTACCGGATGGCGAAGTTCCGCCGGTCCAACCAGGGCACCTGCATCAACCAGAAGCCCATCGTGGACGAGGGGGACCGGGTCGAGGCGGGCCAGGTCATCGCGGACGGCCCCTGCACGGACAACGGCGAGATGGCGCTGGGCAAGAACCTGTTGGTCGCCTTCATGCCGTGGGAGGGCCACAACTACGAGGACGCGATCATCCTCTCCCAGCGGCTGGTCCAGGACGACGTGCTGTCCTCGATCCACATCGAGGAGCACGAGGTCGACGCCCGGGACACCAAGCTCGGGCCCGAGGAGATCACCCGGGACATCCCCAACGTCGCCGAGGAGGTCCTCGCCGACCTCGACGAGCGCGGCATCATCCGTATCGGCGCCGAGGTCTCGCCCGGTGACGTGCTGGTCGGGAAGGTCACGCCCAAGGGCGAGACCGAGCTGACTCCGGAGGAGCGGCTGCTGCGTGCGATCTTCGGTGAGAAGGCCCGGGAGGTCCGCGACACCTCGCTGAAGGTGCCGCACGGGGAGTCTGGCAAGGTCATCGGGGTCCGGGTGTTCTCCCGGGAGGACGGCGACGAGCTGCCACCCGGCGTCAACGAACTGGTCCGGGTGTACGTCGCCCAGAAGCGCAAGATCACCGATGGTGACAAGCTCGCCGGGCGGCACGGGAACAAGGGCGTCATCGCGAAGATCCTCCCGGCCGAGGACATGCCCTTCCTCTCCGACGGCACCCCGGTGGACGTCGTGCTCAACCCGCACGGTGTGCCCCGCCGGATGAACATCGGCCAGATCCTGGAGACCCACCTCGGCTGGGTGGCCAAGACCGGATGGCAGGTCGACGGCGGTGCCGAGGGCTGGAAGGAGCGGCTGCGCGGCATCCGGGCGGACCAGGCGCCGCCGAACACCAACGTGGCCACGCCGGTCTTCGACGGCGCCCGTGAGGAGGAAATCACCGGCCTGCTCGCCTCGACGCTGCCCAACCGGGACGGCGTCCAGCTCATCGGGGCCAGCGGCAAGGCCGAGCTCTTCGACGGCCGGACCGGCGAGCCCTACCCGTACCCGGTGGCGGTCGGTTACATCTACATCCTCAAGTTGCTGCACCTGGTCGACGACAAGATCCACGCTCGTTCGACCGGCCCCTACTCGATGATCACCCAGCAGCCGCTGGGTGGTAAGGCGCAGTTCGGTGGGCAGCGTTTCGGCGAGATGGAGGTGTGGGCGCTGGAGGCCTACGGTGCCGCCTACGCCCTGCAGGAACTGCTCACCATCAAGTCGGACGACGTCCTCGGGCGCGTCAAGGTCTACGAGGCCATCGTCAAGGGCGAGAACATTCCCGAACCCGGTATCCCGGAGTCCTTCAAGGTGCTCATCAAGGAAATGCAGTCGCTGTGCCTGAACGTCGAGGTTCTCTCCAGCGACGGCGTTTCCATCGAAATGCGTGACACCGACGAGGACGTCTTCCGCGCCGCGGAGGAACTCGGTATTGACCTGTCCCGGCGGGAGCCGAGCAGCGTTGAGGAGGTCTGACGAGTAGTGGTCTGCGGCCGGGTGACCGCCAGCGGCCGGAGGCGGCGTGACCAGGGGGCTGTGGGGATCAGGATGATCTTCCTGGAGTCGCCGCCCTCGCGCCGCCGCGGCCGCGGACCACACGGCCAGGACACGGCAACCGGTAGTCCCCGGGCACCGGCCGTGTCGCGGCACCCCCGCCGACCTTGGACAAACTGACGGCCCACGCCCCCCGCCGCCGCCATCCGCACGAACACCTGCCGGCGACAGCGGGCAGCCAGACGGCAGAGAGAGAAGACACGTGCTCGACGTCAACTTCTTCGACGAGCTGCGCATCGGCCTCGCCACGGCGGACGACATCCGCCAGTGGTCACACGGCGAGGTCAAGAAGCCGGAAACGATCAACTACCGTACCCTCAAGCCGGAGAAGGACGGGCTCTTCTGCGAGAAGATCTTCGGTCCGACCCGGGACTGGGAATGCTACTGCGGTAAGTACAAGCGCGTTCGTTTCAAGGGCATCATCTGCGAGCGCTGCGGTGTCGAGGTCACCCGCGCCAAGGTGCGTCGGGAACGGATGGGCCACATCGAGCTGGCCGCGCCGGTCACCCACATCTGGTACTTCAAGGGTGTCCCGAGCCGGCTCGGCTACCTGCTCGACCTGGCGCCGAAGGACCTTGAGAAGGTCATCTACTTCGCCGCCTACATGATCACAAATGTGGACACGGACGCGCGCCACCGCGACCTGTCCACCCTCGAAGCCCGGATCTCCGTCGAGAAGCAGCACCTCGAGGACAAGAAGAACGCCGACGTCGAGACCCGGCAGAAGAAGCTGGAAGCCGACCTCGCCCAGCTGGAGGCCGAGGGCGCCAAGGGCGACGTCCGGCGCAAGGTGCGGGAGGCGGCCGAGCGCGAGATGCGCCAGATCCGCGACCGCGCGCAGCGGAAGATCGACGATCTGGACCGGGTGTTCGATCGTTTCAAGAGCATGAAGGTCCAGGACCTCGAGCCGGACGAGCTGCTCTACCGCGAGCTGCGGGACCGGTTCGGCCAGTACTTCGAGGGCGGTATGGGGGCCGAGGCCCTGCAGCGCCGGCTCGTCGACTTCGACCTGGCGGCGGAGGCCGAGTCGCTGCGGGAGACCATCCGCAGCGGCAAGGGACAGAAGAAGGCCCGGGCGCTGAAGCGTCTCAAGGTCGTCTCGGCCTTCCTCAACACCCGCAACTCCCCGAACGGGATGGTGCTCGACTGCGTCCCGGTGATCCCGCCGGACCTGCGCCCGATGGTGCAGCTCGACGGTGGCCGGTTCGCCACGTCCGACCTCAACGACCTCTACCGCCGGGTGATCAACCGGAACAACCGGCTCAAGAGGCTGCTCGACCTCGGCGCGCCCGAGATCATCGTCAACAACGAGAAGCGGATGCTGCAGGAGGCCGTCGACGCGCTGTTCGACAACGGCCGCCGCGGCCGGCCGGTGACCGGGCCGGGCAACCGTCCGCTGAAGTCGCTGTCGGACATGCTCAAGGGCAAGCAGGGCCGGTTCCGGCAGAACCTGCTGGGCAAGCGCGTCGACTACTCCGGCCGTTCGGTCATCGTCGTCGGCCCGCAGCTCAAGCTGCACCAGTGCGGCCTGCCCAAGCAGATGGCACTCGAGCTGTTCAAGCCGTTCGTGATGAAGCGGCTGGTCGACCTCAACCACGCGCAGAACATCAAGTCGGCCAAGCGCATGGTGGAGCGGGCCCGCCCGGTCGTCTGGGACGTCCTCGAAGAGGTCATCACCGAGCACCCCGTGCTGCTCAACCGCGCGCCGACCCTGCACCGGCTGGGCATCCAGGCGTTCGAGCCGCAGCTCGTCGAGGGCAAGGCCATCCAGATCCACCCGCTGGTCTGCACCGCGTTCAACGCGGACTTCGACGGGGACCAGATGGCCGTACACCTGCCGCTGTCCGCGGAGGCGCAGGCCGAGGCGCGCATCCTGATGCTGTCGAGCAACAACATCCTCTCGCCGGCGTCCGGGCGTCCGCTGGCCATGCCGAGCCTGGACATGGTGACCGGGGTGTTCCACCTCAGCCGGATGGCCGCGGGTGCCCGCGGCGAGGGCCGGGCGTTCTCCAGCGTGGCCGAGGCGCAGATGGCCTTCGACGCCCGGGAGATCGAGCTCCAGGCGAAGATCAAGGTGCGGCTGCGCGACACCACGCCGCCGCTGGACTGGACCCCGCCGCCCGGCTGGGCCACCGGCGACCTGTTCACCCTGGAGACGACCTTCGGTCGCTGCCTGCTCAACCAGGCGCTCCCCGAGGGCTACCCGTTCCTGAACTACCTGATGAACAAGAAGGCCCAGGCCGCGATCGTCAACGACCTGGCGGAGCGCTACCCGAAGATCCAGGTGGCCGCGACGCTGGACGCGCTGAAGAGCGCCGGCTTCTACTGGGCCACCCGCTCGGGGGTGACCGTCGCGATCGAGGACGTTGTCGCGCCGCCGAACAAGGCGCAGATCCTCGACGAGTACGAGCAGCGGGCCGAACGGGTGCAGAAGCAGTTCGACCGCGGCTTCCTCTCCGACGACGAGCGCCGTGCCGAGCTGGTCCAGATCTGGAACGAGGCGACGAACAAGGTCGCCGAGGCCATGGAGGCCAACTTCCCGGAGACCAACCCGGTCGCCGTGCTGGTCAACTCCGGGGCCGCCGGAAACATGATGCAGATCCGGCAGCTCGCCGGGATGCGCGGACTGGTCGCCAACCCCAAGGGCGAGATCATCCCACGTCCGATCAAGGCGAACTTCCGCGAAGGGCTGAGCGTGGTGGAGTACTTCATCTCCACGCACGGCGCCCGCAAGGGTCTGGCCGACACGGCGCTGCGGACCGCGGACTCCGGGTACCTCACCCGGCGTCTGGTCGACGTCAGCCAGGACGTCATCGTCCGTGAGGACGACTGCGGCACCGAGCGCGGCATCGCCACCCGCATCGCGCGCAAGGGAGCGGACGGCGTGCTCGTCCGCGACCGTTACGCCGAGACCGCGGCCTACGCGCGCACGCTTGCCTCGGACGCGGCGAACGCCGCCGGTGACGTGGTGGTACCGGCCGGCACCGACCTCGGCGACGTGGTCATCGGCAAGATCATCGATGCCGGGATCGAGTCGGTGAAGGTGCGTTCCGCCCTCACCTGCGCGGCCCGGATGGGTGTCTGCGCGCAGTGTTACGGCCGGTCGCTGGCCACGGGCAAGCTCGTGGACGTCGGCGAGGCCGTCGGTATCGTCGCCGCCCAGTCCATCGGTGAGCCCGGCACCCAGCTGACGATGCGTACCTTCCACAGCGGTGGCGTCGCCGGCGACGACATCACCCAGGGTCTGCCCCGTGTCGTGGAGCTGTTCGAGGCCCGTTCCCCCAAGGGCAAGGCCCCGATCAGCGAGGTCTCCGGGCGGGTGCGCATCGAGGAGACCGAGAAGACCGTCAAGGTCGTGGTCATCCCCGACGACGGCAGCGAGGAGATCTCCTACCCGGTCTCCCGCCGGTCGCGGCTGAAGGTCGAGGAGGGCCAGCGCATCGCAGTCGGTCAGAAGATCGTCGACGGCGCGGTCGACCCGCACGAGGTGCTGCGCATCCTCGGCCCGCGTCAGGTGCAGCTCCACCTGGTCGACCAGGTGCAGGAGGTGTACCGCTCGCAGGGTGTGTCCATCCACGACAAGCACATCGAGATCATCATCCGGCAGATGCTCAAGCGGGTGAACGTGCTGGAGTCGGGGGAGACCACGCTCCTGCCGGGCGAACTGGTCGAGCGGGCCCGGTTCGAGGAGGAGAACCGTCGGGTGGTCGAGACCGGCGGCCAGCCGGCTTCGGCCCGTCCGGTCCTGATGGGGATCACCAAGGCGTCCCTGGCGACCGAGTCGTGGCTGTCGGCGGCATCCTTCCAGGAGACGACCCGGGTGCTCACCGACGCCGCGATCAACGCCCGGTCGGACTCGCTGGTCGGCCTGAAGGAGAACGTCATCATCGGCAAGCTCATCCCGGCGGGTACCGGCATCTCGCGGTACCGCAACATCCGGGTCGAGCCGACCGAGGAGGCACGGGCGTCGGTGTACTCGGTCAGCGGCTACGACGAGGGCGCGAGCGTGGAGTACGGCGCGTTCGGCACCGGCAGCGGCCAGGCCGTCCCGTTGGACGACTTCGACTACCGCAGCACCGGCGGCGACTACCGGTAGTTCTCGCTACCCGATAGTTCCTGCCACGGAGCGCCCCGGCGGCCCAGGTAGGCGTCCTTACCAGACGTCCACCCGGGCCGCCCTGCTGTGTGGAGCTTGCTGCGTGGAGGCGACCCACCGGTGACCGGTGCGGACCACCGGCGGGAGCGGCCGTCGCCCCGGCGAGGACCGCATGCGGCGACACGCGACGGCAGCATGCGACAGATGCCGGCATGCGATGACGGAGCGTGCGACGGCCGGCTGGAGAGACGGTCAGCCGAAGAAAAGCCTGTGCCCGGACCACTGTGGCGTGTGGTCCGGGCACAGGCTTTTTCTGACTCTTCCGCGGTGAGCTGTTCCGTCGCTTTCCGCAGTGGGTTTCTCCGGCGGGTCTTTTACCGGCTACCGTTCCTGCTCCTTCGCAGGGCCCGGTCAGCCGGGCCGCGGGCCAGCCGGGCGTAGATACCACCGCTGCGGGAGCCGGTCGTGCGGCCCGGCCTCCATCACCGTGCCGTTCTCCAGCACGTAGATGCGGTCGGCGGCGACGGTCATCGTCGCCCGGTGGGCCACGATGAGACAGCTTCTCTCGGCGAGCAGACGTTCCAGGGAGGCGCGCAGCAGGTCCTCGGTCAGGGTGTCGAGGTTCGACGTGGCCTCGTCGAGGACGACGGTCCGCGGGTTCTGGACCAGTACGCGGGCGATGGACAGCCGTTGCCGTTCTCCGCCGGAGATCTGGTGGCCGTTGTGCCCCAGTGGGGTGTGAATCCCCTCCGGCAGCGAACGCACGAGCGTGACCAGCCCGGTCGCCTCCAGAGCGGCCCACAGTTCGTCGGTCGTCGCGGCCGGATTCCCGAAGCGGAGATTTTCGGCGACGCTACGACGCTGGACGAACGGCTCCTGCGACACCAGACCGACCGCGGCCCGGGCTGCGGCGGGGGAGAGCCCGCCGGCGTCGCAGCCGCCGAGCAGGACACGCCCACTGGTGGGGGTGAGCAGGCCGCTGGCGAGATGGCACAGCGTGGTCTTCCCGGCGCCGCTGAACCCGACGACGGCCACCATCTCGCCGCGGCCCACGGCGATGTCGACGCAGCGCAGCGCCCACCGGGGAGCGGGCACGTCAGGCGCGTAGGAGTAGGAGACGTTCTCCAGGACGAGATCGCCATGGGCCGGCGGACGCTGGGCGTCCTCGGAGCCGGAAGCCACCGGGCCCGCCGGTGGCGTGGCGCCCGCGGGCGGATGCGGCCGATCGGCCGTGGTCAGTGGCCTGACATTGCTGCGGTCGCCGGCCGGCGTCGTCCCCAGCGGGATGTCGAGAAAATCCAGGATGCGGACGAGGGAGGCCTCGCCGTCGAAAAGCTGGGTACGCAGGTCGGCGAAGCCGGCAATGGAACGGAACGCCAGCAGGAGCACGCTGAGAAAGGCCACGAAGGTGCCAACCGTCATCGTCTGGTTCAGGGTGAGCCACACCCCGAACCCGATCACGGTCATGGTCGCCAGCACCGAACTGGCCGCGGCGATGAGCTGCAGGCGGGCGAAGACCTGCACGCGGGTGCGGGCGGCCGTCGAAATGGCCGCGCCCAGCCGGTCGAACTCCTCCTGACCGGTGTGCTGCGCGCGGAAGGCGCGCAGGTGCAGCGCTCCCGCCGGCCCGGTCAGCTCGATGAGATGATCGGCCAGCCGGCTGAGCCGTTCGCTTTCCACCCTGGAGATGGCCCGGACGCGTCCGCGTACCAGGCGCAGCAGGACGAGCGGGACCACGCCGATCGCGGCCACGGCGAACGCGAGACGCCACTGGAGCAGGTAGGCGACCACCCCGGCCACGACGAGTTCGACCGCCATGGTCGCGATGGCCGGCAGACAGAAGGCGGCGGCGGTGCGCACCCTGACGGTGTCGATGGTGAACAGGGTGATGACGTCACCGTGCCGGGCCCGGGCGATGTGGGGAAACGGCAGCGCGATCGCGTGCTGGTAGAGGTCACGCCGGATCCGCAGCGCGAGTTTCTCGCTGAAATAGCCAACCAGTATGTATCGCAGGGTCGACACCACGGCGCTGAGCACAAAGGCGCCGAGGATGAGGAGGACCGGCAGGAGTATGCCGTTCGTCCGCAGTCGCAGCAGCCAGCCGTCGATCAGGTTCCGAATCGCGAACGGCGCGGCCACCAGGGTCGACACGCCCAGCAGGGAAAGCGCGGCGTGCGTGGCGGCTGCCCTGTTCTGGTCCCGGATGAAATATTCGACGCGGGCGGCCGCGGGATTTCCGGTGAGCCAGGCGAACAGGCGCCCGTAGAGCCAGGACACACCGGCGGTGGTCTTCGGGAATGTCGTCCCCGCCGAGGTCTGTTGGTGGGTCGGCTGCCCGATCCACCTGTTGGTCCCGGTGGACGACCGGCGAGATGTCGTCATTGTGAGCCGCCTGCCTGGTGCGGTCCGGAGGTCAGTCGTCGCGGTGCGCGGTGCTGGATGCGTCCACCGTGCTGTCGACGGCCGTTTCCGGACCGGCGATCGCGTGGGGGATGGTGGCGGGAGCGGCGTCGGGGGTCGCCTCGACAGTGACCTCGGGGTCCGCGTCGACGGCTGTGCCCGGGCCGGGGCGGGCGGTCACGGGCTGGCTGCCGTGGTCTTCGTCCCGCTGCTCGGCGCAGGCGTCCGGCAATTTCGGAAGCGTTTTTCTGGGAATTTCCTCGGTGCTGCGGAAAACGGATATCTCGACATCGTCGGACACCTCTATGACCAGCCCGATGGTGCTTGACGGACTAATTTCCGCGTGGCCGGGGAGGGGGAAGTGAGTAGACATTTGTCCTCCATCGAGGTCGGCCGGACGGGACGGTAGCAAAACCGAATTTATCGGGACGCCGATTACCGGGCAAGGATTCAACATCATGACTCGGCTCACAGCTTTCGTGGTACCCGGGTATTTGGTCTCGAACGCGACATGTGCGCTACGACAAACGTTGTGACGTGCCGGCGGATTCTTTT
This sequence comes from Candidatus Protofrankia datiscae, assembly GCF_000177615.2. Classification (GTDB taxonomy): domain Bacteria; phylum Actinomycetota; class Actinomycetes; order Frankiales; family Frankiaceae; genus Protofrankia; species Protofrankia coriariae. The sequence goes on along the minus strand of NC_015656.1, from coordinate 4,648,042 downwards.
GACGACCGGACGGTCCGCGGTGTTTTCGCAGGTGGCGGGGGTGCCGGCGGAGCAGGGTCCGGGCCGGTGGCACCGGCCCGGGAAAGCGGTTCGTCGGCCGCGGTACACCGCCGCGGTCGGCAATCGGACGGTCGGGGTACGCACGCCGCGGTCGAGTGTGCGGCGGCTGGGCGAGGCCCGGCCACGATGGTGGTGCGCGGTGGGTATTTTGGCGGCGGCGGTGTTGCCGGGCCTCGGTGTCGCCGGGCTGGCGTGCCCGTGGTGGCGGCGCGAGCAGGATGTGGCGGGGGGGCTGGGTGAACCGGAAGCGGGCGCTGTTCGTACGGCGGCTGTCCGAGATCCTTCAGCTCGCCGAGTCCGAGGTGGTCGACCGCCTCTGCCTGGACCGCCGCCCCGGCGTCCGGGTCAACCGGCTCTCACCGCTGGGCGTGGCGACGATCCACCGCGCCATCGCGGATCTCGGGCTCACCCTCGACCCGCTCGACTGGTGTCCCGACGGCTATCTCCTGCGCGGCGACAAGCGGGTGCTGTCGCGCTCGGAGGTGTTCGGCGGCGGTCATGCCTACATCCAGAACATCTCCAGCCTGGTGCCGGCGCTGGCTCTCGCGCCCGCGCCCGCGCCCGCGCCGGACGAGTCGATCATCGATCTGTGCGCGGCGCCGGGCGGTAAGACGGCGCACATCGCGGCGCTGGTCGGTAACGAGGCGCGCCTGTGGGCCAACGACGGCATCGCGCCCCGGCTGGAGAAACTGCGCGCGGTCACCCGGCAGTTCCACGTCCGCCTGGCCGAGACGAGCTGTCACCCGGCGCAGTATGCCGACAAGTTCATAACGGAGCGTTTCGACCGGGTGCTGCTGGACGCCCAGTGCAGCGGTGAGGGCCTGGTCGACCTGCGGTCGTCCGCGGCGCTGCGGTACTGGACCGAACAGCGGGTGATCGACTACGGCTGGCTGCAGCGCAAGATGCTGGTGGCGGCCTGCCGGCTGCTGCGCCCCGGCGGCGTCCTGGTGTACTCCACCTGCACGTTCGGCCCGGAGGAGAACGAGGCGCCGTTGAGCTACCTGCTGCGTCACCATCCCGTCGAGGTGTGCCCGATCGAGGTCGACATCGACGGCTTCGCGCCGGACGCGTGGCGGCCGGGCCTGCGCCACTGGCGGACCGAGACCTTCCATCCGGCGCTCGCCGATGCCCGGCGCATCCTGCCGGGCCCGGCGTTCGAGGGCTTCTTCGTCTGCAAGCTGCGGAAGCTGCCGGGCTGACGCTGCCGGGCTGGCCGGGCTTTCCTCGCAACGCCGCCACCCTGGAAGCACTCTGCTATCACAACATTCCATCACTGTGGCGTCGTCGGCGCCGGGAGGTGCGCGCGCTTCCCACTGGCGCCGCGGGTTCCGGCGGCCCTGCCTGCCCCGCCGGCGCGGGGGAGGCGGCTACCAGTGGCACGTGGGGTACCCCGATTCGACACAGCCGTCGGCGGGTCTGTAGTCTCGGTTTCTGCGGCGCTGTGCGTTGCAAGGTTGACCTGTGTCCTGCGCCATCCCATGGCCATTCCGTGACACTGTGGCCCGTCCTGCCGGGCCTGTGGTGTCAGGGGCGGCCCGGCCTTCACCAAGGCGGGCGGGCGTACTCCCATGGCAGACCGTCCCGGTTGTCGGGCTGCTCCCAGGGGTCGCGACACGCCCGACCGCGTGGGTCGGACAGCGTGGGCCGGGCACAGGCGAGATGACGGCAGGTACCGGCAGGAACGGAACAGGAACGGGAGCGGCGTTGCCGACGATCCAGCAGTTGGTCCGCAAGGGCCGGCAGGACAAGGTCGAGAAGACCAAGACCCCGGCGCTCAAGGGGAGCCCGCAGCGTCGTGGCGTGTGCACCCGCGTCTACACGACCACGCCCAAGAAGCCGAACTCGGCGCTGCGCAAGGTTGCCCGGGTCCGGCTCCACAGCGGGATAGAGGTCACCGCCTACATCCCGGGGGTGGGACACAGCCTGCAGGAGCACTCGATCGTCCTGGTTCGCGGCGGCCGGGTGAAGGACCTTCCGGGCGTCCGCTACAAGATCGTTCGCGGGACGCTGGACACGCAGGGTGTCCGCAACCGCAAGCAGGCGCGCAGCAAGTACGGAGCAAAGAAGGAGAAGGCCTGATGCCACGCAAGGGCCCGGCTCCCAAGCACGTCGTCGTCGTCGATCCGGTCTACGGCTCACCGCTGGTGACAGCGCTGGTCAACAAGGTTCTGTTCAGCGGTAAGAAGTCGCTGGCCGAACGGATCGTCTACGGGGCGCTCGAGGGCGCTCGGGAGAAGACCGGCAACGACCCCGTGGTCACGCTCAAGCGCGCTCTCGACAACGTCAAGCCGACGCTGGAGGTGCGCAGCCGCCGGGTCGGTGGCGCCACCTACCAGGTGCCGGTCGAGGTGCGCGCGAGCCGGAGCACCACCCTCGCGCTGCGCTGGCTGGTCGGCTACGCCCGGCAGCGCCGCGAGAAGACCATGACCGAGCGCCTCATGAACGAGCTGATCGACGCCAGTAACGGTCTCGGCGCGAGCGTGAAGCGGCGCGAGGACACCCACAAGATGGCGGAGTCCAACAGGGCCTTCGCCCACTACCGCTGGTAACCGACAATGTCTGCTGACGTACGTGCCGCGCTGGCCGCGACCCGCAACATCGGGATCATGGCCCACATCGACGCGGGCAAGACCACGACCACCGAGCGGATCCTGTTCTACACCGGCGTCAACTACAAGATCGGTGAAGTCCACGACGGCGGCGCCACGATGGACTGGATGGAGCAGGAGCAGGAGCGGGGGATCACCATCACCTCCGCGGCCACCACCTGTACCTGGCGCGACCACACCATCAACATCATCGACACTCCGGGGCACGTCGACTTCACCGTCGAGGTGGAGCGGTCGCTGCGGGTGCTCGACGGTGCGGTCGCCGTCTTCGACGCCGTGGCCGGTGTGGAGCCGCAGAGCGAGACCGTCTGGCGCCAGGCCGACCGTTACAACGTCCCGCGGATCGCGTTCGTCAACAAGATGGACCGGGTCGGCGCGGAGTTCCACCGGTGCGTGGAGATGATGGTCGACCGGCTCGCCGCGACCCCGGCTGTCATCCAGCTGCCGTGGGGCGTCGAGGCCGACTTCAAGGGCATCATCGATCTGATCCGGATGAAGGGCCTGCTCTGGCACACCGAGGACAAGGGCGCCTCCTACGAGACCGTCGACATCCCGCGTGACCACCTGGAGGCCGCGCAGGAGTGGCGGGACAAGCTCATCGAGACCGTCGCCGAGAACGACGACATCCTGATGGAGCTCTACCTCGAGGGTGAGGAGCCGACCGAGGAGCAGCTGCGGGCGGCGCTGCGCCGGGGCACGCTGGCCGGAGCGCTCAACCCGGTGCTGTGCGGGTCGGCGTTCAAGAACAAGGGCGTGCAGCCCATGCTCGACGCCGTCGTCGACTTCCTCCCGAGCCCGCTGGACATCGGCGCCACCGTTGGTCACGCCATCGGCCGTGAGGACACCGAGGTCTCCCGCGAGCCGGACGAGAGCGAGCCGTTCGCCGCACTCGCCTTCAAGATCATGACGGATCCCTACGTCGGGAAGCTGACCTACATCCGGGTCTACTCCGGCCGGCTCACCTCGGGCTCCCCGGTGCTGAACTCGACCAAGGACCGCAAGGAGCGCATCGGCCGCATCCTCCAGATGCACGCCAACCACCGGGAGGACCGCGAGGGTGTCGGCGCAGGTCAGATCGTCGCGGTCGTCGGTCTGAAGAACACCACGACCGGTGACACGCTGTGCGACCCGAACGCCCCGGTCATCCTGGAGTCGATGACCTTCCCGGCCCCGGTCATCAGCGTCGCGATCGAGCCGAAGACCAAGGCCGACCAGCAGAAGCTGGGAACGGCCATCGGCCGGCTGGCCGAGGAGGACCCGACCTTCCAGGTCCGCACCGACGACGAGACCGGGCAGACGATCATCGCGGGCATGGGTGAGCTGCACCTCGACGTGCTCGTCGACCGGATGCGCCGCGAGTTCGGCGTCACCGCCAACGTCGGCAAGCCGCAGGTCGCCTACCGGGAGACCATCCGGCGCAAGGTCGAGAAGGTCGACTACACGCACAAGAAGCAGACCGGTGGCTCCGGGCAGTATGCCCGAGTGATCATCGATCTCGAGCCCTCCGGCGGCGACGGCGGCGGCTACGAGTTCGAGAACAAGGTCACCGGCGGTCGCATCCCGCGTGAGTACATCCCGTCGGTCGACGCCGGGTGCCAGGAGGCGATGGAGTTCGGCGTGCTCGCCGGATACCCCCTCGTCGACGTGAAGGTCACCCTGACCGACGGTCAGTACCACGACGTCGACTCGTCCGAGCTCGCTTTCAAGATCGCCGGTTCGATGGCGTTCAAGGAGGCGGCGCGGCGGGCCGACCCGGTGCTGCTCGAACCGATGATGGCGGTCGAGGTCACCACCCCCGAGGAGTACATGGGTGACGTGATCGGCGACCTGAACTCACGGCGCGGGCAGATCCAGGCCATGGACGAACGGTCCGGCGCGCGCATCGTGAAGGCGATCGTCCCGCTGTCGGAGATGTTCGGCTACGTCGGGGACCTGCGCTCGAAGACCTCGGGGCGAGCGGTCTATTCGATGCAGTTCGACTCCTACGCCGAGGTTCCGGCGGGGGTCGCGAAGGAGATCATCGCGAAGGCGCGCGGAGAGTGACCGGTGGCCGGGCGTGGTGGCCCCGTCCGGGGGTCGCTCGCGGATCCGGCACCACTATTGATCATTAGCAGGCTACAAGTGGCCGGCAGGCGGCGCGATCACTTCTCTCGCGCCGCCGGCGGTCCCAGGACCACCAGCACGGCACGACACCACCCGTCCTTGGAGGGACACCCGTGGCGAAGCAGAAGTTCGAGCGGAACAAGCCGCATGTCAACATCGGGACCATCGGTCACATCGACCACGGCAAGACCACGCTGACCGCGGCCATCACCAAGGTCCTGCACGACGCGCACCCGGACCTGAACCCCTTCACGCCGTTCGACCAGATCGACAAGGCGCCGGAGGAGAAGGCCCGCGGCATCACGATCTCGATCGCCCACGTCGAGTACCAGACCGACAACCGGCACTACGCTCACGTCGACTGCCCCGGCCACGCCGACTACATCAAGAACATGATCACCGGCGCGGCGCAGATGGACGGCGCGATCCTCGTCGTCTCGGCGACCGACGGCCCGATGCCGCAGACCAAGGAGCACGTGCTGCTCGCCCGCCAGGTCGGCGTGCCCTACATCGTCGTGGCGCTGAACAAGGCCGACATGGTCGACGACGAGGAGATCCTCGAGCTTGTCGAGCTGGAGGTCCGGGAGCTGCTGAGCTCGTACGAGTTCCCCGGCGACGACGTGCCGGTGATCCGGGTCTCGGCGCTCAAGGCGCTGGAGGGCGACAAGGAGTGGGGAGCCAAGCTCCTCGAGCTCATGCAGGCCGTCGACGACTCCATCCCGGAGCCGGAGCGCGACATCGACAAGCCCTTCCTGATGCCGATCGAGGACGTCTTCACGATCACCGGTCGTGGCACTGTCGTCACCGGTCGCGTGGAGCGCGGTGTCGTCAAGGTCAACGAAGTGGTCGAGATCGTCGGCATCCGGCCGGAGGTCACCACGACGACCGTCACCGGTGTGGAGATGTTCCGCAAGCTGCTCGACGAGGGGCGTGCCGGTGACAACGTCGGCCTGCTCCTGCGTGGTGTCAAGCGTGAGGACGTCGAGCGCGGCCAGGTCGTCACCAAGCCGAAGTCGATCACTCCGCACACCAACTTCGAGGCGCAGGTCTACATCCTCAGCAAGGATGAGGGTGGCCGCCACACCCCGTTCTTCAACAACTACCGCCCGCAGTTCTACTTCCGTACCACCGACGTGACCGGCGTGGTGACCCTCCCCGAGGGCACCGAGATGGTCATGCCGGGCGACAACACGGAGATGACGGTCGAGCTCATCCAGCCGATCGCCATGGAGGAAGGCCTGCGGTTCGCCATCCGCGAGGGCGGTCGCACCGTCGGTGCCGGTCGCGTCACCAAGATCCTGAAGTAGTCGCTGCGGCGGCGGGCCCGCTATGCCCCATCCAGGGCATATGACCCGCCGCTTGCGCAGTGTACGCACCTGACAACAAGCGGTACATCCGGCGGCAGCTCCGGCCAAGGAACGGACCCTGCGGGGCCTGCCAGCCGGACGAGACAGACAGGACAGGCGAAGCCCACCATGGCGGCACAGAAGATCCGCATCCGGCTCAAAGCCTACGACCACGAGATCATCGACAGCTCGGCCCGCAAGATCGTCGAGACGGTGACGCGGACTGGTGCGCAGGTCGCGGGACCGGTGCCGCTGCCGACGGAGAAGAACGTCTACTGCGTGATCCGGTCGCCGCACAAGTACAAGGACAGCCGCGAGCACTTCGAGATGCGCACGCACAAGCGGCTGATCGACATTCTTGACCCGACGCCGAAGACGGTCGACTCGCTGATGCGCCTCGACCTTCCCGCCGGTGTCGACATCGAGATCAAGCTTTAAAGGGGCCGGCGCAGTCATGCTCAATCGCAACTACAGGGGGCTCCTGGGCACCAAGCTCGGGATGACCCAGGTATGGGACGCGAACAACCGCGTCATCCCGGTCACGGTGATCAAAGCTGGGCCGAACGTGGTGACGCAGGTCAGGACATCCGACCGGGACGGCTACTCGGCGGTCCAGCTCGGCTACGGCGAGATCGACCCCCGCCGGGTGACCCAGCCGCTGCGCGGCCACTTCGCGCGCGCCGGGGTCCCGCCGCGGCGGCATCTGGTGGAGCTGCGCACCGCGGACGCCACCAACTACCGCCCCGGCCAGGAGCTGACCGGCGAGATCTTCTCCGCGGGCAGCATCGTGGACGTGACCGGCACATCCAAGGGCAAGGGCTTCGCCGGTGTGATGAAGCGGCACGGCTTCAAGGGCCTCGGCGCCGGCCACGGCGTCGAGCGCAAGCACCGCTCGCCCGGATCGGTCGGCGGGTGCGCCACCCCCGGCCGCGTCTTCAAGGGCCTGCGGATGGCCGGGCGGATGGGGCACGAACGGGTCACCACCGCCGGCCTGACCATCCACGCCGTCGACACCGAGCGCGGCTTCCTGCTGGTCAAGGGCGCGGTTCCCGGCCCGGACGGCGGTCTGGTGCTCGTCCGCAGCGCGGCCAAGCGGCCCGCGCCGGCGGACTTCGAGCCCGTCGCCGAGCCGGCCACGGCATCCGCCACCGGTGACGTCGCGACGTCCAGCGAGGAGGTATCGGCATGAGCGCAGTGACGGCGTCGGCGCGCCGGCGGCCACTGGCCGCCGACGACGAGCGGAGCGCGCCGCCACAGACCCGCACGGTCGTCGTCCACGCCCCCGCCGGTGGCGAGGCCGGCAGCGTCGACCTGCCGGGTGAGATCTTCGACGTGGCGCTGAACGTGCCGCTCATCCACCAGGTGGTGGTGGCGCAGCTCGCCGCGGCCCGGCAGGGGACCCACTCCACCCGCACCCGCGGCGAGGTCCGCGGCGGTGGGCGCAAGCCGTACCGGCAGAAGGGCACCGGCCGGGCCCGGCAGGGCTCGCTGCGCGCCCCGCAGTTCACCGGCGGTGGTGTGGTGCACGGCCCCAAGCCGCGTTCCTACGAGCAGCGGACGCCGAAGAAGATGAAGGCCGCCGCGCTGCGCGGGGCCCTGTCCGACCGGGCCCGGGGCGGCCGGGTGCACGTCGTGTCGTCGTTCGTCAGCGGTGACACGCCGTCGACGAAGACCGCGGTCACCGCCCTGCGGACGATCACGGATGTCCGGCGGGTGCTGGTGGTGGTCGACCACACCGACGAGCTCACCTGGAAGAGCCTGCGCAACATCCCCAGCGTGCACCTGCTCGACCCCGGCCAGCTCAACACCTACGACGTGCTGGTCAGCGACGACGTGGTGTTCACCCGCGACGCTCTGGCCACGTTCGTGGAGCGGGCGCTGGCGCCGATCTCCCGTGGTGCGCGGACCGCTTCCGACGAGCCGGCGGCACCGGCCGGTGCCGACGAGGACGCGGCAGCCGAGGAGGAGGCCAAGTGAGCGCCGACCCGCGCGACGTGATCATCAAGCCGGTCGTCTCCGAGAAGAGCTACGGCCTGCTGGACGAGAACGTCTACACCTTCATCGTCCATCCGGACGCGAACAAGACCGAGATCAAGCTCGCGGTCCAGCGGATATTCAACGTCCGGGTCCTCAGCGTCAACACCAGCAACCGGGCGGGCAAGCGCAAGCGCACCCGTACCGGCTGGGGGCAGCGCAAGTCCACCAAGCGGGCCATGGTCGCGCTGGCGCCGGGGGACTCCATCGAGATCTTCGGGGGTCCCGGTGCGTGACATGCAGGCCGACGAGTACGCAGCCGTCCGCGGCCAGTGCCCCACCGGGCCTGGCCCGCGGGGACGAGGACACGGTGGGTGACGATGGGGATTCGTAGGTACAAGCCGACGACGCCGGGGCGCCGCGGCGCGAGCGTGTCCGACTTCGTCGAGATCACTCGTGACCACCCGGAGAAGTCGCTGGTCCGCCCGCTGCACTCCAAGGGCGGTCGCAACGTCCACGGGCGCATCACCACCCGGCACCAGGGCGGTGGCCACAAGCGTGCCTACCGCCTGATCGATTTCCGGCGGGACAAGGACGGCGTGCCGGCCAAGGTCGCCCACATCGAGTACGACCCGAACCGCACCGCCCGGATCGCCCTGCTGCACTATGCCGACGGGGAGAAGCGCTACATCCTCGCCCCGGTGAAGCTCCGGCAGGGTGACGTGGTCAGCTCGGGCCCGACCGCCGACATCAAGCCCGGCAACGCCCTCCCACTGCGCAACATCCCCACCGGCACGGTGGTGCACGCCATCGAGCTGCGTCCCGGCGGCGGTGCGAAGATCGCGCGCAGCGCGGGGGCGAGCGTCCAGTTGGTCGCCAAGGACGGTCCCTTCGCCCAGCTGCGGATGCCGTCCGGGGAGATCCGCAACGTCGACGTCCGCTGCCGGGCCACGGTCGGGGAGGTCGGCAACGCCGAGCAGAGCAACATCAACTGGGGCAAGGCCGGCCGGATGCGCTGGAAGGGCCGCCGCCCCACCGTCCGTGGTGTGGCAATGAACCCGGTCGACCACCCGCACGGTGGTGGTGAGGGCAAGACCTCCGGTGGCCGCCACCCGGTGAACCCGAAGGGCCGTCCGGAGGGGCGCACCCGCAGGACCCGCAAGGAGAGCGACGCGCTGATCGTCCGTCGTCGGAAGCAGAACAGGCGGCGGTGATCACGATGGCGCACACCCGGCGGCACCCAACGTACGACCACCGATTCTGAGCGGGAAGGAGGAGACACACGCCATGCCACGCAGTCTGAAGAAGGGCCCGTTCGTCGACGACCACCTGCTCAAGAAGGTGGACCTGCAGAACGCCAAGGGCACGAAGAACGTCATCAAGACCTGGTCGCGGCGCTCGACGGTGATCCCGGACATGCTCGGTCACACGATCGCCGTGCACGACGGTCGCAAGCATGTCCCGGTGTTCATCACCGAGGGAATGGTCGGCCACAAGCTCGGCGAGTTCGCACCGACGCGGACCTTCCGCGGCCACGTCAAGGAGGACCGGAGGTCACGCCGTGGCTGACGCTCTTGTCGACGGGGTGACCCGCTCCGGGCTGGCGGGCGCCCGCGCGTCGGCCCGTTACGTCCGGGTGTCGCCGACGAAGGCCCGCCGGGTCATCGACCTGGTGCGTGGCCGCTCGGCCAGCGAGGCCCTCGACATCCTCCGGTTCGCCCCGCAGGCGGCCAGCGAGGACGTCTACAAGGTGGTCGCGAGCGCGGTGGCCAACGCCGAGCACAACCACGGCCTCGACCCGGCCACGCTCTGGGTCGGTGAGGCCTTTGTCGACGAGGGCCCGACCCTCAAGCGCATCCGTCCACGGGCCCAGGGCCGTGCCTACCGGATCCGCAAGCGGACCAGCCACATCACGGTTGTCGTGGAGAGCCGGCCGCCGGTCGCGGGAACCCGCGGCGCGAAGAGCACAGGGAGGGCCCGGTAGTGGGTCAGAAAGTCAACCCGCACGGGTTCCGGCTGGGTATCACCTCGGAGTTCACCTCCCGCTGGTACGCCGACAAGCAGTACAAGGCGTACGTCGGCGAGGACGTGAAGATCCGGAAGATGATGTCCCGGGGCATGGAGCGCGCGGGTATCAGCCGGGTCGACATCGAGCGCACCCAGGGCCGGTTGCGGGTGGACATCCACACCGCCCGTCCGGGGATCGTCATCGGACGCCGTGGCGCCGAGGCCGACCGCATCCGTGGCGACCTGGAGAAGCTGACCGGCAAGCAGGTCCAGCTCAACATCCTCGAGGTGAAGAACCCCGAGGTGGACGCCCAGCTCGTCGCGCAGGGCGTGGCCGAGCAGCTCTCCAGCCGGGTCAGCTTCCGGCGGGCGATGCGCAAGGCCATGCAGTCGGCGATGAAGGGCGGCGCCAAGGGCATCCGGGTGCAGTGCTCGGGACGCCTCGGCGGTGCCGAGATGAGCCGCTCGGAGTTCTACCGTGAGGGCCGGGTGCCGCTGCACACGCTGCGCGCCAACATCGACTACGGGTTCTACGAGGCCCGGACAACCTTCGGGCGCATCGGCGTGAAGGTCTGGATCTACAAGGGTGATGTCGTGCAGAGCCGGGCGGAGCGGGAGGCCCAGGAGGCGCTGCAGCGGCAGCACCGCCGGGAGCGTCCGCGCCGCGGGCCGCGGTCGGGCTCGTCCGGTACCACCACTGGCGGTACCGACGCCGGCCGGGCGGCGGCCCGTCAGGGTGAGCGCCGTGGCCGTGGCCGTGGTGGCGGCGGCGCTGGCGCGGGTGCGGGTGGCGCGAGCGGCGCGAGCGGCGCGGCTGAGGCCACGCCGGCCCCGACCCCGGCGGCTCCGGCAACCCCGACGGCCCCGGCAGCCCCGACGGCCCCGGCGAGCTCCGAGGCCGCGGCCTCCACAGCACCGGCCGCGTCTCCGGCCGACACCGCTGGGCCCGCCGCTGGCGCGGCCACCCAGGAGACGGAGGGCTAGAACGATGCTGATTCCCCGTAAGGTCGCACATCGTAAGCAGCATCATCCTGGACGTGACGGCGCGGCCAAGGGTGGGACCAGACTTGCGTTCGGCGAGTTCGGCATCCAGGCGCTCGAGCCGGCCTACGTGACGAACCGGCAGATCGAGTCGGCGCGTATCGCGATGACCCGCCACATCCGTCGTGGTGGCAAGGTCTGGATCAACATCTACCCGGACCGTCCGCTGACGAAGAAGCCGGCCGAGACCCGGATGGGTTCCGGTAAGGGCTCGCCCGAGTGGTGGGTCTCCAACGTCAAACCCGGGCGCGTGCTGTTCGAGCTGTCCGGTGTCGCCGAGCCGGTGGCTCGGGAGGCGATGCGGCGCGCCATTCACAAGCTGCCGATGAAGTGCCGGTTCGTCACCCGTGAGGGAGGTGCGTGATGGCGACCGCGACCGCGGACGAGCTGCGGGCCCTGTCCCGGCAGGATCTGGCGGACAAGCTGCGGGAGGCCAAGGAGGAGCTGTTCAACCTCCGTTTCCAGGCCGCGACCGGCCAGCTCAGCAGCAATCACCGGCTGTGGGTCGTCCGGCGTGACATCGCGCGTATCTACACGGTGCTGCGCGAGCGTGAGCTGGGTCTTTCCGAGGACCCGGAGCTGGTGGAAACCGGCGTGGCGGTCGCGGCTGACCTCGACCAGGCGCAGGCCGAGCAGGCACAGACGGCTACCCAGGCGGAACGGGCGTGAGTGGGATGACAACAGACGACACCCCGACGACGGACGGCGCGGCGACGGACGCGGGGCACGACGCGTCGGCGGCAAAGGTCGACCGTGGCTTCCGCAAGGTCCGCGAGGGCCTGGTGGTCAGCGACAAGATGGCCAAGACAGTGGTCGTCGCCGTCGAGGACCGGGTGCAGCACCCGCTCTACGGTAAGACGATCAGGCGCACCAAGAAGATCAAGGCACACGACGAGAACAGCACCAGCGGCGTCGGCGATCGGGTCCTGCTGATGGAGACCCGGCCGCTGTCGGCGACGAAGCGCTGGCGTGTGGTGGAAATTCTGGAGAAAGCCAAGTAGGTCGACCCGCTGACGGCGACGCGACGATGGCCGGCGCGTCGCCTGGGCAGCGGCAGGCCCGGATAGATGGCCCGACGGCGACGTGACGAGTCCGGCGCGTCGCCGCGGGCCGCACAGTAGGTCCAGCGAGCCGGCCGCCGGCAGGCGGGCGCCGACGCAGTTCGGGAGCGGGAAGTGATCCAGCAGGAGTCGCGACTTCGGGTCGCCGACAACACGGGTGCCAGGGAGTTGCTGTGCATCCGCGTACTCGGTGGTTCGGGGCGTCGTTATGCCGGCATCGGCGACATCATCGTCGGGACCGTGAAGGACGCCCTGCCCGGGGCTGGCGTCAAGCGTGGTGACGTGGTCAAGGCGGTCGTCGTACGCACTACCAAGGAGCGTCGTCGCCCTGACGGCTCCTACATCCGGTTCGACGAGAACGCCGCCGTGCTCATCAAGGACGGCGGGGATCCCCGAGGCACGCGTATCTTCGGGCCGGTTGGTCGCGAATTGCGTGACAAGAAGTTCATGAAGATCATTTCACTGGCGCCGGAGGTGCTGTGACCGTGGCCGGAATGAAGATCAGAAAAGGCGACACGGTCCAGATCATCACGGGCAAGGACCGGGGTCTGCGGGGGAAGGTCATCAGAGCCTTCCCGGCCGACGACAAGGTGCTCGTCGAGGGAGCCAACCGGGTCACCCGGCACACTCGGGTGAACACCTCGGCCCGCGGTTCGCAGTCCGGGGGGATCATTACCCAGGAGGCGCCCATCCATGTCAGCAACGTCATGATCGTGGATCCCTCCGACAACCGTCCCACCCGGATCGGCTACCGCGTCAACGACGACGGTACGAAGGTGCGGATCTCCCGCCGTACCGGCACCGAGCTGTAGCCAGCCATGGCTGGTGTGATCGAAGGGGCCGTTGCCGGCGTCCGGGTGGCCGCCGCTGGCGTTCCTGCCGGCCTGCGTGCCCTCCGGGCACGTGGTGCCTCCTGCGTTCCCGCCGGATCGCGGTGGGGATCGCCGTCCGTTGGGCCGAGGCTGCAAGGAAACGAGAGATGACAACTACCACTGAAGCCCGTCCGCTGCCGCGGCTGAAGCAGCGGTATCGCGAGGAGATCGCGACGGGCCTGCGCGAGCAGTTCCAGTACGCGAACGTGATGCAGATCCCGACCGTGGTCAAGGTCGTGGTCAACATGGGTGTCGGGGACGCCGCCCGGGACGCCAAGCTCATCGACGGCGCGCTGCGGGACCTTGCTTCGATCACCGGCCAGAAGCCGGCCGTCCGGCGGGCGAAGAAGTCCATCGCGCAGTTCAAACTGCGCGATGGCATGCCCATCGGCGCGAAGGTGACCCTGCGCGGCGACCGGATGTGGGAGTTCCTGGACCGGCTGGTCTCGATCGCCCTGCCGCGTATCCGTGACTTCCGGGGGCTGTCGCCGAAGCAGTTCGACGGTGCCGGCAACTACACTTTCGGCGTCATCGAGCAGTCGATCTTCCACGAGATCGACATCGACCGGATCGACCGGGTCCGCGGGATGGACATCACGGTTGTCACGAGCGCGACCACCGACGACGAGGGCCGCGCACTGCTGAGGGCGCTGGGCTTCCCGTTCCGCGAGAGCTAGCCGGCGGCCCTGAGAAGCCACTGGTCGAGGGTCATGCGAAAATTTTTTCGGATGGCCGGCGGCCTGGGAGAGGCTACCGGCCAAAGGCTGTGCGAAGATTTTTCGCACAGCCGGCGGCCCTGGAAGAAGTGCCGGCCAAAGGCTGCGCGAAGATTTTTCGCACGGCCGGCGGCCCTGGAAGAAACAGGTCAGATGGCGAAGAAAGCACTGGTTGAGAAGGCGATCCGCAAGCCGAAGTTCGGCGTGCGGGGCTACACCCGTTGCCAGCGGTGCGGGCGTCCGCGGTCGGTCTACCGCGCGTTCGGCCTCTGCCGGGTCTGCCTGCGGCAGATGGCGCACCGCGGCGAGCTTCCAGGAGTCACCAAGAGCTCGTGGTAGGAGCTCCCGGTGACGGCCGCCCGGCACGCCGTGTCGGGGCGACGACGGGTCCGCCGGTCGTCGCGCCCGGCGGATCGCGCCGGCGCTGGCCGCACGGGCCACGGAAGCTGACGCACACCACCCACCGTTCGCGGTAGGCCCCACGACCCTGTGTCGCGGGGAACCCTCGCGAGGAAGGTTCCAGCCCCATGACGATGACAGACCCGATTGCGGACATGCTGACCCGTGTCCGCAACGCCAACCGGGCATACCACGACCGAGTGGTGATGCCGAGCAGCAAGATCAAGACGCATATCGCCGAGATCCTCCAGCAGGAGGGTTACATCGCCGGGTGGCACGTCGAGGAGCCCCCGGATGGGGCTGTCGGCGCGTCCCTCGTCGTGGAGCTGAAGTACGGCCCGAACCGGGAGCGCTCCATCGCCGGCGTGAAGCGCATCAGCAAGCCGGGCCTGCGGGTCTACGCCAAGGCGACCAACCTTCCCAAGGTGCTCGGTGGGCTCGGTGTGGCGATCATTTCCACGTCGTCGGGCCTGCTGACCGACAAGCAGGCGAACAAGCGCAGAGTGGGCGGGGAAGTCCTCGCCTACGTCTGGTAAGGAGTCGCGCGATGTCACGTATCGGACGTCTACCGATTCCGGTGCCAAGCGGTGTGGATGTCTCCGTCGACGGCGCGGAGGTCGTGGTCAAGGGCCCGAAGGGCACGCTCAGCCACTCGGTGGCGGAGCCGATCACCGTCAGTGCGCAGGACGGGCAGTTGCTCGTCGCCCGTCCGGACGACGAGCGCCGCTCGCGTGCCCTGCACGGGCTGACCCGCACCCTGGTGGCGAACATGGTGACCGGCGTCACCGCCGGATACTCCAAGACGCTTGAGATCGTCGGTGTCGGCTACCGCGTGCAGGCCCGGGGCTCGGATCTGGAGTTCGCGCTGGGTTTCAGCCACCCGGTCGCGGTGAAGGCTCCCGAGGGCATCAGGTTCGAGGTACAGACGCCGACCCGTTTTGTTATCCACGGGATCGACAAGCAGCAGGTCGGCGAGGTGGCAGCCAAGATCCGGCGGTTGCGCAAGCCCGACCCGTACAAGGGCAAGGGCGTGCGGTATCAGGGCGAGGTCGTCCGCCGCAAGGTCGGCAAGTCCGGGAAGTAGAGGAACGGATCATGGCTGTCAGTGTCAGCGCCCAGCGGCGTACGGCGAAGTTCCGCCGGCACGCGCGGATACGCAAGAAGGTCTCGGGCACGCCCACCCGCCCGCGTCTCGTGGTCACCCGCTCGACCCGTCACATCTACGCCCAGGTCGTCGACGACGTCGCCGGCCACACCCTGGCTTCGGCGTCCACGCTGGACCTGGCGTTGCGTACCGTGGATGGCGACAAGACCGAGCTGGCGAAGGCTGTCGGCCAACTGGTCGCTGAGCGCGCTCGCAAGGCCGGCGTCACCGCGGTGGTCTTCGACCGCGGCGGGCGGACCTACCACGGGCGGATCGCCGCGCTGGCGGACGCCGCCCGGGAAGGCGGGCTGGAGTTCTGATGCCTCGGGCCTGCATGCGCGGACATTCAACGAACAGGGAGATTCACTGATGCCAGGCCAGCAGCGCCGCGGAGGCGGCTCCGGCGGCTCTGACCGTCGGGAACGCCGCGACCGCCAGGGCGGCGGTCCGGCCCAGGACAAGAACGCATACGTCGAACGAGTGGTCGCCATCAACCGGGTGGCGAAGGTCGTCAAGGGTGGTAGGCGGTTCAGCTTCACCGCTCTGGTCGTGGTCGGGGACGCCGACGGCACCGTCGGCGTCGGCTACGGCAAGGCCAAGGAGGTGCCGGCCGCCATCGCCAAGGGTGTGGAGGAGGCCAAGAAGCACTTCTTCAAGGTGCCGCGGATCGGCTCGACGATCCCGCACCCGATCCAGGGCGAGGCCGCCGCGGGGATCGTGCTGCTCAAGCCGGCTTCCCCTGGTACCGGTGTCATCGCCGGCGGCCCGGTCCGCGCGGTGCTGGAGTGCGCGGGCGTCCACGACGTGCTGTCGAAGTCGCTCGGCTCGTCGAACCCCATCAACATCGTGCACGCCACTGTCGCGGCGCTGCGGGGCCTGATGCGCCCCGAGGAGATCGCCGCCCGCCGTGGCCTGCCCATCGAGGACGTGGCGCCGCCGGCGATGCTGCGTGCCCGCACGGTCGGGGCCGGTGCCTGATGGCCCGCCTGAAGATCACACAGATTCGTTCGGAGATCGGGGGGACCCGCAACCAGCGTGAGACGCTGCGGACCCTCGGCCTGCGCCGGATCAACGCGACGACCGAACGGGACGACCGGCCGGAAGTGCGCGGGATGATCGCTACTGTGAGTCATCTCGTCAGGGTCGAGGAGGTGGACGCATGAGCGAGCTGACCAAGGCAACCGAGCCGGAGACCGCCGATGCCCGGCGAGAGTCCGGTCTGAAGATCCACCACCTGCGGCCTGCGCCGGGTGCCCACAAGGCAAAGACCCGGGTCGGCCGTGGTGAGGCCTCCAAGGGCAAGACCGCCGGTCGCGGCACCAAGGGCTCCAAGGCCCGCAAGCAGGTCCCGGCCCGCTTCGAGGGCGGCCAGATGCCGCTGCACATGCGGGTGCCCAAGCTCAAGGGGTTCCGCAACCGCTTCCGCACCGAGTACCAGGTCGTCAACGTCGCGACGCTCGCCGAGCTGTTCCCCGACGGGGGCGAGATCGGCGTAGACGATCTTGCCAGGGCCGGTGCCGTCCGTCGCAACAGCCTGGTCAAGGTGCTCGGTGACGGGGAGATCGGGATCGCGCTGAGTGTGCGCGCCCACGCTTTCTCCGCGTCCGCCAAAGAAAAGATCACCGCTGTCGGCGGTAGCGTCACCGAGATCTAGGGTCACCGAGATCCAGGCCACATCCGGTGGGTGCTGGTCGGCGTGGGCACCGCCCGCGCGATCGGAGATCCACCGGATACGACCTGGTCCACCGGGGCCTCGGAGGCACTGGACGACTGCCCTCCGGCGTCCCGGTGTTCCGGCTGGCCATGGTCGCCGGGGGCTGGCGAGAGCCGTCGCGTCGCCTGGGTCCGCTGGCTTCGGGCGGCGCGCTGCCGTTACCCTTACCCCGAACGCCTCGAACGCCGAGGTTGATGCCTGATGTCGCCGGCTACCGGAGGTGGAAGACAGTTCCACACCCTTCCGCTTCCGCGGCGACCGGGCCGGATGGACCTGCCGCAGGCCCATGTCGGGACGAGTGGACCGTCTCTACTGTTACAGTCGGCACACCGCGCACCGCCGGTCCTATCCCCGGTCGGGGCAGTCGTCCACCGCGTGCGTTTGCCGTGACGATCAGCAGGAGGAGTCGTGCTCACCGCCTTCACACGGGCTTTCCGCACGCCTGACCTGCGCAAAAAGCTGTTTTTCACCCTCGGGATCATCGTTCTGTTCCGGATGGGCAGCGTACTGCCTTCCCCCGGGGTGTCGACCGGTGCGATCAACTCCTGCCTGTCCTCGGCGAGCGCCGACAGCAGCAACGTCTACTCGCTGATCAATCTGTTCAGCGGTGGCGCTCTGCTGCAACTGTCCATCTTCGCCCTCGGGATCATGCCGTACATCACGGCGAGCATCATCATTCAGTTGCTGGTCGTAGTGATCCCCAGGCTTGAGCAGCTCAAGAAGGAAGGCAGTTCGGGTGAGCAGAAACTCACCCAGTACACCCGTTATCTGACGATCGCGCTGGCCGTCCTACAGGCAACCGGCATCGTTGCCCTCGCCCGCAGCGGCAACCTGTTCCCCGGCTGCGCCGCGCCGATCATCCCGGACACCAGCCTGTTCCGGATCGCGGTCATCGTGGTCACGATGACCGCCGGCACCGCCCTCATCATGTGGCTGGGTGAGCTGATCACCGCCCGTGGGGTCGGCAACGGGATGTCCCTTCTGATCTTCACGTCGATCGCGGCGGCGCTGCCCTCCCAGGGCAGCCGGATTCTCCAGGTGGCCGGTGGCGTGGTCTTCGCCCTCGTCTGCCTGCTGGGGCTGGTGATCGTCGTGTTCGTCGTGTTCGTCGAGCAGTCGCAGCGCCGTATCCCGGTGCAGTACGCCAAGCGCCTCATCGGCCGCAGGATGTACGGCGGTACCTCGACCTACCTGCCCATCAAGGTCAACCAGGCCGGCATCATCCCGGTGATCTTCGCATCCGCGCTGCTGCAGCTGCCGCAGCTGCTCGGGCAGGTCTGGAGCAACAGGACCTTCCAGGACTTCGAGCAGCGCTATCTGGCTCGTGGCGACCACCCGTTGTATCTCGTCAGCTATGCCGCACTGATCATTTTCTTCACTTACTTCTACGTGGCCATCACTTTCAACCCGACCGAGGTGGCGGACAACATGAAGAAGTACGGCGGTTTCATCCCCGGCATCCGGCCAGGACGACCCACCGCGGAGTACCTCGATCGCGTGTTGTCCAGGATCACGCTCCCGGGCTCGCTCTTCCTCGGTGCCATCACGGTCCTCCCGCTGGCCCTGTTGAACCTCACCAAACAGCAGCCCTTCCCGTTCGCCGGAACATCGGTACTGATCATTGTCGGAGTGGGGCTGGAGACGGTGAAACAGATCGAAAGCCAGCTCATGCTCCGCAACTACGAAGGCTTCCTGCGGTAGTGCGCCTCGTACTGGTCGGACCGCCGGGCGCCGGCAAGGGCACCCAGGCCGCCTTCATCGCCCAGGCACGGTCGATTCCCAAGATTTCCACGGGCGACATCTTTCGGGCGAACGTCCGGGAGGGCACCGAGCTGGGGGTGCTCGCCAAGCAGTACATGGACGCTGGCGACCTCGTCCCCGACGAGATCACGATCGGCATGGTCCGCAACAGGCTGGCCGAGGACGACGCGGCCAAGGGGTTCCTGCTCGACGGTTTCCCCCGCAACGTGCCCCAGGCCGAGGTGCTGGGCCAGCTGCTCGAGGAGATGGGGACGCGCCTGGACGTCGTCCTGGAACTCGTCGTCGACGACGACGAGGTGGTGCAGCGCCTGTCCGGGCGGCGGACGTGCCGTAACTGTGGTCACATCTGGCACATCGACTTCGACCCACCCGCGGTGGAAGGTGTCTGCGACCGCTGCAACGGCGAGCTGTTCCAGCGGGACGACGACCGTTCCGAGACGGTACGCCACCGACTGGAGGTCTACGCCGAGCAGACCGCGCCGCTGGTCGCCTACTACGCGGCAAAGGGTCTGCTGGTCGGTATCGACGCGACCGGCCCGGTGGACAACGTCACCGACCGCGCTCTCGACGCCCTGCGCCACTACGCGAGCTGATGCCCGCCGACGCCTGTGTCGGCCCGCTGTCGCCGGCCCGCCCGGCCGGCTTGGCGCCACCCGCCCCGGTGTGAGCCTGGCCGCGCTGTGACCAGCACTGTGGAGCCGGCATACGGAAGCCGGCATGTGGAGCCGGCATCGTGGGGCGTCAGGGGTGGCTGGCTGTGGTGCTACCGACAACGCGGCAGGCACACTAGGGCGGGGTGGGGTACCGATGGCAAGCTCACGGACACGCCGCCAGGTGGCTCCGATAGCGTGTCCTCACTGTTCGCGCCACCGGAGGCGTACGGGACGGCCGCCGTCACAGGCGGATGAGACCACAGAGTTACGAGCGGTACCACAGGGTTACTAGGGATACGGACCGGGGCGACGAGCGTGGCGCGACGAGAACATGTCCAGATCAAGACCGCGGGCGAGATCGCGAAGATGCGGGTGGCGGGACTCGTCGTCGCGCGCGCCCTGGAAAAGCTGCGAGCGGCGGTCGAGCCGGGGATCACCACTGGTGATCTTGATGCGATCGCGGAGAAGTCGATCCGCGACGACGGCGGAATTCCCTCCTTCAAGGGGTATGGCCGGCCGCCCTTTCCCGCGTCGATCTGCGCGTCCATCAACGACGAGGTCGTCCACGGGATACCGCGCCGCGGGCGGGCGCTGCGCGAGGGGGACATCATCTCCATCGACTGCGGCGCGATCGTGGACGGCTGGCACGGAGACTCCGCGATCACGGTGCCGGTCGGGACGGTACCCCAGCAGTTCCTCGACCTGATCGAGGTATGCGAGCAGTCGCTGTGGCAGGGCCTGGCGGCCGCGCAGCTCGGCAGCAAGCTGACCGATATCTCGGCGGCGGTCGAGCACCACGTCCGCCCCCGGGGATACGGCATCGTGGACCACTACGGCGGCCACGGCATCGGGACCGAGATGCACCAGCCGCCGCACGTGCTCAACCACGGGCGGCCGGGCCGGGGGATCCGCCTGGTCGAGGGAATCGCGCTGGCGATCGAGCCCATGATCACGATAGGGCGGCCGGACACCCGAGTGCTCGGCGACGAGTGGACCGTCGCCACCACGGACGGCTCCTGGGCCGCGCACACCGAGCACACGGTCGCGGTGACCCCACGCGGCCCATGGGTGCTGACGGCCCTCGACGGTGGCGCGGCGAAGTTCGCCGAACTGGGAGTTGCCTGCGGCCAGCCGGTCGAAACGCCCGCGTCCTGACGCCATCTCCTGTTACTCATCCTCCCGTTACTCATCGTGATCTATCACTGGCGCGCTCGCCGTCATTCGGCCACCGTTGGCCCGGCAGCCGGTCGCTGCCGGTAGTGGGTCGGCCCGGCAGCCCGCGGTTGCCGGCGGGGGCCGGGCCGCCAACGGCAGTGAGGGAGCCAGATTGGCCCTTGACGGGTGGGCCACGTACACTTGAAAGCCGACGGCTAGCGGGGCATTGATGTTCGTCTGTGTCCACCGTCGGACACCCGAAGGTAGGACAGCGGAGGACATGCCGAAGAAGGACGGGGCCATCGAGATCGAGGGCCGAGTTGTGGAGCCACTCCCGAACGCGATGTTCCGGGTCGAGCTCCAGAACGGTCATCGAGTACTCGCCCACATCAGTGGCAAGATGCGTCAGCACTACATCCGGATCCTTCCAGAGGACCGGGTCGTCGTGGAGCTGTCGCCCTACGACCTGTCCCGTGGCCGGATCGTCTACCGCTACAAGTAAGCTCTCTGGCTACCGACGGCGTGCCCTGCTTCTCGGGCGCCGTCGGTAGCCTGGTGACACCCCAGACATTCGCAGGCGCACCTGAAGCGGCTGCGCAAGGGAGGTTCGTGCAGCCGTGAAGGTCAAGCCGAGCGTCAAGAAGATATGTGACAAGTGCAAGGTGATCCGTCGCCATGGCCGCGTGATGGTCATCTGTGACAACCTGCGCCACAAGCAGCGCCAGGGCTGACAGCCCCGTCGGGTGACCCCAGCGCAGGTGTCCGCGGTCACGGTCACCTGCGCTGGGCGACGCCCCTCCAAGCGTCACCAGGCCGCGGTATGCGGTATCCACCCCCGGTCGGAGGCCGGGGCCCGAGCCGGCACCCACGTCGCCGGTACGGGACGGAGACGCTCAAGACCTCCGGTAAAGGAAGGAAGCACCTGGCATGGCACGCCTTTCCGGCGTAGACCTCCCGCGTGACAAGCGGGTGGAGATCGCTCTGACCTACATATTCGGGATCGGCCGCAGCCGTTCCCTGGAGACTCTTGCCGCCACCGGGGTCAACCCCGACACGCGCGTCCAGGACCTGACCGACGAGGAGATCGTCCGGCTCCGGGAGTGGATCGACGCGAACTACCGGGTCGAGGGTGACCTGCACCGGGAGGTGCGTCAGGACATCCGCCGGAAGATGGAGATCGGCTGCTACCAGGGCCTGCGGCACCGGCGCAACCTTCCCGTCCACGGCCAGCGGACGCACACCAACGCGCGTACCCGCAAGGGCCCGCGCCGCGCCATCGCCGGTAAGAAGAAGGCCGGCAAGAAGTAAGCCAGTAGTCAGCCGCCCCGGCCGACATCCGTTGACGGTGGCCATGGCCGGGCGCTGACCGACGACCTCGTAAACGGAGATCACGAAAGCATATGCCGCCAAAGACGCGTGCCGCCGGCATCAAGAAGGTCCGGCGCAAGGAGAAGAAGAACGTCGCGCACGGCCACGCCCACATCAAGAGCACCTTCAACAACACGATCGTGTCGATCACCGATCCCAGCGGGAACGTGATCTCCTGGGCGAGCGCCGGCCACGTCGGATTCAAGGGATCGCGCAAGTCGACCCCCTTCGCCGCCCAGATGGCCGCGGAGAACGCCGCCCGCAAGGCGCAGGAACACGGAATGCGCAAGGTGGACGTCTTCGTCAAGGGCCCCGGCTCGGGACGAGAGACCGCGATCCGCTCCCTGCAGGCGGCCGGTCTCGAGGTCGGCGCGATCCAGGACGTCACCCCGACCCCGCACAACGGCTGCCGGCCGCCCAAGCGGCGCAGGGTCTGACCAGCGGGATCCGACGACACAGGATCTGACGACAGCAGTATCGCGGCTGCCGGTGGCGCGACACGGAGCATGACTGCGCCACCTCCGGTCTGGTTCGCGCCAGCAGCACCAGGGCCTCGAAGGCCTCCGATGGCGCGAAGAAGCACATCCTCGCGCCACCTCTGGCCGAAAAAGGAGAGAAGGATAAGCATGGCCCGCTATACCGGCGCGGACTGCAAGCGCTGCCGCCGTGAGAAGACGAAACTGTTCCTCAAGGGCAGCAAGTGCGAGTCGCCCAAGTGCCCGATCGAGATCCGCCCCTACCCGCCGGGCGAGCACGGCCGTGGCCGCACCAAGGACTCCGAGTACCTGCTGCAGAAGCGTGAGAAGCAGAAGTGCGCGCGCATCTACGGCATTCTGGAGAAGCAGTTCCGCGGCTACTACGACGAGGCCAACCGGCGCACCGGCAAGACCGGTGACGAGCTGCTGAAGATCCTTGAGTCGCGGCTGGACAACGTCGTGTACCGCGCCGGCTTCGCTCCTTCCCGGGACGCCGCGCGCCAGGCTGTCCGCCACGGCCATGTCGTGGTCAACGGCGGCAAGGTCGACATCCCCAGCTATCGGGTCAGCGAGAACGACATCGTCGAGATCGCACCCAAGGCGCGCGAGCTGACCCCGTTCATCATCGCTCGGGAGACCGCCGGCCAGCGCACTCCGCCGCCCTGGCTGGAGGTCATTCCCAGCCAGCTGCGGGTGCTGGTGCACTCGCTGCCGGCCCGTCAGGTGATCGACACCCAGGTGCAGGAGCAGCTCATCGTCGAGCTCTACTCCAAGTAGGCCGCGCCCGTCCGGGGCTCGCTGTCGGGCCCCGGTGCGGACGTCGCGTTCCAGATGGTCCACACTGGAACGAGTACGACGTGGACGGGACGGACAGAGGCCCCCTCCACGGGCTCCGACCGGAGCCACAGGTCACGGCGTCATATAGCGGTCGCCGTGTACGGAAGGACGTACCCCATGCTTATCGCCCAGCGTCCGACGCTGATCGAGGAGTCGATCTCGGAGTTCCGCTCGCGGTTCGTCATCGAGCCGCTTGAGCCGGGTTTCGGCTACACCCTCGGCAACTCGCTGCGCCGGACCCTGCTGTCCTCCATCCCCGGCGCGGCGGTGACCAGCATCCGTATCGACGGGGTGCTGCACGAGTTCTCCACCGTCCCCGGTGTGAAGGAGGACGTCACCGACCTGATCCTGAACCTGAAGGAACTGGTCGTCAGCTCGGAGAACGACGAGCCGACCGTGATGTACCTGCGCAAGCAGGGCCCGGGAGTGGTGACCGCGGCGGACATCGCTCCGCCGGCCGGCGTCGAGGTCCACAGCCTCGACCTGGCGCTGGCCACCCTCAACGACAAGGGCAAGCTCGAGATCGAGCTGACCGTCGAGCGCGGTCGCGGCTACGTCAGCGCCGCCCAGAACAAGCAGCCGGGGCAGGAGATCGGCCGGATCCCGGTGGACTCCATCTACTCCCCGGTGCTCAAGGTCACCTACAAGGTCGAGGCGACCCGTGTCGAGCAGCGCACCGACTTCGACCGGCTCATCGTGGACGTCGAGACGAAGCAGTCGATCTCGCCGCGGGACGCGATGGCCAGCGCCGGCAAGACGCTCGTCGGCCTCTTCGGCCTCGCGCAGGAGCTGAACGCCGAGGCGGAGGGCGTCGACATCGGCCCGTCCGCCGCGGACGCCGCGCTCGCCGCGGATCTGGCACTGCCGATCGAGGAGATGGACCTCACCGTCCGTTCCTACAACTGCCTCAAGCGCGAGGGCATCCACACCATCGGTGAGCTGGTGTCCCGCAGCGAGGCGGATCTGCTCGACATCCGCAACTTCGGGCAGAAGTCGATCGACGAGGTCAAGACGAAGCTCGCCGCGATGGCTCTCCAGCTCAAGGACTCCCCGCCCGGGTTCGACCCGCGGCACGCGGTGGACACCTACGGCACCGACACCTACTCGGCGGCTCCGTTCAGCGACTCCGCTGACGACAGCTCTGAGTTCGTCGAAACCGAACAGTACTGACGAACAGGCACCCAGAGAACAACAGCACCCAGCAGGCAGCACCGAAGAGGCAGCAGAGCTCAGCCCGAAGGCGGCGCGGTATCATTGCCGCGCCGCCCGATGGTCTGCATCTACTGATCTTCGTTTTTGCGTGATCGTCGACGGCGGTTGCGTGCCCCCAGGCGGTGGCCCGCCCACGAGCTCGGGGTCTTCCTAAGGATTCCGGCGAAGCCATCCGGCGGGATAGAAGGATCGAGGAGTACCTGTCATGCCCACGCCTACCAAGGGCCCCCGGCTCGGTGGCAGCCCCGCACACGAGCGGCTGTTGCTGGCCAACCTCGCCACCGCGTTGTTCGAGCACGGCGGCATCACCACGACCGAGGCCAAGGCGAGGCGGCTGCGCCCGTACGCCGAGAGACTGGTCACCTTTGCCAAGCGCGGCGACCTGCACGCCCGCCGACGTGTGCTCAGGTTCGTCCGCGACAAGTCCGTGGTGCACGTCCTGTTCACCGAGATCGGCCCACGCTACGCGGACCGCAACGGTGGCTACACCCGCATCGTCAAGCTCGGGCCCCGCAGGGGGGACAACGCCCCGCTGGCCCGTATCGAGCTGGTCGAGGCCCTGACGGTCGCTCAGCAGGCGATCCAGGAGGCCGAGCAGGCCCGAGGCACCCGCTTCGCTCCCCGTCGCCGCCCCACCGGCGCGACGGCCGAGGCCGCGGCCGATCTGGCGAAGGAGTCGCCCACCGCGGCAGCGGTTGCGGCCGAGGCCGAGGCGGCCGCCGAGGCGGAGGCGACCCTCACCGAGGCTGTTGTCGCCACGCCCGCTGACACCGATGCCGGTGCCGAGTCGGCGCAGGCGCTGTCGGTGGAGGAGAGCGCCGACGATACGCCGCAGACCCCCAAGGCCGACTGAGTCCGCAGGGGCGGCTGAGCTGTCAGGGGCGGCTACGCCTTCAGAGGCGACCGGGCCTGGCCGGCAGGCCGAAACCAGCTGAAGTCAGATGAGCGGTCGGGGGTCCGTCCCCTGGCCGCTCGTC
Organism: Candidatus Protofrankia datiscae; assembly: GCF_000177615.2. GTDB lineage: Bacteria > Actinomycetota > Actinomycetes > Frankiales > Frankiaceae > Protofrankia > Protofrankia coriariae. The sequence continues at coordinate 4,622,557 of NC_015656.1, read as the reverse complement.
TGATTTGGCCGCCGTCAGGCGCTGGCCCGCAAGGCGGCCTCCAGGCGTCAGTCGGACGGCACGGACTCCGTCCACGATCGTTCTGCGGGTCCTGGCCCAGGACGGGGCCTGATCCGGGCGACCGCGTCACCGGGTGCGTTTCCTGGCCGCATGGGCGCGTATCCGGCGGCAGACCTTTAATGATCTTCCTGGTGGTGTGTGCGCCTCTCCCGTCGATTCGCACGTCCCAACGCCCGCGCAGTGCTTCGGCAGATGACGCCTGGTCGCACGACGGTTGCGCTGGCCGCTTCGACGGGACCCGCGTCGCACCGGCCTACCGTCCGGCGGAGGATGATGGGTCTCATGTTTCGCGCGCCACCGTGATCCCGGTGATACCCGATGTGCTTACATCATCATCTTCTTTGTATCCTGCGGGACGATACGACCCGAAGTATGATCGGCGACCGTGTAACCCGAATCGTCAGGAAGCGGTGAGCGCTGTCGACGGCCTGCTCCGGCTACGCCTCGATCTCGCGTATGACGGGACCCCGTTCGCGGGGTGGGCGCGTCAGCCCGGGCAGCGCACCGTGCAGGGTGACGTCGAGGACGCGCTGATGCGGGTGGCACGGCTGCCGGCGGTCCGCCTCACCGTGGCCGGACGTACCGATGCCGGCGTCCACGCCCGCGGCCAGGTGGCCCATGTGGACATTCCCGACGACGTCCCGCTCGGCGGGCTTGCGCGCCGGCTCAACGGCGTACTCGACCGCGCTGTGCGGATCACGGCCCTGGCGCCGGCCCCGCCGGGTTTCGACGCCCGCTTCTCCGCGCTGTCCCGCCGCTACGTCTACCGGATCGGTGACGCGCCGTACGGGGTTGATCCGCTGCGCCGACACGACACGCTGGCCTGGCCGCGTCCCCTGGACGCCGAGCGGATGGCCGACGCGGCCCTGGCCCTGGTGGGGGAGCGCGACTTCGCCGCCTTCTGCCGGCGCCGGGAGGGCGCGACCACGGTGCGCACGTTGTTGCGCCTGGACGTGGCCCGGGTACCCGACGGCCACGACGGTGTGGTCGTCGCGGACGTGGAGGCGGACGCCTTCTGCCACTCCATGGTGCGGGCCCTGGTCGGGGCGCTGCTGGCGGTGGGGGAGGGGCGCCGCCCCCACCACTGGCCGGCGGACGTCCTCGCCCGCGGCGTCCGCGACCCGGCGGTGACGGTGGCCGCGCCCCACGGGCTGACCCTCGTCGAGGTCCGCTACCCACCGGACGCGGAGCTGGCGGCCCGGGCGGCGGTGACCCGGGCGGTGCGGGTGCCCACGAGCCCGTCCGGATAGCCGTCAGAGCAGCGGCGCCGCTCTCGGCCGGCCGTGCGTGCCGTGCCCGGCGGCGGGGAACCGGTTTCGGGGGCGGGGGACTCCGGGGCGGGGAATCAGCGCGGCCCGTGGCCGGCCAGGACCCGCTGCGAGATCGGCTGGCTGGCCAGCAGGGCGAGGTCACGACGTGCCGTGGTCAGCGCCAGGTCGGTCGGGGCACCCTCGGCCCCGTCCGTGTAGGCCAGCTGGATCACGATCAGATAGTGCCCGCTCACGGGGGCGGTCCGCCAGGAGTTGTCACCGGCCGGGTTCGTCACCGTCGCGCCGGGAAGCGACTCGGCCGGCACCGGCAGGGCCGGTACACCGCCCCGGCCCTCGGTGACGGCCCTGGCCGCGTTCACGGCGGTGCTCGCGTCGTTCAGGACGAGTACCGAGGTGGCCGCGAGCACCCGACGTCCGGAGGTGTCCGGCTCGGACAGGTACACCGCCCGGACGAGCTGCCGGCACCGGTCACCCGAGAGCGTGTTGGTGAGCTCGCCGGTCAGGTCCGGGCAGCCCGCGTCCAGCTTGTGCGCCAGCCGGGTGTAGGTGTGCAGGTTGAGGGTGACCCGGGGGGAGCCGAAGAACTCGGCTGCCGTGACCGGATCGGAGTCCGTCCGGGCACTGTTGATGAAGCTGGGGTTGGCCGCCGGCGCGGTGCTGGCCGTGGCCGACGGGCCTTTGGCATCGTCCCGGTCGCGACCCGCCAGGACGGCGATGGCCGCGAGGAGCACGACCGCGACGGCACCGATGATCATGATCGGTCTGGTGAGGCGGCCGATGGACAGGCGCCGCCCACGGGGAGCCGTACCGCTGGCGGGGCCACGGCCGGCGTCGTCGGCGCCGGGTGCGGCTGCCCGTGGGACGAACGCGACCGTCTGGTTGCGCTGGTCGCGCGCGTCCCCCCCAACGGAGGGCACGCTTGCGGGGCTTTCGGGCGACGCCGGGGTGGCCGGCGCTGCCGCGGTTTCCGTCGAGGTCTCCGAATCCCCCGGCGGTGCCGGGGCTTTCAAGGGGTTCGGGACCGTCGGTAGCGCTGAGCTCTTCGAGGGGGACGAGGCCGCTGACGGTGCCGAGGCCCGCGGTGGGACCGGGGGCTCGGAGGGCTCCGGGGCTTCGGCCGGCAGCCGGGTCGTGGCGGGTGCCGGAGAGCCGGCTGCCGGCTTGCCAGCGGCGCCGTCCTTCCTGCCCACTGGCACCGTGTCCCTGCTTGGCGTCACGCCGCCTCCGCCTCCGCCGCCTGGCGTCTCCGGCGCTGTGCCGCTGGTGGGCGCCTTCGGCGCTGTGCCGCCGCCTGGCGTCTCCGGCGAGCCGCTGGCGCTGGTCGACGGTGCGTCGTCCGCCGGCTGGCCGGCCGCTGGTCGTTCGCCCGCTGGCTGTTCCGCTGGTTGCCCGTCCGCCGGCTGGTTGTCCCGCGGTGCGGAGTCGGTCTCGCGGGTCGTGGGCGGGGTGGCGGCTGGCATGAGCACACTGTCCAGCGGCTGGACCGCGACCGTCCTGTCGAAGATCCCGGCGTCGGACGTCCACACGGGTCTGCGGATGGAGGCCGGCAACGTGTTCAGCGGGCCGAACAGCGGGTCGTCCGCCGGTGGGACCCATGGAACCACTGGATCCACCGTCTCGGCTGGATCCACTGGATCCACAGCCTCGACGGCGTCTCCCGAGGCGCCTGGTGGCTGCTCTGGCTTCTCGTCCATCCCCCGTAGACTACGATGTCCGACAGATCTTCGTAATGTTGAATGATCATTATATGGATGATCAGTGCGTGGGGGTCTCCGGTCGGTCGTGCCGATCGCCTGGTAGCCTCAAAGACTGCCGCTCATGGCAGGTAGCGGGGTCCGTATTCGGTCGCGCATCCTGACGCAGCCGGCGGCTTCCGAGCCACTCACCTGAGCGACTCGAAGGCACGACACGCATCCGCTGACAAGAAAAGGCAGACCTGTGCGCACGTACCAGCCCAAGCCCACAGACGTCCAGCGTGCCTGGCATGTCATCGATGCCACGGACGTGGTGCTCGGCAGGCTGGCCAGCCAGGCCGCCCATCTGCTGCGTGGCAAGCACAAACCGACGTTCGCCCCGCACATCGACACCGGCGACTTCGTCATCATCGTGAACGCCGGCAAGGTGGCCCTCAGCGGCAACAAGCGCGAGCAGGCCAAATACCATCGCCACTCCGGCTATCCCGGCGGTCTGCGCAGCGTCTCCTACGGGTTGCTGCTGGACACCCGGCCGCAGCTCATCATCGAGAAAGCCGTCAAGGGCATGCTGCCGAAGAACAAGCTGGGCCGGGCGCAGGGCACCAAGCTGAAGGTCTACGCCGGGCCGACGCATCCGCACCAGGCCCAGCAGCCCCAGCCGTTTGAAATCACCCAGGTCGCGCAGTAAGCCGCGGACCATCTGACCAGGAAGGACAGACGACGTGGCTGTCGTGACCGACACCCAGGGCAATCCCCGCGCCACCGGCCGGCGCAAGGAGGCCGTTGTCCGGGTACGCCTGCTGCCAGGCAGCGGCAAGTGGATTCTCAACGGGCGCTCCCTGGAGGACTACTTCCCCAACAAGGTGCACCAGCAGCTGGTCAACGAGCCGCTCAAGGCGGTGGACCGGGCCGAGTCCTACGACGTGGTCGCGCGGCTGCATGGCGGTGGGGTCTCCGGCCAGGCCGGCGCGCTGCGGCTCGCGCTCGCCCGGGCGCTGATCACCGCTGAGGAGGAATCCCGCCCGGTGCTGAAGAAGGCCGGTTTCCTGACCAGGGACGCCCGGGTCAAGGAACGGAAGAAGTACGGCCTGAAGAAGGCCCGGAAGGCACCCCAGTACAGCAAGCGCTGACGTTCCGGGATCGCCCCCGCTTCGTCCTGCTCGTTCGGACCGTTCGTTCGGAATATCGTTTGCGCGCTCCGTAGCCCGCGTGGCATCCACCCGGGCTACGGAGCGCGCGTCTATGCTTCTCCTTGCGTGTTCGCATACCCCAGGCGTGTCCTGGGGTGACGAGCGTGTGATCGAGCTTCTTCGCACGCGTCCGGAAGCTCCCAGGGCATTCGCCGGGCCGAGGAGCGTGTACGAAGAGCGCGTTCGCGCTTTCCCTCGCGCGCCCGCGGGCCGTCACGATGCCGGTGGCCTGGCGAGCGTGCGGCCATGGTCTTCATTCATGCCCTCGACAGGTCCCGGGGAATCCGGCGGGACCGCGGTCCGCGGGTGACGTCCGACACGGGATGAGCTGACGGCGGTGACCACATGGTGAGGCTTTTCGGTACCGACGGCGTTCGCGGGGTCGCCAACGTCGATCTCACGGCCGAACTGGCGCTGGGGCTGTCGGCGGCAGCCGTGGGGGTGCTCACCGAGCATCGTCCGCCCGGCTCCGGGCGCCCGACCGTGGTGGTCGGACGGGACACCCGTCCCTCGGGGGAGTTCCTGGAGGCTGCGGTCGTCGCCGGGCTCGCCTCGGCCGGCGCGGACGTGCTGCGCATCGGGGTGGTTCCCACGCCCACGGTGGCGCACGCGGTCATCAGTTCGGGGGCAGACCTCGGCGTGATGCTCTCGGCAAGCCACAACCCGATGCCGGACAACGGCATCAAACTGTTCGCCGCGGGCGGGCAGAAGCTGCCGGACGAAATCGAGGACGAGATCGCCGAACGCCTCGCCGCGCCGGTGCCCAACCGTCCCACCGGTGCGGCCATCGGCCGGGTCCGCGACGATCAGGCCCTTGTCGAAGGGTACGCGCGGTTCCTGCTGGCGGCCGTTCCCGCCGCGCTGACCGGCCTGCGGGTCGTGGTCGACTGCGCACAGGGAGCCGCGTACACGCTGGCGCCGCGCGTGCTGCGGGACGCCGGGGCCGACGTGGTCGCCCTGCACGCGGACGGGGACGGCACCCGGATCAACGACGGTTGCGGCGCCACCCATCTTCAGGCCCTCCAGGCGGCGGTGCTCGAACACGGCGCCGACGTCGGTATTGCGCACGACGGCGACGCCGACCGGTGCCTGGCCGTGGACGCCAACGGCGAGATCGTCGACGGCGACCAGATCCTCGCCCTGTCCGCGCTGGGGCTGCGCGAGCACGGCGAGCTCACCGACGACACGGTCGTGGTGACGGTGATGTCGAACCTGGGCTTCCACCACGCAATGCGGGATGCCGGGATCAACGTGGTCGCGACCCCGGTCGGCGACCGCTACGTCCTGGAGGCCATGCGCGAACGAGGGCTTGCCCTCGGCGGGGAGCAGAGCGGGCACGTCCTCTTCCTCCAGCATGCGACGACCGGGGACGGGCTGCTGACCGCCCTGCAGGTGCTCGGCCGGATGGCCGAGACGCAGCGTCCGCTCGCGGAGCTCGCCAAGGTCATGACGAGGCTGCCGCAGGTGCTCGTCAACGTCTCGGGTGTGGACCGGTCGAAGGTGTCCACGTCGCCGGAGCTCGCCGCCGCGGTCGCCGCGGCCGCGGCCGAGCTCGGGGACGACGGCCGGGTCCTGCTGCGTCCGTCCGGCACGGAACCGCTGGTCCGGGTCATGGTGGAGGCGCCGACCGGGGAGCAGGCCCAGGCGGTCGCCACCCGCCTGGCCGCGATCGTCCGCGACGCCCTGGGCTGAGGAGCCCTGGTTGAGGCGTCCTGGTTGAGGAGCCCTGGTTGAGGAGCCCTGGTTGAGGCGCCCACCGCGCTGCCCGCGGGCTCGCGCGTCCGAAGCGCTATTACCAGCGGCGAACGCGGCTATTACCGTCAGCGAACGCAAAGGCACGTAATGAGTCCTCTCCGGTGGGCCCGGGCCGCTGATTGCGTACGCTGACCGCATGTGTGGGATCATCGGGTACATCGGGGGACAGCCCGCGCTCGAGGTGGCTCTGGCCGGGCTTCGCCGGTTGGAATACCGGGGCTACGACTCGGCGGGCGTGGCCGTGGTCGTCGACGGCGGGCTGCATACTCTGCGCAGAGCGGGCAAACTGGCCAACCTGGAAAAGGCGCTGGCCGAATCGGCGACCAGCCCGCGGGGAACCGTCGGTATCGGTCATACCCGCTGGGCGACGCACGGCGGGCCGACGGACACCAACGCGCATCCGCACACCGACTGCACCGGCGCCATCGCCGTGATCCACAATGGGATCATCGAGAATTTCGCGAGCCTGCGGGCCGGCCTCGAGCGCGACGGGCACGAACTCGCCAGCGAGACCGACACCGAGATCGTCGCGCACCTGCTGGAGGACGAACTCGCCGCGGTGAGCGCCCCGGACGGGACCGCTGGGGCTGGGGCCGCTGAGGGAGCCGAGACGGCCGGGGCGAGCCGGCTGACCGAGGCCTTCCGCCGGGTGTGCCGCCGTCTGGAAGGCGCCTTCACGCTGGTCGTGGTGCACCGGGACCATCCCGACGTGGTGGTCGGGGCGCGGCGCAACAGCCCGCTCGTGGTCGGCGTCGGCGCCGACGAGACCTTCCTGGCCAGTGACGTCGCGGCCTTCATCGCGCACACCCGCAGCGCCGTGGAGATCGGCCAGGACCAGATCGTCGAGGCCCGCCGCGATGGCGTGACTATCACCGACTTCGCCGGCAACCCGGTCGAGGGCCGTCCGTACCACGTCGACTGGGACGCCAGCGCCGCGGAGAAGGGCGGCCACCCCTACTTCATGCTCAAGGAGATCAGCGAGCAGCCGACCGCCCTCGCCGACACCCTGCGTGGACGCCTCTCCAACGACGCCGAGATCGTCCTCGACGAGGAACGCCTGTCCGCCCAGGACTTCCGTGACGTGGACAAGGTGTTCATCGTCGCCTGCGGCACGGCCTACCACGCCGGACTCATCGCCAAATACGCCATCGAACACTGGACGCGGCTGCCCTGCGAGGTGGAGATGGCCTCGGAGTTCCGCTACCGCGACCCGGTCCTGGACCGTTCCACGCTTGTCGTGGCCATCAGCCAGAGCGGTGAGACGCTCGACACCCTGATGGCGGTCAAGCACGCCCGGGAGCAGAAGGCCCGGGTGCTGGCGATCTGCAACACGAACGGGTCGACGATCCCGCGGGAGTCCGACGCCGTCCTGTACACCCGCTGCGGCCCCGAGGTCGGGGTGGCCTCGACGAAGACCTTCCTCGGCCAGGTGGCCGCGTGCCTGCTGGTCGGGTTGTACCTGGCGCAGGTCCGGGGGGTGCTCTACGGCGACGAGGTCGCCCGGTACGTCGAGAAGCTGCAGGCCATGCCCGCCCTGGTGCGCCAGACCCTGGCCACGATCGAACCGATGCGGGCGCTTGCCCGCACCCTCGCCGACGCCAGGGCCGTGCTCTTCCTCGGCCGGCACGTCGGCTATCCGGTCGCTCTGGAGGGCGCTCTCAAGCTCAAGGAGCTCGCCTACATGCATGCCGAGGGTTTCCCGGCCGGGGAACTCAAACACGGCCCGATCGCGCTCGTCGAGGAGGGGCTGCCGGTCGTCGTCGTGGTGCCGTCTCCGCGGGGGCGTTCGCACCTGCACAGCAAGATTGTTTCCAACATCCAGGAGGTTCGGGCCCGCGGTGCGCGGACCATCGTCATCGCGGAGGAGGGCGACACCGTTGTGGAGCCCTACGCCGAGCATCTGATCCGGGTGCCGGCGACGCCGACCTTGTTCGCCCCGCTGGTGACGACGCTGCCGTTGCAGGTCTTCGCCTGCGAGCTGGCTCTCGCCCGCGGCCTCGATGTCGACCAGCCGCGAAATCTCGCCAAGTCCGTCACCGTCGAGTAGCCACCGCGGGCGGGTCGTCGCGAGGCCGGTGCCGACCGGATCCTGTACAGGACGGCTGGGACCGGGCTGACGAGGACGGGACGGTCTGTCCCAGCTTCCGTTCCCAGCTCGTCGCGTATCCGCGCTGACCAGGCTTTGTTCGTGCCGGCCGGGCCTGTCGCCCGATGGTGGGCGGATAAGGTGGTGGGGCGGATGTGCCGGCCCTGGTTCATCCAGGTGGTGAACGGTATATCTCCGTTGGGCTCGCTGCGTCGGGGTCGCTGCGCCGAGGCCTCGCCACCGATCTGTTCCACGGATCCGCTCCGCTGATCTACGGGGTCCTGTTGAGGATTCATCGAGGGATCGTCGGGAGCAGCATGACAAGTTGTCGAATATTTGGTTTTCGGAGTGAAATCGGCGACAAATCCGGCTGGCTGGCGTTCTTCTGTTGACCTGAGTCAATGCCGGCTAAGAAACTTTCTCCAGGCTCACGGACGGGCCGGTCGGCTCCCCGGGCATGAGGAGCGCCGCCCGAGGGCCGTAAGGGGAACAGAACCGGAACAAAATCAGATGCACCGGCTCCCGCGAGCGATTCGGGCGGCCCAGCTCCCGCGGATGACTGGACTGGTTCTCGAGCCCGCCCGGCCGGTAAAGCCGATCCGACGGGCTCGCCGGGCGCGGGAAGAACATGATCGCGCCGCTGCTGACCCGCCGACCACGGTCAGCCGCGGGCGTGTGGCCCACGGTTGACCACCGGCCGCTGTCGCCGTCCGTACCGCGGGCGTGTCCACGGGTGGTCCGGCCAGCCGATGATCATCGGGATCGTATGGCTGGATCGTCCGCCCGTTCGTGCACGCCCCGCCCTGGCGGTCCAGGTCCCGTATCCGACGGGACTGTCGACCGTCGCCGCGGGCGCCGTGACCCCGCGTCCGCGGCGACAGGCCGCTACCGGCGGCGGTGGGCTGTCGGGAGGAAACATCCCTTCTGGTCGTCTGGTAGGCCTCCCGCGTGGATGTCTCTGTCGGTGGACGTCGAGGGACGCACTACAGCCCGTGGCCGCTGGGCTCGGTTCAGGCCGGGTCGGGACCGGGACTCATCCGATCGGATGCGGACGCCGCCAGCGTGCCGCGGCCTCGCGCAGATCCATGGCCAGGACGTCGTTGACGGCGGCACTGGTCGACCACCAGGTCGACCAGTGCCGGCCCGTCCAGGCTCTCGAGGAAGTCACGCAGGTCGATGGGCTGGCCGTCGGCGTCGTAGAAGCCGTCGTCGCTGTCCTCGTCGGGGTCGATGGCGCCCGTGGCCACCAGCGCCAGCGCGACGGCGTGCGCGCAGAACTGTTCGACGGCGCCGGTCGGACAGGTGCAGGTCGAGCCCGGTGTTCCGTCGATCACCGAGAGCTGGGTGTGGGTGAGCTGGTCGCCGTCCACGGTGCCGGACGCGCTGCTCGGCCGGATTCTCAGGTCGCCGACCCGTCCCTGCAACGCGAGGGCGACGCCGCGGGTGAACTCGCCCAGGCCCGCAAGGCGCGCGCACTCGTCCTCGTCGAAGACTGCATGCAACGGTGTGATGGCGATGTCGTCATGTCCGTTTGGCCCCGACTGGTTGACGATCATCGGGTAATTCTACGAGACATGCCGTCTGCGGGTACGCGGCCCTGGCGGTCGGCCACAGCTCACGGCCCTGGTGCGCGGCCCTGGCGGTCGGCCCGGTCCACTGTCGCGGCGCACGGACGACGTGATCCCGCGACGGCCGTGCGCTCGCGCCACAGCCGCGACCGGTGACCGGCCGTGGCACGAGCCGCCGCCGTGCCCGTGCCTGGCAGGCTCGGGCGCACGGCCGTGGCGCCCGTTGCCGCGGAAAGCTGACCACAAGCGCTGCGACGTGGCCGCTGGCCGTCTGCCGAGGACCATCGTCTCCGCGTGGGTACCGGCCGGTTGTCCGTGGGCATCGAGGGGACGGGCGGGACGGCCCGCCGGGAAAGACGAGAGCATGGCGGCATGAGGTCTGCGCACACCGTCGCTCAGGTCCGTCAGGCCGAGGCGCGGCTGCTCGCCAGCCTGCCCCCGGGCCTGCTGATGCAGCGGGCCGTGCACGGGCTGCTGTCCCACGCGGCCCGCCGACTCGGGCGAGTGTACGGCGCCCGGGTCGTTGTGCTGGCCGGTGGCGGCGACAACGGCGGCGACGCGCTGTGGGCGGGCGCGCGGCTGGCCGCCCGGGGCGCCCGGGTGGACGCGCTCGCCCCGGGCCGGACGCATCCCGCCGGGACGGCGGCGCTGCTCGCCGCGGGTGGCCGCCTGCACACGGTGCCCGGCCCCGAGCCGGCTGACGGGCAGCCGCCGGGGCCTGGGACACCGGCCGGTGACGACACGGCCGCACGGCTGCTCGCCACGGCCGACCTCGTCCTTGACGGTCTGCTCGGTATCGGTGGCAAGGGCGGTCTGCGGCCGGGGTACGCCTGGCTGGCGGTACGCGCCCCCCGGGAACGGACCGTCGCCGTGGACGTCCCGAGCGGGGTGGACAGCGACACCGGGGCGGTGGTCGGCCCGGCGATCCACGCGAGCAGCACGGTGACCTTCGGCACCTACAAGCGTGGCCTGCTGGTCGGGGCCGGGGCGGAGCACGCGGGCGAGGTGGAACTGGTCGACATCGGTCTCACCCTCCCGGCCGCGGACCTTGTCGCGCTGGACGACGCAGACGCGGACCTCCTCCTGCCCGTCCCCGCGTCGACGGACTCCAAGTACACCCGCGGGGTGCTGGGCCTGGTCGCGGGCAGTGACAGCTACCCGGGTGCGGCCGTGCTCGCCACCGGCGGGGCGCTGCGCGCGGCCGCGGGCTACCTGCGGGTGGTCAGCACCCGGGTGGCCGCCGACCACGTACGCAGGGCGCATCCCGAAGCGGTCGTCACCGAGATCGACCCCGGTGACGCCGACGCCGTCCTCGCGGCCGGGCGGGTACAGGTGTGGGCCGTTGGTTCGGGGCTGCCCGCGGACGGGCACACCGCCCGGATCGTGGCCGCCCTGCTGACCGCCGACGTTCCCCTGCTGCTCGACGCCGGCGCTCTGGGCGTGCTGGCCCAGGATGCCGGATACGCTCGCGCGCTGCGGGAGCGCGCCGCGCCGACCCTGCTCACACCGCACGAAGGCGAGTTCGTCCGGCTCGTGGCGGCACTCGGCTGGAACACGGAGACGACCGTGGGCGAACTGGCCGCGGACCGGCTCGCGGTGGTGCGCCGCTGCGCTGCCGAACTCGGCGCGACCGTTCTGCTGAAGGGCAATCGCACCCTGATCGTCGACCGGGACGGGCTGGCACGGGTGAACACCACGGGCACGCCATGGCTTGCCACGGCCGGCAGCGGGGACGTCCTGACCGGCCTGTGCGGCTCGTTGCTCGCCGGTGGCCTCGATGCGCTGGACGCTGGCAGCGTGGGCGCCCATCTGCACGGCCGGGCGGCCTCGCGCGCGGGCCGTCCGCTGGCGGCGTCCGACCTGCCCGCGCTGCTGCGGCAGCGCCGGACGCGGTGACGGCCGGGGGCCGACATCGACAGTCGTGGCTCCTTGCGTCCGTTGTCCTGTCTGTCGCACGGCTCCTCCTGTTAGTGATCAGTTGTTAGTGATCGGCGGCTTCCGGTTGCCTGGGCCTCGTGGCCTGGCGTCCGCGGCGTGACGGACCGGCCGCCGGAGCACCGGGAGGCAGCCTGTGGCCGCGGGGATCCCGGGCGCGGAAAAGCGTGATCGTGCTGTCTGTCGTCGCCGGGGTGAACAGCCCAGGGCGATACCCCGACGGTGCGCTCCGTGTCCCCGGTGCGCCAGCCCCGCGGCGCACCTGTGGACAACCGGCTGTTGTCCACAGCCCCGGCCGGCGGCCTCGGCAGGGCACCGTCGGCTGTGCTGTCATCGACATCCCGGCGCTGACATCCCGGCCGGGCCCGGCCGTCGCAGCACGCCACGGTCCACCGGCCGTGACGAGGTGAGGTGAAATGATCTCAGGGTCTCCCGCTCGGGCACCGGCGACTCCGACGATCTTGTTACCGTCGAAGTGCGGCGCGCCACGACATCCCGACACGGGTCGACACAACTGGCCGAACAGGTCAGGAAGGCTCCGGATGACAACGCAGAGTGAAGGTTTGCGCGCCTGCGCCATCGTGGACCTGGACGCGGTCCGTGCGTCGGTGGCGACCCTGGTCGCCCGCGCCGGGAACGCCGCGACCATGGCGGTGGTGAAGAGCGACGGCTACGGGCACGGGATGTCCGCGTGCGCACGCGCCGCTGTGGAGGCGGGCGCGAGTTGGCTCGGGGTCGCCGTCATCGAAGAGGGGCTCGCGTTGCGTGCCGCCGGTTTCACTGTCCCGGTCTTCGCCTGGCTCACCGCCCCGGGAGAACCGCTCGCCGACGCGCTCGCCGCCGACATCGACCTCTCCGCGTCGGCTCCCTGGATGCTGGCGGAGATCGCCGCGGCTGCCCGACACACCGGCCGGCGAGCCCGCGTCCACCTCAAGGCCGACACCGGCCTGGGCCGAGGCGGCGCCACCGAGGCGGACTGGCCATCCCTGTGCGACGCGGCGGCGGCGCTGGCCGCCGAGGACCTGATCGAAGTGACTGGCGTGTGGAGCCATCTGGCCTTCGCCGACTCGCCCGGCCATCCGACCGTCCGCGGCCAGATCGGGCGTTTCGCCGACGCGGTCACCATCGCCGAGAAGACCGGTCTGCGTCCGCAGGTGCGTCATCTGGCCAATTCGGCGGCGACGCTGGTCAGCCCGGATGCCCGTTTCGACATGGTACGTCCGGGAATATCCGTGTACGGGCTGTCGCCAGGGCCGCAGGTCGGTTCGCCCGCGGCCCTGGGCCTGCGTCCGGCCATGACGTTGACCGCCCGGCTCGCGCTGGCCAAACGGGTACCGGCGGGCAGCGGGGTGTCCTACGCCCACCGGTACACCACCGCCGTGGCGTCGACCCTTGGACTGGTACCGCTCGGGTACGCCGACGGCGTCCCGCGGGCGGCCGGCAACACCGCCGAGGTGCTGCTCGCGGGCCGACGCCGGCGGATAGCCGGAACCGTCTGCATGGACCAGTTCGTGGTCGACGTCGGCGATGATCCGGTCCAGGCCGGCGACCAGGTGATCCTGTTCGGGTCGGGGGAGCACGGCGAACCCACCGCACAGGACTGGGCGGACGCCCTCGGCACGATCAACTACGAGATCGTCACCAGGGTCGGTGTCCGGGTGCCCCGCGTCCACCTGAACGCCTCCGACGGGCCGCGGGGCACCGGCCGGCAGGCCCCAGGCGGGCCGGGCGCCGCCCGGCCCGCTCCCGGAATGGCCGGCAGCGCGCCGGCCGCTGTCGGCCCGTCTGATGCCGGTCTGTCCGGCGCTGGTTCGTCCGGTCCAGGCCTTCCCGGTGCCGGCCCGTCAGCGCCAGGATGGCTCCCGTCATGAGCGCTTCCCTGGAAACAGACGGTGTGAAAGCGGGCGGTGCGGGCGGCGCCGCACGGGCCACGGTGGCCGATCGGCTCCTCGGTATCGGCGGCGGTGTCGTCCGGGTGAGCCGTGCCATCACCTGGACGCGGGCGGCCCGGGCGGCGGGGGTCACGGGCCTGGTCACGGCGGCCGTCATAGGCACGGCGGCGGAACGGCGGCTGGCGCGTATCCGTGCCGAGCGGGCCGGCGCGGCCGAGGAGGAGCCGGTCGACCCGGTCGGCGGACGGCCGACCACGGTGATCACCTCTGACGGGGTGCCGTTACACGTGGAGATCGTCGGCGACGCCGACGCACCGCTCACCATCGTGTTCGTGCACGGCTTCTGTGTCAGCCTCGACTGCTGGACGTTCCAACGCCGGGACTTAGCCGACTGCGGTCGGCTGGTGTTCTACGACCAGCGGGCACACGGCGCATCGGGCTCCTCGGAGCTCGCGGGGTGCACGATCGACCAGCTTGGTGACGATCTGTACCGGGTGCTTGGCGAGGTGGTGCCGACCGGCCCGGTGGTGCTCGTCGGGCACTCGATGGGCGGGATGACGATCCTCGCGTTGGCCGACGCCCACCCGGAACTGTTCGAGGACCGGATCGTCGGGGTTGCCCTCGTGTCGACCAGCGCCGGTAGCCTGGCGACGGTCACCTTCGGTCTGCCCGCGACGGCCACGCTGGCGCTGCGCGCCTGCCTGCCCGGCCTCGCGATCGGCATGCGCTACGCCCCGTCGCTGCTGGAACGGGGCCGCCGCCACAGCGGTGACCTGGCCTGGGTCATCACCCGCCGGGTCGGCTTCGGCTCGAGCGAGGTGGAACCGGCCGTGGTGTCGCTCCTGGAGAAGATGGTGACCGCCACGCCGCTGCACGTGGTCGCGGCCTTCTTACCCGCGCTGGTCTCTCACAACAAGCTGCTTGCCGCGGCGGTGCTGGTGACGACGCCGACACTGATCCTCGTCGGTGACGCCGATGTGATGACCCCGGTGGAACACAGCCGTACGCTCGCCGCAGCGCTCCCCGAGGCGGACCTGGTGGTCGTGCCCAACGCCGGCCACAGCGTCCTCCTGGAGCGCCCGGACGAGGTCAACGCGGCGCTGCGTACCCTCATCCAGCGGGCGAGGGTACGTCGGCCGCACCCGGACAACCCGATCGTGCCCGCTCCCCGGGACCACGGGACAGACGACATCCGCGCATGAGTACTCCGCGGCCGACGCCCGTGGGTACGACAGCGGCGACGCCGTCCGGCGGCCCTGACCAGCCCTTGATGTCGACGCCTGTGCGTCGTGGGGTGTGAGCGGGACGGGACACGGACCCGCCGCGGCGGCGACACCACCGGTACGACAGCCTCTGGTGTGAACGGAGCCGGACAGGACATGGACGGCAGGTATCGCCCACCAGCGTCCGTGGGGACGAAGTTGTGGCCCGAGGGCGTGAACATGACGGCCTGAACGTGATGGCCTGGATGTGACGGCATGCGTGCGACAGGTGTGAGCGTGATCTCGTGAGGTGGATGTTGTGAGTGGCCCGGATACACCCCTGCCCCCTCGTGCCTCCCCGCGCGCCGGCGTTGTTGTGGCCAGGGCCAGGAGCAGGGGAGGCGGGCTGGTGGTCGAGGCCGAGGAGGCCGATGACACCCGCGAGGTCGGCAGGCGGCTGGCCGCCGTGCTGCGCGCGGGCGACCTCGTGATCCTCGCCGGGCCGCTCGGCGCCGGCAAGACCGTGTTCGTCCAAGGTGTTGCCGCGGGCCTGGGCGTTGCCGGGGCGGTCACCTCCCCAACCTTCGTGATCGCCCGGGTGCACCGGGGCGGCCGGGTGCCCCTGGTGCATGTGGATGCCTACCGCCTGGGCGGGCTCGCCGAGGTCGAGGACATCGATCTCGATGCCGACGTCGAACGGTCCGTGACCGTGGTCGAATGGGGCTCGGGCCTGGTGGAGGGGCTGGCCGGCACACATCTACGGGTGGAGATCGCCCGTCCCGAGGACGCGGCACCGGCGTCTCCCACCGCCACGGACACCTCCGTCAGTGACGCCTCCATCAGCGCGGACGCCGGTGACAGCGTGGGTGCCCCGGCCAGCGCGGAGGCCGCCGGCGCCGCTGATACGGGTGGGGTGCCCGATGCCGGGGGACAGCGCGTGATCCGCATGGCTGGCAGCGGCGGGGACTGGCCGCGGCGCCTGTCGTTGTTGGTGCCGTTGCCATCGTCGGCGGGACGGCAGTGAGCCCGCCGGTTCCGCCGACTTCGTCGGCTCTGCCGGCCTCGCCGCACCGGCCGGAGCCGAGCCGTCCATGATGGATCATGGAGTGATTTCGCGGTTGGTGACCAGCTAGGCTGGCGGACGTGCTGCTCATCGCTCTTGACACGGCGACACCCGCCTGCTCCGTCGCGCTCGTCGACGTAGCTCACGGGTACCCGCCCGGCTTGTCGGACGCGGCAGCCACGCCGGCCACGGCCGGACAGCCCGCGGTGACCGAGGCCGACGGGTCCGAGGCGAGGGCGGTCGTGGGAGGGCAGGCCGTCGTCGTGACGGGCCGGGCGGCGCGCCAGGTCGTCGATCCGCGACGGCATGCCGAACTGCTCGTACCGCTGGTCCGGGAGGTTCTCGACGAGGCGGCGGTACGTCCCGCCGATCTCGACGGCGTGGTGGTGGGCCTCGGGCCCGGCCCGTTCACGAGCCTGCGGGTGGGGGTGGTGACCGCGGGGGCATTCGCGGACGCTCTCGGTAAGCCCGCCTATGGCATCTGTTCGCTCGACGGTGTCGGCGCCGGCCTCACGGGCCGGGTGGCCGTGGCGACCGACGCGCGACGCCGTGAGGTCTACTGGGCGGTCTACGCGGACGGCGCACGCGTCGCTGGGCCCTTCGTGGACCGGCCGCGGGCCGTCGTCGACGCGCTGCGCGAGATGTCCGCCAGCCGGCTGGTCGGCCCGGGAGCGGCGCTGTACCCGGACGTGTTCGCCGACCTCGCAGGCCCCGGCCCGCATCCGTGGCCGGCCTCCACTCCGGCTTCCGCTCCGGCCTCCGCAACGGGCGCACGGACCGGCGCGGGCCCGGATACACGCGCTGGTACAGGCTCCGGAACGCGGAGCGGCGCGGGCCCGGGCCAGACTCCCGGGCCGCCGCGAACGGCCGATCCCGGCTACCCCTCGCCGGTCGTTCTCGCCCGGTTGGCCGCCGCCGACGTTCTCGCCCGCCGGCCGCCAGCACCGCTGGTCCCGCTGTACCTGCGCCGGCCGGACGCGGCCGAGCCACACCCGCCAAAGGCGGTCGCCGTATGAGTGCCCGGGCGAGGCATCCGAACGCCCGGATGAGGAGCGGCCGTGCGCGGTGGTCATGTGACATGAAGGATCATCGAGCGTGTACGGCTGTCCTGACGCACCGGCTGTCCGATCATCGGAGTGCCCTCACCTGGGCCCCACCCGGAGAGCGATCGTGAATTCCCCCATTCCGCCGGATGACACGGACAATCTTCAGCAGACCGGGAACAACGTTCCCATCACCGACGATGTTCGTCTGGACGCGAGAAGCCCGCGTGACGTGGCCGCCCCCCGGGACGCAGACGGCGTTCCTGGGGATGTCTCCGTCCCCGGGAACGGCGCCGCTCCCGCCGCGGACGCTGTTCGGCGCGGTCAGGTCGGCCAGGTCGTGTTCGAGCCACTGCGCTGGTGGCATCTTGGCGACATCGTCGTCCTGGAACGGAAGATCTTCGCCGAGGACGCGTGGACGCCCGAGCTGTTCTGGTCCGAGCTGGCCCAGGGCGCGGCGCGGCACTATCTGACCGCCGTCCGCGACGACCAGATCATCGGTTATGGAGGGCTCGCGGTACACGACGACGAGTCCTACATACAGACCCTCGGGGTCGCCGCGGACGCCCGTGGCCGCGGTGTCGCCACCCGGCTGCTGGTCGCGCTGCTGCGCCACGCCCGCACCCGGGACGCCCGCCGCTGCGAGCTGGAGGTACGCACCGACAACGCCGTGGCCCAGTCTCTGTACCGGCGGCTGGGGTTCGTCGAGCTCGGGGTACGCAGGGGCTACTACCAGCCGTCCGGGGCCGACGCCTACGTGATGTCGGCCGACCGAATACACACCGGTGACTACGGCAGGATGTTGGACGCGGCCGAGCAGGCGGTGTCGAGGTGAGCGGGCGCCGCGCCGGGGACGCGCCGCTGGTGCTGGGGATCGAGACCTCCTGCGACGAGACCGGGGTGGGCCTGGTCCGCGGCGGGGTGCTGCTCGCGGACACGCTCGCCTCCTCCGTCGACGAGCACGCCCGTTACGGCGGGGTCATCCCCGAGATCGCCGCCCGCGCACACCTCGAGGCGATGGTGCCCACGGTGGACCGGGCGCTGTCCCAGGCGGGGCTGCGCCACCGCGACGTGGACGCGGTCGCGGTCACCGCCGGTCCTGGCCTCGCCGGTGCGCTGCTGGTCGGGGTGGCGGCGGCCAAGGCGTACGCGCTCGCGCTCGGCGTCCCGCTCCACGGCGTCCATCATCTGGCCGCGCACGTGGCGGTCGACACCCTTGAGCACGGGCCGCTGCCAGGGCCGTCGATCGCGCTGCTGGTCTCCGGCGGGCACTCGTCGCTGCTGCTCGTCCCGGATCTCGCCCGCGGCGAGGTGAACTCGCTCGGAGCGACCGTCGACGACGCCGCCGGTGAGGCGTACGACAAGGTCGCCCGGCTGCTGGGCATGCCGTTCCCGGGCGGCCCGCCCATCGACCGGGCGGCTCGCGACGGCAGCCCGACGATCCCCTTCCCGCGTGCCAAGGCGGCCGACGGCACCTTCGACTTCTCCTTCAGCGGGCTGAAGACGGCGGTGGCCCGGTGGGTGGAGGCGCGGGGGCGGGCCGGTGAGCCGGTGCCCGTCGCCGACGTCGCCGCGTCCTTCCAGGAGGCGGTCGTGGACGTGCTGACCGCGAAGTCGGTCGCGGCCTGCCGGGCCCACGGCGTGGACACGCTGGTGGTCGGCGGCGGGGTGGCGGCGAACAGCCGGCTGCGGGCCCTGGCGGAGGCCCGCTGCGAGGCCGCCGGCATCACGCTGCGGGTACCCCGGCCCGGGCTGTGCACCGACAACGGCGCGATGGTCGCGGCCCTCGGCTCCCTCCAGGTCGAGGCTGGTGTGCCCCCGTCCCCCCTGGACATCCCCGCCTCCTCGACCCTCCCGTTCTGACCGGGCCGCTTCCCGCGTGACGTGACTGTTGCCTGCGGGAGAGGGGAGACGCGGACGCCTGCCAGGGTCGCGGATCGGCGCGGACAGAGCGCGGACAGAGCATGGTGGCGGACGGTTGCCTGGTTGGTGTTTTCGGTCACACGCCGCTCTGGTCGAAGATGGATGCTGTGGCTGGTGTGACGCGTATGTGGGAGGCGCGGGCGGCGCCAGGGCGGGTGGACGAGCTGGTGGGCTGGCTCGGTCAGGCCCTGGCGGGTACCGCGGCGGAGATCTACCGGGGGGTCGGCGACAACAGCGACGTCGTGGTGGTCCTTTTCCACCCGTTCGGGACCGGGCCCTCGGCGGCTGCTCCGGTGGAGGCCGGTGGCGCGACGCGGCGTGATCACGCGTCCGTTGTCGCGAACATTCCATCGGGGCTGCTCGCGCGTTCGGGACAGGCATGGGACTTTGAGCGCGTATCGTCACCCGGACCGGATATCAGTGACCGGTGGGGAGACCGATGAAAAGAAGCGTTGTCACCGGCGGTGCCGGCTTTCTGGGATCACACCTGTGCGAACGGCTGCTCGACGAGGGTCATGCGGTCGTCTGCCTGGACAACTTCATCACCGGGACCCCGGCGAATGTCGCGCATCTGACCGGGCACGAGCACTTCCGACTCGTCCGCTGTGATGTGACTGATTATGTTCATATTGCTGGCTCGGTCGACTATGTGCTGCATTTTGCGTCACCGGCGAGCCCCATTGACTACCTGAATCTACCGATTCACACCCTGAAGGTCGGTTCGATCGGCACCCTGCACGCTCTCGGTCTCGCCAAGGAGAAACGGGCGCGGTTCGTGCTGGCGTCCACCTCGGAGGTCTATGGGGATCCGCAGATCCATCCGCAGTCGGAGGACTACTGGGGCCATGTCAACCCGGTGGGGCCGCGGGGCGTGTACGACGAGGCGAAAAGGTTCGGCGAGGCGCTCACCATGGCCTACCGGCGCAGTCACGGCGTGGATGCCGGAATTATCCGGATCTTCAATACCCATGGGCCGCGGATGCGCCCCAACGACGGCCGGGCGATTCCCACCTTCGCGACCCAGGCACTGCGCGGTGAACCCATCACCGTCGCCGGTGACGGAAGTCAGACCCGGTCGATCATATATGTCGACGACCTGGTGGAGGGAATCGTGCGGATGACGTTTTCCGGTCATCCCGGCCCGATGAACATCGGTAATCCGCACGAGCTGCCCATTCTTGAGCTCGCGCAGCTGGTCCGCGAGGTGGTCAAGAGCGAGTCTCCCATCACGTTCGTTCCTCGTCCCGAGGACGATCCGACGGTCCGTCAGCCCGACATCTCCCTGGCCCGGCGGATCCTGGGCTGGGAGCCTGCCGTCGACCTGCGCAGCGGGCTCGACAGCACGGTCTCCTGGTTCCGTGAGCATCCGGACGTCGCCCGCCCGGACGTCGACCGACCAGGCTGACGGAACCCCGGCCAGGTTGGCGGGACCGCTGCCCCGCTGCTGCCCCGTCGTCGCGCGGGCCGCTCTTGACAGTTCTGGCCGTGTTGGTTGACGTGGGCGGGACGGGTGCTAAGTTGGCACTCGGCACGTGAGAGTGCCAGCGACGACAGGCGCCTGTTCACCCGCGACGGCAGGCCGCCAGGGTCGCTCTCTCATCCAGCGCAGGAAGGGGGAGGTCGATCGTGACGACCGCCACCAAGGTTGCGATCAAGCCGCTCGAAGATCGCATTGTCGTACAGCCGTCCGATGCCGAGCAGACCACCGCGTCGGGCATTGTGATCCCGGACACGGCCAAGGAGAAGCCGCAGGAGGGCACTGTCCTCGCGGTGGGCCCAGGCCGTTTCGAGGATGGCAAGCGGGTCCCGCTCGACGTCAAGGTCGGCGATGTCGTGCTGTACAGCAAGTATGGCGGCACCGAGGTCAAGTACGCCGGCGAAGAGTACCTGGTTCTCTCCGCTCGCGACGTTCTGGCGATCATCGAGAAGTAGGTATCCGGCAAGGATCCTCAAGGGCGTGTTTCGCCAGCCCGGACGGCACCCGGGCGATATTCGGACGATATGCACAGCTGTACCCGTCCGTATTCGTCCATATGCATCTGTATGCAGCTGTTCGTCCGGATCGGCGAAACACGCCCGCTCGCCATCGGGCCGTGCCCGGTGGGCATCGGTCGATGCGGACGGCTGTCGTCCAGGCGCCGATTCGCGCGATCTGACGATCCACCGGACCCGGCCCAGGGCCACCAGGGTGCACGATCACGGCTTTCCGCGCGTGCCCGGGGGCCCGAAGGGATTCCAGGGCACGCCCTGAGCCGGTTCGGGAGGACCACCTAAATGCCCAAGATCCTGTCGTTCGGCGAGGACGCCCGCCATGCCCTTGAACATGGTGTGGACGCCCTCGCGGACGCTGTGAAGGTGACGATCGGCCCGCGTGGCCGCAACGTCGTCATCGACAAGTCCTACGGCGCGCCGACGATCACCAATGACGGGGTGACGATCGCGCGTGAGGTCGAGCTGACCGACCCCAACGAGAACCTGGGTGCGCAGCTCGCCAAGGAAGTCGCCACCAAGACCAACGACGTCGCCGGCGACGGCACCACCACCGCCACCGTCCTCGCGCAGGCGCTGGTCCGCAGCGGTCTGCGCCAGGTGGTGGCCGGGGCGCCGCCGCTGGCGCTTAAGATCGGTATCGAGGCCGCTGTCGAGGCCGTCTCGAAGGCCCTGCTGGAGCAGGCCATCGAGGTCGACTCGAAAGAGGTCATCGCCCACGTCGCCGCCATCTCGGCGCAGGACACGAAGGTCGGCGAGCTGATCGCCGAGGCGATCGACCGGATCGGCAAGGACGGTGTGATCACCGTCGAGGAGAGCCAGACCCTGGGCCTGGAACTCGAGCTCACCGAGGGGCTGCAGTTCGACAAGGGCTACATCTCCCCGTACTTCGTCAGTGACGCCGACCGCATGGAGGCCGTCCTCGAGGACGCCTACGTGCTGCTGTATCCCGGCAAGATCAGCGTGCTGAGCGACATCCTCCCGCTGCTCGAGAAGGTGGTGGAGGCCCGCAAGCCGCTGTTGATCATCGCCGAGGACGTCGAGGGTGAGGCGCTGTCGACCCTGGTCGTCAACGCCGTCCGCAAGACCTTCCAGGTCGTCGCGGTCAAGGCCCCCGGTTTCGGCGACCGGCGCAAGGCGATCCTGCAGGACATCGCCGTGCTCACCGGCGGGCAGGTCGTCGCCTCCGAGGTGGGCCTGAAGGTCGACTCCGTCGGCTTGGACGACCTCGGCCGGGCTCGCCGGATCGTCGTCGACAAGGACAGCACGACCATCATCGACGGCTTCGGTAACGAGGCGAGCGTTGCCGACCGGGTCCGCCAGCTCCACAGCGAGATCGAGACCACCGACTCGGACTGGGACCGCGAGAAGCTGCAGGAGCGGGTCGCCAAGCTCGCCGGCGGGGTCGCGGTGATCACGGTCGGCGCGGCCACCGAGGTCGAGCTCAAGGAGAAGAAGCACCGTCTGGAAGACGCTGTCTCGGCCACCCGCGCCGCGGTGGAGGAGGGCATCGTCGCCGGTGGCGGGTCGGCTCTGGTGCACGCGGCCGCGGCGCTCGCCGACGGCCTGGGCCGCACCGGGGACGAACTGGCCGGAGTGCGCATCGTCCGGGACGCGCTCGACGCCCCGCTGATCTGGATCGCGCGCAACGCCGGTCACGAAGGTGCAGTGATCGTCTCCAAGGTCAAGGAGCAGCCGGTCGGCAGCGGTTTCAACGCCGCTCGCGGCGAGTTCACCAACCTGATCGCGGACGGCGTGGTCGACCCGGTGAAGGTGACCAGGTCAGCCGTGGTGAACGCCGCGTCGATCGCTGCGCTGCTCATCACGACCGAGAGCCTGGTCACGGAGAAGCCGGCCAAGCCCGAGGCGGAGGCCGGCCACGGCCACAGCCACGGTGGGCACTCGCACTCGCACGGACCGGCGTTCTGACCGTGCGGAACCGCCCACGGCCGTATGCCGCCTCCGCTGGGCACACGGCCTGAGCGGTACGGGCAGCCGCCAGTACGAGTTCTGATCGATACAGGTCCCTTACCGGTAGGGAGTCACCGGCAAAGGAACCACCGGCAAAGACCTGTCGGTAAGGGACCTGTCGGTAAGGGGCCTGTCCCCACCCCCAGGCTCCAGGGATCTTCTCCCCGGAGCCTGGATGCCCCGGCACCGTCTGTCTCCGGCGTACGGAACGCCGGAGACAGACGGCAACGCCGGAGGCGACGCCGCGAAGACAGCATCGTGAAATACGCGTCAGAGGCCCGGTAGGACGACACTGACCGTCCTGCCGGGCCTCTGACGCGTTCGCCGTGGGTCCCCGCGGCGCGGTGGTCACACATCGCGGGTGGTCCACTCGGTGGGGTCGCCTTGTCCGTACATCTCGCTACGAGAGCGCGGACGCCGCGGGCACCGGCCCGGCCCGGCGATCACCGTGATCGTGGCCGCGCCGGCCGTGCCAGTTGTGATCACGGATGCCCCGGCATGCTCAGCACGCCGGGGCGAGCCCCGGGCGGGCCGGACTGTGCCGCCCCGCTCCGCGCCGTGTTCGGCCGGTCAGGATGGCCTCCCGCTCGGATTCGCTGAGCCCGCCCCACACCCCGTAGGGCTCGCGAGCCTGCAGGGCGTGCTCCGCGCATGCCTGGATCACGGGACACCGCGCGCAGACGGCCTTGGCGGCCGCCTCGCGGGCCGCGCGGGCCGGGCCTCGCTCCCCTTCTGGGTGGAAGAAGAGCTCGGTGCTCTCCCCACGGCAGGCGCCGTGAAGCTGCCACTCCCACTTCTCGGCACCGGGGCCTGGAAGTCGTC